>JAQENU010000017.1 GCA_027676805.1 Coprobacillaceae bacterium UN01-12pH3A | reverse complement strand
AGGAGGGTTTCCTCCTTTTTTTGTTTTATAGGAAAGAGCATTGGAATTAAAGAAGGATATATGAATAGAAAAGAACAGAGATCATAAGAGTGACTATTGCCTATAAATAACATTGGCTGCTTTCTTATATAGAATAAGGATTAAAACAGAGATAGATAGAATGAAAAGCTGTATTTTCGATCTATCTTTTCTTGCTTTATAAGAGGAAGGAAGAATATTGAAATTTTTTAAAAATAAATGAAAAAAAGTCTTGTAAATAGGGAATATTTAGTATATAATCTATCCGTTGGCGTGCGAAGAAGTGCGAGGTTGCTGAAACACCGATAAACGTTGTCATGGCAGTGTTTCAGGTAATTCGCATGGAGCAGTCTATTATTTAAATAGGCGAAAGGAGGAAGTAAACATGGCAAACAACAAAATTAGAATTAGATTAAAAGCTTTTGATCACAAGATCTTAGACGGGTCTTCTGAAAAAATCGTAGCAGCAGCTAAAAAGACTGGTGCACAGGTGGTAGGTCCAGTACCTTTACCAACTGAAAAAGAAATTTACACAGTATTGAGAGCGGTTCACAAATACAAGGATTCACGTGAACAATTCGAAATCAGAACACATAAGCGTTTAATCGACATCGTTAATCCAACACCAGAAACAATTGATGTTTTAACTAGATTAGAATTACCTAGTGGTGTGGATATCGAAATCAAATTATAGAATGAAAGGTAAAAGGTGTAACTCATGAAAGGAATCTTAGGTCGTAAATTAGGAATGACTCAAGTGTTTACAACTGATGGGTCTTTAATTCCTGTAACTGTAGTTGAAGCTACTGAAAACGTTGTATTACAAAAGAAAACAGTAGAAAACGACGGTTACGAAGCCATCCAAGTTGGTTTCGAAGACAAAAGAGAAAGTTTAGCAAACAAACCTGAAAAGGGAATTGCTAGCAAGGCAAACACTGCCCCTAAGCGCTTCATTAGAGAGTTTCGTTATAACGAAATGATGAGTTATGAAGTTGGAGACTCAATTAAAGTTGATAGCTTTGTAGCTGGCGAAGTAGTGGATGTGCAAGGAACTTCAAAAGGTAAAGGTTATCAAGGTGTAATTAAGAGACATGGTCAAAAAATTGGTCCTAAAGGACATGGGTCAGGTGCCCATAGAATCGTTGGGTCAATGGGACCAATCGCTCCAAACCGTATTGCTCCAGGTAAAAAATTACCAGGACAAATGGGGAACGTTACTAGAACGGTTCAGAACTTAGAAATCGTAGCAGTTGACGTTGAAAATAACTTATTATTAATCAAAGGTTCAATTCCAGGACCTAAAAAAGGTTTAGTAATTGTAAAATCTGCTGTTAAAGGAAACGGAAAAGTAAACCCTGCTGTTGAATTAGTCGTTAATCAACAACCAGTGGAAGAAATCGAAGAAGTAACAGCTGTAGAAGAAAATACAGAAGCGGCAGTTGAAGTGACAGCTGAAGCTGCTGAATAATTGTAGGGAAGGAGGATTTTACAAATGGCAAAAGTTGCAGTATACAACCAAGATGGTGCTAATGTAAAAGAAATCGAATTAAACGATATGGTATTCGGTATCGAACCAAATAAACAAGCGATGTTTGATATGGTGTTATTACAAAGAGCATCTATCAGACAAGGAACACATAAAGTTAAAAATCGTACAGAAGTTGCCGGTGGTGGTAAAAAACCATGGAGACAAAAAGGAACAGGTAGAGCAAGACAAGGTTCAACTCGTGCGCCTCAATGGCGTGGTGGGGGAGTTGTTTTCGGACCTACTCCAAGAAAATATGGCTTCAAACTTAATCGTAAAGTTGGTAGACTTGCATTAAGATCTGCATTATCAAGCAAAGTTGTGGATTCTGAATTGACTGTAGTAGATACAATCACTATGGAAGCTCCTAAAACTAAAGCAATGATAAAAGTATTAGAAAATCTTCAAGCTCCAGCAAAAACATTATTAGTTGTTGATGAAATCGATATGAATGTAGCGTTATCTGCTAAAAACATCCCAGGTGTGATGATTTTAGAAGCTAACAAAATCAACGTATACGATATCTTAAACAGTAATAAAATGATCATCACTGAAGCTGCTGTAAAAGCAATTGAGGAGGTGCTTGCATAATGGCACATATTACTGACGTATTAAAGAGACCTGTATTAACAGAGAAATCTTTAACATTACAAGCTGAAGAAAACAAATATACATTTGATGTTGAATTAACAGCAAACAAGAATGAAATCAAAACTGCTGTAGAAAAAATGTTCGACGTTAAAGTTGAAAGAGTAAACGTAATCAGAGTAAGAGCTAAAACTAAACGTGTTGGTAAATACACAGGTAAAACTAACAGAAGAAAAAAAGCTATTGTTACATTAGCTGAAGGAAGCTCAATCGATTTATTCGGAGAAGAATAGTCGATACATTATTGGGTAAGCTTACCCAGAAAATAGGAGGAAACTAGAGATGGCAATTAAGAAATATAAGCCAGTCACAAATGGTCGTCGTAATATGACATCATTAACTTATGATGAAATTACAACAAATAAACCACAAAAATCACTAGTTGTTCGTTTCGGTAAAAAAGGTGGACGTAATAACCAAGGTGTTATCACTACTCGTCATCACGGTGGTGGACACAAACGTTTATACCGTATTATCGATTTCAAGCGTAATAAATTAGACGTTCCTGGAAAAGTAGCAACTATTGAATATGATCCAAACAGAACAGCAAACATTGCATTAATCAATTATGCTGATGGTGAAAAAAGATATATCTTAGCTCCAAAAGGTTTAGAAGTAGGAATGCAGATCGTTGCTTCTGAAAATGCCGATATTAAAGTAGGAAACTCATTACCAATGGGGAACATGCCTGAAGGTACAGTTATCCACAATATTGAAATGCACCCTGGTAAAGGTGGACAATTAGCAAGAGCTGCTGGTGTGTCTGCACAGATATTAGGGAAAGAAGACAAATATGTCATTATTAGATTAGCTTCTGGTGAAGTAAGAAAATTCTTATCAGTATGTACAGCAACTGTTGGGGTAGTAGGAAATGAAGATCATGGACTAGTAAACTACGGTAAAGCCGGACGTATGAGATGGAAAGGTGTTAGACCAACTGTTCGTGGTTCTGTAATGAACCCTAATGATCACCCTCATGGTGGTGGTGAAGGTAAAACTTCAATCGGTCGTAAAGCACCAATGACACCTTGGGGTAAAAAAGCACTTGGTGTTAAAACTAGAAAATCTAAAAAGGCTTCAACTAAATTAATAGTTCGTCGTCGTAATGCTAAATAAAGGAGGATAAAATAATGTCACGTAGTCTTAAAAAAGGGCCTTTCGTAGATGGTCACTTAATGAAAAAAGTAGAAGCATTAAACGCTTCTGGTAAAAAAGAAGTTATTAAAACTTGGTCAAGACGTTCAACTATTTTCCCTCAATTTATTGAGCATACATTCGCAGTGTATAATGGAAAAGAACATATTCCAGTTTATGTAACTGAAGATATGGTAGGACACAAATTAGGAGAATTCGCTCCAACAAGAACTTACCATGGTCATGGTGCAGATGACAAAAAAGCAGGTAAGAAATAAGAGAGGAGGAAGATGTCATGGAAGCTAGAGCAACAGCTAAAATGATTCGTGTTGCCCCTCAGAAAACAAGATTAGTTGTAGACTTGGTTAGGGGTAAGGATGTAAAGGAAGCGTTAGGTATTTTAGAATATACTAACAAATCAGCTAGTCCAGCAGTTTATAAAGTAGTAAAATCAGCAGCTTCAAACGCTGTTAACAATCAAGGATTAGATGCAGATAAATTATTCATCAAGGAAATTTATGTTGATGAAGGTCCAACTTTAAAGAGATATACTACTAAAGCAAAAGGTAGTGGCGCTCAAATTTTAAAAAGAACTAGTCATATCACAGTTGTGGTAGACGAAAGATAGTAAGAAGGAGGTTACACAATGGGTCAAAAAGTTAGTCCAATAGGATTACGTGTAGGTATTAACCGTAATTGGGATTCAAGATGGTACGCTAATGATAAAGATTTCGCAGGATTATTACATGAAGATATCAAAATCCGTGAATTCTTAGGAAAAGAATTGAAATCTGCTTCTGTATCAAGAATTGAAATTGAAAGAACTAAAAATCGTGTAAACGTTTATGTTCATACTGCTAGACCAGGTATCGTTATCGGTAAAGATGGTGAATCAGTAGAAGCATTACGTAAAAAAGTAGCAAAAATTACTGGTGATAAACAAGTATTTATTAACATTGTTGAAATCAAAAATCCGGATACAGTTGCTCAGTTAGTTGCTAGAAGCATCGCTGAACAATTAGAAAACCGTGCTTCATTCAGAACAGTACAAAAACGTGCTATTCAAAGAGCAATGAGAGCTGGAGCAAAAGGAATTAAAACTAGCGTTTCAGGACGTCTTGGTGGGGCTGATATGGCTCGTGCTGAAGGATATTCTGAAGGTAACGTACCTCTTCATACTTTAAGAGCTGACATTGATTATGCTACTGCTGAAGCGGATACTACTTATGGTAAATTAGGAGTTAAAGTTTGGATTTGCAAGGGAGAAATCTTACCAGAAAAGAAGAAAGGGGATAAATAACCATGTTGATGCCTAAAAGAACAAAATACAGAAGACCACACAGAGTTAGATACGAAGGTAAAACAAAAGGTGGAGCAGAAGTATCATTTGGAGAATATGGATTAAAAGCAGCTGAAGGTGCTTGGATTACAAGCCGTCAAATCGAAGCTGCACGTATCGCCATCAACCGTCACATGAAACGTGGTGGTCAAGTATGGATTAGAATCTTCCCTCATTTAGCAAAAACAAAAAAACCATTAGAAGTACGTATGGGTTCCGGAAAAGGTAATCCAGAAGAATGGGTAGCAGTAGTAAAACAAGGTAGAGTGATGTTTGAAGTAGCAGGTGTTGATGAAGAAACAGCACGTGAAGCTTTAAGACTTGCATCTCATAAACTACCGATCAAATGTAAAATCATTAAGAAAGGTGAGTAATGATGAAAGTTCAAGAAATCAGAGAAATCGAAACTAAAGAGTTACTTAACAAAGTAGAAGAGTATAAAAGAGAATTATTCGAATTAAGATTCCAACAAGCAACTGGTCAATTAGAAAACACAGCTCGTGTTAGACAAGTGCGTAAATCAATTGCAAAGATCAAAACAGTAATTAGAGAAAGAGAATTAAACCAGTAAGGAGGATGAACAATGGAAAGAAATAGTCGTAAAGTATATACTGGAACTGTTATTTCTGACAAAATGGATAAGACAATTACAGTATTAGTCGAAACTCATGTTAAACATAAGTTGTACGGAAAACGTGTGAAATCTTCTAAAAAGTTTAAAGCTCATGATGAAGAAGGTATTGCAAAAATCGGTGATACAGTAACAGTTATGGAAACAAGACCGTTATCTGCTACAAAACGTTTCCGTTTAGTAGAGGTCGTTAAAAAAGCTGAAGTTATCTAAATACTTCGAAAGGAGGTCAATCAGAAATGGTCCAGAATGAATCTAGATTAAAAGTAGCCGACAATACTGGTGCTAAAGAAGTATTAGTTATCAGAAATCTTGGTGGTTCAAATAAAAAATCAAGCGGTATCGGTGATATCGTTGTATGTACAGTAAAGAGTGCCGCTCCAGGTGGTGCCGTTAAAAAAGGTGATGTTGTTAAAGCAGTTGTGGTAAGAACAAAATACGGTGTAGGTCGTACAAACGGATCTTACATTAAATTTGATGACAACGCAGTTGTTCTTATCAAAGATGATAAATCACCTAGAGGGACTCGTATTTTTGGTCCTGTTGCCAGAGAGTTAAGAGATGCAGATTTCATGAAAATCGTTTCACTTGCTCCTGAAGTATTATAATAGGAGGTATAAGTATGAAAATACGTGTAGGTGACAAAGTAGAAGTTATCGCAGGTAAAGATAAAGGTAAACAAGGTGAAGTACTACAAACTCTTCCTAAAGAAAACAGAGTCGTTGTTGAAGGAGTAAATATGGTAACAAAACATATTAAACCTTCTCAGCAAGATCCTGAAGGTGGTATTATCTCCAGAGAAGCCCCAATCCATGTATCTAACGTAGCTTATTATGATGAAAAAGCTAAATCAATTACTAAAATCGGTTTCGAAAGAGTTGACGGACGTAAAATTCGTATAGCTAAAAAATCAGGAAAACAAATCGATAAAAGTAAGAAAAAATAAGGAAGGAGGACATAACGAATGAACCGTTTACAAGAACGTTACAAACAAGAAGTAGTTAAATTGATGATGGAAAAATTTAATTACAAATCAGTAATGCAAGTTCCAGCTATCGAAAAAATTGTAATCAACATGGGAGTTGGTGATGCTGTATCTAATTCTAAAGTGTTAGATGATGCTGTAAATGAATTAGCGCAAATCACAGGACAAAAACCAGTTGTAACTAAAGCTAAAAAATCAATTGCGGGGTTCAAATTACGTGAAGGTATGCCAATTGGCTGCAAAGTAACTTTACGTGGAGAAAAAATGTTCGAATTCCTTGATAAATTAGTATCTATCAGCTTACCTCGTGTAAGAGACTTTAGAGGTGTATCTAAAGATGCTTTTGACGGTAGAGGTAACTATACATTAGGTATCAGAGAACAATTAATTTTCCCTGAAATCAATTTTGATAAAGTAAATAAAATCAGAGGGATGGACATCGTAATTGTAACAACAGCAAACACTGACCAAGAAGGTCGCGAATTGCTAGGACAATTAGGAATGCCTTTCCAAAAATAGTAAAGGAGGACTTAACGCATGGCTAAAACATCTATGAAAGTGAAACAACAACGTCCTCAGAAGTATAAAGTACGTGAATATACACGTTGCGAACGTTGTGGAAGACCACATTCAGTTATTCGTAAATTTAAGCTTTGCCGTATTTGCTTCCGTGAATTAGCTTATAAAGGTGAAATTCCGGGTGTAAAGAAAGCAAGCTGGTAATATAGACTTAGATATAATGATCCAAGTGGAAGGAGGACTTGCAGATGGTTATGACAGATCCAATTGCAGATATGTTAACAAGAATCCGTAATGCTAATCAACAACGTCATGAAACAGTTGTTGTGCCGGCTTCAAATATGAAAGTGGAAATCGCTGAAATTTTGAAAAATGAAGGATTTATCAAAGGGTATAAAGTCGAAGGTGAAAAAGCAGAGAGAAATATTACATTGACTTTAAAATACAAAGGTAACGACAGAGTAATTTCTGGGTTAAAAAGAATTTCTAAACCAGGGTTACGTGTTTATGCGAGAGTAAACGAAATTCCTAGAGTATTAAATGGTTTAGGTATCGTTGTCTTATCAACTTCTCAAGGTATTATGACTGATAAAGAAGCAAAAGCTAAACAAATCGGTGGAGAAGTATTAGCTTATATTTGGTAATAAAAAAATTAATCCAGGAGGTACTATAAATGTCTCGTATTGGAAATAAACTTATCCAGGTACCTGCAGGAGTAACGGTTGATATCGCAGCAGATAACACTGTTACTGTAACAGGACCTAAAGGGACTTTAGTGAAACAATTTTCTCCCGTTATTACAATTGAAAAAGACGGAGAAACAATCACTGTAAAAAGAAGCAGTGAAGTTAAATCACATAAACAATTGCATGGTACAACAAGAGCGCTTTTAGCGAACATGATCGAAGGTGTCAGCGTTGGATTCAAAAAAGAATTACAAATCGTTGGTATCGGATATCGTGCTGCTATGCAAGGTAATAAATTAGTAATCAATATTGGATATTCTCATCCAGTAGAAATGATTCCTGAAGAAGGAGTTACAGTTGAAACTCCTAATCAAACAACAATCGTTGTTTCTGGAATCAACAAAGAAAGAGTTGGCGAAGTTGCTGCTCAAATCAGAGCTGTAAGAAAACCTGAACCTTATAAAGGAAAAGGGATTAAATACAAAGATGAAACTATTATCCGTAAAGAAGGTAAAACTGCTGGTAAGAAATAGTTAACTTAAGAAAGGAGTTACAATATTATGATTAAAAAGGTTTCACGTAATGATGTTAGATTAAAACGTCATGCTAGAGTTCGTAATAAAATTAGTGGAACTCCAGAATGCCCACGTTTAAACGTATTCCGTTCTAATTCTCACATTCACACACAAATCATTGATGATGTTAACGGTGTAACTTTAGTGTCTGCATCAAGTGTTGAAATGAAATTGGAAAACGGTGGAAATATTGAAGCCGCTAAAGCTGTTGGAGCTGAAATTGCGAAAAGAGCATTAGCTAAAAATATTGAAAAAGTAGTATTCGACCGTGGTGGATATGTATACCATGGACGTGTAAAAGCTGTTGCTGAAGCAGCTAGAGAAGTTGGGCTTAAATTCTAAAAGGAGGTAAAACATGGAACAACGTAGACAAAGAAATCCTAGAAACTCTAGAGGTCCTAAGAATCCAAGAAATCAAGAAAAAGAATTTGAAGAACGTGTTGTTACGATTAACCGTGTTACAAAAGTAGTTAAAGGTGGACGTAAATTCCGTTTTGCTGCTTTAGTAGTAATTGGAGATAAAAAAGGTCGTGTTGGGTTTGGTACAGGTAAAGCAAACGAAGTACCAGATGCAATCAGAAAAGCTTCTGAAGCTGCAAAACGTAACTTAATTAATGTACCTATTCTTCACGGAACAATTCCTCATGAAGCAACTGGAGTATATGGTTCTGGTAAAGTATTTATTAGACCGGCTGCTCAAGGTACTGGAATTATTGCCGGAGGACCTGTTCGTGCAGTTGTCGAATTGGCAGGATACACAGATATCTTATCTAAATGTATTGGATCAAGAACACCAATCAATATGGTGAGAGCGACTATGGAAGGTTTAGCCGGATTAAAGACAGTTAAACAAGTTTCTCAGTTAAGAGATAAAACTGAACAAGAAATATACGGATAGGAGGCGTAAATAATGGCCAAACAAGTGATGATTACGCTTGTAAAAAGTCCAATTGGGTCTTCTAAGAGCCAAAAAGACACTCTTAAAGCGTTAGGATGTACAAAAATTAGAAAATGTGTTACTAAAGAGGACAACGTGATGATTCAAGGAATGATCAAAAAAGTTGCTCATCTTGTAGAAGTTAAAGATATTTAATAGGAGGTGTCACAATGAAATTACATGAATTGCAATACACTGAAGGTGCTCGTAAATCTAGAAAACGTGTAGGTCGTGGAACAAGTTCAGGTACTGGTAAGACATCTGGTAGAGGACAAAAAGGTCAAGGTGCTCGTTCAGGTGGAGGAAAGAAACCTGGATTTGAAGGTGGACAAACTCCTTTATTCATGCGTCTTCCAAAACGTGGGTTTACTAACTTCACTAGAAAAGAATTCGCAATCGTTAATTTAGATTCATTAAATCAATTTGAAGATGGAACTGAAGTAACGCCAGAATTATTAATCGAAACTGGATTAGTTAAAAAAGAATTAGATGGTATTAAAGTATTAGGTAATGGTGAATTAGAAAAGAAATTAACTGTAAAAGCTAACAAATTCTCTAAATCTGCTATTGCCGCTATCGAAGCAGCAGGTGGAAAAACTGAGGTGATCTAATATGTTTACCTTCTTAAAAAAGATATTTCAAAAAGGTGAATTGAGACATAAAGTAATCTTTACGCTGGGGATGTTATTTGTCTTCCGTATCGGAAGTGCGGTAACTATCCCGGCGATCAATTCAGCTAAATTATCTTCCGGTTTAGAAACAACAGGAATCCTTGCTATCATGAATATGTTAGGTGGGGGTTCATTAGAAAGATTCTCCCTATTTTCATTAGGGGTTTCGCCGTATATTACGGCATCCATCATTATTGAATTATTATCAATGGATGTTATCCCAACTTTAACGCAATGGCGTGAAGAAGGGGAAACAGGTAGAAAGAAGAAAGACAGAGTAACACGTTATGTAACGGTTATTCTAGCAGCAGTTCAAGCTTTCTCATTGACATATGCATTTGATAAAAGTTATGGAATTTTGAGAGAATCTACGCCGCTTTCATATGCTTACGTTGTTATCATCATGGTAGCCGGAGCTATGTTTGCAATGTGGATGGGTGATCAGATCACAAATAAAGGAATCGGAAATGGGGTTTCTTTATTGATCTTTACAGGAATCGTTTCAAACTTACCTACAAGCTTTATCACCGTCTTCAATACTTTAGTTGTTACGAACCAAGGCACTCAGAAATTAGTGATGGGTGCACTTAACTATGGCCTGTTCGTCCTACTCTACCTGCTTATCGTAGTATTTGTAGTGTATAACGAAGGCGCTAATAGGAAAATCCCAATTGTTTATGCGACTAATTCAAATCCAATGATGAGAACCAAAGATGGAACTCATATGCCGATCAAAATTAATACATCAGGAGTAATTCCAGTTATCTTTGCGTCATCAGTTTTAGCAACACCGCTGACAGTTTCGCAATTAATTGGGAATACTAATGTAAGTAATGTGATCCAAAAGATTTGTACGTATAATCAACCCGTACAATACCCAATCGGATTTGTTCTGTATTTGGTATTAATCGTTGCTTTCTCATTCTTCTATGCAAACTTACAGATTGATGCAGAGAAGATTTCGGGTGACTTGAGAAAGAATGGAGGATCTATTCCTGGGGTTCGTTCAGGAATTGAAACTCAGAACTATATTAAAAAAGTATTAAACCGAGTAACAGTAGGCGGATCGATCTTCTTACTGATTGTTGCGGTTATCCCAATTATGATTCCGGTTATTTGGAAAACAGTAGCTAATTCAGCTGTTACCTTATATGGTACCGGATTGATTATCGTAACAGGGGTTGCCCTTGAAACAGTAAATCAGATCAAAACACACTTAACTCGTAAAGAATACAGAGGCTACATTCGTAGATAACTATAATAGAAAAGAGGCATTACAATGAATATTATTTTAATGGGTCCTCCAGGTGCCGGAAAAGGAACTCAAGCTGAGAAATTAGTTGAGAAACTGGGACTTGTACAAATCTCAACCGGAGATATGTTTAGAGCTGCCATGAAAGAAAATACAGATGCTGGTGCAAGAGCTAAATCTTATATAGATCAAGGGCTGTTGGTACCTGATGAAATTACAAATGATATCGTGAAAGAAAGACTTCTTCAAGGTAACTTTGGTAATGGATTTATCTTGGATGGTTATCCACGTAATGTATTCCAGGCAGAATCTTTAGAAAAAATCTCTGAAGAGTTAAATATTAAAATTGACGCTGTAGTAAATATTGACGTTGATTTTGAAAAACTGATTGGCAGACTTTCTGGAAGAAGAATTTGCAGAAGCTGTGGGGCAACTTACAATCTTAAATTCAAACCTAGTAAAGTTGAAGGAGTTTGTGATAAATGTGGCGGTGAACTTTATCAACGCAGTGACGAGGATGAAGAAACTGTTAAAACACGTTTAAACACTTATGTGGAACAAACTCAGCCTTTGATTGATTATTATACAAATAAAGGTGAATTGATCAGTATTAATGGTGATCAAGCTATGGATGATGTCTTCAATGACATCAAAACTCAGTTGGAGAAATAGAATGATCATTACGAAAAACCAAAGAGAAATTGATCTCATGAGAGAAGCTGGTCGTATTGTGGCTTTGGTTCATCAAAAGATGGCAGAAGTGATTCGACCAGGAGTCACTACATTAGAACTAAATGCTATTGCAGAAAAAATCATTTTAGATCATGGAGCTAAGCCTTCATTCAAGAACTATAATGGTTTTCCTGCAAGTATTTGTACTTCAATCAATGAACAGATCGTTCATGGAATTCCGAGTAAGTATGCTTTAAAAGAAGGAGATATCATCTCTATTGACGTTGGAGCCTGTTATAAGGGATATCATGGCGATAGTGCTTGGACTTATGCTGTTGGCAACATCAGTGATGAGGCAAAGCGCGTGATGGAAGCGACAAAAGGTTCTTTATTTGCCGGTTTGGCAATGGTCAGACCCGGTAATCGATTGTCTGATATTTCTCACGCTGTTGAAGTGTACTTAAAAGAACATGGTTGTACAACTCCTTTAGAATATACTGGTCATGGGGTTGGAAGTGCATTGCATGAAGATCCGGCGGTGCCTAATTATGGTGCACCGGGACGCGGACCAAGGCTTGTTGAAGGAATGACCCTTGCTATTGAGCCAATGGGTCATGGCGGAAAAGCAGATATTCATATACTAGAAGATCATTGGACTGCTATAACGGAGGATGGCTCTTTAGCAGCTCATTATGAACATTCCATCGTTGTTACAAAGGATGGATATGAAATTCTAACAAAACTTTAAGGTGAAGGAGCGATATTCAATGGCTAAATCAAAAGATAATGTAATTGAAGTTGAGGCAACCGTTATAGAAGTATTGCCAAATACGACTTTTAAGGTTGCTTTGGAAAATGGAGCTGTTATTGATGCTCACGTTTCTGGTAAAATCCGTATGAACTACATTCGTATTTTACCAGGGGATAGGGTAACAGTGGAAATATCTCCATATGATTTAACACGTGGGCGCATCACATTTAGACATAAATAAGTCTTCCAAAAGGAGGTAAATGAAGATGAAGGTAAGAACATCAGTTAAACCAATCTGTGATAAATGTAAAGTTATTAAACGTAAGGGAAAAGTCATGGTTATTTGTGAGAACCCTAAACATAAACAAAGACAAGGATAATTAGGAGGAAATAGTAAATGGCACGTATTGCAGGTGTAGATATACCACGTGAAAAGCGCGTTGTAATCTCATTAACATATATTTATGGAATTGGTAAGCCAAGAGCTCAGGAAATCTTAAAAACTGTTGGTATCAGTGAAGATGTCAGAGTTAAAGATTTAACTGAAGAAGAAGTTACAAAAATCAGAAAAGAAGTAGAAAATTTTAAAGTTGAAGGTGACCTTCGTAGAGAAACAGCATTAAACATCAAACGTTTAATGGAAATTGGTAGCTACCGTGGAATCCGTCATCGTAAAGGACTTCCTGTACGTGGGCAAAAAACTAAGACAAATGCTCGTACACGTAAAGGTAAGGCACGTCCAATTGCTGGAAAGAAGAAATAGTGAGGAGGTTGTACTAAATGGCAAAGACTAAAACAAGTACACGTACTAAAAAACGTGTTAAGAAAAATATTGCAAAAGGTGTAGCACATGTGCATTCAACTTTTAATAACACAATCATTACCATTGCAGATGAACATGGTAACGTATTAACTTGGTCTAGTGCTGGAGCATTAGGATTCAAGGGATCAAGAAAATCTACTCCATTCGCAGCGCAAATGGCAGCTGAAGCAGCAGCTAAAGCTTCAATGGATCAAGGTATGAAAACTGTTGAAGTAAACGTAAAAGGTCCTGGACCAGGACGTGAAGCAGCAGTTCGTGCTTTACAAGCAGCTGGATTAGAAGTATCAGCTATCAATGATGTAACACCAATTCCACATAACGGATGTCGTCCACCAAAACGTCCTCGTGGATAATAACTAAATTCCAAAGAGGAGGGAAAAGGCATGCAGAAATTTGAAAAAGCAAACTTTAATATCCAAGAATATGATGAGTCAGCAAATTATGGAAAGTTTGTCATCGAACCTCTAGAAAGAGGATTCGGTACGACTTTAGGGAATTCATTAAGACGTGTATTATTATCATCTCTTCCTGGGTCAGCTGTAAACTCAATCAAAGTTCAAGGAGCAATCCATGAATTCTCAGCAGTTGATGGGGTGGTTGAAGATGTGACAACTATCATCCTTAATTTAAAACAACTAGTTTTTGATATCGATAAGGAAGATGAACAAGTCACGATGGTAATTGACGTACAGGGACCTGCAACTATTACTGCAGCAGATATCCAATGTCCGTCAAATGTAAGAATGATCAGTAATGATTTAGTTATCTGCCACGTAGCAGAAGGAGCTAATTTTTACATGGAGATGTACGCGAAAAAAGATCGTGGATACATTAGTTCAGATATTAATAAAAAGTCGATTAATCAAATTGGAATTATTCCAACTGACTCTATTTACTCTCCAATTGAAAAAGTATCTTACTCTGTTGAACCAACACGTGTAGGACAAAGTGCTAAATATGATCAGTTAATGATGGAAGTAACAACAAACGGTTCTATCAAACCTCATGAAGCACTAGCATTAGCAGCAAAGATTTTAGTTGAGCATTTAAATTTATTTGTTGAATTAAATGATATGGCTGTTAATATGGAAATCATGTCAGAAGCTACTACTGATTCTACTAACAAAGTATTAGATATGACAATTGAAGAATTAGATCTATCCGTTCGTTCTTATAACTGTTTAAAACGTGCAGGTATTCAGACTGTACAAGAATTAGCAGATAAGAGTGAAGATGATATGATCAAAGTTAGAAACTTAGGTAAGAAATCTCTTAAAGAGGTAAAAGAAAAATTACATGAATTAGGATTAGGTTTTAAACCGGTTGAATAATTCTAGATAGGAAGGAGCGCTAATTAATGGCTAGAAATAGAAAATTAGGACGTACATCTGCTCAAAGAAAATCTATGTTACGTAATCTTGCTACTGAAGTAATTATGTATGGGCAGATCGAAACGACTGAAACAAGAGCTAAAGAAGTTCGTTCTGTAGTTGATGAATTGATTACTTTAGGAAAACGTGGAGATTTGCATGCAAGAAGACAAGCGGCAGCTGTTCTTCGTAACATCAAAGATGAAGATTCATCTATGAATGCAGTTCAAAAATTATTTGATGAAATTGCACCTAAATATGCAGATGTGAATGGAGGATACACTCGTATCTTAAAAACTCACAATCGTAAAGGTGACAATGCTCCAATGGCAATCATCACTTTAGCATAACAATCAAGGGAGGTTTGGCCTCCTTTTTTTAATGTCTTGACAGATGTCTTGTTAAACACTACAATAAATACAGTGTATTTTTCAAATAGAAAAATAAGGAGGAGCTATGACCAAAAGTATCGAGATTAAAAACTTGTGTTTTGAATATGATGAGAATTTAAATACGATCGACGATGTTTCTTTTGATGTAGAAAATGGCAGCTATACAGTTATCTTAGGTCATAATGGAAGCGGCAAGAGTACGATTGCCAAATTGATCATTGGATTGCTGGAAGCAAAAAGTGGAAAGATCATAGTCGACGGCATTGAATTAAATGATGAAAATGTATATAAAGTTAGAGAAAGAGTAGGAATCGTTTTTCAGAATCCGGATAACCAGTTTATCGGTGCAACCGTGCGTGATGATATTGCTTTTGGCTTGGAAAACCGCTGTGTTCCTCAATCGGAAATGGACGGAATTATTAATAAATATGCCCAAAAAGTAGATATGATCGATTTTCTTGATCATGAACCGACAAAATTGTCCGGTGGGCAAAAGCAGCGTGTTGCCATTGCTGGTATTCTTGCCATGTCTCCGGATATTATTATCTTAGATGAAGCGACAAGCATGCTGGATCCAAAAGGACGCCGTGAAATTAATGCATTAGTGAAAGAACTGAATGAAGAAACAAACATGACGGTTATTTCAATCAGCCATGATATTGAAGAAGCTGTCAATGCAGATCATGTTGTTGTTTTAAATAACGGAAAAGTAGTAAAAGATGGAACACCGGAGGAAATCTTAACGGATGAAGCGCTGATGTACTCATTGGAGCTTGATGTTCCATTTGCCTATAAAGTATCGAAGAAGCTTGCTGAAAATGGAATAAATGTAGGATTAAATCTTAAAGAAAAGGAGTTGATTGAAAAGTTATGTCTATTAAATTCGAACAAGTAAGCCATACATATTCAAAGAATACTCCTTTCCAATACATTGCCTTAAAGAATGTTGACTTGGCTATTGAAAAAGGTTCGTTTACTGCAATCATCGGACATACCGGAAGCGGGAAATCAACCTTGATTCAGCATATCAATGGATTGATTTTACCTACGTCAGGGGTGGTGACAGTCAATGATTTTGTGGTGGATGCCAATCATTTGCCCAAGGTATTAAGACCCTTGCGTCAGATGGCCGGGCTTGTTTTCCAGTTCCCGGAATATCAGCTATTTGAAGATAGTGTCGAAAAGGATATTATCTTTGGACCCAAGAACTTTGGTATAGATGAAGAAACAGCTAAGCAAAAAGCGAAAGAAGCTTTAGCAATGGTCAAAATGGATGAAAGCTATTTAGAAAAATCTCCTTTTGATCTTTCGGGCGGACAAAAGCGTCGTATTGCGATTGCCGGTATTTTAGTTATGGAACCGGATATTCTTGTCTTAGATGAGCCAACAGCAGGATTAGACCCACAAGGGGCTAAAGAGATGATGGAATTATTTAAGGCATTAAATGATCAGGGAAAGACCGTGATTATTGTTACACATGATATGAATCAGGTCTTGAATTATTGTGATCATGCGGTAGTAATGAACAAGGGAGAAATTATCAAAACAGGTACAGTCGATGAAATCTTCAAAGATCCGGAGTATCTTGAAACATTAAGTATTGATTTACCGATTATGACACATTTTATTCATGAATTAAATAAAAATGGATTTGATATTGATCCATCGATTAAAGATTTAGATACATTAATTAAAGCGATAGGGGGGAAATAAATGGGAAGCATGACATTAGGAAAATATTTGCCGTTTGATTCCTTTATTCATCGCTTAGATCCTCGTATGAAGATCGTCAGCTTATTATTCTTACTGATTAGTGTATTCTTCGATGCTGGCTTTATCGGATATGGCATTATTGGATTATTTGTATGTCTGGTGGTCGTCTTATCAAAAATTAAAATTACGTATATCCTTAAATCATTGAAGCCAATGATCTTCATGATGTCTTTTTTAATGATTTTAAATGTATTTATGATACAAAAAGGAACCGTATTATTCAGTATAGGCCCGTTAGCGGTCTACTCAGGAGGTTTAATCCAAACAGCCTATATCTTAATTCGTTTAGTGCTGATTGTTGCTTTAACCACTGTTTTGACAGCGACAACAAAACCTTTAGATCTAACCTTAGGTTTAGAACATCTTTTCAATCCATTAAGAAAAATTGGATTTCCGGCACACGAAGTGTCAATGATGATTTCCATTGCTCTGCGTTTTATCCCAACCTTATTAGAAGAAACAGAAAGAATCATGAAAGCACAGGCAAGCCGTGGCGTTGATTTTAAAGAAGGCTCTTTAAAAGATAAAGTGAAAGCAATCGTTTCATTGATTGTTCCTTTGTTTATTTCTGCCTTTCAGCGTGCAGAAGATTTAGCTAATGCGATGGAAAGCCGTGGTTATAATCCCGATGGCAAACGAACAAAATATAAAGTACTAAAATGGCGTATGAGTGATACATTAAGTTTATTGACAACAGTGGTGCTGTGTGTGGGAATTATCGTGATGAGTGTGATATAAGATGCCGAGAATTAAATGTTTAGTCAGTTACGATGGCTCTAAGTTTTACGGGTTTCAGGTTCAGGATAAGCAAAGAACGATTCAAGGGGAAATTCAGAAAGCTCTTCATAATATTACCCGGGAAAACATTATTATCCATGCTTCGGGAAGAACCGACGCAAAAGTCCATGCCAGACAACAGGTTTTTCATTTTGATACAGAAAAGGAATTGCCTAATGAACGATGGAAAATGGCTATGAATCATTTCTTGCCCAACGATATTTATATCCTTGATGCTCAGCAAGTAAGTGAGGGATTCCATTCTCGCTACAGTGCTATCGGTAAAGAATATCGTTATTATTTAAATACAAAGGAATATTCTGTTTTTGACACAAATTATATCTATCAGTATAATCGACCGTTAGATACTGCATTGATGAATGAAGCCGCTAAGCTATTTATCGGTGAACATGATTTTGCTTCTTACTGCGTAAGTGATCAGCATGGCACGACAGTGCGTACAATTTATCGGTTTGATGTATTAGAGAAAGATGGGATTGTGGAGTTTATTGTCAGTGGAAATGGCTTTAGACGCTATATGGTGCGTCATTTAGTAGGGGCATTAATTCAGATTGGCGCTCATCGCTTTACTATTGAAGAAGCAAAGAAACGATTAGAAAGTTGTGGAGAAAAACATATTTTGTTTAAAGCAAAGCCGCAGGGGCTTTATTTATGCAGAGTAGATTATGAGGAAAATGAAAATGACGCTTAATCATACCGGAACGATTGAATTAACATCTGACCGACTTTGTCTGCGTCCTTTTTCTTTGGAGGACACATTAGCTTTTTATAAGTATATCACTAATTGCGATGAGGTCAGGCGCTACTTTTTGATTCCCTTCCATGCCGACATACATCAGACAGAAACAATGATGGAACAAATGGTCAAAGCCTATCATTTAAAAACATATAACTGGGCAGTCACTTTAAAAGAAGAAAATAGCATGATCGGTTTGGTGCGTCTCTTTGATGTTAATGATGACAATGCTTCTGCGGAGATTGGCTATGCCCTTGCTCCTCCTCATTGGAACAATGGCTATATGAGTGAGGCAATAACCACTGTTTTGAATCATCTGTTTATAACAGTAGGTTATAAAAAAGTAACGGCGGATTGTATGAGTGAAAACAAGGCTAGTTGTCACGTTCTTGAAAAAAACAGAATGCAGTTTATCGGAAAAACAATGAACGGGATTTCTTGGCTGGGAAGAAGCCATGATATTCTGCATTATTCATTGTCAAGAGAAGACTATCTAACCAAATAGCATTTTTAATCTAAACATGGTAAACTTGATTTAAGGAAAGATATTTAGTTAAAGATGTTTTTTTAGTATGGATAGGAGGGAAGCGATATGTGGTTATCAAAGAAAGAAGTTTTTGTAGGAACAGATATGTCTGAGCTGTACAAAATAAAAGCAAAATTAGATCAAGGCGGAATTCGCTATAAACAAAAGGTAGTGGCAAATGATGGGGCTGAATCCTCTCTCTTTACCGCAATGTTTAAAATGGAGAGACGTTCAAGAGGTTCTTATGGTCAAAATCCGGATTATATGAAAACCTATTATCTTTACGTATCATCAAAAGATTATGAAGAAGCCCTCTATCTTATAAATAAGGATTAATGTTCTATTTTATGGAATTAACGCTTAAATAGATGAAATATTTTATTTTAATCTATTGACATTCAAAATACGAAAAAGTATAATAAATACTGGCACTGTTATGCCTAGTAGCCCCGGAAACTACAGGAGGAATTTACAATGCGACAAACAACAATGGCGAAGGAATCAACAATTGAACGTAAATGGTTCGTAGTTGACGCTGAAGGACTTACTTTAGGACGTTTAGCTTCTGAAGTAGCAACAGTATTAAGAGGAAAACACAAACCAACTTATACACCACATGTGGATACAGGTGATTATGTAATTATCATTAATGCTGAAAAAGTAGTAATGACTGGTAAGAAATTAGATAAAGTAAAATATTACAGTCACTCAGGATGGTTAGGTGGTTTAAAAGTTAAAACTGCCAGAACTTTCCAAACTAAAAATCCTACTGGATTTGTAGAAGCAGCCGTTAAAGGAATGTTACCACACAATACATTAGGTAGACAACAAGGTATGAAATTATTTGTTTATACAGGTAATTCTCATCCACATGCAGCTCAAAAACCTGAAGAATTGAAAATTAAAGGATAAGAAGGAGGAAGACTATGGCAATCGTACAATATAGAGGAACTGGAAGAAGAAAATCATCTGTAGCTCGTGTTATTTTAAGACCAGGTACAGGGAACTTCACAATCAACGGAAGAGGCGCTAAAGAATATTTAAATAATTCTGACGTCTTAACAATGGTAATTAACCAACCATTAGAATTAACAGCTACTAAAGATAAATTTGATGTAATTGTTAATGTATACGGTGGGGGATACACTGGTCAAGCTGGTGCTATCCGTCATGGTGTTGCAAGAGCTTTATTGGAAGCTGGTTCTGATTACAGACCTGCATTAAAAGCAGCTGGATTCTTAACTCGTGATGCCCGTGCTAAAGAACGTAAGAAATACGGACTTAAAGCAGCTAGACGTGCTCCTCAATTCTCTAAGAGATAGTATCATCAGGTTATATACAAATATAAAGAACTGCAAATCTTGGAAAGTCCCATTTTTATGGGGCTTTTTTGTTCTTCTTAATTTGTGGGAGTTTGAGAGAGGAAATTAATTGATTACAGATATGTAACAAATACTCCAATAAGTTGGCGTAAAATTATGCGATGCTGCTGACAAGTTCTATGAATCGTATTAATATAATATTGATAGGGGTATAAAACATGAGTATAAGAATATGCATGCTGGAATAAAGGGAACGGGTATTTATCTGAAAGAGATTTGGGAAGCTGCTACGACATTAGCTAAAAAATTGATAAGCATCATAATGTTATACTCAATATAGAGAATGGTACATCTGATCCTTCCATTATGACAATGTGTAGTATTTTAGCAGCTTTAGGATTGGAAACTACATGATTTTATTGATGAGCGCTATGATGAGTTGTTTTTACAAGTTAGTCAGGAGGAGAATCGGATTATTAATGATAATAGTGTTTTGAAGACCTCAGAAAGTCGTTTACACCGACTTAGGTATCATCTAAAGAGATGGCAAAAGCTGCAGGAATCAATCTGGATAATTATATGCGCTTAAAAAAAGGTAAGAGGAACCCTATTTTACCTTCTGAAATTTTTAATCAACAATATCAAGAAATCCTTAGTGAATTTGAGGACTGTAGAGATATTGAAAAGGTGATCAACAGTGACAAATATTTTTTAATAAATAAAATTAGATTTATTCAATTACTTAAATCATATCGAGAAAAACATAATATCAGTCAAAAAAATTATTAATAAGAATGAATGTATCAGATGATTTAATAAATAATTTAGAATGTGGTATGGGAAAAGTAAAACCTGAATGACTAATTGAGTTAGCCAAAAACTATAATATATCTATTGAAGGCTTATTAAATGATAGTTGTTATGATAACTGATGTTCAAATTTGAACATGAAAGATGAGATAAAATTTTGAACTGGAAATGAGAAGGATCAAAATGAATAGAAGATTAGTAAAAGTGTTTATAAGAAAATATAGAATATCATCTAAGGCTTATTCTTTGCTTATTTACTTGATTTCGTAATATGTTTTTTGCACAGCAGTGAACTTCATTCAGAATATTCATGATAGAAATACCTATGTGGAGATGATGTTGCAGATGCGGTGAAAGAAAAAAAGATAAAGAGAGTAAAGATAATAGTGAAACGTCAAGATGCTTACTGTGAACATCTTTTTTAGTGTGATGGGCATGATACATACCTTGGGTGAAAATCCTAAGAGTCATAGTTGCTGGCGAATGTGAGATAATGAAAACCATAGCCAGCAAAAGTTTGGCAAAATATCCAGCAGAACACTATCTTTCAGCTTTGGTAACAATGGCAAGAGAAAAGGAAATTAATCGCATTGTTGTTTATGATTGGACAAGATTATTAATTTTCGTAGGCGATTTTATGTGGTTAAAATGTGAAGAACATACTTTAAGTGAGACGTCTATTATGTATGTTATAACAGTGTACAGCTCGATTATAATTCCATCTATAAAGGCAGTTAAGCATTAATTGAAGTATTAGATTATGAAGATATGTGATTATTAGTGAATCATTAATTGAGGATAAAAAAGAAAATGAATTAGCATAAAGTATAAGGCTATTTATCTTTTAAAAATTATTTTATCTTGATTATGTCAAACAATCAAGATAAAATAGTGACGAAACTAAAGCGGGAAAGATTAAAATATAATGATGCGGCAATAGGAAAAAGGAGAATAATAATGCAAATATTGACAAGTAAAGCAATGAATCACACAGATGCATGGCTTAAAGAAGTATATGAGCAGGTAATCTGCCATGATAATTCTCCTTATGTATATATAGAAATGAATATCAAGCAATTTCGCTATCTAAATGCGAAATTTGGAAGTTTATTTGGTGATCAGGTATTACAGAAAATACTCTTTTTACTGGTTGAAATACTTGAAGAAGGCTATGTATCACATCGCTATGCTGATACCTTTGATATGTTAGTACCATATGATTTTGAAAAGAATGATATACGATTATTAATGAGTCGTATAGTTGACTCTCTTTTTGAGATTGATATACCAGAAATTCATCGAAATATCTATACATCTTTTGGTGTTTATTTCTTGCGTGACTATCCAGAATATGAGATATTGAAAACTTATACTGCGATTGCAAGAAAAGGTGAAAAAACATTATCTAAACGGACATTCAGCTATGAGGTTCTCAATAAGCCGAATATAGATTTATTATCCTCTTATGTAAAAAATCATGAACTGGAAAGTACCTTAACAAATGCTCGCTTCAATAAAGAATATCAAATCTATATACAGCCTAAAGTAGATTTGCATACACATAAAATAAGTGGTGGGGAAGTATTAACGCGTTGGATACATGAAAATTCTATTGCCCCATTATCGTCATTTATGCCTGTTTTAAAAGAAAATGGAGAAATGTATATGATTGACCTTGGACATTTTGAAATAATGTGCAAGCTATTAAAAGAACGAGATATACATCATAAGAAGGTTGTTCCAATTAGTTTTAATGTGACTAATCGCTCTATGTTTCATGAAAATTTTATTGAAGATTATACTCGAGTATATCAAACATATATGCCTAGAAAGTCCTTGATAGAATTTGAGTTTATGGAGGATATCCATTATGAACATGGTGGTGAAGTCTTGAGTATCATTCAGTACTTAAATCAAATGGGGTTTGCTTGTTCATTGGACGATTTTGGTAATGGAATCGCTTCTTTCAATGTGCTATTGAGCGGAAATATAGATATCATAAAAATGGATCGTCTGTTTTTTATGGGAGAATTGGATGAACAGAAGAAACATATTATTTGTGATATCATTGATATAGCAAAGATTAAAAAAATTAAAGTGTTAGCAGAGGGTATAGAAACAAAAGAATATGTAGATTTTTTAGAGGAACAGGGATGTGATTATATACAGGGATTCTATTTTTATAGACCAATGCCATTAGAGAAATTTATTGAGTTATTGGATAAAGATCCTATAGTCTATTGATATTTGATATTCATATAGGGACAATATAATAATGAAAGACGTTTAGTATTGATTTGCATCCTGTCTACTTTACCGGGTGCAGATCATCATTCATAGGAAAATCACTTCTTCTTTTCGTTATTTATGTTTGTACCCTAAAAAGAGTAAGAACCATATATGGAGAAGAACGCTTTTTCAGAACTACTTTGTATGATAAGATATAAATAGTTAGTTTGTTGAGGAAAGTATCACGTGAAATATATGTACAATTCATTTATATAAATTACATAGATAGTAGGTGAAAATAATATGGATAAATATCATGAAGGATGGAGCATTGAAAAAATACAAAATGATATTATGAAAGTACGTCTTATAGATTTAAAAAGAGAATATGAATTATGTATGATTTTGTCAGAGAAAGCAAAATTAACGAATGATTTATATGCTTTGGCCTTTTCATATACATTTATCAGTGATTATTATCTTGCATCGAAGAAAAATAAAGAATGTATACAATACTTAGAACGTGCGAAAAATCTATGCGAATCTAAACACTATATTGACTTACTTGCTAGAATTTATAATTTCTATGGGATGTATTATAATTCAAACTATGAAGAGATAAAGGCCTTGAAATTTTATCTGAAATGTTTGGATGCCTCTGAAGAATGTCAGAATAAAATGCTAATGTGCAATGCCTATAATAACATTGCTACATGTTTTGAATTGAAACGGAATTATTCAGAAGCAACATATTATTATGAAAAATGCTATCAATTATTAAATGCTATGGATCAGGATACCGGATATTCAAAAGCTGTTGTTCTTTCCAATCTATGTAATTGCGAATATAGATTAAAACATAAAGATGCATTACAGAAGTATCTTGCATGTTTTGAACAAATACCAAAAAGTGAATTTATTGAGGCAATGCATTTACTTCATCTTTTTTGCAGATTGATGGAACTTCGTTTTCATGAAGGAATATCTCTGAATGGAATTATGGATGAGATTTTGATTGAACAGGAAAAAGTGGAGAATCGATTGGTTGTCTATCAGATTTTAAAGAACGTCTGTTCAATTATGCTTGAAATAGATGAGCAGAACTATTCATTTAAATTATTAAATATTTTAATCGATATTGAGGATGAAGATGATATCAAATCCAGAAGAGAATTACAGAAACTGATTGTCAGTTTTTATGAAAAATTCGGGACAAAAGAAGAGTTATTGAAAGCATATCAGGAATTTTATAATATCATTCTTACTATCGAAGATACTGATTTGGAGGATGATAGCAGTGGACTTACTGCTACTATGGAACTGTATCAAACAAAAGAAGAACAGGTATCATTAAAACGGGAGAATGAACAACTTGAGAGATTAATGAATACAGATGACCTCACCAATGTTTCCAATCGTCGCTGTTTTAATGATGACATTGCTGATGTTAGTCTGCAGAAGGAAAAATCTGTTGCAGTGGCTATGCTGGATGTTGATTATTTCAAAGAGTATAATGATATTTATGGGCACCAGATGGGGGATCAGGTATTAATAGATATAGGTAAATGTATGAATACATATCAAGAAGAAGGTGCTGTCCAATTTTATCGCTACGGCGGTGATGAATTTTCTATCATTTTTATTAATCAATCAGACAGCGCAATAAGTAATATTATGGAGTCTTTATCGGATGATATAAAACGCAAAAAAATACCGCATAAAGGCTCAAAAACAAATCGTTTTCTAACACTATCTTATGGATATGCAATCAGTAGACAAAAGAATATAAATGTTAGACAATTACTCAAACTAGCCGATGAAAAATTGTACGATGTTAAGAAATTACGTATCAATCAGTATATGAAATAGAAATTTAAAACAAAGAGTTCATGTCTAATGATGGAATCTAAATGAATGATTCTTTCTGATGCATTTGAACTAATAATGGTACCTTTTCCAATGGAACGTGTGATGTCGAATGTATTCATCAAAGCAATCGTACGGTTTGCTGTCTCTTTTGTAACACGGTATTCGTTTATGATTTCTAGAATAGAGAGAATATATTTCTGATGCGAAAACTCGATAAGTCAATTATAGCAGAAGAAAAGGTGATTAATCACCCTGTGGGCAAATTTTATTTTGTCCCTTTTTTATTTTGGAAAATATATGTCATACTCGATATTGAGAAACCTTGTTATAATAGTTTATATTAAATGAAATAAGGAGTGTATAATGAAAATAAATAGTATAAATTTTAAAATTAGAAATAGGCATGTGAGACATAAATTCATACTTAGTATACATATTTTGAATAGCGTTACTCATGCGATCATATCATCTGTATCTTAAATCATATTTGTCCCCTGCAACAGACACATTTCTGTGATACAGCAATTCATATACGGTATGATAGATTTCTTATCTACACTTTTCAAGTAGGTCCTTCAAGGTATTGTACATATAAAAAAAAGAATTTTATTTTTGTAAAATATATGGATGATTATGATAAATCAAATTAA
This sequence comes from Coprobacillaceae bacterium UN01-12pH3A, assembly GCA_027676805.1. Taxonomy (GTDB): domain Bacteria; phylum Bacillota_I; class Bacilli_A; order Erysipelotrichales; family Coprobacillaceae; genus Beduini. The sequence goes on along the minus strand of JAQENU010000017.1, from coordinate 2,860 downwards.
TTACGCTAAGGGAGAACACATAGTAAGTACGTATGTTTTAATTTCTTTATTAGAGAAAATTGTAACTAAACTCAAAAAGTTAGTGAGTGTTGGAAAGTGGTAGAAATAAGCGATAGGTTGGTTACGGGGAGGGTACAAATTGCTGTAACTCCTTGTAAGTATTGGATATGTAACTAAGAGATAGTATCATCAGGTTATATACAAATATAAAGAACTGCAAATCTTGGAAAGTCCCATTTTTATGGGGCTTTTTTGTTTTAATGAAGCATTACAATCAGTATTTCAAAATAAATAAAGCAAATAATAATATAGCTAAAGCGACTATTTTCTTAACTTCTGCTTATTTTGAATATAAATATTGACTCTTCCTTTAGGGAACCCTATATAATATAGCTATACTTTAGATGGAGGGCATATATTATGGACAAATTAATAAAGATTAGAGATATTTCCAATAGATATGATATTACAGCGCGAACCTTACGGTATTATGAAGATATTGGATTACTGACAAGTATCCGTAGTGATGAAGTGTCATATAGAATGTATGATGAGGATGCAGTGAGACGAATTGAACAAATCTTGATACTACGTAAATTAAACATAAGCATCAAGGACATTAAGCGTATCTTTGATACAACTGGATCAGAGGTGGTTTTAGATGTATTAAAAAATAAAATAGAAAGTATAGATGATGAAATATCGTTATTGTATCAGCTTAAAGAAATAGTATTTGATTTCATACAAGAAATTGAAACATTAAACTTTACGGTCAAGTCGGATATTAAACAATTATATGACAAAGCAAAAGAGATAGAGATGCAGATTACCAATGTTGATTATATAGGGAAGCCATCCAATGTTTCTCGGCTTATTGAGGTCACAAATAAATTAGATAAAAAGGTACCTGATATCATGGTTGTTAGAGTTCCTTCTTTTAAAGCAATGACTACCGGAGTCCACTCATGGGAAGAAATTTTTAAAAGTGGTGGATACATGTTTCAATTATGGCAGCACTATCATCTTTTTCAAACGATTATATTTGATTGTTTGGATTTCACAATGGTAGTAGATGATACTTCAGGTGAAATGATTTGTGCAATTAAGGAAGATATTAAACAAGAGGATGTCAGTCCAATGGAAATTATTGATTTTAAAGGTGGTTTATATGCTATGGCTGTTAGTATAGATGAAGATGATGAGAGTATACAAAAAGTTCAAGAAAAAATATGTCAATGGATTGAGAATACTAATTTTGAAATTGATAAGAATAGATGGTTTATGTTTAATATGCCGTATTTAGATGAAAACAATGCGTATCAACAGGATATAGAAAAGGGACTTGGGTATCGGCAAATGCAAAGATATGTTCCTATAAAGTTAAAAGATCAAAAATAGAGAGAAAGGTCATTTGGTCTGTGTTTATTTTAAAGTATATTTGGTACTAATAGTATGATAAAATAAAAATAGAATAGGTTACAGATATTACAATTTGCTATGGTGCGTTCTTAGTGGATTAAATGATAATGACTATGAGGAGGAAGAGGATGATAACAGGATACTGCTGTACTAATATTTTTTCTGAGCATGCGAAAGAACTTATTGAGTTTTATAAGAAAATATTGGAAATACCCATTATTAAAACAGATGATGATAATTCAAATGGGGTTTATTTTGGCTTTATAGAAAACGCACCTGCCCTTTGCATATGGGATTGTGAAAAATGTAATGTATCACCAACCGGCTATCAATCTTTTGTATTTCAAACCGAAAATCTTGATTCCACAATAACAGATTTAAAGAAAAAAGGACTTTCATTATCTGAAGCCATTAAATATGAGTGGGGAACTTACGAGGTTCGTTTAAGAGATCTTGATGGAAACGAAATAGTGATTGTTGAGTTTTTGTGATATAGGGTATTGTTTATAGGAAAATTGTATGTATTTTATCTTGTTAGTAAACTTATATGGTGGCTTTTTGAATTCCTGTTTATACTGTAGTAAAATATAAAATATTAGGGAGAATAGAGTATGGAAAAATTAATGTATATGATGTTGATTGAAAAGACCAAAACCTATAATAGGTTAACAAAGCAGATCGTGACAGAACATGTTGAAAACATTAGAAGACTGGATGATGAGGGAAAGCTAGAAATTTGTGGGGTGTTCAAAGGTTATCCGGGAATGGCAGGGATGTATATTCTAAAAGTAGATAGTCGGGAGGAAGCAGAAGAACTTTGTAAGCAGGAGCCCTTGGTTATAGGAGGATATGCTACATATAAATTAGTCTCTTTTCAGATTGCGAATAAAGAAAATAATTATTTACTATAATGAATGAAAGCAAAATATTTTAATATTAATAAATTTGAAAGGATAAGATAAAGATGATAAAGGATTTTATAGGAGCAGCATCACCATGGATTGCGATGGGTGTATTTGTAGCTGTCATTTGTGCGTTTAAGAGTAAAAAAGAAAGGTAACTTATTTAGTTTTAGAATAGTGAAATTTTGACCTAGAAGGAGCTAATGGGCAGTGATCGGAAAAAAGTAAGAGTAGGTGCATGCTTATTGGTTAGAAATATGGAGAGCATGGTTAAATTCTATCGAGATACATTGGGTTTCCATGTGGCTGCCTTGTTTTGAAGATGTTGATGCAGAATATGAGCGATTATCGAAGTTAGATGTACCATTCCCAACGAGCGAACCTATGACATTTTCTTTTGGCATTCGTAACTTTTATGTTGCTGATCCAGAAGGAAATCTGCTTGAAATCGGAAGCACTAATGAAGCATAAAAATATAAGTCTTTAAAGCCCTTGCTGTGAAGTGAACCCAATTATTTGGACTAAGTAAAACAAGTGTG
>JAQENU010000016.1 GCA_027676805.1 Coprobacillaceae bacterium UN01-12pH3A | reverse complement strand
TGTTTATATTACCACGTCTCTCCCCACTTGACAAGTCTTTTCTTGCTTTTTTTTACTTTTTTTTCAAAAATTCTATTTTATCTTCTTTTCTGCGTTATAGAGAGATTCATAGCCATATAGCTTAACTGTATTCTCAATTGTCATTTTAGTCAGATTCTGATTCTGTTTCACTAAGTTTAATATAAACTCACAATACAGTTTAAAGGTATGGTCGGAATACGTACATAGTTCTCCACGCAAATACGTTTCAAACGATGTATCTTCTTCTTGATCTTCAAAGGTATGAATATGACGAGCATTCTGTGATAATCCCGGATATTCTTTAGCGAAGTTTTCCATCCACTTTACCTGAATGCCTATAACGACTTCCATCAGCTCCTTACGCTGATCATCAATCATGGGCAGGATATGGGCAATTTCCTCATATTTTTTCGGTGCTGTCGTTTCCATCATGCGGGCATATTTTTCCATAATTAAATTCCAGCCGCTGTTTTTGCCTTCTAATAAATCCTGATAATAGCTTTCCAGCAATTCATCATTCCATGTTTGAAACTGACTGTAGCGCATGATACGAAAAGTTTCCTGATCTTTTTGGCAGTCTGCCACACCGCCTTCATTTCTTACGTTTTGAAACATTTCCCATTCTAAATCAATAATTTCTTTTATCTTACTCATGTTATCCCTCCATTACATGCATCAGCTTAATCTCCGGATCAGTGATACGTGTTCTTATATTTTCTAAATGATCTTGTAAAAAGGTGGCATCATGATCAGTCAGATGCTGTCTTTTTAACGCCTCAATAATAGCGTGACTGATTTCTTCTATCCATTTTACTTTTAAATCACTTGATCGCCTCTCTCCTTCTTTTGGCTTTGTATAGAATAAAGGCTCAAAGGGAGCTTGAACAAGGGATTCTAATTGACGAAGCACAGCTTCTTCTTTAAACATTCGTTTCGCCAAAGCAAAACGCCATTTATAATATGGACAATACTGTCGATTCAATAAATAGAGGATTTTCAATGTCTCCTCAATAAATTGAGACAAGGCATGATTCGCCGCTACAATATCTCCTCGCTTCATCATTCTAGCATAATTGTATTGTCCAGACTGTGCCATTTTAGCGATACAGCTCATCATCTTTTTTAATCGAACATCCTCACTGTAATAATAGAAACGCTGACGCCACTCATTAAAAGAGTTTTCTCCTTCTTTAAATACCTTTCCATTTTGAAGCATCGATAAGACCCCTTCATCAAGATAAAACCAGTCCAATGCGTTCTCCAGCTTAAAATGATTGCCCAGCATCTCTTTAAAAAAAGCGTTAATCTTAAACACACCGTCTCGTTTTTCTTTATAGCGTGTATGTGTTTTACAATACCCTAAATAATAATCGGGAAGCTGATCGTACACACTCTGTATTCCATCAGCTAACTGTGCATCAATGTTATCCTCAACAAAAATAAGAAAACGCGGATAAAAGTCATGGTCTTGAGAAATCACATCATCAACGCCGTAGCATTCACTGCCCATTCCAATTAAGGCAATGGTCATCTGCTTAAACAAATCGGGAAAGTTTTTTTCTATAGCAGGTCTTCCGACTTCCTCATAATAGACCTGTGATAATTCTATTCCTTTTATCTCTTTCTTTTGTGCTAACTGATAACGTTTTGTCAAATTCTTTTCTTTTAAAAGTTCAAGATATTCCTCCCAGCCTGCTTTAAAGTCATCATTTTCTTTAAAGTAATGACGGATCAAGGCTAATCCATGTTCATAATCTTCCACACTTCGCCTGATTTTCCCTAAGTATAGCAGGCAAACTCCATAGTGGGGATCTTCTGTTTTTGAAAAGATGGCTTGTGCCTGATTCAAAATGAATTCAGCCTGTTTTATTTTCCCCTCTTTTAAATAAAGTCCCCCAAGATTCGTCATTGAGGTAGCCCATTCTATCGAATACACTTCTTTATCTATGATCTTCAATGCTTTAACTAAGCATTCTTTAGCATTGAGCATATCCCCAGATCGCTGGTAAAGATCACTCATATTATTATACAAACTGGCAAAACGCTCATCCTTTGGGTTCATTTCATCTTCATATATGTTCAGACAGCGTTCATACAGCAGTTTTGCTTCCTCATAACACTCCGCCGCTTTAAAAGCCGTTGCACAATTTAATAAGGTGGTTGCGCCTTGAACATGTTGGATTAACCCCGCCTCCCCCAGCAATCGAATTGCCATAAAACTATGATCGATGGAAGCCTGATGCAATGAACGGCTGCGGTAATAGCCGATCAGCTCATTTAATGCCATTAACTGCCAGCCTAAATCTTGCCTGTTTTCTCCGATCATTCTCTGCTTTTGCAGAAAAGACTCTACTTGTTCCGGATCACTCTCATATAAAAAATCAATCTGATTAAAAAATTCCTGTGCCGTCATGCTGTCACCTTCTTTTTATTAAGTATAGAAAAGAATTGCAGAATTGAAAAGAAGAATGCATATATTTATGCAATCTCTTTGTATTCCTTTCCTAATTATTGTACATTGATATTAAGGAGAAGGATTATGGAAGCAAATGAATTATTAAATACCTATTCCGATTTTGCTGTGATTGGGGTTACAACCGATCCGGAAAAATACGGATACAAGATCTATCAATGTTTAAAAAGACATCATTATCATGTGAGTGGTATTAGCTATGCCTATAAAGAAGTAGAGGGTGATCCGCTTTATCCAAGTTTATTATCAGTACCCCAAAAGATAGACGTAGCGGTCTTTGTGGTAAGTCCAAAGCATGGCTATGAGTACATCAAGCAATGCTTAGATTTAGGCATCCGCTATGTTTGGCTGCAGCCGGGAACCTACGATGATGATTTCTTAGCCTATTTAGATACACTTCCCGTTCACTATTATTTGGACTGTGTGCTAAGAAGACTAGAGCCGTAACAAAAAAGCACTTGAATGAACTGTGCTCCAGAGTCAGATGAAATCTAACAGATTGGAGAGTATACTCATCAAGTGCTTTTTATTATGCTTCCATTAAGAAAGCTTTATATCCTTTAACTGTTTCATAGATGTCTGCTTTACATGCAATTTCAAATGGAGCATGCATATTCAGCACAGGTACTCCACAATCGATCACCTGCATATTTAAGTTAGCTAATATATAAGCGATTGTTCCGCCTCCGCCAACATCAACGGCACCTAATTCAGCCGTTTGGAAGGCGACATGGTGTTTATCCATAATATCTCTTAATTTAGCGATATATTCCGGATTCGCATCATTGCATCCTGATTTTCCGCGAGATCCGGTATATTTATTGAAAACAATCCCTCTGGCAAAGTATGCTGAGTTTTTCTTTTCAAATACACTAGGATAATTTGGATCAAATGCTGCGGAAACATCAGATGAAAGCATCACGGAATTAGCCAGACAGCGACGAAGCTTTAAATCATCATAAACAGCCATTAAGTTAATAATTTCTGCTACTGTATTTTCAAAGAATTTAGAATGCATTCCGCTGGCACCGTTGCTTCCTACTTCTTCCTTGTCTACCAACAAGCAGCAGCAAGTACGATCTGTTGATTCAATCGCTAAAGTCGCCATCAAAGAAGTATAGGCACAGATACGGTCATCATGCCCATATCCCATGATCATTGAACGATCAAGTCCTAAATCACGTGCTTTTCCAGCCGGAACTAATTCGATTTCTGCTGATAAGAAATCATCTTCTTCAAAATCATATTTTTCCTTTAATAGTTTTAATACATTTGCTTTTACCGCTTCTTTTTCTTCACCATTTAACGGAATGCTTCCTACTAACACATTCAAGCTTTCCCCTTCAATGACTTTTGAAGCCGGTTTTGACATTTGTTCACCTGACAAATGAACTAATAAATCAGAAATCGCAACGACCGGATCATTTTCATCTTCCCCAAGCACGACATCAATCGTTGTTCCGTCTTTTTTGCACACTACCCCATGCATCGCTAAAGGCAGAGCTACCCAATGAAATTTTTTGATTCCACCATAATAATGCGTATCCAATAATGCAAGATCAGTATCTTCATATACCGGATTTTGTTTTAAGTCAATACGCGGAGAATCGATATGGGCTCCCAAGATTTTCATTCCGTTTTCCATAGGCTGCTGACCGATGACAAACAGAGCGATCGTTTTATCATAATTATTTGCATAGATCTTATCCCCAGCTTTAAGCGGACTCTTGTTAGCAATATAATCTTGGATATTATGATACCCTTGCGCTTCTACAATACGAATTGTTTCTTTAACACATTCTCTTTCAGTTTTACATTTAGAAATATAATCTTTATATCCTTCACAGAACTGAAAAAGATCTTTTAGATTTTCTTCTGTATACGTTTTCCAAACATTCTCTCTCATTTCTCTTTTCCTCCTGTGACTCATTATACCTTTTTTAAAAAGAAAATACCACGATATCGTGGCATTATCTTAAATTCTTTGGGCTCTTTCCAGCATCGCTTTGATGGATTCACATTTTTCGGCAAAATCCTCCAAGCTGTCGATACGCCAAGTCCAGTTTTGCGTTCCAATCGTTCCCGGAGAATTGATTCGGCTTGAATCATCCAAGCCAAGAAAATCCTGCAAAGGGATAATGACAATCTCTGCGGCTGTCGACAATGCCATCTCTAACAGTTCATCAATACTGTAGTCAATGTTTTCCTCCGTCATCCAGCCCAGCAATGTATCGTTATCATGGGTTCCTGTATAATACAGACAGTTTTCGGGAATCTGCTGATTCAGTGTTTCTTCAAACGAGAACTGCATGATCTTCATTCCCATAAAGCCAAAGCGATCTTTTAATTGATAGACTTCTTCACGCAGATACCCTAAATCTTCAACAATAAGATTTAAATTGGGATAACGATTGAATAATTCTGTAAATAGGGCATGTCCCGGTGCTTCCTGCCATGACCCGTCACGTGCACCAACCGAATGAACCTCTACCTGCCAATACGTATCAAAGGCACGGAAATGATCCAATCTTAACAAATCTACGGTCTGACACGCTTGCAGGATCTTATCCACCCAATAATTGAAATGTTCCTTTTCTAAAGCTTCCCAATCATAGATCGGATGATTCCAGCGCTGTCCGTCAGGATTGAAATAATCCGGCGGTACTCCCGAAACACAGCTGGGCTGATTATTGTCATCTAATTTAAACAGCTGCTTATTAAAGTAAACATCTTCACTATTATACCCTACATAAAATGGCAGATCACCAATGACCTCTATTCCCTTGTCATTTGCATATTTTTTGAGCTCCTGCCATTGACGGTAAAACAAATATTGCTTAAACGCTTCAAACTCTTTCAATGTTTCATCAATTTCAAATTGCTGCCAGGCTGACCATTCATTTTTATTATTTGTGCGATACAGAACTTTAAAGTCACAGAAATGATCCAGCCACCATGTCTTTTCTTTAAACTGTGTAAAATCCGGATACCAGCTATGCTCCGGTGTAAAGTTTTCAAATGCCTGTTTAAAATAAGGCTCTTTAAAAATCTTTACTCGGCGATAGTCCGCCCAATGCGGATCGAAATGTTCCCATTCTATTTCTTCCAACAATCCATTTTCTTTTAATAAGGCAAGATCGATATAAACGGTCTCTCCCGCAAAACTGGAAATAGTCTGATAAGGTGAATAACTTGAATCCAATGGATTTAAAGGCAGGATCTGCCAGTAATGCAGCCCACTTGCTTTCATATAATTCACAAATTCATAAGCACTTTTGCCAAATGTCCCTACACCATCAAGTGATGGTAAGGAAAAAATCGGCAATAATATTCCTGCTTTCTTCATGCTATGTAGCCTCCCAACTGATTGTAAAAGAAGTGTATCCCTACACTTCTTTTAAAGCATAAAAGTATATTTACATTATACAGATTTGCCGATATATTGAAAGCGTTTTCTAAAAATCGATGAAAATTTCTTCATCAACGATTCTAATTTGCTTAAAGATCACTGGCAGATGCATCTCATCAAAAGAAAAGATCATCTTATTATCTTCAATTCTAAAAAAACTGCTTTCTTTTATAAGCGGTGTAATAAAATCAATCAGATTGAACACTAGATATTTGTTTTTGGCTTGCCCTTCGACAACTTCAATGATCAGATCTCCGTTTTCACTATTGATCTTCACTTTGGCATCGATATGGATTTTCAATCCTTTATAATACATTTCAGCATCGAAATAAAGGATATCCTTAATATATAATGTCAGTCTTTCTATATCTACCTTATATTCGTTTCCCAGCCATTTGGCTAAAGGCGTCTTAAAAGCATTGATATCATCAATATTCAGTCTCATAGTTCCCTCCTACTTCAATATATGTACAATCTTTGAAACTATGCTTTGCACTTTTAATGATACCCCTCTTACAAATAAGAACGGACGCCGATAATTCTCAACGATCTGATTTCCTTTAGTTGTGATTTGATCCAAACGTGTCACTGTTTTTTCTAAACGGGAAGCAGTTTGAACTAACAGCTTAAACGTAAAAATAAGATTTGCTACCACATAAACCAAAGCCATTACTAAAACGATTACACTAAATATTAATAAACAGATTAAAAAATTTGTCATTTTGATCACCTAGGCTTATTATACACTAAATTAAAATACATTGACAACAAAAGCAGTCTGCATGCTAAATTCCCAGTATTTTTGTTTTACTATTATGAAAAAACACTCACTTTATTTTTAAAGCAGGTATAATATATATGTTTAAAATATACTACTAGGAGGAATATATAATGGGATTTCCAAAAGATTTCTTATGGGGCGGCGCTACTGCTGCCAATCAATGTGAAGGTGGATATCAAGAAGGCGGAAGAGGTTTAGCCAACGTTGATATTATCCCTCATGGGAAAGATCGTTTCTTTGCAATGTCTGGGCATATGACAAACTTAGAAACAGATAATGAGCATTTCTATCCAGCAATGGAAGCGATCGATATGTATCATCATTATAAAGAAGACATTGCTTTGTTTGCGGAAATGGGATTCAAAACGTATCGTTTATCTATCGCTTGGTCAAGAATCTTCCCTAACGGAGATGAAACAGAACCAAACGAAGAAGGGTTAAAATTCTATGAAGACATGTTTAAAGAATGTCAAAAATACGGAATTGAACCATTAGTAACCATTACTCACTTTGACTGTCCGATTCATTTAATCAAAACTTACGGCGGATGGAAAAACAGAAAATTAATCGAATTCTATAAACGTTTAGTTACTGTTTTATTCACTCGTTATAAAGGATTAGTAAAATACTGGCTGACATTCAACGAAATCAATGTGATCTTACATTTGCCATTCATGGGTGCCGGACTTGTGTTTGAAGAAGGGGAAGATGAAACTGCTGCAAAATATTTATCTATTCATCATGAATTAGTAGCCAGTGCTTGGGCAACAAAGATTGCACATGAAATCGATCCTGAAAATAAAGTTGGATGTATGTTGGCTGCCGGATACAAATATCCATTCACTTGTAAACCGGAAGATGTTTTTGCCGCTTATGAAGCAAACAGAGAAAACTATTTCTTTATTGATGTACAGTCAAAAGGAGAATATCCTCGTTTTGCATTAAAATTCTTTGAACGTGAAAACATTGATATCCATATGACAGAAGAAGATAGAGTCATCTTAAAAGAAAATACAGTAGATTTCATCTCATTCAGCTACTATTCAACAAGCTGTGTTTCAACAGATCCAAAAGATTTAAGCGGAACCGGAAATGCTTTGATGGCAAGTGCTAAAAATCCATACTTGAAAGCAAGTGAATGGGGATGGCAAATTGACCCATTAGGATTAAGAATGACTTTAAATACATTATATGATCGTTATCAAAAACCATTATTCATCGTTGAAAATGGGTTAGGAGCTAAAGATGTCGTAGAAGCTGATGGTTCTATCAATGATGATTATCGTATCGATTATTTAAGAGAACATATTAAAGCAATGAAAGAAGCGATTGATTTAGATGGTGTTGAATTGATCGGTTATACAACTTGGGGATGCATCGATTTAGTTTCAGCATCAACCGGAGAAATGAGCAAACGTTACGGATTTATCTATGTAGACCGTGATGATGCCGGAAACGGAACCGGAGCTCGTTCTAAGAAAAAATCATTCGACTGGTATAAACAGGTGATTGCTTCTAACGGAGAAAACTTAGACTAATAAAAAAAGAGTTCATTTCGAAAATGGCATCAGCGATTTCGATCTGAACTTTTTTATTTAGAATTTTATGATTTTGACATCATAAGGCAAAAAGGTTAAAGTCTCCCCTTTTTGATAAGCTTGGCTGCTAAGAAGCTCCTTCCCCTTGCGGTCTATTACACAATTAAGCGTTTTTTGAGAATGATTTAATAAGAATAAGAAATTTCCATTTTTGTTTCGACGTATCGTCGCTTCAATTTCCTGAGGAACGTTTGTGATTGGGAAAATTCCTAATCGTGTTGTCAGGTCATCAAAGAAAGCTTCATAAAAAGCATCATTGGAATGGGTAGCGATATAATAAGCTTGACCGTCTCCATATTGATTTTTTGTCACTGCCGGCATTCCCGCATAGAAATCCTGCTTGTATGTGCTTAATGCTTTTGCAGTCTTGGTATGCAGCAAATCACAGGCGATCATCGCCGGATATGTCTGCTCATTATAATCGAAATAGTTAGAAGTTTCCGGTGGCAAAGCATCGATTTCTTCTACCCATATTCCTAATAAATCTTTTAAGCGTCCCGGATAAGCGCCTACAACTAAATCATGATCTTCTACATAGCCGCTGAAATAAGTGGTCACGAAACAGCCGCCGTTCTTCGTATAATCACGCAGTTTTTGATCAAAGCCTTCTTTGCACATATATAAAAGCGGAGCAATGACCATTTTATATTGAGATAAATCCTCATCAACACCGACAATATCGACCGGAATATGATGAGAATGAAAATAATGATAATAGGTTTGTACTTCTTTTAAGTAACTGATATTCTGGCTAGGTCCGGCAGATAATTCACTGGCCCACCAATTATCCCAGTCGAAGACGATCGCCACCTCACTTTGGGTGCAGCCGCCTAAGACAGCAGAGCCTAGACGCTCTAATTCTTCCCCTAACGCACTCATTTCTTTAAAGACACGGGTATGTTCATGTCCGCAATGATCAATCAATGCACCATGGTATTTTTCACAGGCCCCTTTACTTCTGCGCATTTGAAAAAACAAAATGGTGTCTGCCCCATGTGCCACTGCCTGATAGCTGTACAGACGCATCACCCCCGGACGCTTCAATGCACAATAAGGATGCCAGTTGCTGACACTTGGCGTTTGTTCCATCAAAGCGAATGGTTTGCCTTGCTTAATTCCCCTCATCAAATCATGGCTGAATGCTACCTGAGAAGCAATCGCATCATATTCAGGGTAATTATCCCATGAGATAAAATCCATTTCCTTTGCCCATTTTTGATAGTCTAAAGGTTTATAAGTTCCCATAAGATTGGTGGTAATCGGAATATTCGGCGTTATTGTGCGCACTGCATCTCTTTCTAATCGAAAGCATTCCAGCAAGCTATCACTATTAAAGCGTTTATAGTCGAGGCTGATTCCTTGAAAGCTTGAACAGGTGCGTCCCGGTCTTAAAAATTCTTCTGATCTTAAATCAGGCAGTACGACATCTTCAAAATCGTATAAAGTATGTCCCCAAAATGCCATGTTCCATGCAACATTTAGGTTTTCTATCGTTCCGTATTTTTCTTTCAGCCACACTCTAAAGGCTTTCTGGCAGTTATCACAGTGACACTCACCACCAAATTCATTGCTGATATGCCAAGCCACAATATTATCATATCCTTTATAGCGTTCGGCAATCTTGGCCGCTAATTTAGGGGCATAATAGCGATATGTTTTAGAATTTTGGCAAGAGTTATGACGGCTGCCAAACTGACGTTTGATCCCCTGAGCATCTGCCCTTAAAATATCAGGATGCTTTCTTGCCATCCAAGCCGGATGAGCCCCTGTTGAAGTCGCTAAACAAACATTCAAATGATTCTTTTTTGTCATCTCCATGATCTTATCCAGTTTACTAAAATCATAGACTTCTTCCCTTGGTTGAAGCATTGCCCAGCTGAAAACATTAATCGTGACGGTATCGACATGTGCTAATTTAAAAAGACGCATATCTTCTTCCCAGATTTCTTCCGGCCATTGTTCGGGATTATAATCTCCGCCAAATAATATCTTTTTTATACGCTCTTGTTCAATCATTCTCCATTCCTCTCTTTCCTTTCCTATTATAAACGTTCTTATGAGGGAGGCTTTATTTTTTCAAATCAATAAAACCATGGTGCTCATTCCTGCATTCTGCCGGTCAAATCCCATGGTTTTTATTTTGATGAATGTTTTTAAAATCAAGAATAACACTGAAAAGATGATTTTCTAATTGAACCTTCACGTTTATTTTAGAAGACTCCGCAATCTCTTTAACAATCGCTAACCCCAACCCGGATGAGATATGGATCCTCGAAGGATCCGCTTTATAGAAACGTTCAAAAACTCTGTCAGCATCGATAGGGTATGTTGTCTCCACCTCATTCGTGAAGGAAAGTTCATCCCCGTTTTGTCGGATGAATATATCTCCTTTCCCATGCAAGAGTCCATTCATGATGAGATTATCAAAAATACGCTGTAGTAAATCAGGGTTCGTTTCGATCGTGTAATCCGGATCATCGAAATGAAGCTGCGGCTCAACCCCCGCTTTAACAAATTGACTATAAAATCCCGCTAAAGATTGACAGCAGCTCTCATAAAGTGAATAAGATTGCATCTCCCACGAAGCATCATTATTCAGAAGTTTAGAATAAAAGAAGAACTGTTCCAGTAAAGTACGAATATCATCTATTCGCTGCTGAATAATCCGATAGTAGGATTCATTTTCTTTTGATGTTTCTTTTTCTTGAAGCATTTGCAGATATCCCTGCACGCTAGTTAAAGGTGTGCGTACATCATGAGCAATCGAAGACAGCATTTCTTTAAACTCTTTTTCTTTATGTAATGCATTAAGCTGTGCCTGATAAAATTTTTCATACATCAAATTGAGGTTTTCACATAGCTCTGTCATTTCTTTCATTTTCACATCATTCGTAATAACAAAATGGTTTTCTTTATTTAGCTTTGCATTGGTCTGCCGATTAATATGATGAAGATCACCCTTTAATTTAATAATAAAAAGGGACAGAATAAAAATAATCCCCACTAACATGATGACAATCACTTTCATTCTATCCCTCCTGTTTTTAAATATCTCTGTGATTGATGACTAAAATGCTCAGTACAGTATAAAGAATAATGAAGCCAATCGAACCAAACAGTACGCGCATACTTAAAACCGAATCATAATACATCGGCATGGACATATACAACTGTGAGATGGTGTAATTCGATAGATCACTGATGTGCAGTAAATCAAATACTGCATGACATACAATCATAGATAATCCCGTTGTGACGATAAACGTCAGCAGGATACCCACCGTTTTATTTCTTGTCAGCGTCGATACAAAGGTCAGCAAAGAAAAAAGGGCGACATTTTGAATGATCATGATTCCCATATAGCTGATTACTGCCCCTAAATTACCCCATTCAAATCCATCTATAAAAAGAAAGCCAAAGACAGTGGAAACAACATAAGATAAAATAGTGACTACGATACTCAGAAAGAAAGAGACAAGCACTTTATTCAAAATGATCATATTTCTGTTTTTATACATCATGCATGAATTTTTAATATAACCGGAATTATATTCACTGCATACGAAGGTTACCATGTAGCTGCCAAAGATCAGCATAATATATTTTGAAGCAAAACCATAGATAATATGGAGCGGCATATATAAACGAAAATCGATCCAGTTGGAAATGCCAATTTCATGTTCTGTCTGAATTGCCTGAAACCCATATTCGACCTGTGCTCCGCTTTGTGAACGAATACAGATTCCCATAATGATTGTAAATATTAAGATACTGATATAGAAATATTTGCTTTTCAGCATTCTTCGAATATCCATTTTAAGCAGACTAAGCATGATCCTGACCCCCTACCTTATTAAGAAAATAGGATTCCAGATCTTGCTTTTGATAATAGATCTGAGAGATCTGAATACCTTGTTTCATCAGTTCTGTATTCAGCAGCTGACTATTGTTTTGGGTAAAGACATGGAGTTCTCCATCTTCCTTGATTTCATAGTCTTTAATCCCTAGCTTTTCTTCTAAAATAAATGTTGTTTTCTTCAAATCATCAACCCGCATCGCTAAATAGCTTTTACATTTTTCAGCGAGATCTTTTTGAGAAATTTCTTCAATCAATTCTCCATCTTTTATAATCCCATAATGGGTTGCTACCTTATCAAGCTCACTTAAAATATGACTGCTGATTATAAAGGTCATCCCTTTTTCTTCATTTAATTTTAGAATCGTATTGCGTATTTCTCGAATCCCCTCAGGATCTAAGCCATTGATCGGTTCATCTAAAATCAGCAAATCGGGATTTCCCAGCAGTGCCAGCGCAATCCCTAAGCGTTGTTTCATCCCTAAAGAAAACTGTTTAACCGGTTTTTTATCCTTTGGATTCAGTCCTGACAATATTAATAAGGATTCAATCTCTTCTTTATCATTTAAACCCAATCCGGTTGCTTTTAACAGCATATTTTCTCTTGCTGACAGTTCCGGATATGCCCCTACATTTTCAATGAGTGCGCCAATGCTCCGATACGCTAAATCAAAATGCGCCTCATTAAATAATCGAATTTCACCGGAAGTCGGTTTGACAAGTCCGCAGATCATTTTTAAAGCAGTGGATTTTCCTGCCCCGTTTCTTCCTATAAATCCATAAATAGCGCCTTTAGGTACATGCAGATTTATCGCATTAACGGCTGTTTGATGTTTAAACTTTTTTGTTAAGCTTATTGTTTCAACAATGTTGTTTTCCATGATTATTCCTCCTTGCAATGCCATTATAGCAAGACGCTTTCAAGGAAGCTGCAAGCAAATCACAAGAAAGTGACAAGATTAAGCATCTGCAAATTTAAAGCCAATGCCCCATACAGTCTGAATATAGTCCTGATCGCTGTATCGACGAAATTTAGCACGCAGATTGCCGATATGGGTATTAATAATTCTTTCATCTCCGTAATAGTCGTCTTCCCAAGCATATTCATAAATCGCTTGTTTTGTAAACACTTGATTAGGGGAGTCCATCAATAAACGCAGAATATTAAATTCATGCTTTGTCAAAGCCACTTTATGGTCATCGATCATCAGTTCAACTGTTGTCAGATTTAATCGCATATTTTTTATTTGAAGGAGCTGATTGGTTCCATTATTTCTTTTTCTAAGCTGAACATGCACCCTTGCCAGCACTTCCTTCAAGACAAATGGCTTACATATATAGTCATCTGCTCCCAGCTCCAATACTTCAACACGTGTATCCACTGTATCTTTAGCGGAAAGAATAATCACCGGCGTACCACTTTTCTTTTTTATTTGTGTAAGCAATGCTTCACCGGTTAATCCGGGCAGCATTAAATCCAGCAATATCAAATCAAATGTTTCATTTTTTAACAACAGTAAAGCTTCCGTTCCTGAAAAAGCCTGTGTACATGAATAACCGTCATTTTGCAGGTACTGCTTGAGCATATCGTTGATATCCTGCATATCTTCAACAATTAAGATGGTTGACATCATCATTCCCCCTATCTGTTTTCTAAAGCATTATACCATACTCTTTTCTATAGAAAAACACTTCCGCAGAAGTGTTTTTGGATATTTTCATTATTCGGGATACGTGATTTGATAGTGATTTTCTTTCAAATCCACTTCTACCATGATCCCATTGGCAAAATAACTGCGTTGCTTATACCAGCAGCGATCTATGAATTCATGACGTACCATTTCTTCTTTTGCCACCTTTTCCTGTAATGTGCTGACTACATGATAACGGGCAATTTTATGGTCGAGTGCCTGTTGGTAGGATTCATCAAAGAAAGCTCCGTCAATATTTGGATAGGCTCCGTCTTTATCAAGGTAAGCCGCACCACCATTTAAAAGTGCGTAAAGCATGTAATCTTCTTTTCCTTCCGGTTCATCCATGTACCACGGAATAATCAGACAATCATGATAGACAAGATTGAATAAAGGAACAGGAATACCAAGACGCGGTGCCTCCGGCGCACTCATCATAAACTGATAAGGAGCATAATGACAAAAGACCAAAGAACGCATGGCATAGTCACTCGCTTCTTCCGAGCTTGGCAAAATATGAATCGACTGTAAATAATCGAAGCAGGCATTACGATATCGAAGACATTCTGCCCGATCCATCTTATGCCAAGGGTGATAGCATTGATCTGCTTCGTTGCAGGTAAATACATCTAAGTAGCTGGCTTCTAAATGAATGCCATGGCTTAAAATTTCTTTAAAATTACGTTTCACATAATAAGCTGCCTGACTGGCACAAAGATATGATTGATGTCCGCCTGCCCAACGACTCATTTCAAAAATAGAACCGTCACGATGAGTCAGGGCAAAATCTTTATCAAAAGTTTTAGCACTAAAATAATAGTCGCGGTATTGATCATGCAGTCCTAGCATATAGTGACAGTTTTTAATGGTATCGCTTAAAGCTTTTAAGCCCTCCCAGCCGCCTGCCTCAATGCAAGCCGGTAAATAATCCGGATGCTGATTGTCATAACCGGGCTGTGCCCAGCCGTCTAAATGAAGATAAAGTTTATTAATTCCTTTTTTATAGTAATTATGAATTTCCTGTTCACGGATAGAAAAGGGAATCAGTGTATCATTCTTTTTAGGATTCTCTGCATCATAAAATTCAGAATCTTCACAAATATGAGTTTTGATCCCTTTATGCACAAAGGCAGCTCCGATCAATTTATCCACTAGCGGATTTCTGGCAGCCTTTTCTTTTAATGTCGTCAATAAACCAATCTCTTTTGCATACTGACGATATACCTTGCACACCCTTGTTGGATCGGCTTCTTTTACAAAGGTAAAGCGAACTACACGGCGATATTCCATATGATCAAAACGGGCTAGATGATACATCCCCAGATGGGTATAGGGTCCATTTTGCGGATGGTCAATCGTATAACCGCCATCACTAGGAGATAGATGAATCGCTATGTAGCCAATCTTATCTTTGACTTGGGCAAACCATGGCATATAGGCAGCACAGCTGTTCAGCATGCCATCAAACGGCAGCTGCTGCAGCGGTGTTTCCCATGAGTTCGGTATCAAAAGCCCCTGATGATAATTAATCAATGAATAATGCTCCTCTTTTCTTTCATCAAACTCCATGAAAGCCGGGAAATAAACTTTAGAAATCGTTGTTTTTTCCTTTAAAGGAATCCACTCAAAATAGATATCCTGAGTGCTTTCTTCCACCCAAATCAGCGTTTCAAAGCTGACCTCCGCATTCGCAAACGCTTCATAGCGTGTGCAGATGCCGTTGCCCACACCGCTTTGATAAGGGATTTGGGTGATTTGCTTTGCTTCTTTAAAATAAATCTCGGTTCCGTCTGCCAATACAAAATAGTGAAAAGAAGAACACCATTTTGTTCCTTCAAAATAAATGGTGAACTGATCTTTTCCTACTTCTAATTCAAGCTGCTGAGTCTTAATGTGCATCTTTGATCAGCTCCTTGAATTCTTCAATATCCTCGATGATCGTTTGCAGCGATGTTTTCCAGAATGCTTTATCCTTTAGATCAATACCGATGCTCATGGCTACATCTTCCAGAGTTGCTTTTCCTGTATAAGCCAAGAATTGCTCATACTTTTTAGCAAAGCTCGGACCTTCCTCTTTATATTTGGCATACAGTCCTTTCGCTAATAATAAACCAAAGGCATAAGGGAAATTATAGAAGTTGCTGCTGGCATAATAATAGTGAGGCTTCCATGTCCACATATAAGGGTGCAGATAGTTTTCATCTAATCCATCTCCGTAAGCGGATTTTTGGGCATCTGTCATCAATGTCTTGATACGTTCAACGCTTAATGCACTGACAGCACGTTCTTCAAACAAATGTTTTTCAAATAAGAAGCGAGAATAGATATCCACGATCACCTGCGTGCAGCCGCTGATTTCCGTTTCCAAAATAGCTAACGCTTCATCATGTCCGGCTTCTTTGATTGCCGCTTTTTTAATGATGGTTTCACTGAATGTTGAAGCTGTTTCTGCGATTGGCATCGGATAATCTGCATTTAATTCTGTTTGTTCCTTTAAACATTCCCCATGGAATCCATGTCCTAATTCATGAGCCATCGTCACTACATCATTAAAACTGTCTCCATAATTTAATAAGAAGCGGCTTTGTTTAATAAAGTGCAGATTTGAACAAAATGCCCCGCCTACTTTACCGGCTTTCGGATAGACGTCGATCCAGCTTTTATGAATTGCTTCATCAGCAAAGGACGCTAGATGAGAAGAAAAGGTACGAAACTGATTCACAACAAAGGCAGCTCCTTTTTCATAATCAAATTTCATATCGGCATCCACAACCGGTGCGTAAAGTTCATAAAAAGGCAAGCCATTTGAATACCCAAGGTGAGCCGCCTTTGCTTTTAAATAATCACGAAATGCCGGCAGTGATTCTTCAATCGCTTCGATCATTACATCTAAAGTTTCCTGTGACATACGTGATGAAATCAATGTTCTTTCCAAAGGTGACGCATACCCACGCATTGCACATTCCGTCAATACTTCTCCTTTGATTCCGTTTAAACAAGCAGCCACCCCTTGTTCAATACTTTTATAAGAAGCAATTTCAGCTTCATATGCTTTTTTTCTCACTTCTTTATCTTCATCATACGCCATATTCAGTACCATGGTTAAAGGCAATGTTTTATCCTCCACTTTAACGGTATGGGTAGAAATTAACTGATCCTTTAGTTTTGCCCAAGCATTACTCCCGGTGTTTCTCATATTAGCTATGATATTTTCTTCTTTTGCGGATAAGCTGTAGCGATCCATCGTCACTATTTCTTTAATGAAAAATTCATGTGTCTGTAGCAGCGAAGAGCTTTGAATGCAGGCATCAAGCTCCTGTATATCAGCGATCCACTTTTCAATCCTTGTCATTGGCTCAACGATATTTGTCAGCATCCCATCAATAATATCACTGTACTTTAAAGCCTCGGCATTCGTTGTATCAACACTTAATGTCAAAGAAACATAGCTTCCTAAACGGCTCGTTAAAGCTGAAAAGTCAGATAATTTCTGAATATATTCTTCTAATCCGTCTACTGCCGATAAACCATGAATACGTGTTTCAAATACTTTAAAATCTTCAATTTTCTTTTTTAATTCCTCGACATCACTTAAAAATGATGAATCTTCAAATGATGGATAAATTTCGGTTAAATCCCAATTTGTCGACATAGTGACACCTCCTTTATTCATTATACACAATCACTTTTTAAATTACACGCATATGACAAATAAAAAGCACACCAAAGTGCGCTAAATTAAAAGAAACGAAACGATTGCCGGGATAGTAACCACTGAGATTAACGTGGTAATAAAGACAGACTTCGCTGCCAGTTCAACATCCCCGCCATATTCCTGACTAAACAGCACTGCGCTATTCGCGACCGGCATTGCCAGCATGATCAGTGTTATGCCTAAAATATAGCTATCCTGAATAAACAGTTTTAAAATAGGAAAAGCAATAACCGGTATCAAGATTTGCTTAATAATGGTATAAGGGTAAAGACGAAACTCACTGAAAATGGACTTAACGTCAATATTTGCCAATGTCGCCCCGATTAAAAGCATGGCGATCGGAGTAGTAATCGATCCCACCATGTCGCAAGTTTCAGCAATGATTGAAGGCGTCTGAATATGTAAGAAATAAATGAAAAGTGCAATCAAGCAGGCAATGATTCCCGGTGAGCGTAAGTTTTTCAATTGAAAGCTGGTTTTTGCCCCGCTGCCTAGATTAATGAGATAAATACCTACTGTATACACAAAAATATTAAAAATCATATTAAAGATCGCCGTATAAAACACCGCTCCATTTCCAAAAATAGCTTTCATAACCGGAAATCCCATAAAACCAATATTTGAAAAGACTGTCATAAAAATATAAAGCCCGGACTGCTGATGAGGCACACGCAAAAGCTTCGTGATGATGATGCCTAAAAGCGGCAGCAGCACATACACAATAATGGCCACAACAAAGACAAATAACACCGTATTGGCATCTTGCATATTATCATTCCCCATAACCGATGATAAAATTAATGCCGGTGTCGTCACCGTTAAAAGCAATGTATTTAATTTTTTATTGAACACCTCATCGAGTACATGTGTCTTCATTAATAAATATCCTAATCCAATGACCATAAAAAGCTGAATCATCTGATTAATCACAACTTGTATATCCATCTTATCCCTCCCAATGATAAGAAATATAGTAGCATTATTTAACGTTTTTCGACTTTATTTTAATATTTAGAAAATCAAACCTCTTTTTGAAATGGAATTAAAATGGGTTATTCTATAATGAATAAAGAAGGAAAGGGTTCGATTCATTGAGCAGGATCACATTGAGACAGGATTTTAATCAAAGTGATCGTGATCAAAAAATCGATATTTTAGGCAAGACCTTTAAATATTAGCAAAAAGCTTTAAGATTTTTAATACAGGCACACTAAAGCAGACCAATGAAATACTTCACTGAATCGATGAGGATTGACCTGTAATATATCTTAAAGTTTTTATTATACCTTTATTAAGCTGACAGTTCTTTTTCTGCAATGGATTTTAATAAGTGATACTCATCAGGAGATTTTCTTTTTTGGCTATCCGCTTTTGAGGCAGCAGACTTCTTCATCTATCTTTATAAAAAAAGGAGAGCCTCGCTCTCCTATTTCATCATTAAAAACACAAAATACACAGCATAACTGATTAACATCATTGCCCCGCTGGCACGATTCAGAATCCTTTTTCTTCCGCAGGTAACATAAAGCAGTACCGCTGACAAAATCGCAATAACCGTATCTACCAAGAATGCCTGACCATAAGGAATCGCAGTTGGCGACACCAGCCCGGCAATCCCTAATACAAATAGGATATTAAAGATATTGCTGCCGACAATGTTTCCGATCGCAATTTCATTATTGCCTTTGCGCACAGCAGTTACCGAAGTAATCAATTCCGGCAGAGAGGTTCCAAAAGCAACTACGGTCAGTCCAATGACACGATCACTGACTCCAAAAGCACTGGCAATGGTTTTCGCTGAATCCACTGTCAAATGACTGCCTGCCACAATAAAGAATAACCCAATCAAAATATAAAGCAGCAGTTTAGGAAGTGTATCATTTTCTTCTAGTAACACAATCTCATCCGATTCTTCTTCATCACTATTTTTCGCAAGTTTGAATAAATAAAATAGAAACAAGCCAAATAACCCGATTAAAATTAAAGCATCAGCTTGACTTAAACTATTTCCTAACCACCCCAGTCCTAAGAGAACACAGGTAATTAAAATCACAAACGGGATTTCATAATGATAGGTGCTGCGATTCACTTTCAGATTATGAATGAGCGAACAGACACCTAATACTAATAAAATATTAAGAATGTTGCTTCCGACAATATTACCGATCGTTATTCCGGAAGCATTATTAAATGCTGCAGTAATGCTGATTGCGGCTTCGGGAGCACTGGTTCCCATTGCCACAATGGTCAATCCAATAACGAGCATCGGAATATGGAACTTTTGAGCGATCTTACTTGCAGCTACTACAAAGATATCTGCGCCTTTAATAAGTCCATAAAATCCGATGATTAAAATGCCAACTGCAATCAATAACTCCATTTCGATTCCTCCACTTAAAAATGACTAATGCTTACGCATAGTCATACATAAATAAATCATAGCATATGTGTTGATGACTTGTCTATCTTCTTTTTGTGTGACTTAAAAATACCGGCTTGTCTTGGCTCGACAATAGTCGAAAACACGATCTGTGTCATCGTATCGCCAAATTTCTGCAGTTTTCCTATAAACAGATCCAGCTTCTGAGTACTGTCAAAAGCGACCTTAACCAGCATTGAATAATCCCCCGTAACACAGCAGCATTCCAGCACATTCGGAATTTTCGCAATAAACTCATAAAACTCCGGTTTCCTTGATGGTTTCATCGCTACATGAATAAAGGCTTTGATTGGATAGCCTGTCTTTTCTAAATCCAACTGTGCTTGATAGCCATGCAGAAATCCATGCTCCTCCAGCTTTTCAATACGTGTTGAAACTGCCGGTGATGATAAATTGACAATTGCCGAAATCTGTTTAATTGAGATACGCCCATTTTTGGCTAAAAGGTTTAATATCTCGGCATCAATTTCATCCATTATTTCGCCCCCTCTTAACATGATAAGTGTACTACATTTAATTAATAATTTAAAGGCTGAACTTTATTAAATTAAGTTACGTCTGTCAATTTTAAACAATATTTTAAGTTTGAGTTAAACTATTTACGTTCTTACAGTGAAGTGGTAAAGTCATACCATCACAGATGAGGGGGATTTAAAAATGAACACAAGATTAGAAAGTGACTCAATCGGTGTAATGGAGGTACCCAGTGATGCTTATTATGGGATCCATTCACTTAGAGGAAAAATAAACTTTCCGATTACCAACAAACAATTATCTAAAGAAATGATCGTTTCTTTAGCTGAGATAAAAAGCGCTGCTGCCCAGGCTAACTATCAAGCCGGAACACTGGACGAAGAAAAAAAGAATGCTATCGTTAAAGCCTGCAATGAAATCATTGAAGGAAGATGGCATGAACAATTCATTGTAGATCCTATTCAAGGCGGGGCTGGAACTTCAACGAACATGAATGCTAACGAGGTTATTGCCAACCGTGCTATTGAAATCCTAGGGGGAACATTAGGCGATTATTCAATCATTCACCCTAATGATCATGTCAATATGGCACAATCTACAAATGATGTATATCCAACATCAGGAAAATTAACGATTTTGAAATTATTGCCGCTATTGTTAGCGGAGCTAGAACGTTTATCAGCATCTCTGCAAAATAAGGCGATTGAGTTTGATGGCATTATCAAAATGGGACGTACCCAATTACAAGATGCAGTGCCTATTCGTTTAGGTCAGTCATTCAATGCGTTTAATTCAGTAATCAAAAGAGATATTAAACGTATCAAAGCTGTGGAAGACGATATGCGTGTTTTAAACATCGGCGGAACAGCAGTCGGTACAGCGATCAATGTAGACCCTGTCTATTTAGACACCATTGTCTCACTGTTATCAAAAGTGACAGGAGAACCCTTAGTTCAAGCAGAGGATCTCATTGATGCAACCCAAAACTTAGACGGGTTCGTTCATGTTTCCGGTGCTATCAAAACATGTGCTGTAAACTTATCGAAGATGGCAAATGACTTGCGTTTATTATCCAGCGGTCCAAAAACGGGAGTAGCAGAAATCAATTTACCGCCAATGCAGAATGGTTCTTCGATCATGCCAGGAAAAGTAAATCCGGTTATTCCCGAAGTAGTCACACAGGTTGCTTTCAATATTATTGGAAACGATATGACAGTAACGATGGCAGCCGAAGCCGGACAAATGGAATTAAATGCCTTTGAACCGATCTTGTTTTATAATTTATTTGAAGGAATTACCACTTTGACCGGAGCTATTCAAACATTTATTGATCATTGTATTTCCGGAATTACAGCGAATAAAGAACGCTGTGAAGATTTATTAAATCAAAGTGTTGGAACAGTCACAGCATTATGTCCGTATATTGGATATAAAAAAGCCGCTGATTTAGCTAAACGTTCTTTAAAGAGTGGAAAAAGAGTAAAAGATTTGCTTGTCGAAGAACATATTTTAGAACAAAATGAGTTAGAAAAAATATTGAATCCAGAAAAAATGACAGAACCGGTTCACTCTACAATGCGCTAATTAAAGAATCCTCACGGATTCTTTTTTTAATGTCAAAAATTCAAAAGTACCGCCATTTGATTTGCGAGTGATGACGGCTTCATCTAAAAATCCATATGCATGATAAAGACGAATCGCTCTTCGATTAAATAAAGCAACATTTAGACTATATGCTTGCGCTTGGTAATACTGATCAATAAAATCTAAGATTTGGTTCAAGAATTCCTTCCTAGTCCTTTTCCACAAAGGTCCGGTCTTAATCCCAATCCTATTTCAAGAGATTCTCCTTCTTGAATTATACAAAAGAAACCCGCCAGTTCCTTCTCTATGATCGCTTCATAATAATCATTTTGATTTTTTAATTGCTCATCATCTTCTATGTCGTCGTATCATAAAAGGAATAAACTCCCTCTTATTTCCATTCATTAGCAATCCTTAACGCATGTTGTTGAGTTAGTTTTTGAAATTTAAACAACATGGGTACTCCTCCGCTCCCTTATCCATTTCTTCTGTTTAAACAATCACTTAACCCCTTTTGTTATTCCTTATACGAATGCATCCTCCCCTTTTTTACAATAACCTTTCCGTCAAAAAAATGCAGAGAATGCTCTGCATTGAATTCACAATTAGCGATGATCTAAATATTGAATAAAGCTGTCATAATCTGCCTGTTCATAAATATCGACAATATGCTCGATCGTATCAAATATTTCCGACAGCATCAGCAGGATGGTTTTTTTATCCTGATCATTTTTATATAAAACCGTTATCAGCATATGCACCGGCGGACGGCCATCCAATCCTACTGCTCCATCAAAGGACATGAAAATAATCTGAGATTCACTGGCATAATGGTTTACGGGGCAAAGTAAGGCAATAGATCCCTCTTTTGTGACAGGGGCTAACCTAGCCCTTTCTTTAATGACTAGATCCGGCTGATCGATCATCTTATGATCGCAAAGATGTGAAATCAGGAATTTATATAGCTGTTCATTATTTTTGATTTTCTCGTGAACAAAGAAATGCTCCGGTGAAAAGAAAGTACGTACATCGCTTAACAATTCATATTTACGTTTTCTTTGGAGGTAGCTTTCCTGATTGGTATAGATGGGCAAATTCTTAACAAAGCCATTATCATATATCTGAAAAATGGGCAAAGGAACTGTAATCACTGAATAGTGATCGAGTTTAAAGGGTTCAAAGGTAAAGATCAAATCCGGATCAAACGCTCGAATTTTATCCTCATCTCTAAAAGTAAACGAGGCTAAGATTTCATTAGACTGTTCATATTTAAATAATGAAATAAATAATTCTGCGGTAAGATCAAAACGCGGGACTGCGATGGCAACCTTAGTTGTCTTCCCATAATACTGAATATTTGCGTTTTGCAAAAACAGACAGAAGTATAACGCCAGCATCCCCGTTTCTTCCTCATAAACCTCTTGCTCAGGAAAAAAGTATTGAATAAATTCCAAACTGATTTCATAGCCCAAAGCACAAGGCAGGCGATAATAAGCAAAGCCTATATTCGTATGTTGATAATGCGTATGGATTCGCTTATTTAAATAAAGCAGATGTTTTAAGAATTGCTCATACAAAATAAAGTTGATTGTCATATCACATTGATACTGTTCCATCATTCTTTGATTAAAATGAGTAAGCCGTTCTCGAATCGTTAATTCCAGTCCATCTTTAGGAATAATCACCGTCATTGTCAGTAAGTCAGCAAAATAGCAGACCTCTTTCGAACTTAACGGACACAGGCTTTCACTCTTTTTAAAAATATCCGTTGCCGCATTTAAAGCAAGCGTTGGCAAAGCGGCTTCATCAATATCGACTAAACATGCCGTTTCGGTTTTTCTTACGATGATTAAGCCTAAATAATGACTTAGAAAATAAATAATATTATCATTGTATTGAATCTCATAAAAATCAAAAGTATCCTTAATGTATTTACGATAAATAGGATCCTGTTCTGCATAAATTCCAGCATCAATCATTAATTTTCTTTTTTGATGTTCAGCACCGGTAATATAAAGACCTAAATAAGGTTTAGAAAGAATCTGCAAATCATATTTATACAACTTTTCTTTTAAATGTTTAATCGTTTTATTAATGGTCCCTTTGCTTACATAATAGCGGCTGCATAGCTCATCGATTTTTATAAAAGGGGACTGAAACAATTCTGACAAAATATCAAATTCAATGCTTTTTAATGTATACTCCCTTTTTAATAAAACATTTTGTGAAAATAAAGGCTGATCTTCGATGATAAGCTGATACCCGACTGAACGAATCAACTCGACACGGCAGCCTAAGGTTTCGCTTTGATCATTTGCCTCAGCAATAATGGTTCGTATTGTACGGTCACTTAAAGCAGTTATATAAGATAGTTCACGTAATGATAGTACTCTTGAATGACTATACAGAAATCTTAAAAACTCAATGATATTCATTGTTTTTTTCCTCCGTATTATTATATATATACGGGAAATAGATAAAAAAATCAATGCCCATCCATAATTTCGCAACAAATTTTACATTATGTGATTTATACAAGACTAATTTCGTTATCCTCGATCATGTAGTGACCTAAATAAAACAATAAGAAGACCATCCATAATGAATCTACTGAATTTTCAACTTCCAGAGTCTTTTTTATTTTCAGCATGTGTGACAGCTTTCCTAAATACTGATCCTGCTGATAAATTTCAATATTACGTTCCGGAGTCTGCTTCAATACCCAAAACTGTTCTTCACAATTGAATTCAACAGTGTCGATGAGCGGCATTCTGATCAAACGGATCTGTGAATGGTCATGATAACTGATCTTTCCTTTAAGAATAGCTGTACGATTGTACGTCACAGTAATCTCATTTTCTACTCTGCTAAGGCAGTACTGCTCTTTCTTATCTGCGATTAAAAATATAAACTGACCAAATAACTGCTGTTTGATCGTTCCCAGCTTATGATGTTCTTCATCATAAATGCTCCATCTGTCAAGGCTTCTTTCCATTGAATATTTCATACTAACATTCCCCCTATCATATAAAAGACTACTTTAGCTACACCGCACATGACCATGACGGCAATTGGATTCCATTTTTTATATTGAAGCAATCCTACCGCTGCAGCAAATAAAAATACCATATCTAAATGCAAGGTTGCCGTATTATTGAAAAAGGCGGTATTTAAAATAGCGACTCCGGCAGTTGCTATCATTGCTACGACTGCTGGTCGAAGCGACCCTAAAATACCTTGAAGCAAAGACATTTTACGATATTTTAAATAGATGTAAGCTAACGCTGAAACAATGATGCAGGAAGGCAGAATACATCCTAAGGTTGCCACAATGGCCCCGCCAAATCCAGCTACTTTCAAACCGACGAAGGTAGCAGAGTTTATAGCGATGGGTCCCGGTGTCATTTGTGAGATCGTAATCAGATCTGTAAATTCTCCAAGAGACAGCCACTGATGGAATGAGACGATCTGATCTTGAATCAATGGGAGTGCTGCATAGCCCCCGCCAAAGCTGAATAATCCGATTTTAAGAAAACTTATAAATAGCTGAACAAAGATCATAGTATCCCCCTCTTTCTTTGATACAGTGCCTGTACAGTGCCAAATAAAGCACAACAGATCACCACATACATCACATTCACGTTAAAGCAGTAAGTCGCAATAAAAGCAAGTGCCATAATGACTAGAGAAATCTTGTTTTTCTCTTTAACAATCCCCACTGCCATATCATAGACGACCGAAGCAATCACAGCGCCTACTCCTGCCTGCATCCCTTCCAGCATAAGTTTCACGAAAATATTAGATTGAAATGCGACATAAAAATAAGAAATTACGGAAATAATCACAAACGGTGGCAGAATGGTCGCAATAATGGATACGATCACGCCTAAAAAACCGGCTAATTTATAGCCAACTACAATAGCCCCATTGACTGCGATAGCCCCCGGTGAAGATTGGGCAATAGCTACTAGATCCAGCATTTCTTTTTGATCTATCCAGCCATAGTCATCAACAAACTTTTTCTTCATCAACGTGACGATGACATAGCCCCCGCCGAAGGTGAAGGCACTTAAATATAGTGTCGAAAAGAAAATTTTCTTTAATCTTTTTAATTTCATTTTTTGATCCCCCTTACTTGCATGATATGCTCGCTTGATTCATTTGTAAAATAGTATTATTATATGAAATAGATAGGTATTTACCTATAAGGAGGATACAATGACATTACGCCATCTTAAAATTTTTATTTTAGTTTATCAGCTGCAAAATATAACGAAAGCTGCAGAAACCCTACACATTGCTCAGCCCTCTGTCAGCATCGCAATCAAAGAACTGGAAAATTATTATGGAATCGTCCTTTTTGACCGCATCAATAAACGCATATACCCAACACAGGCCGCTCATAATCTTTATGGCTATGCTATCCATATCATTGATTTGTATGAAGAAATGGAGGTTAACATAAAAAATTGGGAAGACGATAGTCCTCTCAAGATTGGCTGCAGCATTACGATCGGAAACTTTATTTTTCCCCAGCTTATCAAAGAATGGGAAAAGAAGCTGCCCAAAATTAAATTTAAAATCATTATTAATAATTCACAGATTATTGAAGATCTCATTTTAAATAATGAAATTGATATTGCCTTAATCGAAGGAAAAGGCACTCATCCCGAGCAGCTTATTCAAACTCCTTTTCTAAATGACCGTCTCTGCTTGATTGTCTGCCCGGATCATCCTTTAACCAAAATCAAACATATTTCTCTTGAAAAACTGATGACCTATCCATTTTTATTGCGTGAATCAGGAAGCGGAGTCAGAGGGTTGATCGATGCCTTATTTCTAACCCATCATATTCAGCTAGAACCGATTCTTGAAAGTGCAAGCACTCAAGCTATTGTAAGAGCCGTTAATGAAAATATCGGGATTTCGATTCTGCCTTATTTAATGGTAAAAGAAGATATTAGTAAAGGTACTGTGATTGAACTGCCATTAAAGGATTTAGACCTATCCCGTCAATTTTCCATCATTCACCATAAAAATAAATATCTAACACGTCATACCTTACAGTTTATTAAAATCTGTCAGATATGGGCTGAAAATAAAGCATAAAAAAAGAGCGGCAGCTTTCACTACTCGCTCATTTTTTTATTCTGCGTTGGCGTTTTGTTTGTTTGATACCATTACGAATGGTGTCCAAAGTATAACTAATCCAACAATTTCAATTACTTGGTAAATGGCAGATTTGATACCTCCACCTGTAGCTAAGAATGGATATAAAATTGGTGGTGTTACCCAAGGCGCTGATAAACAAACTCTTTCGATAATACCGATATCCATCAAAATGTAAGACAATGCAGCTAAGATCACTGGACCTGCTACGAATGGCAACATATAGATTGGGTTCATTACGATTGGTACACCGAATGTGATTGGTTCGTTGATTTCGAATAATCCTGGTGCTACTGAGATTCCGATTACTGTACGTTCTGCTTGTACTTTACCGAAAATTAAGATCGCGATAATTAAACCGATAGTAGATCCTGATCCACCGATAGTAGAATAAACACCAACACCATGAATGATATTAGGAAGTTCAGTTCCAGTTTTTCCTGCTTCATATGCTTGTGTATTTTCAAGTAATAATGGTGTAAAGATTGGTGTTGTTACTGATCCTACAATGTTTGCCCCATGTAACCCAAATACCCATAAGAAGTTGATTAAGAAGTAAACTAAGATTGCCGTTCCCAATGTATCCGCTACACTGTTTAATGGTGCTGATACGAACTTCTGAATAATTGTCCATAAGTTCATTCCTGAGAATTTGTCAATATAGATTCCAGCTGCTACTACTAAGATAACTGTAATGATGGCTGGGATTAATACTGTAAATGATCCCGCTACTGCTGGTGGTACTCCATCAGGTAATGTGATTTTTAATTTATCGTTTCTTGATAATCTGACAAAGATTTCTGCAACGATAATTGTTAAAATCATCCCAACGAACATCCCGTTTGAATCCAGCTTGTTCGCTGCTAATCCGCCAGTGGCTACATCAGCTGTCAATACATCTACGTTTGTTGCTTTGTCAGCCCATGTGTAGTTGTTTGCTAATGTTTGTACTGCTGGCGCTAAACCTAAATAGCAAGTTAAGGCTACTACTGAAGTGGCAATCCCATCTCCGTTTAATCCTTTTGCCATTTGGTATCCTAATGTTACAACTAACAAGATTGCCATCATGTTGATAGATCCTTTGTTAACTGCATTCATTACATCTTGAATACCTGTTGTTTTAATAAAGTTTGTGTATCCTTCTTGAATTGAAACAACGTTCAACCCGTTTTCTGCGAATACACCTTGGATGTTGTTGATCAATACCGCAATCGCACCAACGATTGTAACTGGCATGATAACAACGAATGCATCCCTGATCGCAACTAAGTGTCTTTGTGACCCGATTCTAGCTGCAAGAGGGACAAATTTTTCTTCCAAAAATTTCATTGTCCTTTTTCCTCCCCGTGAAATTTATGTAGCGTCTTTTGGTAACGTTTACATTCCATATTATAGGCACTTGGAGTTCATACCTCAAACTATGAAATTTCCAAAAAAAGTGGAAAATAAAAGCTATTGTCTTTCTTGTGATGTCTATAACACCCATTATTCAACAAAAACAAAAAGGGGCAGACAAACTCCCCTAATTGTTTGAGCATATTCATTTTTGAAAGATTAATGTAAGCCTTACTTACATCCTCTATTATATTGACATTTTGTCATATCTCCATACTTGAATTTGCCAAATTAGTTGGCAGTTATTTCACCACCGACTCCTGCAGAAGACTTTCAACCACGCATGCCACACCCTCGTCTTCATTGCTAAAACAGCTGTAATTGGCGACCGCTTTGACACTCGCTAAAGCATTGGCAGGGGCATATGAATTAGGGATCATTTCTAACATACTGATGTCATTTTCACCATCACCAAACACCATGACTTCTTCTTTTTCTATCTTGAAATGTTCCATGACTTTTTCAAGACCGGCACCTTTATTAACCCCTTTAGGCATGATTTCCAGCCATCCCTTAGACACCACCAAAACATCATAGTCATTGCTCAGCTTCTTCCTTATATAAGGCAATAATAAGCGGGTATAAAGCGGTATTTGTGAATAACCGACTTTATTTACATCATGGTCGATCACATCTTTTGTCGTGATAAAGATATGTCCGTCCATCTGACCTTCGAAATTCTCAGTGACCTTTTGATGAATGATCTTAAAAGCAATCTTTTTGCAAAAAAACAAAGCTTTAGAAATACAGTCCTTTACCTGATGGTCATTCATAACCATAACTTCAAATAATAAACGGCTTCCAAAACGAACCAGCTTCATGCTTTGCTCCCCGGTCAGCATCGTTCCTTTTTCATAACTCCCATCATCAAAAAAATACGTTTCCTGACCATTGACACCGATGATCGCCCCGGTCTTAAATTCATCAATTTTCAATTCTTTGTAGATTTTCTCTAACGAGCGATAATTGCGACCAGTCGCCAAGACAACCCGGATTCCTTGCTGCTGAGCCTTAATCAAGGTCTGTTTTGTTTTATCTGTTAAAACCTTTTTATTTGACAGCAATGTCCCATCCAAATCCGTCACGATCAATTTTATTGCCATAATTTTTCCTCCTTAATCTTCTGCTTCAATATGGATCAATGTAAATTCCGCATTGGAAGATGTTCTCAGCTGAGGTCCCCAACCGCCAATGCCACCGCTGACAAAAACATCTGTCTGCTCGATTTTACGATGCCCATATCCTACTTCAAATAAAAAATCAATCGCATAATTTAATGGATAAAGCTGACCGTTATGAGTATGTCCCGAAACCTGCATATCGACATTTAAATCTACACTTTCTCTTACTCGTTTAGGATTATGATCCATCACTATATTGAATTTTCCTAATTGTGCTGTATCTATAAATGAGCTTAATTCTTTTTCGTTAAATGAGGTATCCTCTCTTCCGGTAATGACCACTTGATCTTCCAATAGGACACTCTCATCTTCTAAAACATGAATGCCTAAACGTGTCAGTTCGTCTTTAACCTCCGGAATCTCCCCAGTATAAAAATCATGATTTCCCATTGCCACATAAACGCCTAAGCGGCATTCTAATCGTGTCAGATTTTGAAGCATATCTGCTTCTTTGACAGGTGCATAGTCGGAATCAATCAAATCGCCAGCAATTAAAATAAGATCCGGCTGCGCAGCATTAATTGTATCGATCATCTTATTTAATCGAGAAGTACCAATCAGATCCCCCAAATGCAGGTCTGTCACTAATGCAATCTTATAATCTTGATCCACTTTATGAGAAACGACACTGTATTCTTTAGTAAGAATATGATGCTGCTGATAGATGCCAATCGGGAAAATCACACCAATAATAAGGATGAGTGATAAGAGATAGAGATCCCATTTTACTTTGATAAAGCGATGAATAAAATAACAGATTGTAAAAAATAATAAGCAATAAAATAAAAATCCTAAATAATAAGACCCGATATAAGCGAGCGGTACTCGAATCATTTTTGGCAAAAAGGCATGAAAGAGTTGGTATAATACATAACTAAGCGCTATCAGCCAAAATACAACTTGAAATCCTCGTTTTGGTATATGGAAACGCGCAATCGAACGATATATGCGTTTTTCTAATAAATACTGAATCCCTATATAAAGGATCAGGAACAATAATATAAATAGAATCATCTTCGCCCTCCTTTAACGTTCATTATAGCATAAAAAAGAATAAGCTCATACAAGCTTATTCAACAGTAACACTTTTTGCAAGGTTTCTTGGTTTGTCCACATCGCAGCCTTTTAAACAAGCTGTATAGTAAGCAATCAACTGCAGCGGAATAGCGACGATAATGGATTGCAGCAAAGGATGAATATCCGGTAAAATATAGGTTTCACTGGCATTGTTAATTTCCATGCCACGCAGTGTAAATAAGATAACATTAGCACCTCTGGCAATCGTTTCTTGAATATTGCTGATGGTTTTAGCGGCAATATGAGGCTGAGAAGCAACTGCAAACAATACAGAACCCTCTTCAATCAAGGCAATCGGACCATGTTTCAATTCACCGGCAATATACGCATCTGCATGTACATAAGATACTTCTTTTAATTTCAATGCTCCTTCTAAAACCGAAGCATAGTCCAAGCTTCTGCCAATAAAATAAGCATCACGCGCCTCCTTTAAATACTCGGCATAGCCGGCAAACAAAGGTTCATCTTCCAATACTTTTTCCACAATTTCTGGAAGTTTCATCAGATTTTGGATAAGATCTTGATATAAATCGATTTTTTTATTTAAACGCTGAGCAGCATACATCGCCAGCAGCATTAAAACCACTAACTGGGTAGTATAAGCCTTTGTTGAAGCGACTGCAATTTCCGGTCCTGCACATGTATAGATTGTATAATCCGCTTCTCGGCTGATCGTACTACCTAAGACATTGGCGACCGCAATGGTTGTCGACTGCTGCTTTTTAGCTAAACGCAGTGCAGCTAAGGTATCCGCAGTTTCCCCGGACTGAGAAACAAATAAACACAATGTATGTTCATCGATTGCCGGATCATTATATCGGAATTCTGAAGCTACCTGACAGATCACCGGGATCTTGGTCATTCTTTCAAAAATATTAGCTCCTGATAAACACGCATGATATGCTGTTCCACAGGCTACAAAATAAGCTTTATTAAACTTAGAAAAATCAATCGCTGTCAACTCATCTAAAACCACTTGATCCTGATTAATTCGTCCACGCAATGTCTCTTTAATCACATGGGGCTGTTCATGTATTTCTTTCAGCATAAACGTATCATACCCGTCTTTTTGTGCCGCTTCATGATCGTAAGGGATCGTCACCAGCTCCTTTTCAATCGGTTTTAAGTCATGATCATAAAAATCAACATGCTCCGGGTGTAAAACCGCAATATCATGGTCATTTAAGAAATATACTTCTTTTGTATATTCCAATAAAGCCGGAATATCACTAGCTCCGTAAGTGCCGCTGTCACTTTTGCCAATCACAATCGGACTATCTTTTTTCGTTATCACAACCTCGTCAGGATGATTTGTTGTGACGACGCATAAAGCATAGCTCCCTTCTAACTGGGTTAACACTTTTTGCAGCGCTTTTAAAATATCACCTTCATAATAATAATCTAATAAATGGACAACAACCTCACTATCGGTTTCCGAATTGAAATGATAGCCTTTTTCTAATAAAAAGCTTTTTAATTCACGATAGTTTTCAATAATTCCATTATGCACGATCGATATCGTTTCATCTTCATTGGTATGAGGATGAGAATTCAGATTTGATGGAATACCATGTGTTGCCCAGCGGGTATGTCCGATTCCCACCTGACCTTTTAATACCTGATCGCTTAACGCTTCTTTTAAATCTTTTAATCTTCCTTTAGTTTTCACGGTTTTTAGCTGATGCTGACTTAAAATGGTCACTCCCGCTGAATCATACCCGCGATACTCCAGTTTTTCTAATCCTTGCAGTAAAAAGGGTAATGCTTCTTTTTTTGTACTGATGGCAGTTATTCCGCACATTGTTTATACCTCCATTATAATATGT
Organism: Coprobacillaceae bacterium UN01-12pH3A; assembly: GCA_027676805.1. Taxonomy (GTDB): domain Bacteria; phylum Bacillota_I; class Bacilli_A; order Erysipelotrichales; family Coprobacillaceae; genus Beduini. The sequence continues at coordinate 12,455 of JAQENU010000016.1, read as the reverse complement.
GTTATAAATGGGGCATACCGAGTGGATTTGTTTAATGATCGCTCATTATTTTTGCCCACCGTTCAGGTAGTATGCCTACCTCTTAACCATCCGCCGAATATTTCGATAAGTTAAGTCCTCGTCATCTTTATTAAGACCTGGCGCTACTTCTATTCCTTCCCAATTTATAACATACCCCATTATACGAATTTTTTATTTTAAAGCCACATATATCATAGAATTATCATAATTTGAAAATATTATGTGACTTATGGTATTATAATGTTATAGAAAATAAAAAAGGAGATTGTCCAATGGGAAAATATTTTGGAACAGACGGATTCCGCGGTGAAGCAAATGTAGATTTAACTGTGGAACATGCATATAAAGTAGGACGCTATTTAGGGTGGTACTACGGAAAAGAAAAGAAAGCTAAAATTGTCATCGGAAAAGATACAAGAAGATCAAGCTATATGTTTGAATATTCTTTAGTAGCCGGACTGACAGCAAGCGGAGCAGATGTTTATCTGCTGCACGTGACAACAACCCCTTCTGTTTCTTACGTCGTAAGAAGCGAAGATTTTGATGCGGGAATCATGATCAGTGCATCTCACAACCCATTCTATGATAACGGAATTAAGGTCATTAATTCTAACGGAGCTAAATTAGAAGCTGAAGTTGAGGAGTTAATTGAACGCTATATCGATGGTGAATGTGAAGAAATACCTTTTGCTACAAAAGAAAATATCGGAAGAACTGTTGATTATTCAATGGGGAGAAACCGTTACATTGGTTATTTAATGACGATTCCGACACGTTCATTTAAAAACTTCAAAGTTGGTTTGGATTTAGCTAACGGAAGTGCCAGTGCTATCGCTAAATCTGTCTTTGATGCATTGGGTGCTAAAACCTATGTCATCAATAATGATCCTGACGGGTTAAATATCAATACCAACTGTGGTTCTACCCACATTGAAGTCCTGCAGCAATTTGTTCGTGACAATGGTTTGGATGTTGGGTTCGCCTATGACGGAGATGCAGACCGCTGTATCGCTGTTGATGAGTTCGGACGTGTGATTGACGGAGATTTAATTCTTTATGTCTGCGGAACTTATATGAAACAGCATGGTGAATTAATCAACGATACCATCGTTACAACAATTATGTCTAATCTTGGTTTATACAAAGCACTGGATGAATTAAATATTGGTTATGAAAAGACCGCTGTTGGTGATAAATACGTGTATGAAAATATGGTAAACAATGGTCACTGCATCGGCGGAGAACAATCCGGTCATATTATCTTCTCTAAACATGCAACAACTGGTGATGGAATCTTAACATCATTAAAAGTCATGGAAACTATTGTAGAAACAAAGAAAACATTAGCTCAATTAATTGAACCTGTCACAATTTATCCACAATTATTAAAGAATGTTAAAGTAAAAAGCAAGCCTGCTGCAAGAGAAGATGCCGATGTTCAAGCAGCTGTCGATCGTGTCAGCAAGGCTTTAGGGGACAATGGACGTATCTTACTTCGTGAAAGTGGAACTGAACCGGTAATCCGTGTCATGGTAGAAGCGGAAACCGATGATATTTGTCAAAAATATGTTACTGAAGTGATTGAAGTTATTAAAAGCAAAGGACATATCGCTTAATAAAAAAAATTCGTAGATTTAATTATCTGCGAATTTTTATTTTGTTAATTCATTTTCGATGACCGCTTTAAGACGTTCGATATATTCGATCGCTAATTTAGATAATGTCATATTCTTATGTATCAGATACCCCACAGTCAGCTTATCTTCTATTTCCAAAGGCACCGCAATGATGCTGTTGCCGTTTAAATCCGAGCTTAATACCCCGGTAGAGATCGTGTATCCGTTCAAACCAATTAAGAGATTAAATAAGGTTGCTCGGTCGCTGACTTTAATATTCTTTTTTCTAGAGATTGTACTCAGAATTTCTTCGGAAAAATGAAAAGAATTATATTCTCCCTGTTCAAAAGACAGATAGGGATACTCTTCTAAATCTTCCAGAGTTATTTTATCTTTGGAAGCAAGGGGATGCATAGCACTGATAAAAACATGAGCCGAAGCTAAAAATAAAGGATGAAACTCTAATGAAGCTTCTTTTATTAGTTTTCGGATTACTTTTTCATTAAAAGCATTTAAATAAAGTACCCCTACTTCGCTTCGTAAGTTTTTTAAATCATCAATAATCTCATAGGTTCGCGTTTCTCGCAAAGTAAATTCATATTCATTATTCGCATATTTTTCTACCAGCTCGACAAAAGCATTCACCGCAAACGCATAATGCTGTGCAGATACTGAGAAATGCTGAGGAAACAGTTTTTTATTATGATAGCGGCTTTCTAACAGTTCGACCTGCTCATAGACCTGTTTCGCATAGCTTAAAAATTCAATTCCCTCTTCCGATAAGCGAATTCCCTTGTTCGTTCTTTGAAAAATAGTAATTGCCAGTTCATCTTCTAATTCTTTTATCGCATTGGATAAACTAGGCTGTGAAATAAACAGCGATTTTGCCGCTTCATTAATTGAACCGCATTTAGCTGTTGTAAGGATATATTTTAATTGCTGCAGCGTCATTATTTCACCTTCTTTTTATGGCTTTATAGTGCCATAATCCGATGGGTTGGTCAAGTATAAAAAAAGTAATAAAAAGTGTTGCAATTATAATTATGTCATGATATTATAAATAGGCATTAGAAATGCTTGAATAGCTCAGTTGGTAGAGCAATCGGCTGTTAACCGATCGGTCGTAGGTTCGAGTCCTACTTCAAGCGCCATGTGGCCTGTTGGAGAAACGGTTAACTCACATGCCTTTCACGCATGCATTCACGGGTTCGAATCCCGTACAGGTCACCATTTAAAATCAGCGTTGGGAACAACGTTTTTATTTTTGCACGGGGGTACATAACTATTATTTTAAAATTTTTAATAATTTCTTTAAAAATTGTTAAAGATATTAATGTATAGTATATGTAAAGGGGGATTCACGATGACAGCCGAATTAGAGAAGAATATTATCTTTGCGGTGATGTTTATTGCCGGAATGTTACTAGTTTTAGCACAAATGTAAAAAAAGTGTTGCAATTAGGTTTCATCCATGCTATTATTTAAAAGCACTGGAAATGCTTGAATAGCTCAGTTGGTAGAGCAATCGGCTGTTAACCGATCGGTCGTAGGTTCGAGTCCTACTTCAAACGCCATGTGGCCTGTTGGAGAAACGGTTAACTCACATGCCTTTCACGCATGCATTCACGGGTTCGAATCCCGTACAGGGCACCATTTTTCGGAGGTTTAGCTCAGTTGGGAGAGCATCTGCCTTACAAGCAGAGGGTCAGCGGTTCGAGCCCGTTAACCTCCACCATTTTCTTTGCCGGCTTAGCTCAATTGGTAGAGCAACTGACTTGTAATCAGTAGGTTGAGGGTTCAAGTCCTTTAGCCGGCACCATATTAAATGACCCGCTAGCTCAGTCGGTAGAGCATCTGACTTTTAATCAGAGGGTCAGGCGTTCGAGTCGCCTGCGGGTCACCATTTTAATTGAATACACATCATGCGGGTGTGGCGAAACTGGCAGACGCACTAGACTTAGGATCTAGCGCCTATGGCATGCAGGTTCAAGTCCTGTCACCCGCACCAAATTACAATAGAGTCTCAAATCCTATAGGGTTTGAGATTTTTTTATAGATAAATAAGGAAAATAAAAATTGTGCCGGCGATATGTCTGCACAATTTATTATTATATTGGTTATGCTTTAATAGCCCATCTCATTTTAGTTGACTTAGCGCGGCTATTGATATGGCACTCCTCCTTGCTGGGACGGATCACGTCTCTTGCCACATCACTGTAAATCCCCAGATTCTTCATTTCCTTAAACGCTTTTTTCACGATGCGGTCTTCTCCGGAATGGAAAGTCAAAATTGCTGCTCTTCCTCCCGGCTTCAAAATAAAAGGCAGCTTCTCCATAAACTCATAGAGAACATCAAATTCACTATTTACTTCAATACGTAGAGCTTGAAATACTCTGGCAGCCGATTTTTTTACTGCTTCTTTTCTTTCATTGCCCGAAATAAAGGATAAACTCTTTTCGATGATTTTATACAGCTGTGTAGTGGTCTCAATCGGTTGACCAGCTTTTAAATAGGAGTCGATATTTTTGGCAATTTCTTTAGCATACGGCTCATCAGAATTCTCTGTCAAAAGCTGTTCTAGCTGAGCTTTATTTAGTTCTTTAAGCCTTTGTGATGCCGGGAGCCCTTTTTGGGGATTTAATCTTAAATCCAGCGGTCCTTCTTTTTTATATGAAAACCCCCGCTCAGGATTATCAATCTGCATTGAAGATACCCCAAGATCAGCTAAGACAAAATCAAACAAGCCAACTTCTCTGGATACAAAGTCGATATTCTTGAAGTTGCAATGCTTAATCGTTAGAACGTCTTCCCCATAGCCTTTATTTAACAAACGTTCTTTTGTTTTTACACTTTCAATCGGATCAATATCCAACGCATATAAATGACCGGTATGATTTAAGCGTTCAAGCATTTTTAGTGTATGCCCTCCATAGCCTAACGTACAATCCAATCCGATTTGTCCCTCTTGAATATCCAAAAACTCTAAGATTTCATTCACCATGATGGATAAGTGCATCCCTACCGGTGTACCCCCCTTCTTAATTACTTTTTCTATTGTCTCAGGATAGAGTTCCGGATTCAGTTCTTTATATTTCTCATCATAACGTTTAGGATGCGTTCCTTTATAGCGGACTCTTCTTTGATGCTTTGGTTCCATGAACATTCCCCCTTTTCTTTCATTCACATTAATATCTATAATATCATCAAGCCATGTTTTATGTCTATCTAAATGTTGCCCGCTATTCAACTTTAATCTCCTAAAGTTGAATATTTTTTATTTTTAGCAACAAAATATTCTTATATATCCTACAATATGGTACAATAGGCACATAACGAAATTGAAAGGAACAGAATAATGGGAAAAGTAAATAAATTAGCACAATATAAAGGAATCGAAGTTAAAATTGAAAAACAAGCAGTAACAGAAGAAGAAGTCAATCAACAAATTCAAGCGATGGTAGCACAAAGTCCTACTTTCGTAGAAAAAGATGGTGAAGTTGCTCATGGTGATATGACAACGATTGATTTTGAAGGATTCAAAGACGGTGTCGCATTCGATGGCGGAAAAGCAGAAGGACATCAGTTAGAAATCGGATCTGGTCAGTTTATTCCAGGTTTTGAGGAACAATTAATCGGTATGAAAAAGGGAGAAACAAGAGATTTAAACTTAACTTTCCCGGAAAATTATGGCATGGCGGATTTAGCCGGAGCAGATGTTGTATTTAAAGTAAAGCTGCATAAAATTGAAAACAAACAGGAAGCTGAATTGAACGATGAATTTGTCACTTCTTTAAATATTCCTGAAACAAACACTGTTGAAGATCTGAAAAACCAAATGAAAGCCCATATCCAAGCTCAGCATGATCAAGCTTATAGAACGAATGTAGAAAACACTATTTTCGATCAATTAATTCAGGGAAGCGATGTTGATGTCAGTGAAGAAGATACACAAAAAGCAATGGATCAGCACATCCAGCATATTAAAATGGATTTAGCTCAGCAAGGCATGCAGTTAGAACAATATCTGCAGATGATGGGAATGACAGATGAAACTCTGAAACAACAATTAGAGCCATCAGCAAAACAACAAGCTAAATTTGAATTAATTATTGATGAAATCGTTCGTGTTGAAAATATTTCTACAACAGATGAAGAAGTAGATCAGCAAATTGAAATGATTGCTCAGCAAAATCAAATGACAAAAGAACAAGTGTTGGAAAGAATTCAAGCTGATGATTTAAAACGTGACTTCAATCGTTTGAAAGCAAGCCAGTTAGTGCTTCAAAGCGCGCAGGTAAGCGAATAATCATTTTTAATAGACAATTTAATAAATACAGTTTAACTACACAGGAACAAACGCCTAAGGGACAATAGACGATTTCTTCCTGTGTTTTTTTCATACTATAGCAAGCTGATGATCGGTCATTTAGATAAGATAAAAAGCACCTTAATTATTGGTTATATCCAATAAACTCGGTGCTTTTTTGCGTTTTATTGTTCGAGATGCTGATAAAAATCATCAATAATACATGGTTTTGAGTAGATAAATCCCTGAACCATATCACAGCCTGTATTTTTCAGCATTTCCAGCTGTTCATCCTCTTCTATGCCTTCTGCCACTACTTTCATATAAAGTTGTTTTGCCATGTCGATCATACTCTTTAGAATCACAATTTTACGATCCTGATGATCACTTTGATCAAAGAATACTTTATCTAATTTCACAATGTCAACCGGCAGATCCTTTAACGTATTTAAAGACGAATAGCCCGAACCAAAATCATCAATAGAACATAAGAAGCCATATTTTTTCAGCTGTTCCAGGATGCCGAATATTTCTTTAGTATTCTCTAAAAGAATGCTTTCTGTCAACTCCAATTCAATCAGATTATCAGGAATTTCATACTTATTTTTTATTGTGTTATAGCGCTCTGCAAAGTTTTCCGAATATAAATGAACACGTGATACATTGACCGATATAGGTACAATCTTTTGTTTCTTTTGAATACGGTTATGTAAATCCTCACACACCTTCGTGAATACATATTCATCCAGCTGACGAATAAAACCATTACGCTCAAACAACGGAATAAATTCACCCGGACTAATGAACTGCCCATCGGGTTTTTGCCAACGAACCAGTGCCTCTCCACCTAAAATTTTAGTTCCGTCTAATGAATACTTAGGCTGAATCATATAAATAAACTCACCATTATCCAGAGCCTGTACCATACTTTGTTCCATCTGTGCATCACGCAGCAATGCTTCTCGCATTGTTTTATTATAGAATTGATATGAGATACTGGAATCTTCTTTGACCCCCGTCTGTGCCATCTTCGCTCGATCAATAATTCCATTGATATTCGTTTCTCTAGCCTCTTCAACCAGACATATCCCTATGCGTACTTTAAATTTCTTTTCCTGATCAAAACCATTCTCTACTTGACTAATAATCCTTTGACATAATTTTGGAATATCTTCTCTATTTTTATACTCAATCATCAACAAGAAATCATCTCCCGATATACGGCAGCTAATATCTTTAGAATGGCAAATTTGGCGCAGTACATCTGCCATATATTTCAATACTGTATCTCCATAATTATATCCTTCAATATCATTCAATAATTTAAAACCGAGAATATCTATATAGAGTACCGCAATATCCATATCCCCGCTGCTTAAGCGGGATTCCCCGTCAATCAAAAACTTTTCATAACGATATAATCCTGTCAGTTGATCATAAAAAGCTAATTTCTCAATTTTTTTCTTTTGCTTTGCCGAGTTTCGATGATAAACATAGCCCAATACAGCCAAACAAATCATAATAAAAATACATAGCCTCATTGTTTGATCGATAATCGTATTCGCCTGCTTCATCACAACTTGACTTGGAATAATAGATACAACATACCAGTTATCGCCATTCTCCATAGGTACATAGGTAAAGATATAATCCTCACCTTTATAGAAAAATTGGGTCGCACCGGAATGTTTTAATGATAGTTGTTCTTTGACGTCAGAACTAAGAGCTTCGTTATTTCCCTCCATATTAATCATATCAAATAAATTCTGAATAGTACGGTTACTGTTTTTATGTAATGAACGGATTAATACATCTCCATCTAAATTAATAATATAAGAAAAGCCGGTATTATTATAAAACGATAAAGTGAAATGATCTCGAATAGACTTCACTGATCTTGTTTTCTGTACCAACCCATGAGTCCCGTCAGCAAAAGTAAACTGTTCATAAACCCCGATCGAACGAACTCCTGTATACCCATCATAAAACGGTTCTCTAATGCCGCTAGGTTGCATTCCCAAAAATTCCTGACGCCGTTCTTCATCTACTACCGATATATCAATATTATCTGAATACGATTCACCTGTATCTAAATTAACACAATAAAAAGAAGTCGTATCATCATCAAATATATTTAATATCCGCTGAATAGAATCCTTGTCAGCAGATTCTACCTCGCTTAACTCACTGGCAAACAGATGAAGAGTATCATAATCCTTATCAATGAACGTATCTAATGCATGTTTCCCCTGCTCTGTCACTTCTAAAATATCTGTCACCGATTTTTCCCAAAGCAATGATTTCACACCATCAATGAAAATAAATGAGGCCGCTAATATTCCAATTGCAGAAAGAATAGATAAAACAATAAAAACGGATTTAGTTTTCATCTTCATATCATGACGCCTCTTCTCTATACTGTTTTATTTGCCCATCCAAATACGCAGCTACTTCGTCACTGGATTGACCTGTCAGCATTTTTTCAATACATGCACGCGTGAGATTCCAAATCGGATAATCTAAATTATCATCAGCCCCTAAGACACTTCTTCCATTGGTTAGATAAGGACTCAAGCTCTTTATAGCTGCATCTTCCGAAGCTCTTTCATCTTCCAGCGGACTAAATGAACTCATACTGTTAACAAAGTCCCACATCACATCTTTTTGTGTTAAGTATTCTACAAATTTCTTTGCTTCTTTCAAATATGGACTATTTGCATTAACACTAATTCTAGTATCCACATTAATCACCATGGCACAGCCGTCTTCCATAATCGGATAAGGCTGGATGGTAAAAGAAAAGTCAGGATTTAAATCACGTAATCGCGGAGCCGCCCATGCCCCCGTCAGCATGAATGGCTGTTCCCCTTTCGCAAAAATTTCTAAATCGTCCTTTGTTTTTTCTACGTGCTGTGCTTCTTCTTTATTAATATAGCCGCTTTGCAGCATTGTTTCCACGAGTTCAAATCCAGGACGCAATGCTTCAGCTAAATCTTTTTCTCCTGAATTAAACTTTTCTATTTCTTCTTTACTGTTATCACTCTGATAAACAGAATACATCCCTTTAGCAATAACGACTGTTTTCAAAGAAATATCATTGTTCGCTACAATTGGTGTGATTCCCTGCTGTACAAAGTAGTCACATACCTCTTTAAACTCAGCCCAATTAGCAGGAATTTTTTGATTATGTGCCTTTAATAAATCTTCATTGCAGTAAAGTCCAAATGCAGAGATCGATGTCGGAACATAATTTAACTCACCATCAATGTCCATCTGGCTTTTAACCAATGGGCTGAAATCATCGATAGTCGATAAATCCGATAAATCAGCTAATATATCTTTATTTTTATACTCTAGGATGGTTGCCTGATCGACCATAAAAATATCGTCGCCATTATGTGTAGTGATACGCTTGTTTAAAATATCATAGTAAGCGACCCCTTTAATACTCTCATAGGAGATTGAAATTTCTTCATGCTCATTCATATAATTATAAAGTGCTTTTTCTATCGCCTGAACATTTAATGGCTCATATTTAAATCCATAGAAAGTAAGATTAACCTCGGCATTGTGAACATCAGAATCTTGAACTTCATAAGAATAAGAATTTCGTTCACTGCAGCCACTGATTCCTAAAAGAGATATCACAACAATAATTGAAATAATTTTAGACAGACGTTTCCTTCTCATAATGCGATCCTCATGATTTCTATATGTTTTTTATTAAATATTATCTTATATAATGCGTAATTTTTCCTATGTTTCTGACTAAATTTTACCATAATATTTAGCCGGAAGCAATGAACTCTCCTATCCTCTCTCAGAATAATTGCAGGAAAATGAAGTCGTTTTCATCATAATTTTTTGGAAGATAAATCCTTTAATCATAAAAAAATGATAAGGTTCGTTGAAATGATCCCTATAATAATGATATAATTACACTTATCAAAAGGAGTGTGATCTACTATGAAGATTGGAATCCCAAAAGAAATAAAAAACAATGAGAATCGAGTTTCTTGTACCCCGGCGGGTGTTTTTGCATTATGTAAAGCAGGACATGATGTTTACGTGGAAACAACAGCGGGAATTGGAAGCGGATTTGAAGATGAAGAATATTTAGAAGCTGGAGCAAAAATTGTTTCAGTAGAAGAAGTATTTGCTGAAGCTGACCTGATCGTGAAAGTAAAGGAATATTTACCTAGTGAATATCGTTACCTGCGTGAAGATCAGATGGTCTTTACTTATTTACATATTGCCAATAATGCAGATTTTGCACAGGCGTTGTTAGACTCTAAAACGACAGCAATTGCTTATGAGACAGTTAGAGATACTAATGGCGGACTGCCGTTATTGACACCGATGAGTGAGGTTGCCGGACGTATGGCCGTTCAGGTTGGTGCAACAATGCTCCAGAAAAACAACAACGGAAGAGGCTTATTATTAGGTGGAGTTCCCGGAGTTTTTCCAGCAGAAGTAGTCATCATTGGCGGCGGTACGGTTGGTCTTAATGCCGCTAAAATTGCATGTGGACTTGGTGCAATCGTTACAGTCTTTGATATTAATGCCAGCCGTATGGGATATATCGATGATATTTCCGGAGGTACAATTCATACAGCTTACAATAACGAGTACAATCTGCGCCGTGCTTTAAAAACAGCAGATTTAGTCATTGGCGCTGTCCTTGTTCCCGGAGCGAAAACTCCTAAGATCATCACCGAAGATATGGTACAGACAATGAAAAAAGGCAGTGCGATTGTTGATGTTGCGATTGATCAAGGTGGCTGCATTGAAACGATGGACCATACAACAACACATGATGATCCTTACTTTGAAAAATTCGGTGTAATGCATTATTCTGTAGCGAATATGCCGGGAGCAGTCCCAAGAACTTCAACAATGGCGTTGTCAAATGCTACTCTGCCTTATATTCTTAAACTGGCAAATAAAGGAATTGCAGCGTTAAAGGAAGATGCTGGGTTATTGCTAGGATTGAATACATGTAAAGGAAAAATTACTTTTAAAGGTGTCAGTGATGCATTAGAAATGGCTTATACCGATCCTAAAGAATTACTATAAAAAAATCTCTAGAAATAGAGATTTTTTCTTATGAACCTATTTAACGATGCTGACGATAAGTTTTTATTAATTTGTTTCTAATAAGGATCAATAAAATTATAAATAAAATAATAAAAATCGTTTTCATACCAGATGCTCCCCTATCATGAACATAAAAATGTTCTTTATTAAAAGAATATGCGTACATTCTAACCTTTATGCATGGCTAATAATTTCGATATAAATAAAAGAATATCATTATATTTTGACCAATCACAATATATAGATTATAATAGTAAAAAATACAGGGGGAGAATAGTATGAGTAAAATGATTGTACCAGAAAACTATAAAGCATATTTGAACTTAATCGAGACTGAAGTGGCAATTAAGATGATTAAGGACACGTTTGAACGAAGATTAGCTGAACAGCTGCGTTTGACCCGTGTTTCCGCACCACTCTTTTTATTGAAAAATACTGGGTTAAATGATAATTTAAGTGGAAATGAAAAACCTGTTTCTTTTAAATCATTTGAATTAAATCATGATGATGAAATCGAGATTATTCATTCTCTGGCTAAATGGAAAAGAGATGCCTTGCATCGTTATGGTTTTGAGAGACACACGGGGCTATATACCGATATGAATGCGATTAGAAAGGATGAAGAGCTGGATAATATTCATTCGATGTATGTCGATCAATGGGATTGGGAAATGGTTATTTCTTCGGAAGATCGTCATTTAGAATATTTTAAAGCTATTGTCTCTAAAATCTATAATGCTTTGTTAGATGTGGAGTTTTTGATGATCCGTCATTATCCGCAGCTGGGGGAATCTATTTTACCGGATGAAATTTATTTTATTACTTCTCAGGAATTAGAGGATCGTTATCCTGATTTGACTTCAAAAGAAAGAGAAAAAGCAATTACGAAGGAACAAAAAGCTGTTTGTATCTTACAAATTGGTGATCGATTAAACTCCGGTGAAAAACACGATGGACGTGCTCCGGATTATGATGATTGGTCTTTGAATGGAGATATACTGGTTTATAATACTCAGCTGGAGGATGCCTTAGAAATTTCAAGTATGGGAATCCGCGTAGATGATAAAGCCTTAAAAGAACAGCTGGAAAAAGCAGGTGAAAATGAGCGTTTAAGTCTCCCCTATCATCAAAATGTGATTCATAATATTCTTCCGTTAAGCATTGGCGGAGGGATCGGTCAAAGTCGTTTATGTATGTTCTTTTTGAGAAAAGCCCATATTGGTGAAGTACAGGCTTCTTTATGGGATGAAGAAACTATGCGCTTATGTGCTGAACATGATATTCATTTATTATAATATAGGATAGCTTCTTGCCTAACGGTGAGAAGCTTTTTTATTTTCTACTCCCCTCCCCTTCAATGATTCTTCTTTGTCAATAAAGGATAATTGACAGTTATCTAGTATATAGGAATGTT
>JAQENU010000015.1 GCA_027676805.1 Coprobacillaceae bacterium UN01-12pH3A | reverse complement strand
TTTATTTATTTCATCTGTCTACTTTGGTGGGATTGTATCAAGGACTTAGGATTTTATTTTATATATAGACTTCCTTATCTCATATAAATTGTTTATCCTTTTGAATATTGACTGCTTAGCGTTTCAAAGCTATACTAAATGCAATACGATGAGGAGGTCTAATACATGAAAATCGAATTGCATACACACACTAGTGAAGGAAGTTCCTGTGCCAGAGAAAAAGCCAAAGATATTATTAAAGCCTATCACAAATTTGGTGTCGACGGAGTTGTGATCACGAATCATTATTCTAAAAATACTTATGAACGTTTTAAAGGAGATTTAAAAAACAATTATCTTAAAGGCTATTGGAATGCTTTAAAACAAGCCGAAGAATCATCAATCAGAGTGTTTTTAGGAATGGAGCTTAATCTTGCTTCACATCCTAATGATTATCTAATTTATGGAATTGATGAAGATTTTATTGTTAAATATTCTACTATTTTTAACGAAAGCTTAGAAAGCGTGGCAGAAATTGTTCATCATGAAGGCGGTGTGATTTTTCAGGCACATCCTTTAAGAAAACCATGCGAGATAAAAGGTGCTGATGTATTAGACGGCTATGAGTTTAATTACACCCCTTTTCACAACAATTATAATGATGATTTGAAGCAATGGGTTTTAGACTATCAAGAGGAATATCCTAATTTACAATATATTTGCGGCAGTGACTGTCATGGTTTCGAAGGGGTTGGCTGTAAATTATTTGAAATAGATAAACCCATTAATAACAATAAAGAGCTTGTGCAAGCACTTAAAAATAAACAATATAATTTTTTCACTCGCTTAATTAAGAATAATGATTAGAGGCTGCTTAAGACAAGAATGTGCAATTTAAGACAGGACGAAGAGTGATAAATCTTTTAAAATAGAATTAAATCTAATTTTAAAAGGAGGAATTCAGATGGAATTTAATGAAGTTATTCAAAACCGAAGAAGCATTCGTCATTTTACTTCACAAGAGGTTGAGCAGGATAAAGTCGATCAGCTAATTGATTGTGCACGCCTATGTCAATCTTCCAAAAACAGACAACCATGGAGTTTCATGATACTAAAGGGACAGGAAAAAGATAAGGTTGCAGATATTATGGCGGAACCATTTAATGAAGAAAGCAAGGAAATGTTTGGTTATGTCAATACCGTGCAATATTCAGCGGATACAATCAAAAGGGCGCAGCTTTTAATTGCCGTTTTTCAAGTCTGTGAGGAAGAATGGTTTGCTCCAGATCTGATATCAATGGGGGCTGCAATAGAGCATATCTGCTTGGAGTGTGTAAATCTTGGCTTGGGTTCTGTATGGATTGGAGATATATGTTTTAATGAAAGAGCCGTTTCTAAATATCTAGGATATGAGCAGCTGCATTTAGTTTCTGCGGTCGCGATTGGATATCCGGCAGAAGCGCCTAAACCAAGACCAAGAAAATCAAGAGAAGAGATTTTATTATCTAAAAAATAATAATGATAAATACGTCGTGATCTATCAACAGGTAGATCATTTTTATTTATATTAAAGATGACATTTTAGAAAAATAATAGATAATAGCTTTTAAGTAAACTAACTGAGTCAGCTTATACCATTCCATTATATTGGATGTGGTATTTTTTATTTAAAATAAGTGTTTAACTTGAATTCATCGGAATCTAAATGGAGTAAAGAAATATTGCTGAATTAAAAAAATTTATCAAAACAGAAATCTATCCACAATTATAAAGCTGACATTAGATGGGAAACAAAAAGAAAAGTTTTCAATTTTTGAATAGATAGTTGCGCTTATCTGCTTATTGTAATAATATATAGATATAGAAATAATAAAAATAATTTTTGTCAATTTATTTCATATCGATCGGGAGGCGATTTTATGAAAGATAACATTATCACCTTGCAAGAGGTGACAAAAGTTTATGATTTAAATGGTCCTAAGCCGTTTATGGCAATTGATCAACTCAACTTAAAAATTGATGCCGGTGACTTTATTTGTATCATGGGACCCTCGGGAAGCGGTAAAAGTACATTAATCAATCTTATTTCGACGATGGATTATCCAACTTCGGGGGAAGTGATTATCAATGGTAAAAGATCTACAGACTTAGATGAAACAGCTTTGAGCCAGTTTCGACAAAATGAACTTGGCTATATTTTTCAAGAACATCAACTGATTGATTCCATCACCCTATTTGAAAATATTATTATCAAGCATTCTATCAGTCAAAAGAAAAAAATGATGGAACAGATTCATCATCTGGCAAAAATCCTTGATATCGATCAAGTACTCTATCATTATCCAAGGGAATGCTCAAGTGGACAAAATCAGCGTGCTTCTATTCTCCGTGCTTTGTTGGATCAGCCGAGAATTATTGTCGCTGATGAACCAACCGGTAATCTTGACAGTGTCAATACACGTCAGTTGTTAGATCAATTTACTATGATAAATAAGCAGGGAACAACTATTTTAATGGTTACACATGATCCGCTTTGTGCAAGCTATGCCAATATAGTTTATTACTTAGTTGATGGACGCTTTCAGCATATTTATAATAAAGAAGATCTCACTAATGATGAATTCTACAAGCTGCTCTTTAATGCAATTGTTCCGGATATGGAGGCGTTATTATGAGAGATTTATTTAATTTTTCCAAAGAAAATTTCATGTTAGATAAGAAAAAGAATTATGTATATATGTTTATTTTGGCTTTTTGTTCATCTTCTGTACTCTTATTCTTTAATTATATGAATAATGATTCCTACAAGGTTGTAAGTATTGGCGGATCATTCTTTTCTGAAAATAATGCTAACCTCTTTGTTATGACGGTGGGATTAATAATGATCTTAGCCATTGGCGGATTAATGTATGTTATTTCGAATACTTTTCTTAAACAAAAAAATAAAGAAATTGCTATACTGCATCTTTCGGGTGTTAACCTTGTCAGGATCAGTGTGTACTTCTTAATGCAGATTATGCTGGTGTTGATTAAAGCTATACCGCTTGGCATTGTGTTATTTATTGTAATGAATCCAATCTTCAATGGCATTATAAGTCTGACTACGGGTGTGTCGATCCCACTTTTCTATATTTCTAGTGAAGCGGTTGTCTCTGGTTTAATGGTAATTGGAATTGTAATCGTAACATTAGCTATTGCAGCAGTTGGCTTCGCTTATCAAAGCGAGCTTATTGATTTATTAAGTGGTCCATCTAAAAATAGTAAGCCATTGCCTGTCTCTCATATACGTATGCCTAAGATCGTCTGGTGGCTCCTATATGCTGCCGCAATATACGGAGTAACTACTGTTTCAGGTCAAAGCCGCGCTCTATGCTTTATGTGTGGTGTTGGCGCAGTTGCCTTAAATAAGATTATAAAAAAGGCATTACCTAAAGTATTCCTGCTTATTAGAACCAAATTCTGCATAAATAAAAAAGAAAGCATGATTGCCATAGGACGAGCTTCAGATTTAATTGTTTCATTATGTGGTTACATCTGCATTACCTTTATGGCGATAACCTTTTTAATGGCATTTATGATCGAAACGATGACAGATACAAAAATATTTTCTATCTTATGCATGAGCTATTTTATTATCATTGTATTAATGAACCTTGCCTTATTTTACCGTAATCTTATAGAAACACCTAATCAGCTGCAGCAATTTAGAACACTCTATTATCTTGGCTTCCAACGTAAACAGTTAAATAAAATTAACCGTTTAGAATTGTTTATCTTATTTATTATGATGATGATTTCTCCGATTATTTTTGGGGGAATAATGATAGCGACGAATTTATCCTTTATGCCATTATCTATGGGCTTGATCCTTATTGGCTTTAGTGTATCGTGTACAATTATCTCATTAATTGCAACCTACTATTATCGTAAACGATTATTAATGAAAGAAGGTGCCTTATCATGAGTTCGCAAAAAGATGTTATTTTAGAAGCACGTCATCTCACAAAATCATTTGGCTTATACCGAACCAATCGTCATGATGTCATCAAAGGCATTGACTTAAAAATCTACAGCGGTGAATTTGTGTGTATCATGGGTCCTTCCGGAAGCGGTAAAACAACACTCCTCAATTTATTGTCTACAATAGATGCACCAACGACCGGAGCGGTGATCATTAATAATACCAGTGTGGGTAAATTAGGATTAATTGGATTAGCTGACTTCAGACATGAACATTTAGGTTTTATTTTCCAAGATTTCTATTTAAATGAACGTCTAAGCGTATTTAAAAACATTGCAACACCCCTGCTTGTAAATAATGTCGATAAAGAAGAAATAAGGCATCGGGTTCAAGATGTTGCTTACCTGCTGCACATTGAAGATCAGCTTGATAAAATGGTGGATCAATGTTCTCGTGGTCAAAAGCAGCGCATCGCCGTAGCCCGAGCTTTAGTCACTAATCCAAAATTAATTGTCGCGGATGAACCAACCGGTAATTTAGATCAAAAGAATGCTCATGAACTGCTTAAAATACTGCAAAAGTTAAATAAGCGTTTAAATCTAACCATCTTGCTTGTGACACATGATCTATTGGTTGCAAGTTATTCAAGCCGCTTCTTTTACTTAAAAGATGGTCAAATTACTACTGAGTTTACACGTGGAGAATTAAGCCAGCTCGATTATTTACACCGTATCCGAGATTGCTTTGAAAATGAAGAAAGCTAATCAATTTCAAATAATTATATAGTTAAGCAGGACAGTATTATTGCTGTTCTGCTTTTTTATTCTAATTCTTATTGACAGGCACGGTACGTTCCACTGTAGAATCAATGTAGGAGATGAAAAGAGATGGCAAAATTAACATACCGAGAATTTTCAAAAATCAGTCAGTCAACCATTAGAGCCTTGAGATACTATGAAACCCTTGGTCTATTGGAGGATGAACTAATTGATGGAATAAAATATTTAGATGACAACAATCTGATTAAAATGCAAACCATTCAATTACTCAAAAAAGCTAACTACACCCTAATGGAAATAAAAGAGATTCTTTCTAATAGAGAAATTGAAGATCAATTGATTATGCAGCAAGACTTATTAAATATTCAGATGACCAATATTAAAACCATGCTTGATCTTATCGAAAGACTGAAGTTAAATAATGGAATGGAAAATCAAGATATCTATAAAGAATTTTTAAGAATTCAAAATGCTTCCAACTTGAAATTGCAGTTTCAAACACCTGTCGGATTACAGACACGCATTAAATTTCATCAGCATCATACTCAATTTGATGATAATTATCATCAATGGATGTTCGGACATTATTCATTTATACCTCATGCAAAAATACTAGAAATTGGCTGCGGAGATGGCAGCTTCTGGTTATCAAACGCAGATAAAATTCCCAATGATGTTGAAATAACACTTACCGATCTTTCCGAAAGCATGGTAAAGGAAAGTCAGCAGAATTTAAAGCAGATAAAGCAAATCAAAGCTTATGAGACTGCGGATTGCTACCAGCTTCCGTATCCTGATCAGCAGTTTGATATCGTTATAGCCAATCATGTTTTGATGTATTTTGAAGATTTATCCTCAGCCTTAAATGAAATATGCCGCGTATTAAAAACCGATGGACTATTTTATTGTTCTACAATTGGAAAGGAGATGATGAAAGAACGAGATGCCTTGCTTTCCAAATTTGATAAAAAGATTTCATTTGATCAGTCTATTTTATATCGAAAATTTGGCTATGAGAATGGGAAAGAAAAACTAGCCCATTATTTCAATGATATTCAGCTGTATGAAAGAAAAGAAATCTACAAAATCACAGATTTAGACGAATATTATCATTTCTTACTCAGCAGCAAAGGACTGGGTTCAGGTTTAGAACCCTTATATAAAAAGCAGGATAAGCTCTATGATTATTTAAAGCAATATCAACAAAGGTTTCAACACTTCAAATTGACTTCTCATGTTGGAATGTTTGTATCAAAGAATATAAAATTAGGAGGAAGCTAAAATGCAAAAAGAGATAAAACTGATTATTTTTGATTTAGATAACACACTGATAAACTATGGTGGAGTAACAAAAAAAGCATGGGATTCGACATGCACTGAAATGGTAAAGCATTTTCCAATTACTTGTGATGCCTTAGTATTATCGGATGAAATATATAAAGTAAACAACAGTATTTGGGAAGATGAAGCAAAAAGACCAAGAGGAAATTTTTCCTTTGACGAGCTTAGACGAAGGATCATTCAAGAAGCTTTTTATAATTTAAAGATAGATAATTCAGAAGCGATTGAATTTCTGGTTACGCACTATGCAGCATGCAAGCATGAAGCAGTCTATGTCTTTGATGATGTTCATCCAACACTTCAAACGCTAAGGGATCGTGGATATATGCTGGCACTTCTAACCAACGGAGATGCTCCGACACAGCGAGAAAAATTAGCGCGTTTTGATTTAGAAAAGCCTTTGGATTATATCTTTATCGATGGTGAACAAGGTGTTGGGAAGCCTGAGAAGCAAGCGTACGATAATGTCTTAAACGCCTGTAATGTAAAAGCCTATGAAGCTTGTATGGTCGGCGATCATTATCTTTGGGAAGTGGTTGCCCCTAAAAAATATGGATTAAAAGCCATTTGGGTCAATCGTGATCATACTCCTGTTCCTGTGGATGAAAGTATCAAGCCGGATTACAGAATTGAAAATATTCGGGAATTACTTCATATTTTCAAATAAATTCTCATTTTATTTAGAAGAAGGAAACTAAACACCCAAATAGTTAGATACCTCGGGTTCGTTTAAATTAGATTTCTTCTTTTTTAGTTACAGATATATTAATCCAATAGAATAAGCTTCTGTACATCACAAGTAATATTGCAATGTGCTTTTGATAAAGCTTGCAGATAGTTTAATAGCCGATATGTTGCCTTCCCATAACCACAGCAATCACCTAATAAATCTAAGTCTTTATCTTTTCTTAAATCAATATACTCCTCTATATCTTTGAAAATAGACATTTCCCATGTAAATATAAACTCTTTGCCTCACTATTATCATCACGTTTAAGCTACTGACTCTCCCTATAAATTACTCTACAATCGATTTCTCTTTCTTCCTTCTCTTTTCCAAATAAAAATGACATATGAATACATATGCCACTATTTATCGTTTCTTAAAAGAACCTCTTATAATATATGTTGAGTACATTTAAACGATTTGGAATATATAGAATTTCAGATAAGATGTTTCCTCCATCGTCCATAAAATAGGATGATCATGATTCTGTTGAGTAACTGACACTTGTTTTAATGTCACTCCTGCCTCATGTGCAGATTCCCTTAGCATCTTTTCAAAATTTGCCGTTTCCATAAAGCGTGAACAGCTGCATGTAATGAGGTAACCCCCTCTTCCAAGAAGCCGCATCGCTTTCATATTAATTTTCTTATATCCGTTATAGGCATGATCAATTGTTCTTCTGGATTTAGTGAAAGCGGGCGGATCTAATACAATTATGTCATATTGTCCTGTCTTACATTCATCTAAATATTTAAAAACGTCTGCCTGTACAAACTGAATCTTATTTTCTAAGTGATTAAGCGCTGCATTTTCATAAGCCTGATCTAATGCTGTCTGCGACAAATCAACAGCCACAACTTCTTTAGCGTTACCATAAGCCGCATTCAAAGCAAATCCGCCTGTATGCGTAAAACAATCCAGCACTTTTTTACCATGAGCCATTTTTCTAAGTAAAACACGGTTTTCTTTTTGATCTAAGAAGTAGCCTGTCTTTTGACCATTTTCCACATCTACATTCAACATTATTCCATTTTCATTGATGACGGTCGTAGTCGGTAAATTCGTTCCTCTCCAATATCCTTTTTCTAAAGGAAGCCCTTCTTTGGAACGTACATTGATATCATTTCTTTCATAGATTCCCTTTATATCCTGTCCATCTTCCCTCAATACCTCAAGCAGCACCTCATACAGCATATCTTTTATTTTATCTAGACCATAAGAACTAATCTGAGTCACTAAAATATCATTGTAGCGATCAACCGTTAATCCCGGCAGCTGATCCGCTTCTCCAAAAACTAATCGGCAATTCGTCATATTTTCTGATTCTAAAGTCTTACGAAAGTCATAGGCAAATTGTATTCTCTTTTTAAAGAAGTCTCTTCCGAATGTTTCATTAAGATCAATAGACAGAATACGTACTGTAATATGGCTGTGTTTAGATAAAAAACCAGTTCCTAAATAACGATCTTTGGTCGTCATAATATCAACCAATGTTCCATTTTCAATCGTATCATCTAAATCCACAACATTATTTTTGTACATCCACATCTGTCCCTGATTAAGCCATTTTTCTCCTTCTTCGGAAATTGTCACTCTAGGATATTTTCTATTCATTCATTTACCTCACTCTATATTCTTTATGAGCCACGCTCTTTTGTGTTCATTTTACACTATAGTGCTTCTTCTCTCAATAAATTTCATCTACATATATAAAAAAGGAGATTTGATTTCTCTCCTTGTTTTTACTTTTAGAATTAAAATGAGATAAACAACAGTTTAAAGATTAAGATTTCTTTTTCAAGCGTTATTGTGAACAAGCCGCTCTCAAACTATCGGCAGTCAGTGTTTTTGCGTCTTTTATCATATCTGCTGGGGTTCCCACAAACACTACTTCACCACCATTTTTACCACCATCCGGTCCAATGTCAATGATCCAGTCAGCCTGTTTCATTACTTCTAAATTATGCTCTATAACGATCAGTGTATTGCCATGAGATACGATTGTATCAAATAACTTTAATATATTTTGAATATCTGACATATGCAGTCCGGTTGTAGGTTCATCCATGATAATAATACTGCTTTTCTTTTTCAAATTTTTAGCGAGCTTTATTCTTTGCCGTTCACCACCGGAAAGTGTACTGAGGGACTGCCCTAATGTTAAATAAGATAATCCTACCTGCTCCATCACTTTTAAACTTTTTTTAATTTTGCTGTTATCATCAAATAATAATATTGCTTCTAAAACCGTTAAGTTTAGTAATTCCACAATATTCTTATTGCGATAAGTACAGCTTAATGCCTCCTGATTATAACGCAAACCATTGCAGACCTCGCATTCTGTGATAATGGGATCCATGAAAGCAAGTTCTGTTACAATGACCCCTTTTCCCCCACATATAGGACAAGCACCAGCAGAATTAAAGCTGAATAATGCCTCCGGTTTACCACATTCCTTAGCAATCTGTTTTCGTATTTCATCAAAGAAACCTAAATAAGAAGCAGGTGTCGAGCGGTTAGTCGCAGTGATTGGTCCCTGATCAACCACAATCACATCTTTTTCATATTCTTTTGCAAATACCTGTGAAATCAAAGTACTTTTACCTGATCCTGCCACCCCCGTTACAACTGTCATAATGCCAAGAGGAATATCCACATCAACAGACTTTAAATTATGCAAAGAGGCTCCTCGAATTGGCAGACTTCCTGATGGCTGACGGGTTTTCTTTTTAATTGGCACAATTTGCCGCAAGGCTTTAGCGGTTAAAGTATCCGCTTCAAGCAATTTCTGATAATTTCCTGAAAAAACGATTTCTCCTCCATTCCTCCCGGCAAATGGTCCTACATCAATAATATAATCCGCTATTGAAATCACGTCCTTATCATGTTCGACGACAAGAACTGTATTCCCTTTATCCCGCAGCTGCTTCAATAACTTATTCATACGGTAAACATCACGGGGATGCATCCCGGCACTTGGCTCATCAAAAATGTAAGTCATGCCACTTAGACTACTTCCCATATAACGAACCAGCTTCAAGCGTTGTGCTTCTCCACCGGAAAGTGTTGGTGTTTCACGGTTTAAATGAAGATATGGTAACCCAATATCAATCATTCGATCAAGTCCTGCTATCAAGCTTTGTATTAAGATATTCACAGTAGGATCCGATATTTCAGATAAAACAGCTCGTAACAAAGTGAGTTCCATACAACACATATCAGCAATCGAATAGCCATGAATTTTACAGCTAAGACTAGTCTCATTCAATCTACGCCCATGACATTTTGTGCATTCTACCTCTGAAATTAAATTCTGTGACTTTTCTTTTGTATGCTTACTTTTATCACTTATATCCCGATTCAACAGTGTTTTTGCATATTTATGATAGATTCCTGTTACTTTCGCGTTTTCCGGCTTACTTTTCCCATCACGAGAACCATATAACAGAAGATTGTATTCTTCCTCTGTATAATCTTTTATCGGCTTATCAAGTTTAAACAAACCAGACTCTGCATATTGTTTCCAATACCATGAACCAGGTGAATATAAAGAATCATTTAAACACCCTTCATTCCAAGATTTATTAAAATCAATAACTGCTTCTATATTTATTTTAGTTATTTTACCCAAACCCGAACAAGTCCTGCACATCCCGTTTGGGTCATTAAAAGAAAAATAAGAGGCAGTTCCTACATAAGGCTTCCCTATTCTGGAAAATAATAGCCTTAGACTGGCATACAAGCCACTGATGGTTCCCACTGTTGATCGTGAATTCCCGCCTAATGGTGATTGATCAACGATAACAGTAGCCGTTAAATTATCTATTTTCTCTACCTCTGGTTTAGGATATTTTGGTAATCGTGATCGAATAAACGCGGGATAGGTAGCATTCAATTGCCTTTGAGATTCCGCAGCTATCGTATCGAACACAATACTGGATTTTCCTGATCCAGAGATACCCGTAAATACCGTAATCTTTTCCTTGGGTATTTGAAGATTCACATTCTTTAAGTTATTTTGCATAAGTCCTCGTATTGTAATATCTTTCATTTAAAATACCTTCTTTCCACTCTCATAAGTATCAATTCTTTTTACATTTTACTGAATTATCGATCATTATACTTGATACTTTTTGCGCGGTTGCATCCATATAGAGACAGATGGTTGAGTATGGTATAATAAACTTACTTGAAGGTGGTGTTATCTTGAAAGAATTATCTCCCTTAGAAAAAGCGATTAAATATATTGAGGAACATTTAATTGATAATATTGGCTTAAGTGAAGTGTCAAAAGCAACCGGTTACTCCTATTATCATATGACTCGGCTTTTCTCTTCTGTTTTGGGAGAATCTGTCGGAAGATATATCAACAGACGCAGACTTTATAATGCTTCGGAAAAGCTTATTTATACAAATGAACGTATTATCAATATTGCTTTAGAATGTGGTTTTGAAACACCGGAAGCATTCAGTCGTGCATTTAAATTAATGTTTAACTGCAGTCCTACAAACTATCGTAAAGCTAGGCTTAATCAAGTTACCTCTGCCAAAAGAAAAATACAGCCGGCTGATGTTTATCATATTGCTCATAATATTTCTCACATCCCGGAAATCTGTCTGATCAAAGAAATTGAATTAGTCGGAATTAGAGGAACGACCACTCTTAGTGATAATAAGATACCTCAACTATGGGATCAGTTTTTATCTATCTACAATAAGTTTTTCACGATGAAACAAGCCGGTTATGAAATCTGTGAGACACAGCACACAACTTATACAAAAGATGGGGATGTATCTTTTTCTGTGTTTATTGGTGTCCCTGCGGAACAGTTTGATAATATTCCTGAAGAATTTATTGAAAAGAGGTTATCCGGAGGAAAATATGCCGTGTTTACTCATCGAGGTACTTTTGCTAATATGCTTCAATCTTATCAATATATTTATGGGACATGGCTTGCTTCTACTAAAGAAGAATTAGATGATCGTGAAGATTTTCAAATATATGAACGAGAAGTAATTTCTTTTGATGATCCAGAGAACGTTGTGAAAATATTTGTTCCGATAAAATAAAAAGCACAAGATAGGCAAAATAAATGTCTGATTTGTGCTTATTTTATTATTTCCTTTTAAAAATAAATGAATGCTTTTACTTACTTTAAAGTATGGATTCTATTTCTTTATTATTGTAATAATTTATACAGTTCTTCTAAATCCTTTTCATCTAAAGGCAATTCTAAAGAAGTCACCTTCATTAAGTTAAAGTAGTCCGGTTTCTTTTCTTCTTTAGGGTAACAGCAGATTCCGATTCTATCCATTAATACATGAAAGTTTTTTGAACTCTTATCCTGATCAAATGCCTGCAATGAAATGAGATACTCTACCTCTTCTTTCTTAACTGTTATCCATTTCCAGTTTGTCAGATCATAGCTTCTTTCTAAAGTTCCACCATTTGTATAGCAGCAATACCCCATTCCTCCGGTCTGTGGTACTTTTAGCCCTTTTCCAATCAAAAAGTTAATTATTTTCTTTCGTTCAAATTCTCGTAATGCATTATATTTCTCTTTTGCTTCCATAAAAGGCGATATTTCTTTTTTATAATACATAGTTGCAACAACCTCCAACATTATAAAATAACGCTTTGCATACATACTACTATAACAATCAACGGTAAACAAACAAATCTTTCATCTTAATGAGATTGTTTAATTATTATTTTTATATATGGGTTACATGGGATTCTACTTGTTTTTCATAGAATTAGAACAAACACTTATCCTACTTAATCTATTCAATAAACTAAAATTTGAGTCTATTCTAATGAAATGTGGGTTTTTGTCTTTTCTTCAGGATGGATATTATTTCTTCTTTTACCGACTATATCAAATACTCTTAGTTTTAAAACAGTCGTTGCTTTCATCATATTAGTATTAAATTTAAAATCCTCCGAATGATATTGTTTCATTAATATCTTTAACGCATCAAATTTATCTTCATTACAAACAAATTCAAACTCTCCATGACCGATAACGCTGGCATACCCCATTGTACAGGACATTCTTTCTTCATAGAGAATAATGTTATGCTCACAATCCATTTCAAATGTAACATGTGGGTCTTTACGAATTATATCCAGTTTTCTACCTTCATTTGCACAATGAAAATATAAATATAATTGATTATTTTCCACAGATAACCCAAAACTCATTGGAACAACATATGGAAAGTCGCCATCATTTAAAGCAATTATACAAGAATCACATTTCCTCATTATACTTACTATTTCATCAAAATCCGTTATTTCCCTATCTTTTCTTCTCACTCTATTTCCCCTCCAAAGTCTAATTTAGATAATGCTTTATATTTTTATTTTATCATAGAAACTTTATATCAACAATTAAATCCACTCTTCAATTATTTTTCAAAATAAAAAGCAGATATCAATGAAGTGAACCCATAAAGTTGGACACAGTAAGTATTAACATACTTGATTGATTAAGGATTGATTCCTATATTGCATAGGAGTGAATCCTTTTAATTTTGTTGTAATTCTCTGTGTATTATAATACTCGATATATCCTTCCCTAATACCATTTTTAAATGTAACAGCAAATAGCTTCTTAATATTTTTAAGAGTTGGGTAATTATATTTCTTGGAAAGTTCATTAAATTAATATTGCATATTAGCATAATTATTTTTCATCTAATTTGCCTCATCTAAGCAATAAATAAAAAAACTACTTACTATAACAATATTTATAAGTAGTTTTTTTTACATAGATTGCTGATTTATTTCTATTCCATTTTGGTCTATATATTTAATTGTTTCTTTTAAGAATTCTAACTTTTGGTCTAACAAACTCTGACATTTCTTAAATATATCACTTAGCATTGAGTAATCTTTTTGTGATTGTGCAATATACAATGCCTTCTTATATTCCGCAGAATACTGATCATCGATTAAGATAAGATCCACACCATTTTCAACACATTGTTTAAGCATAATAAATCTTCCTATACGCCCGTTTCCATCCTGATAGGGATGAATATTTTCAAACTGTGCATGAAACTTTATAATATCTTCAAATGTTTTATTTGAATCCTCCCACTGTTTAAGTAATTCTTCTATCTTAGATTCTACTTCCCAAGGTTGGGCTAATTTCAAATCAACACCTGATATCATGTTAGGAATTTTTTTCCAACATCCTGCAAAACCTCTTTCGTAATCTAATGTTTTATCTTTTAGCATGCGATGAAATTCTAGCATAAGTCTTTTTGAGAGAGGTTCTTCTAATGTATCAACTATAAAATCAAACAATCGAGTAGAGTTGATGGTTTCATAGACATCATCGATTTTATGGCTTCCTTCAATGATATTGTCCTGTAGGTATTTTTCGAGATTTTCTTTTGTAAACGTACTACCTTCCAACTTATTTGAATGATATAAAAACTCTGTTTTAACACTTTCATATGCGGAATTTGGTGTATCTTTTAAAAATTTTAATACTTCTGTTGTAAGAATCATACCTATTTCACCTCTCTTTTACTGTTGCTTATTATACCATAATTTAATAGTAATTAGTATCTAAATTTCGGATTATGCCTATTCCTTTGACATTACATTTCTCTGTGGTCTTTTAAAAGTTGCACGTTCTTCTGACTCTTCCATTTCTTCAATAAATTCTCTCACTTTATATTTAATTTGAACATATGCAAATATAATTCATTTGAATATTTTGTATCAACTCTTACACTCATTAAATTATTACCTAACTTATCTTGATACATTTTCCAAGTAGTTTCTTTTTTTCTTTAATTTATCAAATAACCCCATACTATGTCATCCTTTTCAAATTAAAATTTACTTTTTCTTCTTTGTGCTAAAATATATGGTAATACCTGCACATAATATTGCTATTCCAATCAAAATCCATAATATAGTGTTCATCTGAAATACCTCCATAAATTCAAATTTGCAAAACTCTTTCTATTTTTATTGTATCATAGAAACTTTACATCAATAATTAAATCTATTTTTCAATTATTTTTCTAAAAAAAAACAGATATCATCTAAGAAATCTGCTTAATTTTCACGGAACTTTCACGGAAACTTACGGAAAAAATCCATTTTTACGGAAAAATTCATGATTTTTATATACAACTGTATATATGCTAAATACGGCTAAAAGCATTGATTATATCGTACTTTTTCGGTTGTATGCCTATTGTACATAGGTTGTATGAGGGTTTACTTGTTTTTCATATGAGGGAAATTCTTGCAGTTTATTTTGATTGAGTCGACGTTCAAATTATCCTTTATTTATCGTGTTTTTTTGAATTTATGTATCGTGACGAAAGTTTGATTTTTTCATTTTCGCCACATTTTGACCACACTTTTTCATGTGTCAAATTTCAGGGTTTTCTAGAAAGCTTTTTGAATTGCTTTTCTTTGATCTTCTAAATCAGGGTGTGTATAGATTTGCATAGTGGTTGAAATTTGTGAATGACGCATCATCTTCATTGCAACAACATCACTTACACCATTTTTCGCAAGTGTTGTCGCAAACGTATGACGAAGCATATGATAATGAAAATGAAAACCTAACTCATGAGATACTTTAGATACTCTTGCATTAAATGAAGAAGGACTCATATACCAACCATCTTCTTGGCAAATGACTATTTCATGAGGATTAACTTCAAACCACTGCTTCAATACTTCTTGTAATGGTTTTGGAAAAACAATCGTCGCTTTAGAAGTTTCACTTTTTAGCTTGCCTTTTGTATAGTAGTTCTTTCTTCTTAATCCTTCGTAAACAAGTTCTCGATCAATCTTAATCGTTTCATTTACAAAGTCAAAATCATGCTTTTCTAAAGCAAATGCCTCTCCAATGCGTAATCCACAATAATGAGAAATATACATCGCAACAACATACGCTTTATTATTAAACTCAGATCCTTTACGACTATACTTACTTTTTGAAAGAACACCATTAACAAGATTTATAAATTCTTCATCTGTAATAGTTTTCTTCTTTTCCTCTTTTTCTTTACTTTCATCATTCACTGGAATAAGCTTCACATTAATTAAAGGATTATCATAAATATACTGACAACGCAAAGCATACTGAAGTGTTGCAGAAATGACTTTCTTTGCATTTACTGCAGTTGGATGTGATTTATTCTTTTCTAAATCATTAAAATAATCTTGTAATTGTTTATACTTGATAAAGCGAATCTTCATTCTACCAATGGAATTTTCAATATGATTCTTCATTGTATTTTCATAATAAACAATCGTATTGTATCCACGCACTTGTTTGCCTTCATATTCCATGTATTCATAATAAACTTCATTCAATGTTTTTTCACATTCTTTATACAACGTTCCATTCATTTTGATTTCATTACGAATATATCCTTCATGTTCTAATGCTTCTTTTTTTGTTTCAAACCCACTTTTCCAATAACGCTGTGACACACCATATAAATCTTTATAAGCAACACTTACTTCATAGACATACCCATTTTTAGCTTTCGCTTTTGATTTTTTACGAATTCCCATTGTTCCTCCTTCGTTGACTCAACATCATGGGTATTGGAGGTTATTTATCTCTTTAATTCATAGAGGTTATGAATAAATTCATCAGAAATTCTATCAAATTTAATTGTTGGATAAATAGATTGCAAATACTCTATTTCACGTTCCTTTTGTTCATACATTTCATCTTCATCACTATCATAGACTAAAGAACCTGAACGAATGAACATTAGATATTGAAAGACTTCAGCCATTGTTCCAGTTAGTTTTGAAAAATCCTTTTCCAATTGAACATAAACATCATCTTCAATATTATTTTTTAATGTATTTAATACTGCATGTTTGTTTGTAATGAATCTTGTACGCTCATCACCAAACTCATTGTATAATTTTTGAAATGTTTCATTAAACATCTCTGGATTTTCTTGGTATTTTTTAAAATGAATTGAATTTTTAAACTTATCCACCGTATCAGGCTTTTTATTAGTATTATTCTGTTCATCACTGTTTCCTATCAAATAATCCACAGATACACCAAACAATCTACTTAGCATAATCAATTGATTAAATGACGGTTTCCTTCCTTCTCGCTCCCAAAATCCAACAGTTGCCTCACTTACATCAAGAATTATCGCAATATCCGATCTAGATACTGTATGTTCCATTCTTAAATCATTAAAAGTTTCTGAGAATTTATTAACTATTTCCACGATATTACCTCCTCGCCTACAGTATATTACATTTTGTTATTTAATTCAATATTTTTTAAAAATCATTATGTTTTGTTGCGATTATATACAAAGAAAGACGACTAACCAAGAATCTATTTCTTAATTAGTCGTTTTTACTTATTCATCATGTTGTAATTTAAATATTGTCTTTTGTGCTTCAATTTCAGCTCTTAATTCTTCATCAGTTGGTAAATATAGTTTATACTTACTTGCAAATAACTGCTCATTTCCTTTTAAAACGGAATAACGGGCAATATCTTCATCTGTTTCTGAACATAAAATAATACCAATTGTAGGATTATCTCCTTCTGTACGTTTTAATTCATCATACATTCTTACATACATATCCATTTGCCCTACATCTTGGTGTGTTACTTTTTCTGTTTTCAAATCAATTAACACAAAACATTTTAAATAGTAGTTATAAAAAACCAAATCAATAAAGTAATCTTGTTTTTCTGTATGTATATGTTGTTGTCTTGCGATAAATGCATATCCTTTTCCAAGTTCCATTAAAAATTTTTGAAGATTACTAATAATACTTGATTCAAGTTGTGTTTCAGTAAATGAAGTATCACTTGATAAAGATAAGAATTCTGCAATCACAGGATTTTTAATAAACTCTAACTTATCATATTTACTATTACCTGTAAGTTGTTTCATTTCTTCAATCACTAGTTCTTTTACTTGTGATTTCAGTAAACGATAATAATATTGCGATGAAATATTACGTTGTAATGTTCTAACACTCCAAGTTTGTTCGATGGCTTCTTTTTCATACCAATCTCTTGCTTTTTTATCATTTACTTGTAATAAAACTCTATAATGTGTCCAACTCAATTGTACATTCAATTGTCGCCTCACTGAGTCGACAATTTGTGGAAACAGCTTATAAAATTGTAAACAGCGATATAAGTTTGAACGGTCAAATCCCTTGCCATATATCTCAGTTAGTTCCTTCGATAATTGTTTAATTATTTTTGCACCAAATTCAGCACGATCTTCACCATTTAATTCTTCTTCAGCAATTCTATATCCAATCAACCAATTTCGATAAACTAATGCTGTGTTCACTGCTTGATAGGCTTGTTTTTGTGATAAATCAATAATGTTCTTTAAATCAGAAACAATGTCATCTGATTTATTAAATTCAATCAATCCTTTTGCACTTATTAAATTATCATTCATCTATTTTATGCTCCTTTCATTTTCTACTATTTAACATTTGATTTCGTATTTAATTATACCATAATTTATAAGTCAAATTTAGTTAGAAACTGCTCTTATGAGAATTTTTTTGATTATAGAAACATTAGTTTCTTTTATTTTGTTATGTAACTATTATATATTCGTTATATCAAAAATATTATCATTTGTAAAGATAACTATTGACATTTTACAATTTGTTATTATTATATAGTTATAGTTACAAATTGTTATATATAATAAACAGTTTAACAATTTGTAAGAAAGGAGGACAAAATGAACAAGAAATTAAATCGTTTAAAGAGTGTTAGGCAAGGATATGGATTAAAAATTGAACAAGTATGTAAAGATACCAACATATCCTATTCTTCCATGAGACAGTATGAAGGTGGTTATCGCACACCAAGATTGGAAACAATGAAAATACTATCTGATTACTATCACAAAAGTATTAATGAATTATTTTTAGAAACAGGAGATGATTATTTTGAACGAGTTAAAAATGCTGACGCAAGATGATGTAGCAAGTTTATTAAACATTCATCGAACACAAGTATCCATGCTAAGACAGGTAGGAATTTTAAAAGCCATTAAAACAGGCAGAAACTATATGTTTTCACAAGAAACTATCAAAGACTTTCAACATGATTATGCAGGTTATGATGTAAGCAACGCTGAAAATGCTAGACAAAGTTATCTTGCAGTCAATGAAAACCATGAATAGTGATTATGAATACAACAAACCATTTCTTATGAACTTTGTAGCTTTGATTCATGATAAAGAATTAACGCCAACAAATAGAGAAGTTTTTTCTAAGATTTATTCTTTAACCAGAAATGATGAACATGTTTGTTATGCAAGTGATCGATATCTTGCTGATGATCTTCATGTATCTGCTAGTACAATTCAAAAAAGCATCAACAAACTCAAATCATTAGGATATATCAAAATCAAACATCAAAAGTCTGAAAGTGGTTATGGTGCACCGAAACGAATGATATTTATTCAAGATCATAAACTTATTTATAATGGTAATCAATGATGATAGCCATAGTCATAGATTACAATATACTTCATTAATGATTACCATATCCCTTATTATTCATTACTAAATATATATAGTAATAAACTAGAAGAATAAATATATAAAGAAGTATTACCACCCGACAAGAACATGATAGTAAAGTAAAAAATAAAAGCACTACATGAGATGTCTTACTGTTTTAGCAAGCAACGTATTTGATACACCAAATACACATTTAGGGAATATCCCTAAAACCCAAAGGAGATGAAATTTTGAGAAGAAGAAACAATCGAATTGTCATTCATGTCAGTGATGACGAATTAGAAACTATTAATTTTAATACAAAAGTATTAAAGTTATCAAGAGAAAAATATATTAGAGAAACATTAAATAAAACTGATTTTATTGTTCCACCACCTATTGATTATCGTTATTTCATCAATGAATTTAATCGTATAGGAAATAATTTAAATCAATTAGTTAAGCAAGTACATGCAACAAATAACATTCATGAAGATGATTTATTAAAAGTGATACAAGAATTTAAAACAAAAGTAAGTGAATTAAATAAGATTATTTTATATGGCAGTAACGAAAACATTAACAGTTAGAAAAAGATATAATCAAGTGATTGATTATGTTGTTAATACAAACAAAACAAATCCATTAAACAACAATATCAATTACGTTTCTAATAATGAGAAAACCAATAAACAAGAACTTGTTACTTGTATCAATTGTTTTGATGATAATCCACATCATTCCATGATTGCAACCAAGAAAATATTTCATGATGATAAAGAGATAGTGTGTTTTCATGCAATACAATCCTTTTTACCTAATGAATTATCTATTGAATTGTGTCATCAAATTGGAATAGAACTTGCTCAAAAAGTATGGGGAGATCGATTTGAAGTTGTTGTCGCAACACATACAGATAAACCTCATTTACACAATCACTTTGTTATTAATGCAACTTCTTTTGTAGATGGAAAACGTTATTGTAATACAAAAGCAGATATGAATCGGTTAAAAGATGTATCTGATGAACTATGTAGAAAATATCATTTATCTGTTATTGAAGAACATTCTCATTCAAAATCAATTACACATAAACAATATCATCACAACAAATCACTACGTTCAATAATTAAAAATGATATTGATATAGCCATTCAAAATAGTGTTACACTTACCGAATTCTATCGAACATTAGAAAATGAAGGATATGAAATTACGTTTAAAAATACCGATATATCATTAAAACATATCAACGCAAAACGACCAGTTCGTTTAAAAAGTCTTGGTGATGATTATGATATTGAGACAATTAAACAACGAATTATTTCACATCCCATCCAAGATTATCAACAACAAAACTATTTTGATAAACATAAATTTGATATTCTACCATTCTGGTTACGATTTAAAAACAACGAACTTACAGGATTACAAAAATACTATCTAAGTTATTTATATAAATTCGGTGTCATACCAAAGAAACATCCAGTAAAACTTACAAAGGAAATGAAGCAAGAAGTGAAGTATCTAGACATGATTTGTGAACATACAAAGTTTATCCTATCAAACAATTTCACCACTTTAGACCAAATACAAGATTACAAAGAAAAGCAATATTCAAAGTTAAAAGAACTAGAAAATAAGAAACGATTAATTAGAAACAAGACTAGAAGATGCAAAAATTTATCACTAAAACAACAATACCAAGAAGAAGCTAAATCACTTACACCACTTATTAAATCATCAAGACACGACATAAAAGCATGTGATGCCATTATCAATAGAACAAGCATTCTTGTTCAACAAAAAGAAAAACCAAGCAAAGGCTACATTAGGTAATCCATGCTTGGTGGATACATATTTTCATTTAATTTTTATAACTCACTATCGAAATATCATACATATATATTTCTATCGTCTCCCTCTTTATTCTACACCAAGTGCCTTATATACAGCATCTTCCGCACTTTGATATGGTATAAGTTGAAAGGCACTCATTAGTTCCGCTGGAACAGTTGCAAAATCAGTGAATGATGTACTCGGAATTAATATTTTTTTTGCTCCATTATCTAAACATACTTGAAGCGTGTTAGCTAATTCATCAACTTTTATCATGGTTCCACTAATTGTAATATCACCAATAATTGCTAAATTTGCCAGTGTTGGCTTCGCTAATGCAATGGAACATAATGCAATAAGTGTTGGCAAAGTTAGCTTATCCATCATACCAATTCCCTGTAAGTCTTGATAATTGATAATATAATCTTTTGTCATTGTACTAATAGCGCCACTAATTCTTTTAGCATTTGCTTTTAAATAATTAAATGCAGTGGAAACCGCCTCTTTACATTCTCTATCACTTCCTAATCCAGTTTTATCAAACTTACCATTTCCTGGTATCATTTGACTCTCAAGTCTAAAGACCCCAATCATACCTGATTTTCCTTGTCCAATAGTATAAACTTGTCCCGGATTGCACATACCATCCGGAATCAATTTTCCTCCACCTTGTTCTGGAACAGATACATATTTTTCTTCAAACGATTCATTATCAATATATGAGAAATTAACATCGTAGAATTCCATACCACCAAGTTTTTTAAGTTGTTCTTTCACTCTTCGACGCATTTCAAGTGATAATTTTAAAATTTCTTCAAGTTCTTCTTTAGTGTAATTTCCATCTGGATAAATTAGTTTAATCAATCCTGAGACCATTTTTCTAACAGCAATTGTATCACGCTGATTTAAATTTTTACCCAAACGATAATATCTATCTAAAGAATCTCCTTGTTGGATTTTTCTCAGTTCTCTAAATACTTCTGACAAATAATCTGTAATGAACCCATAATCATCCGTAAAATGATTAGGTCTGAATTTAGGAACTTCCCATCCAGGTAAATAACAATGCATACGATCTAAAAAAGCTGTGTCTGTACCCATCTCAGGTGGGAATGGATCAAATAATGAAGAAGTTTTTAATAATACATCTACACTTTGATTAATATTACCTACAAATACCATTGATGCACTTGCTGCCTTTTCTTCCTTACCTCGTGCAAATGATCCAGAAGCCATATAGTCTTTCATTATTTGGATGCCATCTTTATCTTTGAAATTAATCCCAGCAACTTCATCGAAGGCAACACAATCCCACAAACCTACTAAGCCTACAGTTTTTCTACCCATATTGTAGAACAGATTAGCAACTGTTGTTTGACCACCTGATACTAAAATACTATTTGGTGATATTTCTTTATACAAATGAGATTTCCCTGTACTTCTAGGACCTAACTCACATAAATTAAAATTATTTTCAGCTAATGGAACCATTCTTAAAATCAATAACCATTTTTCTCTGTCAGTTAATTCATCTGGTTCCATTCCAATAGAACGAAGTAATATATCAATCCATTCACCTTTCGTAAATTGTTTTCTACACTCTTTAAACTCATCAATATCGACATGAGGCATTTGAATTGGTTTCAGGTTGCGTATTTTTATTGGATTACCTTTTTTATCTTCTTCTAAGTATTCATATTCTAAAGATACCATACACCAAATACCGCCGCATAATAAACGATCATATTGAGTTGGGTAATCTTCTGATATAGGGACATCTTTTAACCCGAGATTAGAAAACTCTGCAAAATAAGTATCTTTCTTCACATCTAATCGTACTGTCATACGATCAATTACTGAATACGACCCTTTTTGTCTTAATATCGATAGAATCTTTTGTGATTCATCAGGACGAACAAAATTATTAGCCAAAATTTTTTTAACTTTCTCAACTCCTGCTTCAATAATTGTTTCATCATCAGAATTACAATATTTCCCTAACAAAAACTCTAATACATAAACAGGTACATTAGCACCTTCTTTAATTTTCTTTGTAAGATCTTTTCTAACAATCTTCCCATCGTAAAATGTTCTTAATTTTTGTTTAATTGTATCTCTATCCAAAACAATACCTCCTATTCAAAGAAATCAAAATCATCAAAAGCCATAGAAATATCAATTTGCATTTCTTCTTTAATTGGCACTTGTAATCCATCTTCATCTTGAATTACTAAATAATAAATTTCTCTATTACTATACTGTTGTTGCTTCAAGTTAAATGTTACACGGTATTCACGATCAACATTATTTGTACTAGAACGATCAGCTACAATCTTTTGAATATCACTAATAATATTTCCGTTAGAATCTGTTAAGAAAATTTGATAAGTACAAGGTACATAATTATCTTTAACATCTTCTTTTTGGTAGAAGCTTAGATTAAAAATCATATTACTAATCTTACGACCTGCTGACAATAATGTTAGGGTTACAGGTTTAGAATCATATTTATCTTTATTCTTTTCATACCCTTTATAGCCAGATCTTAAGAATTTATATTTAATAATAGGTACAACTAACTCTTGTAAACTTGCACCACCGTGCACAAAGTTCTGTCTACCAGAACCTTTAATACGGATATTTTCTCTAGGAGTAAATGCTTGATAACCATCATCGTTATAGAATCCTTTGACCGGCATTAAGAAATCAGGAGTAGCTCTATCATCAGTTAAAACATATCGTCTACCTTGTTCGATAATATCTTGTTTAAACGAAGAACGATCCATACGATCACTGTTTATTAAAGGTTGATATGTATATAAGAAACCGTGATCCGAAGTAACAACAACATTTAATCCATTTAAAGAATTTGTAATTATTTTAACCAAACTGATAATTTCATCTTTAGCTGATTCACAAGCAGTGAATACATTCATTTCATCGTGATGTCCAGTACTATCAATTGTATCGTGGTAAATATAAATTACTTCTTGCCCTTTAATAAGTTCTCTTTGTTCATCTTTCTTCATTAATATAAAATCTTTGTATTTTACAGCAACACTATTTGGATTACGCTTTTTAAGAATAGTATCACGATCATTCATTTCCGAAGATTGATCATCAACTAAAACACTTAATCCATCAGTTTTTTTACTTATAGACAATTTTCGATGTGGCAATAAAGCCGCCATACCAAACTTCGTTATGCTTGGATAAATTGACTGTTGATTTTCAATGGTAACATCTGATTTTGTTGTAATTCTTAACTCATCAGCAATACTACTAGCTACTTCATAACGCAAAGCGTCAGAAATAATCACAAATACTTTATTGTCATATGAAGAAACTACCCTTGAATAGAACTGCTCTTGATGATTAATTCCTTTTATGATTCCAGTTGACGCCAAATCAGACTCTATAACATTGGTAAAGTTTTCAGCTAATTGATCTAAATACCAATTCTTATAAAGTGTCTCTACTACGTCTACAACACTTCTAAATTCATCATCCAACAATTGATTAGAATTAGTTAAACTACGTGTAAATGCAACGTGAAAATTACGATAATAAGTATCCATTAAGTAATAATCACTTGTGTACGCATTCCAAATATCTTTTCCATTAATATGATGGAAACCGCCCATATGACTATCATAGAACTTCTGCATTTTTGCCACTTGCATTAAAGCTATATAGTAATTCTTGTTATCGTTATACCAAACCATCGTTCTTCGTTTTTCAATTGTTGCAATCACTTCATCGGCGCTGATGGTATGTCCGATGATACGCTTCATTAATTTATTTAAAATAACTTCATCAATACAAGGTAAAAGTTCTGTATCAACTAAATCTGAAATCTCATTTTTCTCAAATCTGTCAACAAGTCTCAACTCTTTTTCTACATAACGTAAAACATCTACTAACACATCTTTTTTGTCGCTATGAAGCCATTCATAAAGTATTTCATAACAAAAACCATTACGAAAAGAATTATATTGCTGTTCTAAACCGGATAAATGTTTTTCATCCATTGTTTTTGTTAAAGCACTTAATACGATATGTACATTCATCTCATCAATATTCGTCGCATTTTCACTTGAATATCCAGTTACTTTATTAACCAAACTCCAAAATGTATCACTTGCATTATACGTAAGCATACTCATCTTTAATTGATTATTGAGATTATCACCATCAGCAATCACCGCTTTAATTATATCCTTCGGATTCATCGCTCTTACTTTACAAATGGAAGCAAGAATAGCCAAATGTAATTTTGATGGTGTAGTAATGTCAGAACCAAATTGTGAAACCAACTTTCTTCTACTAGCCGCATTTAAAAATCCTCTATAAATTTTAATTTTATTTCTTATAGCTGGAATTGGTTCAATATTCATCTCTTGCATCCACATTGAAATCTGATCTGCTCTAAACTCTTCGCTATACAACTTAATATCCAATAGCCAATCATCTTCCATATTCGTATCAAAACAGTTATAAACCAAGTAATTACTAAACTCATCATCTAAAGACAATGTCTTCTTTGTGATAAAGTTATTTGTCTCATTTAATACGATTACTTTTGCATTACTTAATTCCAACTCATTAATTTCATTTAAAAACTCTTTTTCTTCATCGTTCCAAA
This sequence comes from Coprobacillaceae bacterium UN01-12pH3A, assembly GCA_027676805.1. Taxonomy (GTDB): domain Bacteria; phylum Bacillota_I; class Bacilli_A; order Erysipelotrichales; family Coprobacillaceae; genus Beduini. Next base: position 35,691 of record JAQENU010000015.1, on the reverse strand, counting down.
AGATAATTCTTCGTTCATAAAATTCATGCAAAGGTTCAGAAAACCTTTGTTCCAAATTCTTTTTTATATCATCCATTGCCATTTTCTGAACCTCCTATGATTGCTTATTTGGTATACTAATCCATTTATTTCTTATCTCATTTAATTCAATTGATTTATAATTATCTATTAATTCATCAAAAGACTCATTAATTTTAATATTATTTTCTTTCAATGCTTCATAGTAATCTTTTGTTATGTTCGAAATATTATATAAACAATCAAAACTTACTTTTTTTCTTTCTTTATTAATATCAATACACATTTCCACACAATATTTTAACACTTGTATCAATTTCTCTTGATCATGATTAAAAAGAAAATCTTTGTTAACAACTATTCTCATTAATTGTGGAATAATCACATTTATAATATTTATATCATAATATTCCAATGATATTAAAATGTCACCAACTCTACTAACAACCTCTATTTTATCTTCCTCAAACACTAAATACAATAACATTAATCTTGAAGCTACTCTTACATTTTCTAATTTTCCAGAAAATAACTTTCGTTTAATTAATCGAAAATTTTCTTCCAAATTTTTGTTTTCAAGTATACCATCGAAATCAAAAATATCATCTAGGAATGTCGTTAAATCTTTAAACTTGTTCAAAGATTCTTTTACATATTCATAATTCAAATTATTATATCTAATATAAAACAATAGAATACCTTCAATAATATTTATATTATAAATAGTTTGAATTATAAGTTCTCTAAAATCTATAAAATTTTGACTAATGCAATTTTTTTCATTTTCAATATATTCATTGAAATAGTCAAGTATCAACTTAATATCATCAATCGATAAAAGGAAATTTTCAGGATGATTAATAAGCAATTCTAGCATTATAGTTTCATAGACAAATATTTCTTCAACAGCTCCTCCATTTCCGTAATATGTACCCTTATGAAAAATTCGAGTGAGATTTGGATTACACAAATAATTAAGATACAAATTATTCTCAAGAACAAAATTTTCATTTTTCCAAACCAAAGGAGTATAGTCTATATTATTTGGAAATCCTATAGAATCTTTTGATTTCAATAAATTATTAATTACCTTCTCTTTATTTTTAGGAGTTAAATACTTTGAAAATATTATATATAATGAAATTGCATTTGTTCTATCTATTCGTTCACTTGATTTAGATTTACGTAATATTAAATCAGTAATTTCAGATTTTTTTATTTCTTTATCTCGTTCACCGTTATAAACAAAATCCATAAAATACAATGAAAAAGGATTCTGTGATAAACAATCATCCTTAATAAAGTTTAAGCAATTTAAGAAAATATCATAATTGAAAGCATATTTAATTGTCATCAATGATTGATTTAATATTTTTTTAAATTCACATAAATTTAATGAATCAATTTTTATCAAGAGAGAAATAAATTTTACTATTCTTTCATTATCAAGCTTTATACTTAATTTAGATAAAAATGTAATTAATACAAATATACTTTTATTATCAAATATTTTATTTTTTTCCTTTAGCGCTTCATAAATACAATCAAATAGATATTCGAGTTCTTGTATATCTGTAGCATATATTTTCTCTCTTGTAAAAAATTGATGACATAGTTTAACATCTTTTGAAAAAAGAATTTTATTCCATCCATAATATACAGTTTCGCTATAAGATTCTAATGCATCAATCGTATCAATATTAATTTGCTTAAGATTATCAAAAACACCTAAGCAAAGGTAATCAACCAACGATTGATAACCATAACTTTCTTCAAATTTTCGAGTAATACCAAAATTTAATTTATAAGATTGTTTCACTGTGTTAGGATTAAATGAATAATTAGATGATAGTTCGTTGAATTCATTGTATATTTCTTCCAAAATATTTTCTCTGTATTTATTCAAAATACATCTTGTATTATATGGATTATCAATCCAATCTTCATCTAAAGCAACTACACTTCTATTTCCAAATAATCTTATTGAAATTAATCTCGCATATCCAATGAATGAAGCGTGTTTATTATCTTCTATTTTAACTTTATTCAAATACTCAGTCGCCTCTTTTAATTTGTTTTCAGCCAATTCTCTTTGTCCAATATCCGCATATAAGTTTGCTTTAATGCATATATAAAAGAAATTTTCTGAATCATCTATTTTCTCAATTAATTTAAGGCGTTCTGCAAAATTATAATCCAATTCTTTTCTTTTTATTTGCTCTATTAACAATTCATTGTTTAGTCCTAAATCTACAATAGTCTGTTTGTTTAGTAGTGATAAAATATCACCATATGTTTTCAAATCAGACAATATTCTTGATTGTTTCAATAATGTTAAACCAATCTTTAGTTTGGACAATTCATCACATGATTCATCATTTAAAAGAATTTTTAATTTTTTAAAATCTATTGTAATTATAGGATAGCAACATTTTTTTAATATTAAACATAATCTTCCAATAATTTTATAGTTAATAGAATCTTCTTCTAATTCTAACACATGACTTAAATGATAACTACAGTAACGAGAAATACTACTTACTTCTTTTTTTGGTAAGCATACATAACTTTGTATTTTTTGTTCTATATCTAATGTTACTTCATCTAATTCCTTAAGATAATCGCTATGATTTAAATGTTCTTTATCAAATAAAACTCTATATTTTAAATTACTTCCATCAAAAATAGCCTTTTGCTTTATCTTAGTTTTCTCAGTTAAAATTTCTATAAATTTTTTGATTGAATCATGATAGGGATTAGAATAATTATCATCTTTAATTAATGGAGCTAGATTTAATACAATGATATTTTTTCTTTCTAACATTTTTACATCTGCATATTCTATATTCTTATAATACCCACACAAAAATATTCTAGGACAGGTATCCCCCATGTTATCTCGTAGCCAACCTAACCAATTTAGAAAATTAGGATCTGTTCCTGAAAAACCAATCAGACACAGTTGTGTTTCTAGCATTGACTGTTGAACAGTATTTACAAAAGGAGCATATTTAGTTGGATAAGTTCTATAATCTTCTTCTGTAATAATATAATCATTAGATTTATCAACGCTACCATGTAGTTTTATCAATCTAGGTCGAGTGCTATTAGGTAAATCCTTACATGAATATATCACTTTATATTCTCTTTTTAAGCTTAGTTTCGATAAAGCACGTTCCAATAAAGTATCATAATTTGTAGTAAAAATATCTTCCCACTCAAGTTTCAATAACTCATCATATAAATCAGATGGTTCATAAAATTGATCTGCAATGCTGCTATTAATTAAATCATTGAGTTTTTTTCTTCCAAATATCACTTCATATTTTTGAGCCAACGATAAAATATTTTTGCCAGAACATTCCTCTATCTTATTTTTTTCATCATTTTTGAGAGGATATAATTCATCATACATATCATTCGCAAGTTCAGTCCAATTCGGAGGTAATGATTTATCTGGTTTTAAGCTCATCGCATTTTTAGAAAAACCTGCACCTATCATAAGTGAAGCAGCTCCATACAATTTTTTCTCTGCAAGATGATTCGCTATTTCATTAATATAAGTATATAAAGTATTCTCATCCATCATTACCCCTCCTATTTTCTACTTAATCTTTGCCAATAAATCCTTAAATATATTATAATTTACTTTCACACCATCATCTAAATCAATTGGTAACATTTGATCAGCATAGTGATGTACTTTTTCTTCATATTTTCTTAATTCTTCATCTTGTTCTTTTAATGATTTTAATTGTTTATTTAAACGAACACGTTCAGAAGATGTAATATCACTATTTAATTGATTTTGCATCATTTCAATTTGGTTACGATAACGTGATTGTTGTTCAAAGACATATTGCGTACGTAAACGAGCAATTAAGTCACTACTATAACGATGCATATAAATTAAAGCTTTAAATCCATTCTTCTTTCCACTATCAAACAACCAATAGATAGGTCTCTTTTGATAAATCTTACAGTGATCTTTATAAAAATCATTTAGGAAGTAATTTCTAATAACATCTTTCGGCATTCCTTTACCACCTAATGCATCAGCAATAAACTTTAAGTTTTCTTGTAATGTTTCAGTTCCATAAACAACTTCTACAAATTTAACAAATCTACCTACAATATCATCATCAAAATATTCATCAGCACAAATTGGAATAATGTTATCTTTATCTACAGTAAATGATTTATATCTATCGTTATTAAATTCTCCACCAGCATATACTAAACCATCTTCATCTAAAGAATATCTCCCAAACATACAACCTACTGCATAACTAATAAATGATTTAATATCTCTAGTTAAATCAGCTTTATGTACAGTTACATCTTTATCTTCTACTTCAGGAGTTAATTCATCCTGTAAACCATAAATATCAATAAAGATTCTATTTAGTTCTTCTTCATTAGCTTTTAATTGATTAAATCGTTCATCGCATTCCTTATCCCATAAAGAATATGCTTCTTTAATGCAAAAAACGTTATTTTTGACTAATGGATGAATTGTAAAATCCCAAGAAGTTTCAAAGGAATCCCAATCTGATTTTGATAAATCAATAGAATCTATTACAATTTTTCCGATATAATCTTCATTTTTGAAAATAATGGGTAACCTTAATACATCCCCTACTGTTGTATTTATTGTTGGGTTAAATACATTTAACAAAAATAATGAAGGTTTGCTATTCAAAAAACCCAAAACATAATTATCTACATCCTTTTTTGTATTTATAATTGTAGGCGCTGCTGAACTATAATGTTCATAATAGCTTTTAACCCTAAATCCATTAGTTGCTGAAGTAATCAAATTCCAACATAGCCCTTTAATTCCGCTGTATTTTTGATTATATAACCCTCCATGGGAAGCATAGTTTTTTTTCGCATTTTCCGACCAATCCACAACATCTAAATGATTACCGTACCATTTTTTGAAATCACCACCATTTGCATATGGTTGCCATCGAATATTATCTGAAATTTCCCACCAATTTCTTACGTATAAAGGATTATTATGAGTTTTATTTCTTCCTGCCGATTCATACAATTCATTTAACTTTGTACTATCAAAAATATAGTAATTAGTTATCCAATACGCTATAGGGCTTCCTGGTATCTTTGAAAAATTAGATGCTGATGTTTCATAGAAATAACCACAATTTTTATTAGATTGAGCTTCTAATACTTTTTGTTTTTGAACTTCCATTCCGCCTTTAAAATCAGATAGTCTATAATAATAACCTATACTATCATCTTTTTGATTTTTTAATACAAACGAACAAATGGGTACAGTTGCTTCTTCATAAGCAGAGTATTCCATTTGAATAAGAGTAGCAATATTTTTGTTATTGATAATATATTCTCTTAACTTCTCGTAAGATTTAATAAACATCCAAACAAAAGGTGTCATAAAACCTAAGTATCCACCTTGAATTGTTAAGTCAAGGTTTCTACGCATAAATACTGCAAATAGGTCAGATGAAAAGTCTTTGTAATTCTGTATTACAAATAGTTTTAGTTTTCCTTCCATTTTTCCCATATATGGTGGGTTTGTTGTTACGATAGTGTATTTATTGCAAAGGATTGAAGCTTGCTTACTTATTTGCTTCATTAGTGGTAATGTATGATTAATCCAATCAAGTGCAAAAATATCCTGCATTTCACTTTGTTCTAAATTTTTTAAATATTCATTAAATGCTTGATAATCTTCATTTCTTACAGTAAGTAAAGAACCAATTTCCTTAGCATCTTTAAATGTATGAACCAAATACTCTCCTAGTTTATTTAGTTCATTTTCATTTGTTATTCCTTCATAGGTAAAAGATTGTATTGAATTACTTTCTTGTATAGAAGCTAAGTTATTTTGAACATTCGTAGTTAATGCTCTACGATTATAGCTTCTTGCTTTCATCATAACTGCAAAATAAGATAATTGATAAGCACGGTCGTCGATATCTAAGCCATACAAGTTGTTTTGAACGATACTTAAAGCCGCATCTCTTTCTGAGTATCCACATTCTTTATATATTTCCATCAAAACTTCAAATGCATACACAAGAATATGTCCTGAGCCCATACAAGGATCTAAAAATGTAATATTCTCTGGATTTATTTTTTCGTTTACAATTGGTAAATCTCCTGATTTAGAAGTTGCTAAGTATTTTAGTTTATCTTTCAACGGACTATTAGGATTTCTTTCTATCCAATAGCGACCTAAAGAATTATCTACCATATAACGAACTACCCAATCAGTAGTCCATAACTGAGTAGCAGCAGGAATGTCTTCTTTTTTTACAGTTCCTTTTAAAATATTAATAACTTGATTGTGTTTTTCAGAAATATAATATTGATATAGCCATCCAATAATAGTGATGTCATTACTAGATTCATTTTCTATATTCGAATCCATCCAGCTATCTTCATCAATATCAGAAATTAGTTTTCCTAATACACTATCATCATTTAGTAAGTTATCTGGAAACAACAATACTCGATAATCGTTAATCTTTGTAAACATACCTGGTAAATAGTTACCCATATCATTACAAGTAGCGATTAACAATTTCTTATATAATTCTTGGCGTTGATTTGTTTGAAGTAACTCATAGATTTCTGCTTTATTTAAGCCTTCTATATCAAGGTTCATTGCTTCATCAATGATTTGCGGTTTAAATTCATTGTTTTCATTAGTAAAGATTCTTACACGTTTTGGGAGATAATTATTTACTTCCATAAAACGTAACGCAATGAAACGATTAAACCAAGTATAAGCTACTTCTTCCATAACTTGATCAAAGCCTTTTTCTTTTATAACACGTATTAACTCTTGGCGTTGCTCCTTTTCTTCTTTCGTTAATGGTTTACCATTAACGATGTCTAAAGAACCATTTAATTCACCATTATTTGTAATTTCAAATGCAAATGCTTTTCTAGTCACTCGCTCAATTAATTCTTTACGAGCCCAGACAGCATAATTTTTAATCACTGTTTTGTTCATATAACACTATCTCCTGTTATTATTTCCTGAAGGTTTGTTCTTACCTTTTAATAAATTATTTTCAATTAATGCAGCACAGCAATTTGTTAATGGTTCACCGATTGCTTTTCTATAATTAAACCCTAATAATTGCATTGATTTTAATGTGTTTTTTGAAATGATATTCTTTATTGCTTCAATTTGTTCATCCGGTATCTTATTTACAGTATTAAAAGAGTTCAATAAATCTAATGCATCAGAAATAGTGTTATGTAAATATGAAATATCATCATCACTAATTTCAATTCTGTCTAACTCGGTTTTATATGCCATAGCAATTCGAATAGCTTCGTCTCTATCAGCTAACAATTCTGTTATTATTTCTTCGTACTGTCTTCTTGTTTCATCTAATTCTCTACTGGTTCTAATACTTTTAATTTTAGTATTAACTGCATTTGCAGTACCTTTTGCTGCAAGTGTTGCTAATTGGATTCCAGCTTCAGCCATCATTGTTTGTATATCATTCATTTTAACATCCCCCTTAATTTAATTTAATTTCATCTCCATCTTGAATTAATCCCATTAATTTTGATTTTAATTCTTTTAGGTAATCATCAATATCTTCTTCATTTTTTATAGTTTTTATTGGGAAAATAACTTGTCTATAATATTCTTTCACCTTTTTCGGTGATTGTTCTTTCTCTATTAATGAACGTACAGGTTTAATTGGTTCTGGTTTTAATATTTGATCCATTGCAGAGATAAAACGGGTTGTATCATTAAATAACGCTTGTTTTTTAGCTTCTAAAGTAACTATATCGTCAATCGTTTCAACCTCTTGTTTCTTGTTGTCAAAACTAATTCTTGCTTGATTTAAAGCTCCTGATAGCTTATCTATATCTGTTTGAGCTTTTGCTTTAATTTCTTCAAAACATTGTGCAATAACATTGAATACTTCTTGTTTCTTTTCAGTTAATAATACTTGTTTTGCATCCTTAATAATTGCAATATACTCATTTAGCTTAGGAATGCGAGAATAATTATAATTATCTTGATAACAAACTATTTCTTTTATTAATGTAATTGCTTGTTCAACAGATTCATTATCTACATAATAATCTTTTTCTCTTTCTACTTGTCTTAATACTAAATCTGCACTTTCAAACAATTTAAATTGTGTATTGTAGAATTGTTCAACTGCTTTCATATCATCTTTGTTGTCTAAAAGATCATCTTGTAAATCAACAATACTATCAACTAAAGCAACATTATCATTTTGATTTCTTAGTACTTCTTCAACATAAGCCAAACCATCTTGAATTTGTTTATATCCAGGATAATGTCTTTGTCTATTTCTATTTAAATAATCTTGAAGTTCCACTTTCTTTTCATTGAAATTCTTTATGATATAAGCAATTAAGCTATCTTCATCATTTGGAAGATCCATTACATCTAAATACTCTCTTAAGAATGATTTTGTTTGATTGATTTTATAGTTATCAATACTAATTCTCTTTTGGATTTTAACTTGTCCAATTTCTGTTTTCTTTCTTAAGAAACCAACCATACGATGATCATTAGGTTTAATCGTTTGTCCGGCATATTTAACAATTGCATTTTGACTAACAATAACTTGAGCTACAACTCCTGCAATATCAGATTCTCTCCATCCATAAGGTTTTTTAGAATATCTTTGTTGAATATCAAACATTGAAGTTGGCATTTTCATACTATATTGTAAGTCCAGATATTTCACAATTTCGTTTTGAGCTTGAGCGTTATACTCCATGCCTTCCATTGAACGATTTGTACCATTTAATACTGCAATGATTTCTGCATCTGTATCAAAATTTTGTTCAATCATATTTAAGTTATAGAATGTGTGTTCTACTAAATACTTTAATGCCTCATCACCCTTTTTAACGGCATCATTTCCTTGAATTGTTACAACTTCTCCATCAATATAATACTGACCGTGAACAATAGCTTCTTTAATGTCATCAATCACTTGTTTTTCGAGTCTTCTAGCTTCATTTTGTTTATCTGTAATAATCTTTTGAACACTTGTTGGTTTTTGGTTTACGTTGATTTGTTTTACATATTTACGAATCTTTTCAGCCATTTCCATAGCTTCAAAATACTTATAATCATCAGACAATACAATGATTGCTTCTGAATTCTTAGAATTTGTAATGAGTTGTAGTTCTTGAAGCTCAGTTGGATCTGCGGCAACGGTCATAAAATGTAATTTTATGGCATCTAATGATGTTGCACCTATAACTTGGCTATCAACACCTGCATTAAAATCAAAATTATATTTTCCATATTTATATTTTTTGGTTCTATAAATATCATTGAAAATTAAATCGCCAATACGAGATACGATTGTTGATGTGTCGACTTCCGTATTTTTAATATCTCTAGCAATATCTTGTTCTTCATCTGTTAAGAACATATAGACATCACCATTGCGTGATACATAGTTTTGATTGATTAAACGATCTAGTGATTTTTTAACTTCTTCTCTTAAAACTTGTTTGTCTACACGAAGATCATCAGCCATCAAGATTGTAATATTTTCAATATTTGATGGTACATCATCGATATAACGAATTAAATATAATAATTTTAATAAGTTTACATCAAACTCAGTTAATCCTTCATTATTTTGAGCAGCTTTTTCAGCACGCTCAATCACACTACGGATTGCAGTATCTAAGAAACTATGCAATGTATCATAGAAATAATACATAGGAACTAATGCAAACTCATCTCTATTTTGAATTTTTTGTGCCGATTCTTGAAATCCATTTAGCATTGAACGTTCACCACTAGATTGGTGTTTTCCTGCGTGACCTTTCTTACGAATCTCATTAAACACATCTTTCATAATGATAAATTGATATGGCACAAATGGGAATATACGAGCAAATTCATCACCTGAACGATAACCTTTTAAGTCTTTCTTTTGTGATTGCAATGAGTAAAGATTACTTAAAACAGAATCATTATTATCATAGACCATAACTAAATTATTGTATGCTTCTGGAGTTTTGGTTAATAAACGCTTTTCAATAACTTCACCAACACTTGAAGAAGTTAAACTTAAACGAATATTGAAGCGTGCCATAATTCTAGAGAATTCATTTGTACGTACTTTAATCATATCATCTAATGCCTCTTGTCCAGTTGCAACTACCCACACTTGGCCACGACATACAGAACCTAGCTTCTCAATTAAACTTTGAAGATTTAATAATAAACTTGTATTTGTACCAATATATTGACCTGCTTCGTCAATCATAAATAGCAATCTAAAACCAGCAGGTTTAGAATCAACATAATCTTTGATTTCATCGACCAATTGTCCAATAGAAATATCTGCAGATTCAGTACCATCAAACCAATGCTGAGCCGCTTCTTCTGACATACCTAATACTTCTACCAATGTATCAATGACATCCATTTCAAAGAATACATAGTTTTCTCTGGTTTCTTCCCAAGATTCGCCATTCTTTTGTTCAAATACTGATTTAAATTTATCCATTTTGCCACGTTTAGAAATAAATTGTTCTAATTTAGCAAGTTTTAAATCCGCACCATAAAAGCCCAAATGTTCATAGAACATCTTCGCAAAAACTCGTAATACGGCTGTATCATCTTTTGTCATTGATCCTTCAACATCAATATTAAAAAGAATTGTTTCTGTAGGAACATTCGTTGATTGAACTATATTCATAAAAGAAAGTTCATCATCATATTTTTCTCTAAAATATTCAACAGTTGGTTTGCCATCAATATCCTTATTTTCTAACAAATAAGATAACATCTTTAAGAAATGAGATTTACCACTTCCAAAGAACCCTGTAATCCATACTCCTGTGTTATCAGTTGGTGTTGTAAAAGATGCACTATAACTCTCAAAAAACTTATTAAAATGTTTCTTCAATTCTGTTGTAATCACATATTCACTAACTTCTTGCTTAATAACATCTTTTTTATCTTGCTCTACTTGGATAACGCCATTAATTGGACGATTGATATCCTTTTCAAACATCTTCTCAATCAACATAATTAACCCCTCCTAAATTGATTTAAACGCACGATAATATTCATTTGCTTTTAATTTATTAAATAATTTTACATAATGACCATCAAAATCTCCCGGATAAAACACTAAAATAGGTACATCATTAAATAAAGGTTGCATAGCTTCTAATAAAGAATGCACTCGCATAAATGGAAATACTTTTCCAATACCGCTTAACACAATAACATCGCCTTTTTGATGATTTTCGTATTGCATCTTTGAAGCAAAAGTTTTTGCATCACAACTCTTTTCAAATTGTTTACGTATAAATTCTTTCCCTTTCTTTTCTTCTAATGCAGGAATTCGATCCAAAATACGCTTATCTCTACATATATTCAAAAAGACTTCATATAAATCATAGTGAATCACATGACAATCTAATGATTCATTACTAATCCGTTTAACAAAATGACGGATAATCATTTCTTCTTTTGGATCATAACAAAATATTCGTATATTCACTTCATTACTTAAACCCTTACCTTCTAGAAATTCTGGTTCTTGTATCAAGTTTTTTAAATGATCGAGTCTTACTTTCACATCTTCCATAACTACTCTCCTTCAAAATAATTAAAGACTGATAAAGCAGCATAATCTCTTTTATCAATTAATATATTTTTTAAATCAAAATCAATTAAAATTGTATTAAGTGTTTCTGACTTAGTATTATCTAAATATTCAGTATCAACAAGCATCTTAACAATGACTTGTTTTAATTTTTGAATAGTTGAATCACTCCAACTTGCTACCACATCACTCTGCTCTTGTAATCTTGAGAAAAAGACATTCATATCCTTTTTTGAGAAAGAGAAATCCCTAAGTCGATATTTCTCACCTATAACACTAGTCATAAACTCATTAATTACACGATATTGATTCATCATTGCATATAAGCATACTTGCTTTGCACTATCAGATGTTCCATTAGCAATAATACTAACTAATCTTATATCATCTAAAAGATGTAATCTTTTCAAACAATTTCTAACCATTCGTTCTACTGATTTTTCAGTTGGATACTGAAATAAATTATCATCAATTACAAATTTTTTTATCTCTTCATCACTTTTGTTTTCCATCATCAATTGTGATACTGTTCTCATTTCATGAAACAAGAATTGTTCACGAGTAAATGACGCTTTATAGGGTTCATTAATATTCATTTGTACCCTCCACATTATCAGAAGATAAAATTTCCATAATATCATTTGGAGTACATTCTAATGCTCTACAAATTTTCACTAATACTTCCATTGATACATACTCATTTTTTGACAATTTTGCTAATGTATTTGCACTAATGCCAGCCACCTTTGAAAACTCTGTTTTCTTCATATTTTTATCAATAAGTAATTTAAACAATTTATTGTAACAAACATTCATTGCTTTTACCTCCTACTTTGCAATTGTTTATTGCGGAACTATTTTAAGTATATCATTTTTTGTAGTTATTTGATAGATTAATATTGGTATTCGCAAACATTTGTTTTTAAATAAAAAATTTTATTCTAAAAACATTAATAATATAATATTCCAACTATTATTGAGTAAAATCAAAATTTCTTCATATATCATTCCTAATATACCAGCAATAAACTTCAACACAATTTATCTATACATTTAAAAACTCAGCATATTTCTACACTGAGTTCTCATTACTATTCATAAATTAATTCATTTAATATAACTTCATTCACACAAGCTTTAATGTTATTCATTTCTTGTACCCATAGCATTTGATCTTGTGCTTTTAGTTCTTCTGTTATATTTCTTTGTTTCTTGTATTGGTCTACAAGTCTGTCATACATATCATTTGCTTGAACATCTATCTGTTCAAGATAATCAAATAATGTACCTTTTGCCATTAAAAGAACATATTTATCTGGATGATACACCTTCATGTGTTTCATCTTTTTTATACCAAAATAACCTAATTCTTTTACATTTACATGTAAATCTGGGTATAAAATACCCCCAACTTCTATATAGTCTAGTTTTTTCATGTTCAAATTCTCCTCTATTCATCGGATAATTTGACGTTTTTCAATCAAAATTTTGACCACATTTTAGCCACACTTTCATCATTTTCAGCCACAAAACAGCCACATTTTGTAATATATCTGCAACAACATGAAATTGATATAAAATACGAATTTCCCTTTATTTATCACACTTTTTTGATGTTGAGTCGACTTGTAATGACATGTAGTTTTTCTATTTATTTTTCATGTGCGGGAATAAAATTACCTCACGGATCGATTCTTGTCCAGTTAACAACATAACAAGTCTATCAATCCCCATTCCCATACCACCTGTTGGAGGTAGTCCATACTCTAAAGCCTCTACATAATCTAAATCCATTTCATTGGCTTCATCATTACCTAACTCTTTTTCCTTCAACTGATTTGAGAATCTTTCATACTGATCAATTGGATCATTTAATTCGGTAAATGCATTCGCATATTCATTACCACAAATAAACAACTCAAAACGTTGTGTAAAGCGTGGATCCTGCATATTCTTCTTAGCTAATGGAGAAATTTCAATCGGATGCCCATAAACAAAAGTTGGTTCCACAATTGTTTCCTCTACATATTTTTCAAAGAAAGCATTCACGATATGACCATAACCAAAATGAGGTTCCACTTCAATATGATGTTCCTGTGCAAAAACTTTAGCCTGATCAAAAGTTAATTCTTCAGCAAAATCAATTCCAGTTTTTTCTTTGATTGCTTCTGTCATTGAAATACGCTTAAATCCTGGGGCTAAAGAAATCTGATGACCTTTATACTCTAATTCATATGTACCACACACTTCCATGGCAGCATTAGAAATAATTCCTTCTGTTAAATCCATCATTCCTTCCAAATCACTGAACGCTTTATACACTTCGATTGTTGTAAATTCAGGATTGTGTGTTCTGTCCATCCCTTCATTTCTGAATAAACGTCCGATTTCATAAACCGCATCCATTCCTCCGACAATCAATCTCTTTAATGATAATTCGGTTGCGATTCTTAAATAGAAATTCATATCTAAAGCATTATGGTGCGTAGTAAACGGTCTGGCAGCCGCACCACCTAAAATTGGGTTCAATACCGGAGTTTCCACTTCCACATAGCCTTTAGAATCTAAGAAATGCTGAATAGAACGAATGATCTTAGGTCTTGCAAACGCAATTTTTCTTGCTTCTTCATTCATAATTAAATCTACATATCTTCTTCTATATCTTTCTTCAACGTCACTTAATCCATGATATTTTTCCGGCAATGGACGCAATGCTTTCGTTAAATGAATAAATTGCCCAGCCTTTACAGATAATTCACCAGTATTAGTAACAAAAACAGTTCCTTCAATCCCAACAATATCACCAATATCACTCTTAATCACAATTTCATAATTTTCTTCACCGATAACATCTTTTCTAACGTAGATCTGGATTTGTCCATCTCTGTCTTGAATATGCATAAAGCATACTTTTCCTTTACGACGCTTTGTCATGATTCTTCCTGCCACTTTAACAGGAACAGCCATTTCCTCTAATTCTTCATGTGTTCTGCCAGCAAATTCTTCTTTGATCTGACTTGAAAAATGAGTAATATCAAATCTTTGTCCGAAAGGATCAATGCCAGCTTCAGCCAAAGCCTTTGCCTTTTCACGGCGTACTAATTCTTGTTCACTAAATTCTCTTTCCATAATTTCCTCCTAAAATATAAAAACTCTCGTCCTATGAAATCTCATAGGGGCGAGAGTTGATTCGCGGTACCACCCTAATTTATTAATATGTCACCATATTAACCTTGTTGACTACAAACATAGTCTAGTTCGTAACGTGAACATCCGGCATATTATCCCCATATGGTTCCTTATGCAGCTCCAAGTCTTTTTTCACTCTACTAGCTAATATCCATTCGCACCCTCTAGGACTCTCTTTTTTAGCGTCATAAGCTACTCTTCTCTTCATCGCTTTTATTTCTACGTGTTTGATTATATATAATTTTCTTTCATTTTGTCAAGTAATTGTTTAAATAAACTTGACAATAACAATGTTTTTACTCTTTATGCTCTTTTTTAGTTACTCTTTTAAAATAGATATATGAATCTATCGTTGCCCATAAAATTGACCCTGCCGTCACTCCCACCATAATAATATACGCCATATTTCCACGTATAAATCCTGCAACAATCGTGACAATACCGGAAATTACCATAGCCAATCCGCCCATTCTTTGGGTGCGAATCCACACCTTTTCATTATCTAAAGCCCAAGGAATTCTGAAACCTAAAAAATAGTTCTGAGGAATACGAGGCATATAATTCCCCATTACAATCAGCATAACCCCAATCACAAATGGAACAATCATAGAAATATCAATTCCCAAATTGCATGTCCCAATCAAAATCACCGCATTTAAAACAATAAAGATACTGCTGGTCAGCACTCTAAAAAATTCATAGACTTCCGGTCTTTTATCAATCTTAGCTTTCTTAGGATCAATTTTTCGAGTAAGCCCCATCCCAACGTAAATGATCATAGGCATTGCCGAAAGAAAGAGCAACGTCCATTTTGAACCATAGCCATCAATTTCTCCTGATGCATTCCAATGAACAGGTACAACAGCTGGCAATTGTAATACAATCACTAAGGATATAATAAATGAAATTCCAGCAATCAGAATAAAAAATCTACCTCTATTCATTTTGATCCCTCCCCATGAAATCGTAAAACCATTTTATCACATCTTGAAAGATAGTACTATTCAAAGAATACACGATATTTTGACCTTGTCTTTCATCAGTGATTAAATCACAGTTTTTTAATATCGATAAATGGTGAGAAATAGAGGGTTTGGTAATATTAAAATATTCTGCTATCTCTCCGGCATTCAATGACTGTTCCTTTAAAAGTTCCAGAATCTGACGTCGGGTAGGGTCACTTAATGCTTTAAAAATATTATTCATATTTCTCCCACCTTTCTTATTTAGATGATCGTCTAATTATCTATTAATATAATACCTATAAAAAAAGGGTTAAGCAACCCTTAAACTCATTTATTTAGAAATCGACTTAAAATTAAGACGCAGATGTTCGTCCATTGCCTCATAGGCTTCTTTTTCATTATGTGCCTTGATTGCCTCATATATTTTACGATGAGTAACCACTGTTTCCTTAGTCAAGGCTTTCTTATTTGTTTCCATCAATAATGCAATAGATCCATGAATAATAGGTAAGAGATTAGAGATCACTAAATTATCTGAACTCTCGGCTATTTTAGTATGAAACAATCGATCTTCATTTAAATAGTCTTCTTTATTGTTAATCTTTTCTTCAACTAAATCACATAAACGACCAATCTCACTAATTTGCAGCGGGGTTGCATTCTTAGCCGCCTTTGCCGCCAAACTAGGTTCGATTAACATACGTAATTCAAGAGTATCTAAAACAATCTTATATTTATCTTTAATATACTGAAAACCTAAAGGATCTTCACTTACCCCCATATTTTCACAAACAAATGTTCCTACTCCTCTGCGGATTTCTACCACATGCAAAGAAGCCAGTATCTTAATAGCTTCACGAATCGTACCTCTGCCTACCCCAAGCATTTCCATTAATTCTCCTTCACTCGGCAGACGTTCACCTTTTTTTACAGCTCCATTCATAATATATTCCACAATATGATCTGCCGCTATTTGTGCTAATGGTTTGTTTCTTGTTATTTTATCCATATTTTCACCTTATTTTAATTTATCTTTATTTTTCATCTGCTGATTGACAAATATCAACTCCATGATACAATAATAACAGATAAGACGTCATATGTCTAGGAGGAGAATAATGAGAAGTCAGGAGATTAGAAAAATTGCTCCCGAAATGGATCCATTAAGAATCGGCATGGGTTGGAGCGTAGAAGATTTGTCTAAACCGCAAATTATGATTGAAAGCACTTATGGAGACAGCCACCCCGGAAGTGCCCATTTATTTGAATTGGTCTTAGAAGCTGAAAAGGGAGTCAATCAAGCTGGAGGAAAAGCAGCCAAATATTTTACTACTGATATTTGTGATGGACAAGCACAGGGACACGATGGGATCAACTATTCATTAGCTCATCGTGATATGATTGCCGGAATGGCGGAAATTCATGCTAATGCTACTCCATTTGATGGGGCAATGTTTGTCTGCAGCTGTGATAAAGGCGTACCCTCTCATTTAATGGCAGCGGGACGTATTAATATTCCATGTATTTTTGTTACAGGCGGAGTTATGGAAGCCGGTCCGGATTTGCTTACCTTAGAGCAAATCGGTAAATATAGTGCGATGTATTTGCGCGGTGAAATCACTAAAGAAAAATTTGAATACTATAAACATCATGCGTGTCCAAGCTGTGGAGCCTGCTCTTTCATGGGAACGGCATCCACTATGCAAATTATGGCAGAAGCACTCGGGTTAATGCTTCCGGGAAGTGCTTTAATGCCTGCGACATGTGAAGATTTAAAGACAGTATCTAAAAAAGCTGGGGAACAAGTTGTTGAACTGGCTAAGAAAAATTTAACACCAAGAGAAATTGTTACCATGAAATCTTTTGAAAATGCCATTATGGTTCACGCGGCAATATCCGGAAGTACAAATACATTGCTTCATATTCCTGCCATTGCGAAGGAATTTGGGATTGATCTGGATGCAAGAAAATTTGATGAACTGCATCGTGGAGCTCATTATTTATTAGATATTCGCCCTGCTGGAAAATGGCCTGCGGAATATTTCTATTATGCTGGCGGTGTTCCGGCAGTCATGGAAGAAATCAGAGATCAGCTGCATTTAGATGTAATGACCGTCACCGGAAAAACATTAGGCGAAAACTTAGATGAATTAAAACAAAATGGTTACTATGAAAAATGTCAGCGTTATCTTGATAAGACCGGATTAAAACGTACAGATGTTATTCGTGATTTTGACCATGCCATCGGAACTGATGGTACCATTGCAATATTAGAGGGAAATCTGGCACCGGACGGCTCAGTGATCAAACATTCAGCTTGTCCAAAAGAGATGATGAAAGCAACACTAAAAGCACGTCCATTCGATAGTGAAGAGGAAGCGATTGATGCGATTATTCATAAACGTATACAGCCAGGTGATGCTGTGTTTATTCGCTATGAAGGCCCTAAAGGCAGCGGAATGCCGGAGATGTTTTACACTTCAGAAGCCATCAGTTCCGATCCAAAATTAGCCGCCAGCATTGCTTTAATCACAGATGGCCGCTTCTCTGGCGCAAGTAAGGGACCTGTTATCGGTCATGTTTCACCAGAAGCACAAACAGGCGGACCAATCGCATTGGTTGAAGAAAACGATTTAATTCACATTGATGTTGAAAAGCGTATACTCGCTATAATTGGAATTAATGGAAAAGAGGAAAGTCCTGAAACCATTGAAAAAATTCTAGCCGAAAGAAAAAGCAAATGGCAGCCAAAGCCAGCTAAATATAAGGATGGAATCTTATCCATCTATACCCGTTTAGCCGATTCACCAATGAATGGCGGACGAATGATATAAGGAGGAAATATCATGTATCCAATTGTTGAAAAATTAGCAAAGTATGGGATTGTTCCCGTTATTAAGATAGAAAGACTAGAGGATGCTGTCCCTTTAGCAAAAGCCCTGTGTCAAGGTGGCTTACCGGTAGCAGAAGTAACATTTAGAACAGATTGTGCTGCTGAAGCTATCAAAGCAATGAAGCAGGCTTGCCCCGATATGCTGATTGGTGCCGGAACGGTCTTAAACAGTAAGCAAGTTGATGAAGCCATTGAAGCTGGAAGTGAATTCATTATCTCTCCGGGCTTCAATCCTAATACAGTTGCCTATTGTTTAGAAAAAAATTATCCTATCATACCAGGAACATCATGTCCTAGTGATATGGAAAAAGCAATTGAATTTGGCTTAGATGTTGTTAAATTCTTTCCTGCTGAAGCAAGCGGTGGTTTAAAAAGCATCAAAGCTATGTCAGCCCCTTATGGGCAGCTAAAATTCATGCCTACAGGAGGAATTAACCCAGATAATTTGAACAGTTATTTAGAGTTTGACAAGATTATTGCTTGTGGTGGAACTTGGATGGTGCCGGATACTTTAGTAAAAGAAAAACGCTTTGATGAAATTGCTGAATTAACACGACTTGCGGTTTTAAAAATGCTGGATATTCAATTTCATCATGTAGGTATAAATAGTCCAAAAGATCAGTCCAGTTCACAGACAGCACATCGCTTCAGCCAATTTTTAGGAGCACCGTTAGACGTGAAGCCAGCTTCTATATTTGTTGATCGTTTAGAAGTGATGCCTGCAGGTTCTCCGGGAACTAATGGTCATTTAGGATTTTCAACCGCTAATCTTCAAAGAGCGATCTTTTTCCTTGAAAAAGCAGGCTATACATTTGATTATGAGACAGTTCGTAAAAATGAATTGGGAGAAATTACCTTTATTTATCTGAAAGAAAAAATTGGCGACATGGCTTGTCATTTGATAGATAAGAAGGTGAAATAATGGCAAAGATATTACTATTTGGAGAACCCATGGCTCTTTTTACCGCTACGGAATATGGTTCTTTAAAAGAAGTAAAAAAATTTGAGCGCAGTTTAGCGGGGGCTGAAATTAATGTTGGTATCGGACTCGTTCGTCTAGGTCATGAAGTCACTTACCTGACAAGATTAGGAGAAGACCCATTAGGTCATGGCATTAGTCAAAGATTAATTGAAGAAAATATTGATACATCAATGATTACTTATGATCCCATTTATAAAACAGGAATGATGATGAAAAACATTGTTAAAATTGGAGATCCAGAAATTGCCTATTATCGCAAAGGGTCTGCCTTTTCTCAAATGGATCCTAGTATTATAGATACATTAAACTTAGACCAATACGATTTGCTTCATGTAACGGGGATTCCATGTGCATTAAGCGAAAACTGTCGTGAAGCGACAATGCGGCTTGTTAAAAAAGCTAAATCAAGCGGTTTAAAGATTTCATTCGATCCTAATTTGCGCCCGCTTTTATGGTCTAGTGAAAAAGTAATGATCGAAACTATTCATGAAATTGCTGCTTATGCCGATATGATTCTGCCGGGAATCAGTGAGGCTAAAATCCTGATGGGAAGTGATGATCCTAATAAAATAGCGGATTATTATCATCAGATGGGAATTAAACAAGTGATTATTAAATTAGGAAGTGACGGGGCATTCGTAAAAAGCGATCAGGAATGCTTCATACAACCGGGCTATAAAGTTGAAAAAGTTGTTGATACCGTTGGTGCCGGGGATGGCTTTGCGGTAGGCATAATCAGTGCAGTACTCGAAGGACTTTCTTTAAAAGAAGCCAGTGACCGAGCAAATGCTATTGGGGCAATGCAAGTCAGTGTTATGGGGGATAATGAAGGTCTGCCAACAGTCGATCAGTTAAATACATTTATGAATAAATAAAAAACGAGGGATCACAAGGATCCCTTTATTCATATAATGTATCTAATAATTCTAGTATTTCCTGTTTACTTAATCCGCATAGCTTCGCTTTTTCCACTACTTTATTTAAATATTGTTCAATGATTCGGTAGCTTTCTTCTTTAAGAAGCTCCGGATTTTTTGCTGAAACAAAGCTTCCCTTACCGGTAACCGTTTCAATGAACCCTTCTCTTTCGAGTTCTTCGTATGCTCGCTTTGTCGTGATGACACTGATTTTCAATTCTTTTGCTAACAAACGCATAGAGGGAAGCGCTTCTCCCTCTTTTAAAATATTGGAAATGATTAATTGCTTAATCTGTGTGACAATCTGTTCATATAATGGTTGATTACTCGCATTATTTATGATAATATCCATTTTCACACCCCAATCCTTTCTTTAATACAACCAAATATTCTATAATTTGTCAATTAAAATTCTTTCTTATCAAAAATTTTGATTGAAAACATGTAGGAAATTCCTATTGCAATAATAATAACAAAAGGATATATAACGGGGTATTTAGAAAGCATCTCTACAAATTGAACAACACTTTCCATTGAGACATTCAGTGCATTTAATATAGCAGCGAAGCCAAAAGGAATCACAACAATAGACATCATGACATAGCGACCTTTTTCACTTCCATATTTAAAAGTGAAGGGAATAACGACTGCTATCACGAGACTGACAATGGATGCAATCAATATGTTCGCAAACATATTTCCATCTGCCATAATGTCCTTATTTTGAATCAGATTGACAATCACAATAGTTATCGCTCCGATAATCGTCATAAGAAGAACAGTGCCATAAGCAAGGATATATTTAGATTTAACAATATCACTTCGCTTAATTGGCAAGGTCATTGCATAGTGATCCCATTCTACTCGTTCATCATATCCAAATGTAGCCAAGATAAGAACAATGCTCAGCATTTGAATATATCCGGTAAAGAAAGATGGTGATTGATTCATAATACTAATGACTAAGAAAACAGCACACATTAAACCAACAGATTTAGCATAAGATTTTAAATTTATTAGATCTTTAAACATTAATCCAGTCATTTTATTTTCCTCCCTTACTATGGTATCTCATGATTTGATCAAGATTTACACGTTCAAATATTAATTCCGGATAAGCTTCTTGAATGTCTGATTTATTTTCTACCAATGCTTCAACGCCAAACTGACTTTTTTCATACCCTAGACAAAGCTGTGGATCAAAATGACTAAATTGTTCTGCCGTCATTTTAACAATAGCAAAGTTATCTCTGATTTCATCCTTTTCCTTATTGAAAACAATTTGTCCATGGTCAATATAAACAACATAATCTGCAATCTGTTCAATATCACTGGTAATATGACTTGAAAAGATGATGCCATGTTCTTCATCACTTACAAAATCTGAGAAGATATCCAAGATTTCACCTCGAACTACAGGATCTAATCCACTGGTAGGTTCATCTAATATAAGTAATCTTGGATCACATGCCAAAGCGGTCACGATGGAAAGCTTCATTTTCATTCCTTTTGAAAAAGTTTTTATTTTCTGTTTTCTGGGTAATCCAAAATGTTCCGTATAATCATAAAACTTTGCTTCATTAAATTTTGGATGCATTCTTTTGATGATATCCGCCACATCTTTAATTTCTATATGATCTCCAAATGGACACTGTTCAAAAACAACCCCTAGTTCTTTTTTCACATCTTTTTCAGTGTTACTCATATTTTGTCCGAATATTAGAACCTCACCACTGTCAATATGCATCATATTCAAGATACACTTTAAGAAAGTCGTTTTACCGGCACCATTTTCACCGATCAAGCCTAAAACCAAACCTCCGTCTAATTCCACATTTATATTTTTTAATTGAAAATTAGGAAAACGCTTGTTTAAATTTTTCACTGATAGTAACTGTGTCATTTTTATCTCTCCTTATATATTGTATATATCGTATATATACAATATAACGTTATATCTATTGTTTGTCAATAGATTTATACAATAATACCTATTTTTTAATAGAGAAACTATCTGTACTATTGACTTCTCATCAGAAGTATATATAAATTAAAGAAAAGTAAAGGAGATTTTTATGATTGAAATCAGAAAAGCTAATATAGATAATGCTGAAGATTTGAAAGAACTTTATTTGAACCATTTAACGTCAACCCCACCGCAAGAGCCACAGGATATTGATGTTTGGAAAAAGATGATTGCTTCATTTGAACAAGATCCCTATTACCACTTGCTTGTCGGGATCAAGAATCAGCATGTTGTATCATCTGTTACCCTTATTATCATCAGAAATCTTACACATAACCATCGTCCTTATGCCCTCATTGAAAATGTTGTTACACATAACGACTATCGTGGTCAGCATTATGCTTCCATGCTGATTGATCAAGCAATCACGATTGCAAGAGAAGCAGATTGCTATAAAGTAATGCTGATGACTGGTTCTAAAGAAGAGAGTACACTGAATTTTTATAAAAGCTGCGGTTTTGATCCTAACGCTAAGAAGGCTTTCCTTAAAAAACTATAAAAAAATTGAAACCCGTTACTGATTGGTTTCAATTAATAATAGAAGCTGTTGATAAAAATATTCATCATCTTCTCGAGTTCGTTTTTTTGGTCCGCGTAAGTGGACTTTTTGTTTGGATTGACGCTGCTTTTTACTCACATAGCGGCCAAACAGCATTTCTTCGATATTATCATTATTATAAAGACGGCCATCAGGATGCAGAGCATTTGCTCCTTTGGATAAGACAAGGGTTGCTAGCCCATAATCCTGTGTTATCACAATATCCCCTTTACTGACCATCTTTAGCAAAGCAAAATCAACAGCATCTGCTCCCTGATCAATGATATGCACTCTTCCAATATCGCTGTATAAAGCATGATTCATATCACAGAAAATATCCAGCTCCAGATGTTTTTCTTGTGCGATCTCTTCAACAAGGCGCAATACAGGACAGGCATCTCCATCAACTAAAAGTCGCATTGTTTATCCCATTTTTCAATAATGCTTTTATTCCCAGTGTTTAAATACTTTGAATAATCGTTTAAGATTTCTTCTAACTGCTGATAGGTTTCAATCTTAGACAATTGATTTTTAACGTAGCTGGAAGATTTAACTCCTTTTATATACCAAGGGGCATGTCCGCGCATTTCTCGAATCGCTAAACGTTCTCCTTCAAATTCAATTAATTCCCGAGCATGTTTTAAGCATTGCTCTATTCTTTCTTCATAGGTTGGATCGGCAAGCTCTATTCCGTTTTCTACATATGCCACCATCTGCTGAATAACCCATGGGTTTCCTAATGCTGCACGTCCCACCATAACTGCATCTACACCGGTTTCGTCTAACATACGCTGTGCATCCTTTGCTGTTTTAACATCGCCGTTTCCAATGACAGGAATACTCACAGCCTCTTTGACTTGTTTAATAATGCCCCAGTCTGCTTTTCCTTCATACATTTGAGAACGAGTTCGTCCATGAACAGCAATTGCACTGGCTCCTGCTTTTTCAATCAGTTTTGCCACTTCTACTGCATTAATATGGTCAAAATCAAAGCCGCTGCGAATCTTTACTGTTACCGGTTTGCTTACTGCTGCTACCGTTGCTTTAACGATATCATATATTTTATCAGGATAAAGCAAAAGCTTACTTCCGGCATCGGACTTTAATACTTTGTTCACCGGACATCCCATATTAATGTCAATAATATCGCAGTTAGAATGCTGGTCAATAAATTGAGCAGCTTCCACAATAGATTCCTTATCCCCGCCAAATACCTGCATACTAATTGGATGTTCACTTTCATCTACTTGAAGCATTTCTAATGTTTTTTTATTTCCATATATAATTGCCTTATCACTCACCATCTCGGAATAAACAAGTCCGGCTCCGAATGATTTAATAATCTTACGAAACGCAATATTCGTGATACCGGCCAAGGGTGCCATGATAATTCTATTTTTAATCTCTACATTACCAATATGCATCTTTTCACTTCCTTCATTTTAATACTTAACCCATTATAATATATTTTTAAAAATATGCAAAAACAAATGTATAATAACTTTTCAATCCGGACATAATTAGTACAGATAACTTACCGATTCCCCTCTATTTTTCCTCCCCCAATTTAAAATAGACGTAAGTTATCTAATCATTAGTTTATTCCTAATATAGTGCAAAACCAGCTTAATGCTGGTTTTGTATTTTTTTATTTAATTGAATCACGGATTGCTGATAGTTCTTCTTCATTAAACTGATATGCTGTATTACAGAAATGACATTTGATTTCACATCCATGATCTTCATCAATCATCGCCGTTAACTCCTTTTTTCCAATACTGTATAACGCTTCTGCCATTCTTTCCCTTGAACAGTCGCATTCGAAAGAAAGATCCTGATAATCCAGTATTTTAACGTCAGGAAAAATCATCTCTAAGATTTGTTCCGGAGTTTTTCCTTCACGGATTAAAGCAGATACAGCAGGGAAATCCTTCATTTTTTCTTCAATATACTCAATATCCTCATCGGTTGCATCAGGCAGTAATTGAATAATAAAACCTCCGCTTGCTAATATCTCATTTGTATCATTTACTAATACACCTACTGAAACTACAGAAGGGACTTGTTCACTGGCTGCAAAATAATAAGAGAAATCGTCACCAATCTCACCGGTCTGCAAAGCCACGCGGCCGCTGAAGGCTTCTCTAAGCTGCATATCACGGACTACTTCCAAATAGCCTTCTTTTCCAACAGCAACACCTACCGCTAATTTTCCGGTATCATTATAAGTATAATGAACTTCCGGATTTGCAACAAAGCCTTTGATCTTACCATCACCTTTAGTGCTGCAAATCATCGTTCCGATCGGACCGCCACCATTAATTGTGCACGATAAGCTTTTTTCACTTTTCATCATGCTTCCCATCATTAAAACCACAGACATCATTCTTCCTAATGCCGCAGAGGCAGTAGGCCAAAGTCCATGTTTTTGTCTTGCTTCTTCTAAAAGGTTCGTTGTCGAACAAGCAAATACACGTACATTTTTACTGTCTGCAATACCTCTTACTAAATAATCTTTCATACTATCCTCCAAATAAGATAATCAAAGCCGTAATCAGGCTTGGAACGACCATTGCGAAAATGATCATGATTACTAAGAATTTATTTACTTTTTTACGATTGTTTTTTGTCATTGTTATCACCTATCTCATTATATACAAAAGTGCAAGTAAAAAAAAGTCATTATTGAAATTAATAAGGAGCTGGCTTCGCCAACCCCAAATCTATTATTTCATATCATCAATTAAATCGTCTAAATCTTCATAAGAAACAGGCTTGCGCACTCTTGGTTCTTCAGCCGGAGCGGTTTCACTTTCCACAGCCTTTTTTTCTTCTTCCTGATCACTGAAAGTAATTTCAGCAGGTAAAATAACATCTGTACCATTTGTTGTCTTACCACTGACTTCCGGCATTTTACCAGTCGCATATAAAGC
Source organism: Coprobacillaceae bacterium UN01-12pH3A (assembly GCA_027676805.1). Taxonomy (GTDB): domain Bacteria; phylum Bacillota_I; class Bacilli_A; order Erysipelotrichales; family Coprobacillaceae; genus Beduini. The sequence goes on along the minus strand of JAQENU010000015.1, from coordinate 9,588 downwards.
TTCGATTTGTTCGTTTGCCAATGTTTCATATTCTAATAAAGCAGCAGCAATCAACTCTAACTTATCTTTATTCTCATTGATAATACGCGTACATTCCTTGTAGCACTCATCAATAATCTTACGTACCTGCTGATCGATTTCAAAAGCAACTTGCCCAGAATGATCGTTATTCGTTGAAGTATAGTCTCTTCCTAAGAACACCGAATCCTGTCCGCTTCCATATTTGATTGGTCCTAATTCAGACATTCCCAGCTCAGTAACCATTAAACGAGCTAAACGTGTTGCCTGTTCAATATCATTTTGTGCCCCTGAACTTACATCGCCAAAGAAGATCTCTTCTGCCACACGTCCACCCATAAATCCAGTAATACTAGCCTCTAATTGGCTTTTTGTTTGGAAATAGGTTTCTTCTTTAGGTGTCATCAAATTATAACCACCGGCATTTCCACGTGGAATAATGGTTACCTTTTGTACCTTATTGGCATCTTCCAATGTTAACCCAATAATAGCGTGACCCGCTTCATGATAAGCCACCAATTTACGTTCTTTTTCAGTATATTTACGTGATTTTTTAGCTGGTCCGCCAATAACACGGTCGATTCCTTCATCAATATCATCCATTGTAATAACATCGCGTCCTAAACGAACTGCCAATAAAGCCGCTTCATTTAATACGTTCTGTAATTCAGCACCACTGAATCCCGGTGTACGAGCCGCAATATTATCAAAGTTGACATCTGCTGCAAACTTTTTATTTCTGGCATGTACCTGTAAGATTTGTGCACGCGCACGTTTATCTGGATTAGCAACCTGAATCTGACGGTCAAATCGACCTGGTCTTAATAACGCAGGATCTAATACATCCGCACGGTTTGTCGCCGCTAAAATGATAATTCCTTCATTTCCGGCAAATCCATCCATTTCAACTAATAACTGGTTCAATGTTTGTTCACGTTCATCGTGTCCGCCACCGATCCCACTGCCTCTTTGACGTCCTACTGCATCAATTTCATCAATAAAGATGATACATGGTGCATTTTCTTTTGCTTTTTTAAACATATCTCTAACTCTTCCGGCACCAACTCCGACAAACATTTCAACGAATTCAGAACCTGAAATAGAGAAGAATGGCACATTAGCTTCTCCGGATACCGCTCTGGCAAGCAAAGTCTTCCCGGTACCTGGCGGTCCTACTAATAATACCCCTTTAGGAATTTTTGCACCCATTGCAGCAAATTTCTTAGGATTTTTAAGGAATTCTACTAATTCTTTTAATTCCTCTTTTTCTTCATCAGCACCCGCTACATCTGTAAAGCGAGTCTTTTGATCTTTTTCTAATTTCGCTCTTGAATTCCCAAATTCAAAGGCTTTAGCGTTTCCGCCACCGCCACCAATTTTAGTCATCATAAAGAACATAACACCAATCAGCAGAATGGTTGGCAAGAAAGTCATAATGACAGACATGAACATTCCGTCTCCGGAAGCATCACGTACTGTATACAGCGTTCCGCTTGCTGCCAGAGCTGCCTGCAATTCATTCATTTGAGTTTCTGTATTCGGTAAAGTGACTGAGAATTTAACTGGCTTCCCGTCTTCTTTATATACCCCCGTCATACTGATTACGAGATCACTTGGTGTAATTTCAGCTTCTTCAATCTTTGTTCCGCTTTCTACCAATGCTTCATATTCACTAGTTGTTAATGTTTTGCTTGTACTAGGATTAAGCATGGTGTATGCAGCGCCAATTAAGATTAACAGTAACAGCCAAGGCAATATCGTTTTAATTAAACTCGTTGGTTTACTTTTCATACACTTCTCCTTTACTTATAACATGACTCTTTTAATACCCCTACGTAAGGTAATTGTCTATAATTCTCATTAAAATCCAAACCAAATCCAATAACGAATTCATTTGGACAAACAAAACCATAAAAATCTGCTTTAAAATCGAATGTACGTCCTTCTACTTTATCTAATAAAGTCACCACAGTAACATCCTTTGCACCTCGGTCAACCAGTAATTTTTTCACATTGGACAATGTTTTACCGGTATCCAAAATATCTTCAATAATTAAAACATGTTCTCCTTCAACACTTGCTTCTAAATCATGTTTAATCTTTAATTCCTTAGATTCCACACCATCATAACTGCTTGCTTGCATGAAGTTCATTGTCAATGGTGTCTGCAGATGTTTACACAGCTCTGCCATAAAAGGAATTGACCCTTTTAATAAGCCTACAGTAAAAATATGATCTGCATCTTTATAAAAGTCATCTATCTGACATGCAAGTTCCTTACATTTTTCAACTATCTGTTCTTCTGAGAATAAAATACGCTCTACATCCTTATGCATCCCTAAAAATACCTCCAGTAAATTTATTATTCATTTTACCACAAAAACGTTTGCTTTTGTATCCATATACCTCAAGTTTTTCACAATATGAGGAATTAACAGAATCTCACCATTTTTATTTAATAAAATTGGCCAAGCCATACGTTGAATCTGCGGTATTTTATTATCAATGAATAACCGATTGACTTTCTTATGTCCAAACTTTGTATGAACGATGTCACCTGGTCTAAAATTACGAATCGTAATAGGGTAATCCTCTTTAGATAAATTAATGCCTTCATTAAGCTGTCCACTTGCTGCCAATTCAAAATAGTCGCATTCAAACTCATAAAAATGAGTAAAACAATACTCATAATTTACCTTCTCGCTACTTGTTTGAATGTACCCATTATCGTACTCTTTTATGAACCTAAGATTAACTGGCAGAGTTATTTTTAAATTTGGACGGTTATTTTTTAATGCCTTTAAAATTTCATCGATCAATGTCTTAGATATTCGTTTATTTGGCAAGTACATTTCCAAATATCGATGAATAACTTCAGGTAAGTCCGTTTCATCCAGGTCTTTAAAATAAAGCCGCTGATCAATCAAATGTGCCTGCAACAAAGCTTTGCTTCGTTCTCTTTTTAGATGTAACGTTTCATTATGTGCTTTAGCCTCTGTCAACAGCCATTCTTTTTCCTGATCTGTCATTTTTGGCAGAACAACATTGCGAATATAATCACGCTTATAATGTGTTTCAAAATTAGTATAGTCATCATGATATTCAATATGATATTTATGACAGTATTCAATAATTTCTTTTTTTGTTATATCTAAAAAAATACGATAAACCTGATTGCCACGGACTTCACTTTCATCTTTGATGCCCCAATAAAGTTCTTCTCCACCACGTTCTTTTTGCATGAGGATCGTTTCGTAGACATCATCTTTATGATGACCCAAAAATACTTTATTAGTATGATAAATTTTACCAATTTCAAAATAAAAATCATAGCGAATATGGCGAGCTAGCTGCTGAAAGTTATCTTTTTGATATTTATCCACTTCCTTATAATAAAAAGGGATATGACGTAATTTGCAGAAATCACTGACAATTTGATAATCCTTGTCGGTATCTGTTTTAGGTCGCAAACGATAATTCACGTGACAAACAATGACTTGATAGCCTTCTTTATATAAAACATCTAATAAACACATCGAATCACACCCGCCGGATACCCCTACAATATACGGAATATCTTTAGGATATTGTTTTAAACGCTGCTTTACCTTTGCTTCCATATTTTCTCCTTACATCAGCCAAATAATTGCTGTATCTGATTTAATTGCTCCCACCTTCATATGTAAATGCAGAGAAGCTTCATTTTGTATTTCTACCTGTGAGTAAGCTGTCCAGCCTCTTTTTTGATATTCAACGCACATATAGTTAAGTAAATAAGTCGCATAGTGCTTACGTTTATATTCAGGCAAAACCTCTAAAAGTCCCATGCTGCCTTCCGTATGACGCCCAATGAAGCCAGCTAAAGCTTCATTTTCATAAAGACCAAACATCCAGCCACCCGAAATAATTTCCTGAATATATTCCGGATCACTGTCGTGGCTGTAATATTGACATACCTTCTTCGTATCTGTCATAGCTCTAATTTCTAATTGCCCGGGCAATGTCATTAATTCTGTTTTAGGAAATATTTCCTGATAGCATTCCAATCGTTCACTGACTTTAAAATATCTTCTAACAATCGGTTCCCATTCTCTTTGATGAATAACGATCCCTGTCCCAGCTTTTAAATGCTGCTTAATTAACTCTTCTCCAAGATTTAAATCCTCTGTAGTAAGCATATAGATTTGTGCCGTCTCATTGAACAGCAAAACACCTTTATCGCTGGCATACACTAATTGATAACGTTCATGACGCATCGTTTCCAGCATATCAATATGCAGCGGTTCATTTTTTAATAAATAATCTAACGCGATCTGTTTCATCATGACCTCCTAGCATTGCTTCTCTTATTATAGTCGATTATGCAATTGAATAAAAGAAAAAGTAGAGGTCAGCCCTCCACTCTCATAACAAGCAGTGTCACGTCATCGATTGCCGAAGCTTCTTCTAGGGAGGTAGAGAAAGTGGAAGCAATCATTTGCGGATTTTGCTTATTGTGTTCAATGATATAATCGATAATGCGGGTTTCTTCACCTTCATCGATGCCATCACTTAACATCACAATATAGTCGCCAATACGCAGTTCGTATTTCTCATGTTTGGTTTCAACCTCACTCATGATCCCAATCGGCAGCGTACGGCCTTCAATTTCAACGATCGCTTCATCCCTGATAATAAAGGAATGCATGCTGCCGTTTTTATAAAATTCTATTTCATTTTTATACGGATTAAACACAGCTAAATCTAAAGTAGTAAACATATCTGAGCGATTTTTAATTTTTAGAAGCGCATTCATTGTGGTAATACTTTTTTCAATCCCCACTCCGGTCTTAATCAGTTTCTGTAAAACATCAAGCAGGAATGAGCTTTCATCATAGGCTACTTTCCCATGTCCCATACCATCACTGATTGCCAGTACATTTTTATTGCCGTAATCAAACACAGCATACTGATCTCCACAGAATTTATCATCCTTTGAAGATTGGAAAACTCCATAGGTTAAATAAGATAATGTTTTATTTTCTAATACTAAATGAACATACCCTTTATGTTTAGGGATTGTTTGCTTTTTCAAACGGAAGGTTGTATTGTACCCTAAATTCAGCAGTGGGATCAGATCATCAATCACCTCATTAGCCGTAATATTTTTAACACCTAAATCAAGTTCATATTGATTGTTGGCAATTGTTTCACAATGCAGATATTCCACATCAAAATGGTATCCTTTCAATAGATCCATGACATAATCATCTTGACTAGTATATTGATTCGTTAAATTGTTTTGGAAATCTGTCAGCATACTTGAAACAACCATCAGCTGTTCATATAGATTTTTCTTTAACAGATCATATTCTTTATTCATTTTTTCCTGCTGTTCAAATAGAGTTGTCTCTACTTTCAGCTGATCTTTATATTGCTTAGCATTTAAACAATAGTTCTGCACATATTTCATCTCATGAAGCTGCAGCTTGGTATCTAAACCTTTCATAAATAACTTAATTAAACGATGGTTTCCGTTATATCGATCGAAACATTGATCTTTACAAGTACATTCTTTACAGACTTCATCATATAAGTGTCCTACATAAAGTTTAGTGTTGGTCGGTGTTGTCTCGATTTGGAAAGAAGAGGTGATTTTATTGAACAACTCACTAAATTCCAATACTTTTCTTTTCATTTTTCCACGATCGTTTTCTAACTGAGCAGAAGTTGATAAACGTGCTTCAAGCGCACTGTTTTTAATAGCCGGAACGATCAAGAATATTAAGGTGGCAATACCGATTTTTATAGCTTGTATTTTTAAGGTTTCTATTGATAAAAATGGAATCCATGCATTAGATAAGATGAATAAGAAAGCAAATATAAATTTATTTTTCGGCTTATAGACATTAAACACAATCATCGGGAACATCATCGTGACTAAGTCATAAACGCTGCCCAGCTGCATAAATATAAATAAGAATAAAGAAAACAGTCCTAAATACGATGCACTTGTTAAAGAGAGACTGTAGGCTGAATAAAGAATAATTGCATAAACGAGTGTTAAAACCAGATTAGCATTATAAGGAACCACATTCATCAGGGCTACGATCAGCAGTGACAGCAGCAATGTATATTCCCGTTTTGTTACCTTTCTTGCATGGGTATGTACAAAGAAATTAGTAAGTTCTAAATTTATGGTTTGTAACATATATTGGGATAAGAGAATAAGTAAGCTCTCACTGATTCCTGCAATCGAGAAATCGAAATACATTAAGTTGACATAGATCCCAATTAATAACGATACCACAATGGGAACTAAAAAGCTTTTTAATAAATGAAGCAGATTGGTTAATTCCAATAATACATATATTCCTACGCTTAGGATCACTAAAGGAACATTAAAAGATAATCCCATCGCTACAAAATACATTAAAACAAATTCATAACCTGATACATAAGCGATAGAAAGCATAGTCATCCCTAATAACCCTTTTATCCCAAAAAGCGGTACCTGGCTAAGTAAACCGACGATAATAAAAAATATACCCTTTCTTACTAGATTTTTAACTTTTTTCATCTCAATAGACTTTGTTAGTTGCATGATTCTCACCTCAACTTGAATTATATAGATATGGTTCGTAGTTATTTGTCATATTAAGTAAGAAATAAAAAAAAACTATGAAAATTTTCCATAGTTAGATTAATTTGAGTTTTTTTAGATGTTTATAGATTCCATCATGGTCAGGTTCTTCAAAAAGATCATCAGCCAATTCTTTCAGCCGATCAGAAGATTTTTCAGACACAACACTGTATCCTGCGACTTGAAGCATCTCATAGTCATTCATACTGTCCCCATAGCCAATACTGTCGTCAATAGGCATACCATAGTGTTCAGTGACAAATTTTACTCCATCACCTTTAGTACAATGCTTTAAAATAATTTCCCCATTGATATAGCTTTCCTTAGGATCACTAAAGATTACAATATTAAAGAATTCTTTTAGAAAGGATTCACATTGAAAAAACTTTTCTTTATCCGGAGAAATAAAACACATCTTCATTACCGGTGTTGTCATTATATCAAAATCCTTTAACGTTTTACGTCTAAAGTTTTTCTCACGGTCTTCAAATGTACGTGCCAGTTCGAGATTATCTTTAAATTTTTCTTTATTAATTGTATCAAAGAAATTTTTAATCCCCGGTGCCTGATAAATGGCTTCTTTTGTTTCTAATGAAAATAAAACCTGATGATTAGTGAACAACAGCATAATTTCACTTAATAAATATTGATTAATAAAGTTCTCAAAAACATAGTCATCGCCGATTTTAATCAGTCCGCCAGCTGATGCCACTACCCCGTCAAACCCAATATCTGTTAGTGAAGGTTCGATCGAAGCAGGTGCGCGTCCCGTACATAAAAAGGCTAAATGCCCATTTTCTCTTAGCAAATGAATTGCTTCCTTATTTTTTTCAGTTATTTTTCTGGAAGCCCCAACTAAGGTTCCATCGATATCAAAAAATACTATCTTTTTATTCATGGAATTCCCCCTTTTGTATTATTATAATCATTTTTATTTTTTTCTTGTCGCTTTTTTACGATATGAAAATTTACGTTTAATTATACAAAGCAAAGGTCTTTTTAAAACTTTATATCTTATATTGTCTTTATCTATAGTTTTTCATAATTGGCAAAATTATCATTTATAGTGATAATTATAGTATAATAAAGATATATAGGAGGAATCACAGGATGAAAAAGGGATTATCATTATTATTAACCGCAGTATTGTTGTTTGGGATAGCCGGGTGCAGTTCAAAAGACGATGGAAAGAAAGAGAGCAATACTGATACGCCAACAAAAGAAGAAACTAAAAAAGAGCTGTCTTTTGATACGATAAGGAAAACATTTGAGGATAATGGCTATACCATCAGTGAAGAAACTGAAATGGCAGCATCAATGATTGGCGCTAAGAGTGGAATTAAATATAAAACAGATAAGGGCAGTTTAGAATTCTATGAATTTGATAAAACAAGTGACGCATATAAAAAGGCCGAAGCTGACGGAATCATTACACTCGAAGGTTTTGGGGATTTTGAAATAGTGGTAAATAATGGTTTTGCGATGATGAAAACTGAATACAACGAAGAAGCTGTAAAACTATTTCAGTCTCTATAAACCAAATCTCAGATATTCTTCAGATTATTGACAAAGTAAGAAATTAAAACCATTTATACTTTGTCATTTTTCTTGTTAGATTTAAAAACAGATTCTTTTTCTGTATACTTAAAGTACGATTATAAAACTTTTTTACTGTAAATTAACAAAACAGGGAAAACTACACTATAATTTTAATATCCATTATTAAGCTGCTTTAATAATTCTCAATAAAAAAATTAAAGGAGATGAACATCATGTATGATACATATGGTTTATTTTTCAACATCCTTCAACTAATAGCTCTCTACTTATATTATTTAGGTAGTAAAACGCAAAAAAAGCATTATTACACATGGATCGGTTTAATATACCTTATCTCGGTATTTTTGAGAATCGTTCATTACACCATAATGACACTTGTATTATTTGTAATTCAAATTTTGGTATTCATAGTATATTCATCCAAAAAGAAATAGTTAGGAGATAAAAAAAGTGCCGTATCATAGGCACTTTTAGCGTTTAGGTAAAATCTCAAACCAGTAGTCATCAGGATCATGAATAAAATACAGTCCCATTGCTGTATTTTCAAAACAGATGCACCCCATTTTTTCATGCAGTGCATGAGCCGCATCATAATCCTCTACAGTAAAACAAATATGACTCTCATTTTCTCCAAGTTCATATGGCTGGGGATGATCCTTCAGGCAAGTTAACTCTAAGCTAAATGGCGTTACTCCATCGCCTAAATAAACAAGAGTAAAATGTTCCGTCTCTTTTCTTCTTATTTCCTCTAAGCCCAATGCTTCTTTATAAAAAGCAAGGCTTCGATCTAAATTAGTAACATTAATATTGCAGTGATTAAAGATGGCTTTCATAATATATCGTCCTCCTTTTTTCATCATAGCAAGATTACTCACAATTTAAAAGTACATTGAACAAAAAAATTATAACACCGATATATAGGTGTTAAATGGCAGTTGCCAACCTGTTTTCAACTTTATTTCCGATATAATAATCTCGAGGTGATAAAGATGATAACAATGTATATTTCCAACAACCGTTCTTCAAGAAATGCGCGTCGATTTTTTGATGATTACCAGATTCCTGTTATGCAAATTAAAATCAGTTCCAAAATGACTGAGGATGAGATGATTGATATTTTAGAAAAGAATCCTGATGAAGTGACTTCGATCTTATCCATAAAGTCGGATAGTGTACGTTCTTTAGTTCATCACTTTGATCATTTGCGTTTAAGTGAACTAGTTAAAATTTTGATTAGTGATCCTAAACTAATAAAAACACCGATTATATTTGATGATAAACGTTTTTTAGCCGGTTATAACAGTGAAGATATTCGCGCTTTTCTGCCAAGACAGTAAAAACCAAGCAAATGAACCAACCCCTGTCAAGTAGACATGGGAAATAAATAA
>JAQENU010000014.1 GCA_027676805.1 Coprobacillaceae bacterium UN01-12pH3A | reverse complement strand
TTTTATTTATTTCATCTGTCTACTTTGGTGGGATTGTATCATTATTTCAGGTTTTTATATTAAGCCATGTTTTTTGAAGCTGTTGCGGATTCCGCCTTCATCATGTGTATCCGTCACTTCGTCGGCAATTTCTTTCAAACCGGCTTTCGCATTTCCCATGGCAATTCCGATTTGACAGTATTCCAGCATTTCTGCATCATTCATCCCATCACCCAATGCGATGGTGTCTTTTTGATCAAGTCCTAAATGTTCCAGCAGAGCTTCGATTGCGGTAGCTTTATGAACACCGGGAACAGCTAATTCACCGCTGTCTGGTCCAAACATTGGCACTGTGCAGGGAATAACGTTGAACTCTCCGGCAAATTCCTCTTTAATTCTGTCAAAAGGGACATCGGATTGTAGAAAACAAGCCTTGTTGACATCGCTGCGATATAATGATTCTCCTTGAATCATGGCTTCAATAAAATGATTAGGATTTTCATCTCGCTTGCGTCTTGCTTCTTCATCATGATCGACATCTCCGTACATCATCGTTTCAAGATGGTGAACTAAATTTTCACTGGCGTAAAGTCCGCCATTTGATTCTAAATAAAAATCAACATGGTGTTCATTAAAAAAATCAACTAAATGACGAACGTCATCATCACTCACACGTTTATGATACAGCATCTCATCGCCAACAGAGACAAATCCTCCGCCGGCACCGATCACACCGTCAAAACCAACCTCCATAATGAAATCATAAAGCTCAGCTTTTGAACGTCCGGTGCATAAATAAACCAAATGACCGTTTTTTCTGGCAGCTCTAACGGCATCACGGGCAGAATCCGGGACAAATCCCTCATCATTGCACAATGTACCATCTACATCTAAAAAAACTATTTTCTTTTCCATACTTACCTTCCTTTTAATTATTGGTTAGATTATAGCATAGAAACGAGAATGAAAGTATTTTTTTCAAAAAACAAAAAACCGTCAAAAGACGGTTTAGTGTGATTTATTTTTTGAATGCGTTATAAGCTTCAACCGCTTTATCTACGATTTTATCGGCTTCGATTGAAGAATATTCATATTCCTTCAAAGTAACGACAGCACATTTACCATCTGCTAATGCTTGCACTTCGTCTAATTTATATCCATATTGAGGTCCAAGTACTAAAACGTCAGAAGAATTAACGGCGTCAGTAATGTTCATTGATGAACTAGATGAGATTTCGCAATCCACTTTCTTTTCAGCAGCTTTTCTTTTTAGAACATCTACCAATAAATTTGAAGATACACCTGTTGCACAAACTAATTTAATTTTAATCATATAAAATTCCTCCTCTTTCGTACAAACACATATTAAGCCTATTTCTAAATTTTGTCAATTAAATTTGTGTTAAATTTTTATAAATATTTTCTGAAAGCGGTTAAATTAATGCTTTTCTTTAATTTTTGAAAATGATAGCATTTACATTTATCCTAAAAATAGGTTTATAAAATTAATTGTAAAAAGTTCACTATATTTAATGATATTTTTTCTGATTTATGAGATAATAATCTTCGGGGGTGAAAGTGTGAAAAAATGGACTTCAAATTTTTTGGCGTTGATATGTTTTGGCTCATTGATAGCTTTTGCACTTCCGTTGGGATTTTCTAATCTCTTTTTAGGGACAGCTGCTGTCAGTTTCCTTTTACTGGGAGCCGTCCAATATTTCAGCAAGAAAAAATCATTAAGCGATAAAAAGAAAATGCAGCGTCAACTCGATGAAAAGGCACTTGCTTATTTTAGTGAACATGATGAATTGGTATTGAACGAAAATGTAACGATCCGCAGTGATCAGGCAAATGGGTTCAATACATTAGATGTATATTATCAAAATGAAAAATTATGTAAGGTAAGTGAATTTAAAAGCTCTTTTCCGGATACGTATGATTACTTTAAGTATGTGATTTATACGAATGAAGTGGTAGAGACTGAGCCGGAAAATGAAGAGGAAGAAGATTCAACAGTAAACCTAAAGAAATTTATGCGTCAGATTGATGATTTGAATACTTCTATTACAAATACAAAGATTACGGAAGATTTATATCATACTTCAGCGATGATTAAATTTATTGATCAGATTTTAGATCAATATCCTGAAAAGGAATCGAAAGTATCTAAGCTTGATTATTATTATTTGCCGACATTGGTTTCAATTTTGAAAAACTATGTGCGTTTGTCAGATACAAATAAAATGGATCCTGATTTTAATGAAGTGGAATCTCAGTTAATGAAAACAATTTATTTGGTTAATCAGGCTTTGGAAACGATGTCTGCAACGCTTTGTGACGATGAAATCTTAGATTTATCAAGTGATATGTCGGTATTGGAAACAATGCTTAAAAAAGATGGATTAGTTAGAGAAGGAACGATTGATGAACTTAAAGTAGGTGAAAACAATGCCGAGAGATAGAGATAGAAATAATAATCATGATCTTATCAATGATTTAGTAGAACTGGCGGATCAAACCATTTCAACAGTAAAAGACAATGTTGATGAATCTTTAAAAAAGAGCGGTTACGATAATATGGGTGAACTGCTTTCTGATGGGATTGATCGAGCTTTTGGAAAACGCAAGCCGGAAAAGCCTTATTCCACACATTCACATAATGTCATAACCACGCGTTTTGATTATATGAAACAAGTGATGAGCAACATTCAGTATGGGCGCCGTTATCGTGGGTATTATCGCGATGGCTATGAAAATGTGATCACGACGTATTTACAGGAATTAGAAACCTATAAAGATGATTTGGAATTTTTTGAGTCGAGTATTCGCCATGAATTAAGCAAGGTCGCAAAAAATGTGCGTAATTCCCGCAATAAGTATCGAGAAGGACAAAAAGATGCTTTAGAATACATTTTAAGTGAGCTGCATTATTCGAAATCACAGATGATGCGTAAGATTCAAAGAGAATTAGTAAAAAAATAATGAAGATGTGGGGAGCAGTATGCGCTCACATTTTTAATTAATATAAAATCACATAAAATAACCGGAGTTATTTTATATAATGAAAAAGCGGTAAGGCAGGTGAAGTCATGTTTAAATTTAAGAAAAAGCAGCAATTTAGCGGAACATATTACTTTCAGGGAAGAAATGATGAGAAAGTAAGAGAGCGCAAAAAAAGAGAGCAGAGTACGTTTGCGAGAATGGTAGGATTGATGGGGTTAATCGTTGTTGCGATTATTGTGATAGCAGTTAGACTGATTTTTATTCAGGTGCATCAAGGAGATTATTATGCGGCAAAGCTGGTGACCTATCAGGTTCAGTCAAAGACACAGGATGTGCCTAGAGGACAGATCTATGATCGCAATGGTACGCTTTTGGTTGGAAGCGAAGCGACCAATGTCATCATGTATTATGCGCCAAAAGGAATCGAAGAGGAAGAAGAAAGAGCAATGGCAAAGATCATTGCAGATCGTTTCGAAATTGATTTATCTAAACTGACGCTGAGAGATAAGCAGGATATGCTGATTCGTGATTTTGATAAAGAGACGAAGACAGTTGTTACTGAAGAAGAATGGGCGGCTTATAAAGCTGGGACTTTAAGCGATTCGGATATTTATAATATGAAAATTGATCGTATTACAGAAGATATGATCAATCAGTATTACAGCTCCGGTGAACTGACGCTTGAAGAGGCGTATATCTATACCTTAATGAATAAAGATATTAATGGCGGCAATGTCGTTGTGGAGAATGTCTCAGCCGAAGATATTGCTTTTATTGGCGAACGTCAAAATATATTAAGAGGATTTACATACAGTCATGACTATACACGTGTTTATCCTTATGGCAGTACAATGAAAAGCTTGTTTGGAAATGTTTCAAGCAAGACACAGGGGATTCCCAAAGATGAATCCGATACGCTGTTGGCTTTAGGCTATCAGATGAATTCACGTGTCGGAACTTCGGGACTGGAAAAACAATATGAAAGTCTGCTTGGCGGAAGCGGTGCTACGTATAACTTGACCTATGATGAAGAAACCGGCGATCCGATTTTAAGTCAACTAAGTCAGGGTGAAAAAGGCTATAACCTAAAATTGGCAATCGATTGGGAATTGCAGGAATATATTAATAATATTTTGGAAACTCAGCTGCGTTCGATTGCTTATGCCAGTGGAAATCAATATATGGATCGTCTTTATGTTGTGCTGATGGATCCTAATAACGGGGATATCGTGGCAATGTGCGGAAAGGCATTGGATCGCGAAACCGGTGAAATCTATGATTTTGCTGATGGGGCTTATTTAGAAGCCTTTGCGATTGGGTCTTCTTCAAAAGGAGCAACCGTATATACGGGATTTAAATATGGACTTTATACGGCAGGAGAACAGCTGTATGATGAGCCTATTTATATTCAGGGGACAGCGCCGAAATCATCATGGACGAAAGCGGCAATGGGGAACTTGAACGAAGTACAGGCATTAGCTAAATCTTCCAATGTATTCATGTTTAAAATTGCGATGCGCTTGGCAGAAGCTAATTATGTACCTTATCAGCCGTTATATATTAACTATGAAGCTTTTGATAAGATCAAACGCTCTTTTGGAGAATTGGGACTGGGTGTGAAAACCGGAATTGATGTACCGAATGAAGAAAGAGGCTATCAAGGCGGAGATCGTGAACCCGAAGCCGGGAATATTCTTGATGCTTCGATCGGTCAGTATTACACCTATACGCCGATTCAAATGGCACAGTATGTTTCAACGATTGCCAATGGCGGACGACGCATGAAGCCAAGACTGGTGACGGAAGCCTATACGAATGTAAATGGGGAAGACGTGACGGTATATACGAATAATGTCGAAGTGCTTGATGATGTATCGGACGAGAAGACGGCGTTTGAACGTATTCAGGCCGGATTCTATGCCGGAGTGAACGGTGATGGAATTTTAACCGGACTTAGAAAAACGAACTATGTGCTGGCGGCAAAATCTGGGACTGCCGAAGTGTTTGATGAAACAGGAACCGATTATCCTAACCAGGCGTTGATCGCTTATGCGCCTTATGAGAACCCGCGTTTGACCTATGCGTGCATTGCGCCTAGAGAGGGCGGTAATTCAAAAACATGTCAAAGTATCGTAGGACAGATTTTTGATAAATATTTTGAAAAATATGGATTATCAGAATAACTTTTTAATTCCTGATTAATTTGAGGGGTTTTTAAAAAAAGTATGGTAATTCACAAATAATTGTGTTATTATGTAATACGAAATTAGTTTGGGTATGGAGGTGTGAGAATGAGAGATAACATTATTTATAAATGTACAGAATGTGGAGAAGAGAACTATATCGGTACAAAAAACAAAAGAAATCACCCGGATCGTATGGAAGTTAAAAAATACTGTTCAAGATGTAATAAAAAAACGACTCATAAAGAGAAAAAATAGTTTAAAGAATATGGAGAGTGTCATTGGCACTCTTTTTTCTTTTGGTATATTCTATTGTTTAAGAAGATCGGCAATGCTATGATGAGTTTATAGAAAGTAGGGGAGTACAATGAAAAAACAGTGATGTTCTTTATTGTTTATGTTGTTTTTAACATTGTCTTCGGATTTATTTTATCATTGATAAACTATGATCAGGATGGAAGCGGAACTATCGGTTTATTATATGCGATGAATATCAGCAATGCACTCGCTTTTAGTTATATTATTTATAAATTAAATAAAAAGTGAAGATATGTTATAATAGGCTAAGAAAGAAAAGAGGGATGAGATGAAGATAAAAAGATTAGTAGTCAGTTCGTTTCAAACGAATTGTTATGTGTTATACGATCATTTTCAGGCAGTCATCATTGATCCGGGGGATCAGGCAAAAAAAATCAAAAACTTTATCCATGAAAATGAATTAGACGTTCTTGCAATATTATTGACTCATGGGCATTGTGATCATATAGGGGCAATAGATGCCTTGTATCAGGTGTTTGCCTGTCCTATTTATCTGCATCATGAAGATCATGTGTATTTAAAAGAGCCTAAATATAATCTGTCAATGATGATGGGAAATCCTCTCATCATTCAAGCACCTGTTTTAGATTGTGAGGAGACAATGCAAATCGGTCCGTTTAAAGTGAGATGGCACCATTTGCCAGGGCATACACCGGGATCAAGCATGATTGAACTGATAGATCAGAAGATCATCTTTAGCGGAGACGTCTTATTTAATGGTTCTATCGGGCGTTTTGATTTCCCGTTATCCAGTCATCATGATACCGTTTTATCAATGAAGAAGTTAAAAGAGTTTCAAGAAGATGCCAGAGTTTTTCCGGGACATGGGGAAGAAACGAGCATTAAAAACGAACAGCAGTATAATCCTTATTTAAAATAAAAATGGCAAGCAGCTAGATGCTCTTGCCATTTTTTTCTTTTATAATAGGAATCTGTACTTCGGTCAGCCACTCTTCTTCACACTCTTTATTCCAAATCCCATCGATCACATTTTCACGTGGATTTCCGGCTAAAAGATAGCCATTTTTATCGATCCACTGTGCGGCGTAAGCATAAGCAAGGCCAATATCCTTATAGCTGCCCTGATGTAAAACAGAAACAACAGTCGTTGGTTCAAGCTTTTTGAAGATAACACCTTCTGGTGCTGTCCCAAAGCGGTCTACTGCTTCGCAAAATTCAACGTAACGATCGTATTCCTTGTATTCACCATCTAAATAACTAATAAAACAGTATGTGGGGAAGGTACATTGAATATCCGGATTTAAACGAGTGACTTCTGCCCCTAATGGCGGAATGACGTCAAAGTAATCCTGATAACTGTTTAAATGCATCTTTTTAGAATAGACGATCAGCTCTGGGATTTCTTTGATGATAGCTTTATATTGCAGAAGATGCTCATCTAATTGCTGTGAACTCAGAAAATCAATACGGGCAATCTTTTCCTTCAGACGTTCTTTTTCTTTCAGCATTTCAGCCTTATGTTTTTCTAAAATATCCTCTTCATTTTGACCTGATAAGATTAATTTGATTTCATTGATCGACAAACCAATTTGGCGGTATGCAGTCAGACTATGAATCTCAATAAGCTGCTGTGTCGTATAAAAGCGATAGCTGCTTTCAGGATCAATATATTCCGGTTTTAATAAATCCATTTCATCATAATAGCGCAAAGTCTTGATGGAAACCTTGCTCATTTTAGAAAATTCTCCTATGCGATACATCGACATGTCCTCCTATTCCCATTTAAATGTCTTAATAGATAAAATAATACTGATCACAGCGACGGCAAATAAAATAATAAACGGCTCAACTGTGTTTTTAGGGTGTGATGACAATGAATACCCCTTAATGAGTTTGATTCCTTGCGTCAACGGTAAAACATTGGCGATTGATTGCAGCCATTTCGGAAAGATTTCAAAAGGAACTGTCGCTCCGGATAAAAATAACATCGGAAAATAAAACAGCGTACAAGCTAAATTGACGGATTTAGTTGTGCGGCATAAACTTGCAATCAGCATACCTAAACCATAGAGCGCAAACATAGTCACCATAAAAGACAGTACCAGCATACCGACACTTCCACTAATCTCGTATCCCCAGCCCAATTTCAGAATAACATAAATAGCAATGGCTGAGAAAATTGAAATGAAGGCATTGATGATGGCTTGTACCAATAATATCATACTTGGACGTACAGGTGTTACAAAAAAGTGTTTTAGAATTTTTTTATCACGATAATCAGATAGACATAACGGGATTCCCATTAGGGCAGTGGCACAGATGCCTACGGTAATCAATGATCCGAATGTTCCCTGAAGATAGGTATATCCGTTAGCGGTCATACTATTGCCGCCAATGGCAGCGATAAGAACGGCAATTCCGATTGGCATGACTACCCCAAAAAAGATTAAGTCAATGCTGCGAAATGCCAAGCTAGCTTCAATTTTTAAATAGGTTAAATATTTTTTCATAATAGGACCTCCTCACCCATATACCATAAAAATGCTTTTTCTAAATTATCATAAGGACTCTTTTCAATCACTTCTTTCACTGTGCCGCTGATCAATTCTTTTCCTTCTTTTAATAAAAGGATACGGTCACATAAAGCTTCTACTTCATCCATATAATGCGAAGTTAAGATCAAACTCTTTTTATTCTTTTTCAATTCAAGCAGATATTTCCAAATTTCTCTTCTTGCGACAACATCCAGTCCGGTCGTTAACTCATCTAAGAAAATAAGTTCAGGTTCGTGCATAACAGCAAGCAGAATAGAGAGCTTTTGCTTTTCCCCGCCGGATAAGCTTTCGACCATTTGGTTCTTCTTATCCAAAAGACCAAAATCAGTTAATAGACAGTCTTCATCAATATCTTTTTGATAAAGCACAGCCCGTTCCTGACATAGCTCATGCACTTTAATTTTTGACTGATAGGCAGAGTGCTGGAGCTGTACCCCGATTTTTTCAAATAATAGCTGATCTCTTTTAATCATGTTGTGATCAAAGAGGAATACTTGACCCTGATCGGCTTTTTTAAGACCCAGCATCGTTTCAATCAATGTTGTTTTTCCGGCACCGTTGTGTCCTAAAATGCCCAGACATTCGCCTTCCTCAACACAAAAAGATACATGGTCCAGCACGGTTTTATTTCCGTATTTCTTGGTGATTTCATTTACTTTTGTAATGATCATGATGATTCTCCTTTCGTTTGTGACATCATCATAAAGTCTCCTTTTAGGGGAGAGTCAAGTGTTTTATTTCAAGATTAAAAATAGTCAAGCTGATGAGTAATAGGTCACTAAAAAAGATAGATCGATTGACCTATCTTTTCCATCATAAAATGATTGAGCTTTGTTTTATTGTGGTTTTATTAATGAAAAGTTATGTTGTCTGCCTGCTGATACAAAGCTTTTCTTTTTAATCCATTGGCCTTAGCGCGAGGATACCAGACAAACATTGAAGCATTCATCCTCCAAAGAAATTTTGGATAGTTAGGTGAGATAAAAAGATCCTGTCCGCTTTGAGCGGATTTAATATTTTGAGACAATATGGTGAGCGCATGTCCGAGATTTTTGTTAGGACCATGTCCTAAAGGAACAGAAGAGATATACGGAAGCATTTCGCCGGCGCCGGCACCGACTGCCTGTCCCCAGGTCAGATGAGTATGCTGACACCAGATTTTCATTTGCTCGATGGCTAAGTGATTTTGCTTTCCCTCATAAAAGCCGTTGTTTACGATACAATAGATCATCGGTTTCCTCTTTGAAAAATCTTGCTTTGCTAATTCGATGAGCGTTCTTAAGAGATGAGAGGGAATACTGTCTATATATAAAGGAAAAGCAAATATAAGGGCATCACTGTCTGTGATTTGGGCAAGCTGACAATTACTTAATGCTTCTTTATGAATACGATAGACATGAATGTCATTTCCTTGAAGCTGTGGTGTTAAATAATCAATCAGGAGTGCAGAAGTGCTTTTGCCTGATTTTGGGCTGCCATTAATAATACTGATTTTCATTATAAGATCACCTCTTTTGCCAGCTGATTTAATGAATCATAAAATGAGACATCATATTGAGTAATATTAAAATTAATGCTGTTTGCCTTTACCAAACCTTCAGCTGTTAATTTTTCTTGTGAGCTTATCGATTCCCCATAGAAATAAACAGAAAGCTGATATTTATTGTGATAACGGGGTTGATGATGTGTTTCTCCATTTATCGTATTGAAGAAGGGAAGCACATAAGAGATGCTGCGGTCAAAGATGTTTTTAATAAAGGGACTATATCCGCCATAAATGCATTGACTGATAATGATTACCTTATCTGCCTGAGATAAAATGGCGCCTGTATGCTCATAGCCGTCTTTTATAACGCACGTGCCGGGAGTCTTAATCCAGCAGCCAAAGCAGCCGATGCAGGATTTGATTTTCCCATTGTCAGAGATGATGTGAGTTTCCTTATTCAAATTAGGAAAAAGAGTTTGAAACTGTTCGCTTTTAAGATCATGTATAATTACTTTCATGATTGCTCCTCCCTTAAGATAAATGATGAAAAAGCACTGGCTTTGATGATGTCCTCAACCTTCGATTCTAAATCATAGTCAGATTTCACGTTGGGCATAATCATGATTGCGGAGAGTCCATGAACGAATGCCCACATGGCAATCACACTATCCTGAATTGCTTCCTTTGACATTCCTGTCTTTTTAAAGGATTGAATGGCTGCTTTTTTCAATATTTCCAGTGGTGGAATCTCATTTTTATGGATGGTTTCTAAGGATAGCGATATTTTCATGTTTTTTCTGGAAAATAAGAAATCATAATAGAGTGGGTGATGATAAAAAAATAAAACATAAGCTTTTCCCAGCTTTGGCAATAATTCAGGAGTATCCTGATATTGCTGTGCGGTTTCTTCCAAAGTCTGCGTGAAAGTATCCATAATATGTTTTTGGATAGCTCCGATAAATTCATCTTTACTGCTAAAATGAGCATAGGGAGCAGCATTGCTGACATGACATTGTGCTGCTACTTTTCGCAAAGATAATTTATCTTCACCTTCCTTACTGATCATTTCCAGACCTGTTTCAATGAGTAAACGACGTAAATCGCCATGATGATAGGGTTTGTTTTCCATTGTGCTCCTCCAATCTTATCACTGCTTAGATTTTAACACACAATCTTTACACTGTAAAGATATAAGCGAAATAAAAAAGATGACTTAATTTTAAGCCATCTAAGTTAATTTATAATTCCAATTCGATATGATAGATTTTTCCCCATAAATGAATCTGATAAAGATAGGCAATCAGCTGTGGTCCCATCATTAATTGACCAAACCATGGGTAAGAAAATGAAGCGCCCTTTGTTTCAATCAGGTCATTTAATTTGTCTTTATCAAATAGTTTATACAGGATGCTGTCTTGATCTTCCAAGCTTTCTTTTAGAAGCTGACAGACAAGCTCGGTATAGACTGGAGAATGGGTTTTAGGATATGGGTTTTTCTTTCGTTCCAAGATTTCTTTAGGCAGTTCATTTTTAAAGGCATCACGGAGCAGGGCTTTTTCTTTGCCTTCTTCATACAGATAATTCCATGGTACATTGTAAACATATTCGATCAGTTTTGCATTGGCAAAAGGAACACGGCATTCAATGGAAGCCTGCATCGTTTGTGAATCACTGCGGGTTAACAGGGTTTGCATAAACCATTCTACACATAAATAAATCATGCGTCGCTTGCGTTTATCTTCTTCCTCTTCGTTGATCTCGTCAATTTCACCGACTGTATTGTCATAAGCCTGCTGGATATATTCTTTAAATGGCAGTTTCTTGATATCTTCATGGAACAGTTCGATACGTTTGTCTTGATCTAAGAGCCATGGGAAATTTTCTTTGCTGTATAATTCTTCTTTATAGAACCAAGGATAGCCGCCGAATATTTCATCTGCACATTCTCCCGATAAGACAACCTTGTGGTTAGAACCAATATGACGAGAAAAACAGAAGAAACTGCTGTCAATGTCTGCCATTCCCGGCATATCACGAGCAATTAATGAGGTTTCCAAATGTTTAACTAATTCTTTTTGAGTTAATATCACATTAAAATGAACGGTATGATAGCGATCACTGACTAACTTAATAAAATCATCATCCTGACTGGTCTGATAGTCATAGGCTTTAAAATATTTGCTTTGGTCTTCATACGTAATCGAATACGTGGCAAGACTAGGAAGATAGCTTGCGGCAATAGCGCTGATAATACTGGAATCGACACCACCGGAAAGCATTGAAGAAATCTCAACATCACTTAATAATTGCTGGGTGATGGAATGAATCAGTAATTTTCTGACTTTTTGTTTTGTAGTATCATAATCATCCGTGTGTTTCGTTGATTTCAGCTTGAAATAGCGTTTAATCATCAAATGATTGTTTTTATAGATAAAATAATGTCCCGGACGCAAAGACTCAATACCCTTATAAACGGTTTTACCGGGACTGAGCGATGGTCCTAGACCAAGCAGCTCTAAGACACCGGTACGATCGACAACTGCCTTGTTTTTATAGATCAGTATGGCTTTTATTTCAGATGCAAAAACCAGCTCATCTTCATCATAGCTAAAATAAAGCGGTTTAACGCCTAATTGATCACGGCAGCCAAATAACTGATCATCACTGTAGATCACAAAGCTGAAAATTCCTTCAAAGCGTTTGACGCATTCAGGACCATATTCAATATAAGAGACCAACGCAACCTCAGTATCACTGGAAGTGGCAAACTGATATCCTTTATCAATCAAGTCTTCCTTTAATTCCTTCATATTATAAAGTTCACCATTATAGACAATACAATATTCCTGATCATGATACGTATATTTTAGTGGCTGATGTCCACTGTGTAAATCAATAATAGAAAGACGACGGTGACCGAGCAATGCATTTTCATAGATTTCGATTCCTGCATCATCCGGTCCGCGATGGCTCAATACTTGACACATTTTTTTGATTGTCTCTGTATTTAGCTGCAAATCTTTTGTAAAACTAGATATTCCAACAATTCCACACATTTTTTTCACCTCTATAAACTATATTGGAGAAATCAATAAATATGACAATTATTTCAAAACCGTTTATTCGGAGTTTAATGTATGTAAACAGTCTGCGTTATTTCTTTATTTCTTATACAATGAAAATGTAAAGAAAAGGAGCGGTACTTATGAAAAGATTAGATTATAAAACAAGCAGAATGGTCGATTTTCACCAGTTATATGCATTTTTAAATACATTTATTGCAACTTGTCAGAATGAAAGAATTAAGACTTTATTTTATGTGTCTGAGTCTATGGAACAGTTGCAGCTCAATATTCAGGATGATATTCAGGCTTGCGAATTTTTCTTTAGAAAGTTGAAACGCTGTGCGGATCAGGCAGATCATTATATTGAACTTGAAAAATATGTTATTTATATGGATCTTTTGTTAGGATTGCATTATGTTCCTTTTAATCAGTATAAAAAGAATCTGCTGAATGTGATCATCAAACATATCAATCATTATTTTACATCGGATGAATACTGTGTTATTCGTCATCTGATTCCTTTCCAACAGTATACAATAGAAAAAATTGTGGCACTATGTCAGGCTCATATTGATCAAAATAATGAAGCAAATCGATATTTTACTTGCGAAATTTATTTAATTGAAGGACAATATAAACAAGCTTTAAGTTTGGTTGATGAAAATGAATTTACAGGGATTCTGATGGATTATCAAGAAGACCTTCTTCGCTATAAACGCAGGAATACTTGGCAGCAGTTATGGAAACCAAGTGAATTCATTCGTTACCAGCAGCGCTATGCTTAATGGGAGGTAAATGGAATGGATCATCGGGTATGGAATGTACTGAAAATACTTTTAAAATCAAATGAAACCTATACGATGGCAAGTCAGATTCAAGAGCTGCTGTCTGTAGAGTATGATATACATTGTGATATTAAAACGATTTATGCCGATATAAATAAGATTAATGGATTCATGGAAGAAATGTTTGGTATTTCTTCCTATATTCAGGTGAAAAGAAAACGCGGATATTTTATTGAAAAGGGGATTTTGGCTGATGCTCAGCTGCGTTTTATCTATGATGCTGTTTGTTCAAGCGGAGCAGTGTCTAAAGAGGAAGGGGAAGCACTGTTTGGAAAGATCACAGCCCTGTCGCCTAAATCACAAATCGATCGCCTGCACATTGAAAACATGAATTCACATAATAAGCCGTTGTTTATTAAAATGAATGTTATTTTGCAGGCTATCAATGAACAAAAGACGATTATTTTTGAATATGTTCGTTATACGATCGATCAAAATGGAAAAGTGCTTGCGGTTAAAAGTGAAAATGGGAACTATGAAAAGGATGTCAGCGGTCATACCTATTTTGTTTCTCCTTATGAAGTGATGATGCATTCAGGACACTATTATCTGTTAGCTTATAATGATATCCGCCAAGAACAATTATCAATCTATCGCATTGACCGAATGGACTTGGTACGAACGACTAAATTGAAATTTGTAGATATCCGTGAAATGTGGGATATGAAACAATTAGAGCGTCAAGCCATTAATATGTTTTTCTCTAATGAAGTGATTGATTTAAAGTTTTTATTTGATAAGGAGATTTTCCGCAGCGTTGTCGATCAGTTTAGCGATCAGCTGACAGTTAGGCCGGATGTCTCAGGCAAATATGTGGGAGAAGTAAAAGAAGTGACATTGAGCGATGGATTGATCGGGTGGATCATGATGTTGGGCAGCCATATTACTATTTTAGAACCGTCCAGTCTTAAAACAAAGGTGATTCAGCGTTTAAAGGAATCTTTAGACCATTATCATTAAAGCAAGAAATGCGAAGAGAACAGCACTCAGTTTCATTATAATGACATTGAGGTGAGAGAATGAAAACGAATAAAGAAAAGGTTGAAATCATTCTTCAATACATTGAAGATCATTTAGATGAAAATTTAAGCTTGGATATGTTGGCACAGATGGTTGGGTATTCAAAATACCATTTACATCGTATGCTGTCAGAA
The DNA here is from genome assembly GCA_027676805.1 of Coprobacillaceae bacterium UN01-12pH3A. GTDB lineage: Bacteria > Bacillota_I > Bacilli_A > Erysipelotrichales > Coprobacillaceae > Beduini. The sequence goes on along the minus strand of JAQENU010000014.1, from coordinate 72,311 downwards.
CTGTTAGAAATGCCGGTTCATCTCTATATTCAAAAAAGAAGATTAAGCAGTGCCGCTTATGAATTGGTTCATAATAAAAAAGAGATTGCTCAGATTGCCTTAACAGCAGGTTATTCTTCTCAACAGGCATTTCATACGGCATTTAAGAAAAGCTATAAGAAAACTCCGGATGCTTATCGGCAGCAGCAAAAATTTTATCCGCTGATTCTTCCTTATGATATTGAAAAAGCGGATAAAGAGAATGTATTGCATCGTATAGCGAATATTCAAATAGTTAAAAACAGAGAATTTAAATGTATCGGGTATACATGCAGCACATCGCTGGGATTTTTTATGATCGGAAAGACTTGGCGCAAAATGCATCGCCATAAGCATTTGATTGTGAACCGTACGAATCTTGATTATTTAATTGGGATCAATGATTACAGTCGTTATAAAGCTGAAGCGGATCATTTATCTTTTGACTATTATACAATGGCAGAGGTGTTGGATTATAAGTCAATTCCTCGAGGAATGGTGAGCAAGACACTGCCGACAAGTGATTATGCGGTGTTCTGTCTGAGAGGAAAAAGCGAAGAGAGTGTTCAGCCGCTAATTGAGGCAATCTATAGAGAATGGCTTTTAAGTACCGACTATGAATTAAATGATGAGCTGCAGTTTGATTTTATTTGTTATGGGGAACAGCAAGATGAAAACAAAGAAAGTCAAATTGAAATTTGGCTTCCAGTCAAAAGGCACTGAGATGCAAGGCAGAGGGAATACAATATGCTAGAATACGTGTAGAAAGGCAGGAGATAAAAATATGTATGCATGGGAAGCTATTCAACAGAGTATTGAGTATATTGAAAATCATGATGATCAAGCATTAAGCGTGGAGGATTTAGCTAAAATTGCGAATTTATCCCCTTATTATTATCAGCGATTATTTTATCGTTTGGTTCATAAGCGAGTAGGGGAATATCTAAAACTGAGGCGGTTGGCAAAAGCTGCGGATCAATTAAAGAACAGTCAGGATACTATTTTAAAAATAGCGTTGGATCATGGCTTTTTAGATCACAGTCATTTTACAAATGCTTTTAAGGCGACTTACAAAGTAACACCGAATGAATATCGTAAAAGCAGTCTGCAGCTAGATCATTTCTTAAAACCGGATTTAGTCTTGAATTATACAATGATTGATGAAAATGTTCCATTGATTGTGGAGGATATGGTATTAACGATTCGCAAAGATAAAGTTGCCCGAGATATTGAGCTCATTGGCAAAAGAAAAAAAGCTTCAATAAAAGAATTAGGAGAACCAAAGATCAATTCACTAGTTGAACTATGGGAATCCATTGATGGAAAAAATCCGGAATCTGTAGGAATTGATGTTTTAACTCTGACACCCGATCCTGAATACTTTGATTATTTTGTCGGATTTGAAGCGGATGACCAGCTCGTGGGAGAAAAACAAACTATTCCCAAAGGGGAATATATTGTCTGCAGCTATGAAGCAGAAGACTTTGAACAGTTAGTTAATGTTTATTTATATAAAGCCAGTCAATATCTTTATGACACTTGGTTAAAAGAAAAAGGAATTGAAACGGATCCGATTTTGATTCAGAAATATTTTCATCCTTACACAAAGAATTGTTTTATAGAATTGTGGGCAAAGGTAAAAGAGGAGCAGGATGTATCACTGGGATAAACTGGATGCAGCTTCCGAACCGATATTAGAAGAGGTTGCGGCATATATTCATAATCCGTTGTTCAAAGAGCTTTGTGACCATTTTGAAGAAATGTATCATTGTTTCCCACAATTTAACTACAGCCGTTGTTCAATGGCAAAGGGATGGAATCTGAAATTTAAGAAGTCATCTAAAAATATCTGCACTCTTTATCCGCAGAGGGGGTATTTTGATGTACTGATTGTAATTGGCAAAAAAGAAAAGGAAGCTTTTGAAAAATTGCTTCCTAACCTATCTTATTCTTTTCAAAGAGTCTATGCCGAAACAGGAGAAATGATGGGACAAAGATGGTTAATGCTGAGCATCGAAGATTTGTGTCAGCTTGAAGATTTGAAAAAGTGTATTTTGGTGAGAGCAAAATAAATTCATTATAACTTTAGCAACTTTCCTTTTTCGACTTTTATTCTATGGTAAGCTATATTTAGGTGATAAGGATGAAGTTAAAGTGTCAATGCGGCTATGAAATTAAACAGGAACATGGTCATCAGGAGAATATCAAATCAGGAATGAAAACCTTCTTTTTTAAATGCCATCAATGTGGGAACTGCTATACGCTGGTTCGTTATTTGAATGGAAATGAAGAAACCTTGGAAGGGTATCAAGTTATTAAAGATTTACTTAGATAGGAATATCTCTGCAGATATTCCTATTTTATTTGCACATAAATATTTTTGATATGAAAAAGAGCCATCAGAGTCTGGATAACCAAGCTTTGAGGCTCATTTTTATTAGAATTACAGAAGACCCATTTCGATCATTTTAAGACCGATATCTACAGAGTTGTAAGCAGCACCTTTCATCAGCTGATCAGCCACTACCCACATGCTTAATGCGTGGTCATTATCTAAATCTTTTCTGACACGTCCAACATATACCTTCTCAGAACCGATATGATCAATCGCCATTGGGTAAATTTGATTAGCAATGTCATCTACTAATTCAACACCGGTAGAATGAGCGAGCAGATCAAAGGCTTTCTTGATATCGATTGGCTTTTTAGTTTCGATATAAACGCTCTCGCTATGACCGCGCAGTACCGGAACACGTACACAAGTAGCGTTGACCTTAATATCTTTATGGTAAATTTTCTTTGTTTCATTGACCATTTTCATCTCTTCTTTAGAAAAAGCGTTGTCTAAATCGAATTTATCGATTTGCGGAATACAGTTATAAGCGATCTGGTAATGCTTTTTATCACTGGCACATGGCAATGTATCAGCAACAACCGGTTCATTATCGATAATTGCTTTTGTTTGACTGTTTAATTCGCGCATTCCGGCAACACCGGCACCTGAAACGGCCTGATAAGTAGAAACGATGATTCTTTCAATATCAAATTCTTCATCTAAGCGTTTTAAAGCACTGACCATTTGAATAGTAGAGCAGTTTGGATTAGCGATAATTCCCTTATGCCATTTTAAATCTTCGCTGTTGCATTCAGGAACAACTAATGGGACAGTTGGATCCATTCTGAAATGGCTGGTATTATCGATATTGACACATCCGGCTTTTACTGCATAAGGTACAAACTTTTCAGAAATGCTTCCGCCTGCTGACCAGAAGGCAACTTCAACACCTTCAAAGCTGTTTTCGGTTAATTCTTCTACAACGAAGCTCAGACCATCCTGTTCAATGGTTTTACCGGCAGAGCGGGCAGAGGCTAAAAGCTTAATACTTTCAAAAGGAAAGTTATATTGAATAACACATCTTAACATTTCACGACCGACAGCTCCTGTCGCTCCCACAATCGCAACTTTATATTTCTTCATTTTATATTTCCCCCTTAGTTTTCATTTCCTAAAAATGCTTCATGCAGCACAACTTGTGCACGATTGACATCATCACGATCAATAAAGCATGAGATATTGATTTCTGAGCAAGATGTCATTTCTACCGGTATATCATTTTTAATCAAAGTATTGTAGACTTTGTGGAACATTCCCTGATTATTTTTGATTCCAATCCCAATGACCGATACTTTACCGATGTTGCCGCGAACGATAGTACGCTGTGCTTTTAACGGCTGTTTGAGTTCATTACAAATATCGATAACCTTTGGTAAGTCCTCATCTCTGATAATAAGAGAGATATCCATTTTTCCGCCGCCGACTAACGCCTGATTAAATACATTGACGTTAACCCCTTCTTCCGCTACCCTTTGAAAGAACTTAGCTGATGAATTGTTTGTTCCGTCAACGCCGACTAGAGTGACACGAGCTTCGTTTTGAGAACCGGTAATCCCGGAAATAGTAAGTTTATTAAGGCTTTTCTTCATGATTTCTTCATCTCCTATCACATAAGTTCCTTTATATTGTTCAAATGATGAACGGGCATGGATTCGAATGTTATGACTGGCAGCTAACTGAACGCAGCGATGATTCAGCACCTTTGCACCGTTGCAGGCTAATTCTAACATTTCTGCATAACTGATATAATTCAGCTTCAAGGCATCGGGTACAATACGCGGATCCGCTGTATAGATGCCGTTGACATCAGAATAGATTTCAACTTCACTGGCTTCCACTGCGATTCCGACAGCCACCGCTGATAAATCACTTCCGCCGCGACCGAGAGTCGTAATTTTTCCTTCTTCATTTCTCCCTTGGAAGCCGGGACAAATCACAACCTCTACTTCTTTTAATTTTTCTAAGATCATTTCTCCGTTTACTTCAATAATGCTGGCATTTTGATAATCACGATCTGTCAAGATCCCGAGTTCCTGATTGCTGATGGTAGCAGCGGCAATGCCGTTCTTTTCAAGCTCGGCTTTAATGACTAAAGTCGCAATGGTTTCACCTAAACTGGTTAGGCGGTCGAGTTCTTCACTATCTAAATGTTCTTTATTTACAATGGAAAGCAGTGTATCGGTTGCATAGGGATCATCAAATCGTCCCATCGCAGATACGACAGCAACTACTTTATGACCGGCTTTTACATCACGGATAATATTCTTGTACATACGTTCACGTGATTCAAACGAACGTGTGGATGTACCTCCATACTTTTGGACAATGATATTCATTTTTAACCCCTCACTTTAAATGATGAATATTTTTCGTTTTTAAGCAGTGCTTGCAATTGTTCGATTTCGATTTCTTTAGTGATGTAAATATGTACATTTTTTTCACTGTAATAATATTCATAGTCGATATCGACGGCATGGTCTAAACGAAGATAATATTTGCTTTTTGTGATAGGGTAAATGTTTTCAATAGTTTTATTGCTATATTGCCAATTATAAGATTGACTTACTTTGATGATATCGCCAACGACAGCAGATGCAGTGACATAGCGCCCGGCACCTTTTCCATAAAATAATACATTCTCTACATAGTCACAATTGAATTCTACTACATTGTATGCTCCCATGACATTCGCGACCATATCATTTTTACTAACTAAAGTAGGGGAAACATCAACAAAATATTTATCGTTTTCTTTTTTTGCGCGAGCAATCAGCTTGATGCGGTATCCCATTTTTTTTGCGTAATCCATATCCAGCTTGGTGACGTTGCGGATCCCCTGAGGCTTTAAACGGTCAAAGTCAACAAATCCGTCAAATGCGTTGTTCGCTAAAATGGCGATCTTGTGTGCGGCATCGATCCCATCGATATCTAAACTTGGGTCCGCTTCTAAATACCCTAAGCCATCGGCAATCGTTAATGCTTCTTCAAAATCTAAGTTATCTGTCTCCATTAAAGATAAGATAAAGTTCGTCGTTCCATTTAAAATACCGGTAATCTCTTTAATGTTGTTGGCTACTAAAGACTCATATTGCGGTGTTACTACCGGAATTCCTCCGCCTACTGCAGCTTCATAAAAGACATGAACATTGTTTTTGTTGGCAGCCAATAAAATTTCTTTGCCGTCATGAGCAATCAACGCTTTATTTGCTGTCACGACATGTTTTCCTTTTTCAATGGCTTCCATAATAATAGCTTTAGCAATTGTGGTTCCGCCGATCAATTCTACGACTACATCCACTTCCGGATCATTTAAGACATCTTTGTAATCACGAGTAAATAAAACGCCCTCCGGTAAATCTCTTTCTTCCATTGCACACCCGTACTTTACGACTACCTCTTGATTTAGATAGTTGGAAAGCCGTTCTTTTTCCATACATAGAATGTCTACGACACCGTAACCTACAGTTCCCAGACCAATCACGCCTATGATCATCTATTTCCCTCCTTAGATAATAAAAAAATGCTTCAGCAAATGAAGCATCTCCTTTTAGAAGTAAGTGTCAAAAATGTACATCATTTTGCCATGGTGATTAACAAATTTTTAGTTTGAAATGCACATGGTCATCATTTTATACATATGATTGACTCCTTTCCCTCTATAATTGTTCAAATAATACCACTAAACCAAATAACTGTCAACTTTATTTTATCCTAATTTTAGACAAAAAATCTTTTTGTTTTCATAAATATAAGGGTTGTACGAAAAAACAGACAATGTGAGTGTTTTCATGTGCGTTTTAGTCGCTGCTTCTTAGTAAGTAAGTCTTCTTTTTTTATAAATCATAAATTTGTTTTTAAGAGTTTCTAATATATGAAAAATAATCTCTTGTTTTTTTAAGTTCTATTTGACTTTGCTATAGGATTAAATTAGAATGATTTATAAATATGAGAGTGGGGGATACAATGAGCAAGGCATTAACTTATGTAAGTACGAGAAATAAACAAGAACCGATCGATTTTTATACGGCAATATTACAAGGGATCGCAAATGACGGCGGATTGCTGGTGCCGAATTTTGATCTACCGCAGCTTTCTTTAAAAGAACTGATGGATTTAGATTATCCTCAGTTAGCTTCAGCTGTTTTGAAATGTTTTGTGCCAAAAGACGGACATTTATTAATAGAAGAAGCATGTCAGGCTGCATATGGCGGAAGTTTGTTTCCTAAAGAAGTGGTACCGGTTAAAAAAGCAGGGGATCTTTATGTGGCGGAATTATTTCAGGGTCCGACTGCAGCGTTTAAAGACATGGCTTTGACTCTGCTGCCACATTTGATGACGCTTTCTTTGAAAGTGAAAAAAGAAAAGCGTGATGTGATGATTTTAGCGGCAACCTCCGGAGATACCGGTAAAGCAGCTTTAGAGGGCTTTAGAGATGTTGAGGGGACAAGCATTAAAGTATTTTACCCAAGTGATGGTGTATCGGCTATTCAAAAGCAGCAGATGATCACTCAGGAGGGGAAGAATGTAGAAGTCATTGGCATCGATGGCAACTTTGATGATGCTCAGACCGCAGTAAAACAGGCATTTAATGATGCTTCTATAAAAGAAGCAAGTCAGGCACATCAGATTTTCTTATCCTCTGCCAATTCGATTAATATTGGCAGATTACTGCCGCAGATCGTCTATTATTTCTATACGTATTTAAGCTTAGTGAAAAAACAAGAGATGAAATTGTATGATGAAGTTAATTTTTGTATTCCGAGCGGAAACTTCGGAAATGCTTTAGCCGGTTTTATCGCAAAGAAAATGGGGCTGCCGGTTCATAAATTTATTTGTTCTTCCAATAAAAATAATATTCTGACAGACTTCTTTACATCAGGTCGTTATGATGTAAACCGTGAATTTTATAAGACGAACGCACCGGCAATGGATATTTTAATTTCCAGCAATTTGGAACGTTTAGTTTGGTTTTTAAGTGATCGGAATAAAGACATGGTCAATCAGTACATGACAAAGCTGAAAGAAAAGGGCGTTTATGAAGTGGATGCAGCTATTTTTGATCAAACGAAGGAGCATTTTGCTGCCGGATTTGCCAGTGAAGCAGAAGTGCTGCAGGCAATCAATGAAATGTATGAACAGACCGGATATTTATTGGATACCCATACGGCGACAGGCTATCATGTGATCAAGAATTATCGTCAAGAATCCGCAGACCAGCTTCCTGTCATTTTATTGGCAACCGCTTCGCCATATAAATTCCCTGAAGCGGTGTATGAAGCAGTGAGCCATAATGAGGCAAATGAATATGAAGCTATCAAAAAGCTGCATGATCTCACTCATATTGAGATTCCTGCACCGCTGATTGATTTGGATCAGCGCACTATACGCTTTAAAGAAGTGATTAAAAAAGAAAGTATTGTCGATTTTGTTAAAGAAAAGATCATGCAGAAATAGGAGGCTATTATGAAAGTAAGAGTAAAAGTGCCGGCAACCAGCGCCAATTTAGGACCGGGGTTTGATGTTTCCGGATTAGCGTTAACTATTTATAATGAGTTTGTTTTTGAATTGATTGAAAATGGCATTGAAATTACCGGCTGTCCTGAACAGTTCTGCAATGAAGATAATATGACGTATCAGGCATTTAGAATGGCGGCAAAACGCTGTGGCTTAGAATATAAGGGGGTTCGCATTGATTGTCAGGGCGATGTTCCTTATACAAGAGGCTTGGGGAGCAGTTCGACCTGTATCGTTGCCGGAATCGTCGGGGCTTATGCTTTTATGGATCGCTGTGAGGAAAGAAAAGAAATCCTTAATTTAGCGACGATGATCGAGGGACATCCCGATAACGTGGCACCGGCCATTTATGGCGGAATGACGGTTTCGGTCATGGAGGAAGAGGATGTAGTGACACTGAGTATTCCCATTAAGCATGATTATCGTTTTGTTGCTTTAATTCCGCCGTTTACTTTATCCACAGAAAAATCAAGAAGCATCCTCCCCACAGAAATCTCTCGTAAAGACGCTATTAAAAATGTATCTCATTTAGCGCTGCTAGTTGCGTCATTAATCAATGGTTTTGATGACGGACTTAAAACCGGCTTTAAAGATCATTTGCATCAGCCTTATCGAGGACATCTGATTGAAAATTATTTTGACATCATGGCAGAATTAAAAAATGATCCGGATGTTTTAGGTTCTTATCTGAGTGGTGCCGGACCGACAATCATGGCAGTTATTCGTGCAGAAGATAAGATGGGCGTGGTACGCATCAAAGAACGTTTAGGTACTTTGATTCAAGGCTGGGAAGTCCGAAAACTAGAATTAGATATGAGAGGCTATATTGCCGATTACGAATAAGCATGAAAGTGCTTATTTTTGTTTTTTATAAAGGATAATTTTGGTATAATAGAAAAGAAAAGAGGGATAATGATGAGACAATCAGAAATGAAAGTAAATCTCCCATATAATGTTGAAATGGTATGGAATATAATAACGAATAATCATGACAGTTCGTGGCGCAGTGATCTTTCTCATATTGAGATCATTGATGAGACACATTTTATTGAACATACTAAAGATGGGTTTTCTACAGAATTTGAGATCACCGATAAAATATTTTGTCAGTTTTATGCTTTTACGATGTCCAATAAAAACTTTCAGGGAAAGTGGAGCGGAAAACTGATCAAGATCGGTGAAAATGAAACAAAAGTGATATTTTTAGAACAGATTACATTTAAAAATAAAATAATGGAACTTATTTCTCATTTAGGAATGAACCTAAAAAAGATACAAGAACAGTATTTTAAGGATTTAGAAAAAGCATTGGCGAAGCAACGGGAGATTTAAGCGAATTTTTATGCAGGACCCTTATATCCTCCTTATAAAAAGATGAAATTGAATTTAAATGGAGTTAGAAAATGAATAATCAGAATATAAGAAGTGCGATGCTTTACGGTAAGGATTACGATCAGCATTTGCAAAAGAAAACCGTCTGTATTTTTGGCATTGGCGGTGTTGGCGGCTTTGTTTGTGAAGGCTTGGCAAGAATAGGAGTGGGACATTTAATTTTGGTTGACCATGATGAAGTCTCCTTGTCTAATTTAAACCGTCAGATCATTGCGACACATGACACGATTGGAAAAGCAAAAGTAGAGGTTATGAAAGACCGTATTCTTTCGATTAATCCGCAAATAAAAGTAGATATCTATAAAGAATTTTATTTAAAAGATAAGGATCTTGAAGCCATTTATGAAAAAGCGGACTATGTGGTTGATGCGATTGATACGGTTTCGGCCAAGATTGCCTTGATTATGACGTGTCAGGAAAAAGACATTCCTATTATTTCTTCTATGGGAACAGGAAATAAAACGGATCCGCAGCATTTAACGGTTTGTGATATTTATGAGACCAGTATTGATCCATTGGCTAGAGTCATGCGCCGTGAACTTAAAAAAAGAGGAGTTACTCATTGTCAGGTCGTCTATTCTGATGAACCGCCAATCACTCCCTTAATCAAAGAAGTCAGTGAAAACGGTAAGGTCACGCCGGGAAGCTCACCGTTTGTTCCCAGCAGTGCAGGACTGTTGATTGCCAGCGTAGTAACAAAAGAATTATTAAATTCATTTTAATTAAAGTAGGGATTGTTTATAATAGAAGCTAAGAAGGGGGCAAAAAAATGGAACATGTAACAGCTATACCAAGTGAAGAAGATTTTGATCGATGCTTAAAGATCGTGAGTGATACGATGCGTGTTGATGGCAAAGCATTATCTCCATTAGAACTTAAACTACTGACAAAAGATATCATGGATACCTCTGTCATGATCGGCGGCGATTATTCAACAGAATGTATACGTGATCTTTTGCTTAACTATATTAAAGAAGATTTTTATCCGCGCTTTTTAACCATTCATGCCGAAGAATTAAGGGGGGAATAGTCATGGAAGTTTATTGCGAAGTACAAACTGAAGAAGGGGTTCTGCGAGGAATGCTGAATCGCCCAAGTCAGAAAAAATATCCTTTAGTTGTGATGCTGCATGGCTTTACAGCAAACCGCAACGGACCTCGTTTTGCTTTTGTGCGTTTAGCACGTTTATTGGAAAAACAAGGGATCGGCAGCATTCGCTTTGATTTTTTAGGAAGCGGAGAAAGCGATCTTGATTTTGAAGAAATGACCTATATGGCAGAATGCAAGCAGGTCATTCATATTTTAGAGGAAGTAAAGAAATTAGAAGATGTCAGTGAAATTTATCTGTTAGGACATAGCATGGGCGGAGCTATCGCCGGAAACATTGCCGCTTTATTCCCAGACCTGATTAAAAAATGCTGCTTGTGGGCACCTGCTTTTTGTATGCCGGCTTTAATTGGTTATATGAAGCAGTCCGGTGAAGTAAGTGAAATCGAAGAAGGTGTTTATGACTGCAAGGGATTGCGTTTATCTTCAAAGTTTGTGGATGAAATTATGAATTTGGATCTGCTTTTACATTTGGAAGATTATCAAAATCCATTGATGATTATTCATGGAACCAAAGACGAAGCGGTACCGTTTGAAAGCTCGAAAGCTTATTTGCATCAGTATCAGCGTGAAGATATCCGGTTTGTAGAGATTTTAGACGGCAGTCATAATTATGAAGTCTATCGTGAGATTTCGGTAGTATTAGAAAATACAGTAAGATTTTTTGCGGAATAAGCCTGATTGAATTCGGGTCATCATATAAAAAGAGGGGATAGCCGATGAATAGAAAACTGATCCGTGACTATATAGACACACATAAATCAACCTATCAATCGAAATATAAATATCACAGCAGTTATCAGAAAACAAAAAATATTTATAAGTTTCATTATTATATGCGAGATGCTCAGCTTCAGCAGATCAATATCTTCTTTGAAATCAAATTGGGAGAACAAATATCTGTCAATTTTGCGGAGAATTTGCACGAATATGAACAAATTGCTTTAACGATAGAAGCACTGGAGGTGCTGGAACGCTATATCGGTCAGGAAACAAAATTAGAGTGTGATAAAATTAAGGGGTATATTGCACAAAATGATCGTTCGTTAGATATTACTAATCAGGATATTGTCAATATCTTAAACTATTTGGAATATCATCAGGGAACATCTCAAAAGACCATTGATTTATTCTATGAGATTTATCTGCCTTATTTAGAAAGACTGATTCAAGATTATGAGTACAAGCAGCTTATTCAATCCGTTAATATGATCTGCGATGAAATATTGTACGAACATTTCTGGTCAGGCATCAATGTGAACTATATGGATCAGGAATATTATCTTCATCTTTATTATTTCAGAAAGATATTTGAATTATGTCTGCCGCATATTGAAATGATCTTTCTAAAAGCACGTGATGAAATTGAAGAGCTGACCGTCCGTTTGTTTGAGTATGATCGTTTTACATTTTGTATGATCAGTGTTTTAGATGATATTGAATGCAATAAATATATTATCGATGCTTTATTTAGTACATTAAGTGTTCGCTTTAAGCTGATTAAAGAGGATGCTGAGGATGGTAATTTAGCCTACTCTTATTTATATAGCTTTTATAAAGAAGATAAGAAGCTGCAGGAAGAAACAAGAGAAATTATTTTTGAACATATTGTAAATGATATTTTAACCATTGATAATCATGATATGCAGATTGCATTAGGAAACTATATGCTGAAAACGGGCGGCTATGAGATTTTGATTCGTTTGTTTAAAAAAGATCGTAACTCTTTCATTTTCCGCTGCTTTCCCTTAGAAGAAGTGCCGGAATGTCTGTATGCCGATGTGCGTGAAGAGCTGATCAGTGCCTTGAAATACTATGCAGATCTCATGAATAAACCGGAATATCGTTTGGGTTCACTTGAACAGATCATGAACATCAATCGATTGCTGATGGAAAATTTTAAGGAGGATATATATGGCGGTTAATAAAAAAGCGGCAATAGCGACATCACTAGGAGCCTTAGCTTTAGCTTCCGGCTATGCAATCTATCATGCTTCTAAAGCGATGAGTGATGTGCTGATGAAACGACAGGATCGTCCTAATAAACATTTCACCGGTCTTGATGAAGCCAACCTGATACAGATTAAAAACCGTGATGGGGAAACCTTAAACGGCTACTATTTTGATCGGCAGGCTCCCAATACCATGCTGATGCTGCATCCTTATGGATTAGATGCGATGGACATGGTCAGCTATGTTGATTTCTTTAAGACTAAATTAAACTGTAACTTTTTACTCATCGATGTATATGGTCATGGCGGAAGTGATGGTGAGATTTATCGTTTGGGCGGCAAAGATCAGGATGATTTGATCGATTGGCTTTACTATTTAGATCAGCATTTTGATGGGAATATATTGCTGTTTGGAAAAGAAATGGGGGCTAACATCATTCTCAATGCTTCTGGCAAGCTTCAAGAATTTGACCAGATCAAAGCGATCATTTCAGATGGGGCATATGCGAATGTGAAAGAGATTTTAAGCTATCGCATGCAGCGGGACTACTATATTTTTCATTTCCCGTTTGTGATTTTGATGCGTTATATCATTAAAAGAAAGTATGGAATTGACATCAATCAGTTAGACAGTGTGGAATTAGTCAAACAAAATCAGATTCCAACGATGTTTATACATACCAAAAAAGATTGCTTTGTTCCATTAAAACAAGTCTTTCCGCTTTATAACGCAGCGCGCTGCAAAAAAGAACTGTTTGTATTAAAGGATGAGGAAAGCTTATTTCAATTAGATAATGCTGATGGAAATGATTATTTAACCGTTTTAGACACGTTTATTAAAGAATATCTTGATTAATATTATTTGATGATAAAAAAGGAGGTAAACTATGTATTTTAGTAAAAGCAAAGGATTTCCCAAAGATTTCTTATGGGGAAGTGCATCTGCCGCTTATCAGGTAGAAGGCGCATGGAATGAAGACGGCAAAGGAATTTCAAACTGGGATAAATTTGTCCGCATTCCGGGAAAAACATTTAAAGCGACAACCGGAGATGTCGCAGTGGATCATTACCATCGTTATAAAGAGGATGTAAGATTAATGGCGGAAATGGGATTGAAAGCCTATCGTTTCTCTATTGCCTGGCCACGTATCTATCCTAATGGAAAAGGCGAAGTGAACGAAGCTGGAATCAAGTTCTACAGCGATTTGATCGATGAATGTATCAAGTATGATATTGAACCGATGGTAACGATTTATCACTGGGATTTGCCACAGGCATTGGTAGACGAATACGGTGGTTGGGAAAATCGTCAGATTGTTGATGATTATGTTCACTATGCAGTCACTTTATTTGAAAGATTTGGTGATCGTGTAAAATACTGGATCACGATGAATGAACAAAATGTGTTTACAAGCTTAGGATGGCTGACGGCAATGCACCCGCCAGGAAAAACACAGGATATGAAAATGTTCTTCCAAGTGAATCACCATGCCAATATGGCACACGCTAAAACAGTATTGAAGTTCCATGAAATGGGACATCATGGGATGATTGGGGCAAGCTATGCGTTTGGACCGAGCTACGCCTTGGACTGCCGTCCTGAAAATGCTATGGCAAAAGCAGATTATGATGATCTGCAAGTCTATTGGTGGATGGATATTTATGCATATGGACGTTATCCAAAAGCAGCGATGGCATTCCTAAAAAGCATTAACTGTGCTCCTTTGATGGAAGAAGGGGATGAGGCGATCTTAAAAGAAGCCGCTGCGCATTTCGATTTCATGGGAGTTAACTATTATCAAACAGCTGTAGTGGAATATAATCCGATTGACGGAGTAGGCCTTTCAACCAAAATGAACAATACCGGTAAAAAAGGGACAGCCAAAGAAAGCGGTATTCCGGGATTATTTAAAAACGTTAAAAATCCATATCTGCCAACGACCGACTGGGATTGGACGATCGATCCAATGGGATTAAGAATGTGCTGTCGTACAATTACCAGCCGTTATGATCTGCCGATTGTAATTTCAGAAAATGGATTAGGTGCTTTTGATAAATTAGAAGACGGTAAGATCCATGATGATTATCGTATCGCTTATTTAAAAGCCCATATTGAAGAGTTGAAGAAAGCCTGTGACGATGGCTGTGAAGTTCTTTCTTACTGTACATGGTCATTTACAGACTTGCTGAGCTGGCTGAATGGCTATCAGAAACGCTATGGCTTCATCTATGTTGATCGTGAAGAAGAAGAGGGAGCAAGCATGAACCGTTATAAAAAAGATTCTTACTTTTGGTATAAGCAAGTGATTGAAACAAACGGAGAAGAGCTATAATAAGTAAAGGAGAAATCTATGAAGGTTTCTCTTTTTTTCTTGCTTTATAAACAAAAGCTATGCTATACTTATCTAAGAGTTAGAAATAACTAACAAAAAGGACGCGAGTCCTTAAAATATTAACTAAAATGTTAGTCATCTATAACAAACAGGAGGGAATTATGGATCAGAGAATATTACGTATCATGTGTTTAGGATTGGGGATTTTATTTTTAGTGATTGGAAGCTTTGGTGTTATTTTACCTATTTTGCCTACCACACCATTTTTACTGCTAGCTTCTTTTTTCTTTGCTAGGGGGTCTGATAAGTTTCATCAATGGCTGCTTCATACGAAGCTTTATCAAAATCATATTCATGAATTTGTCACAACCAAGGCGATGACTTTAAAGACAAAGCTAACCATACTATTGCCGGCTTCGGCAATGATGATCCTTGCAATCTTTATCTGTCCGGTGATCTATGGACAACTATTTATCGTTTTTTTAATCTTCTTTAAGTATTATTATTTCTTTTTTAGAATCAAAACAATAACACCGCAGCTGGAGGGAGAATCATGAACATAGAAGCAAAAAGAGAAAAGGAAAAAGAATTAGTCAAAACTATGATCAACCTTTATTATACACATCATGAAAATCCAAGCGAGCATCAGGATTTATTGGAGTATGCGATAAGAAAAATTGATCGCTGTCCCAAAATGGCAGCAAAGAGCTTTTGCAGTCAATGTGAGATTCACTGCTGCGACGCTAAAAGAAGAGAATTGATCCGGCAAGTCATGCGCTACAGTGGACCGCGAATGCTGTTTAAGCGCCCGATGCTTGTCTTAAAGCATTTTTATTATCAGAAATTAGGAGGTTAACATGATTAATAAACGATTAATGACATTGCTGGAGGGGAACTTATCCCCCATCAAAAAGACCGTGTTTTTTCAATGGCTCGGTCTGATTGCGAATATCATTTTTAATGCGGCGATTGCCTATGCTTTATCGACAGCTTACAAGCAGCAATTAACATTAGCTAAACTAAGTGGTGTTGTCGCAGTTATTGCTGTGATGATAGAGCTGCGATTTTATTGGAGTCAAAAAGCGACAATGGCAGGGCATAGTGCTTCCTTAGGGATTAAAAAAACATTGCGTGAAAAGATTTATAATAAAATTTTAGAGTTAGGAATGCATTATACAGATTTTTTTCCGACCAGCAAAGTCGTTCAGATGAGTATGGAAGGAGTAGAACAACTGGAAATCTATTTCAGTAAATATTTGCCGCAGCTTTTTTATAGTTTGCTGGCACCGGTTACTCTATTTATTCTTTTTTCTTTGATTAGCTTTAAAACGGCTCTTTTGCTTTTGATCTGTGTTCCATTGATTCCAATGTCTATTGTAGCTGTACAGAAATTTGCGAAAAAACTGCTGTCACGCTATTGGGGGTCATACATGCAGTTAGGTGATAGCTTCTTAGAAAATTTAAGAGGCTTGACGACATTAAAAGCTTATCAGGCAGATGAAAGAAAAACAATACAGATGGATGAAGAGGCAGAAACATTCCGTAAAGTGACAATGAAAGTCTTAACGATGCAGCTGAACTCGATTTCAGTGATGGATCTCATTGCTTTTGGCGGTGCGGCTTTAGGAATTATTCTCGCTATTTTTGAATTCCGCAGCGGTCATATTTCTTTAATGGGAATGCTGCTGATAATTTTGTTATCTTCTGAATTCTTTATTCCCCTGCGTCTGCTTGGCTCATTTTTCCATATTGCCATGAACGGGATGAGTGCCAGTGACAATATCTTTAAGATTTTGGACCATCCGTTAGATATAGAAGGAGAACTTGAACTTTATCCTGAAGAGGATATTGAAATTAAAGCAGATCATGTTTCATTTGGCTATAACGAAGAAACGGAAGTTCTGAAAAATTTAAGCTTTACGATTCCGGCACATTCATTCGTCAGCTTTGCTGGGATTTCGGGAAGCGGAAAAAGTACGATAGCGAATATTTTAGCTGGACATCATCAGCATTATCAAGGCAGTATTCAGCTTAATGGAAGGGAATTAGCCAACATTAATCAAAAACATCTTATGGCGTGCATCACTGTCGTTAATAATGATGGCTATCTATTTGCCGGAGATGTTACTTATAATCTGCAAATGGGCAATATAGCGATTACCCAAGAACAGATGTGGGAAGCATTGCGTGAAGTGAAATTAGACTGCTTCATTCGAGATCAAGGCGGATTAAGTATGCCGGTACTGGAAAAAGGAAGCAATCTTTCCGGCGGACAGCGACAAAGACTCATTTTAGCAAGAGCCTTGCTTAAAGATTCACCGATCTATATTTTTGATGAAGCAACATCTAATATCGATGTTGAAAGTGAAAACGCCATTATTAAAGTGATTGAAAATTTAAGGAAAAATAAAACAGTGATCATGATTTCCCATCGTTTAGATAATGCTGTTCATGCGGATCAAATCTACATGCTAAAAGAGGGAAGGATCGTCGAACAAGATACCCATGCCAGTTTATATCAGTTAAACGGAGAATATGCCCGTGTGTATAAACAGCAGGAAGCATTGCTGAATGTTTTAGGAAAGGAGACGGCTTATGAATAGAAGTGCTTTAACGATCATGAAAAAATTAATCGGCTTAGTCTTTCCTTTATTGCATATCATGTTTATTGCAATTTTGTTTGGCGTTATTGGTTATCTGTGTGCCATTTTTATTACTATTCTAGCAGCTATGGCAGTTCTAAAAGGAATGGGGCTTACCATTGCCCTTTCTTTTGAACACCTTTTAATTTTGATTGGACTATGTGCTTTGTTTAGAGGCATTCTGCGCTACATTGAACAGGCGTCCAACCATTATATTGCCTTTAAGCTCTTAGCTTTGATCAGACATCAGGTATTTATGAAGCTGAGAACATTAGCACCGGCAAAACTAGAAGGAAGAAACAACGGGGATCTGGTTTCATTGATTACCAGTGATATTGAGTTATTAGAAGTGTTCTATGCCCATACAATTTCCCCGATCATGATTGCGATTTTAGTTTCAGTCATTATGATTGGCTTTATCGGACAGTATCATGTGCTTTTAGGAATTGTTGCGGCAGCAGCCTATTTGACAGTCGGGGTATTTTTGCCGATTCATTTTGGAAAAAAAGAAAGAGAGGCAGGACAGAACTATCGTGATCGCTACGGTAAAATGAACGGTTTTATTTTAGACAGCTTGCAGGGAATCAAAGAAAGCATTCAGTATGATCACGGACAGTGCCGTTTGAAAGAAATGAATGAAGGCATGAAAAATATTGAACAGGATCAGACACGTTTAAAAAAACTGGAAGCAAAAAGCTATGCGATGAGTGATGTCTGTGTACTGCTTTTTTCAATGATGATGATGGTCAGCGCTATTTTGCTGTATCAAAGTCAAACTGTTTCTTTTGCGGGAGTTGTGATATGCAGCATTGCCATGATGTCTTCCTTTGGACCGGTAGTTGCTTTAAGCAATTTATCGAATAATCTTCATCACACTTTAGCAAGCGGCAGTCGTTTGCTGGAGCTGCTTGAAGAAGAACCGAGAGTGAAAGAAATTACAGGAGAGGATCCGGTTCAATATGGGGAAATGAAGATTGAACGTGTCTCTTTTGGCTATGATCATGAAAAGATTATCGAAGAAGCAGACCTTGTTTTGCCTAAAAACAAAATCATTGGCATTCATGGTAAAAGCGGCAGCGGAAAATCCACTTTGCTTAAACTGATGATGCGTTTCTTTGAGCCTAGCAGCGGTCAGATTGTTTTGAATGGACGTTCTTTAAACCAAATCAATACACATGATTTACGTGATATGGAAGCCTACGTCATTCAGGAAACTTATCTTTTCAATGATACATTAGCTAATAATATTGCCTTGGCTAATCCTGCTGCAACGCTTGAAGAAATCAAGCTGGCGGCAAAAAAAGCCTCTATCGATGAATTCATTGAATCTTTGCCGGAAGGTTATATGACGAAAGCCGGGGAATTAGGAAGTCAGTTATCGGAAGGGCAAAAACAGCGGATCGGGATTGCCAGAGCCTTTCTTCATCAGGCGGATATTATTTTATTGGATGAGCCGACCAGCAATCTGGACAGCTTAAATGAAGCGGTCATCCTGACATCTTTAAAAGAAGAAAGTGCAGGGAAAACCATCGTCTTAGTTTCACACCGTAATTCGACAATGAACATCGCCGATGAGGTATATGAAATGAACACCGGACACACATTTTTGCGATAAGATAATCTCTGTTTTCCATCACACAATCTTACCATATTTTTCAGATATACTTGAGCAGTATCTGAAAGGAATGAAAATATGGAAAAACAAAACAAACGCTTTTCAAAATTAACGATTTTATTTTATGTTTTAGCCATCCTTACATTTATTTACAGCATCTTTAGTATTTACAAATCATATGAATATGTAAATGCTCTTGTAAAGGCGGGGCAATTAACGATCAGCAGCAGTATAGGGGATGTCATCCAATACTTTGTAGATAATACCTCAGCTTATATTTTTTATGGATTTGGGTTTGGTGCATTTGGGTATTTGATCTATTTAATGAAAAATAAAGAAACAGAAACGAATGTACCTATTGCCGCAGAAGGATTTACTTCGATTGATGAGGAAGAAAACGATGATCTGTTAGAAGATGAAGAAGCAGATCTGATCATTGAAGAAGCAGCCGAAGAAACTGACGAATAGTCAGTTTTTTACTTTCAACAAACAATAGTTCTTCTTTAAAATGAAATTGAAATAAGGTATAATGGTCTAAAAGCGGGGTGGCTGTGATGCAGGAAGTCGATATTATCTATAATCTATTATCTTTTATAAATACATCTAATCGGGAAGATATGAATTACACTATTGCCCTGACTGTTTTACAAAATTTAAATAAGGTTCCTAGCTGCAGTGTGAATGAGCTGGCTGATATGTGTTATACTTCTATTGCCACAATCAGTCGTTTCTGCAAATATTTTGGCTGTGAATCGTTTATTCAATTTAAGCAGGAAATTCGCGATGGACTGGTCAAAGCAAAAGCTGAGCTGTGTTTTGATCCAACTGAAAAAGAAGCATTGCTTAAAGAGCCGCAGCAGTTAGTCAAGAAGGTTTATGATCTTACGATTCAGTCCTTGATGATGAATGTTAATATGAATATTCATGAAGTGGATCGTATCTGTTCTAAAATCTATGAAGCAAAAAAGGTGCATTTTTTTGGTTATCAGTTCTCAAAAGTAGTCGCTAGTGATATTCAAATGAAATTTATGAAGCTAGGGAAATTCATTTATTCCTTCAACAGCCGTGGTGAAGAAGATTTAAAATATCGTGTTGTCGATAAAGATAGTTTAACGATTATTCTTTCTGTGTCGGCAAACAGTGATCAAATCAAGGAAATGATCCAAAGCTTACGAGAGAAGGGAGCTGCTTTGCTTTTGATTACCTGCAACCGGGAATCACCTGTACTCAACAGTGTTGATGAATATTATTTTATAGATGGATTAGAAAGTGACTTTACCGATTCGTCATTATCGGGGAGCATCAATTTTTTAACGGCTTTAAATGTTGTCTATATACGTTATGGCATGCTTTATCAAAAAAACGGGTAGCCGTTTTTTTGTTTTTCTAAGCTATTTCATTTCTTTTAGTAAAATAAGATGAAGTTTGCGCTTATAGCTTGAAAACGGGGTTAAGAAACATAAATTGAAAAGTTTCATGTTTTGGTAAACGTTTTCAAATTTTGCAAAAAGATACCAATTTTTCTGTAATACGGTATACTCCTATTGTGGACGGGGATCCAGATAATAATGAGGAGGAAGATAAATGGAAAAGAAACCTGTAAAAATCGTTACAATTGGTGGAGGAAGTAGTTATACTCCAGAACTAATGGAAGGATTTATCAAACGTTACGATGAATTACCAATCAAAGAAATTTGGCTAGTAGACTGTGAAGCTGGTAAAGAAAAATTAGAAATCGTTGGTGCAATGGCGCAGCGTATGTGGGATGCAACTCCATATGGTGTTAAAGTTCATTTAACTTTAGATAGAAGAGAAGCTTTAAAAGATGCTGATTTCGTAACTACACAATTCCGTGTTGGTTTATTAGATGCACGTATCAAAGATGAAAGAATCCCATTCTCTCATGGTATGTTAGGTCAAGAAACTAATGGTGCCGGAGGTATGTTCAAAGCATTCAGAACTATCCCTGTCATCTTAGGAATCGTTGAAGATATGAAAGAATTATGCCCTAATGCATGGTTAATCAACTTCACTAATCCATCTGGAATGATCACTGAAGCAGTTATCAAACACGGTGGATGGAAAAAATGTATCGGATTATGTAACGTACCAGTAGGTGCTTTATTAAGCGAACCACCAATGTTCGGATTAACTGAAAGAGAATGTATCCATCAATTCGCTGGTTTAAACCATTTCCATTGGCATAAAGTAACTGATGCTCAAGGTAATGATTTAACTGACAAAATCATTGACAATATGTACAAAGATGTTGAAGATGGAACACCTGCAAACATCCATGATGTTAAATTCTTAAAAGATCATTTAAAACAAGTTCAAGTTATTCCTTGTGGATACCATAGATATTACTATATGCATGATGAAATGTTAAAACATGGTATTGAAGAATTCAACACAATCGGTACTCGTGCTCAACAAGTAAAAGTAACTGAAGCTGAATTATTCGAATTATACAAAGATCCTAACTTAAACTACAAACCAGAACAATTAACTAAACGTGGTGGAACTCACTACTCAGATGCAGCTTGTGAATGTATCAACTCTATCTACAATGATAAGAGAACTCACATGGTTGTAAGTACACAAAACAATGGTGCAATCACTGATTTACCATATGATTCAATCGTAGAAGTTTCAGCAATCATCTCTGGTAAAGGGGCTATGCCTTTAACTTGGGGTAAATTTAATCCATCTGAAAGAGGTTGGGTACAAATCATGAAAGCTATGGAAGAATGCGTTATCGAAGCTGCAATCACTGGTAACTATGGTTTAGCTTTAGCTGCATTCGAAATGAATCCACAAGTTGAACATGGTGCAATCGCTAAAACTGTATTAGATGAATTATTAGTAGCTCATGAAAAATACTTACCACAATTCGCAGATAAAATTGCTGAATTAAAAGCAGCTGGTGTTGCTTCAAAAGATCCAGTTGTTATGGATTTAATGGTAAACGGACACTAATATAATGACTAAACCTTGCTTAGGCAAGGTTTTCTTTTATCATAAACAGCAAAATCAAAGTTGTCTTTTTTTGGATACTTATGGTATCATAAGATTAAGGTGGTGGTAGCAGTGACAATTAAAGAAGTAAGTGAAAGATTCGGACTTTCCAGTGATACTTTGCGTTACTATGAAAAAATAGGGTTGCTTGATCCGGTTGAAAGAAACAGCAGTGGAATCAGAAATTATCAGGAGAAAGACTTGGCACGCATTCAGTTTTTAAAATGCATGCGTATTTCCGGCTTGAGCATTGAGATGCTGAAAAAATATATTCATCTATTCCATGAAGGCGATCAGACCATTGCTCAGCGTAAAATGATTTTAGAGCAGCAGCGCCATGAGCTGCAAAGCAAGATGCAGGAATTACAGGATTCATTGGACCATTTGGATCATAAGATAGAGACGTATGAAACAAATTTAGTGCGATTAGAAAAAGAGATGGCATTAAAAAATTAAATGAGGATAGGTTTTATGCCTATCTTTTTATTTTAATGCTATAATGAAACAAGAGGAGGAGATAAGATGATCATAAAAAAAGAAGTGCTGATTACACCGTTTCAATTACCGCGCTTATTGCATATTTATTTACCGAAACATTATGAAGAAAGTGATGAAAGCTATCCGGTAATGTATATGTATGACGGACATAATCTCTTCCATGATGAAGATGCCACTTATGGCAAATCATGGAAGATGGAAGAATATTTGGATTATATGGAAACAAAATTGATTGTTGTCGGGATTGAATGCAATCATGAAGGCAATGAACGTTTAAATGAGTTTTGCCCTTTTGATGTTGACCATCATCATTTTGGGAAGATCACAGGCAAAGGGGAAGCATTCATGGATTGGGTTGTAGAGGAACTCAAACCTATGATAGATTCGATGTATCGAACGCTGGTTGATCGTGAGCATACGGCAATTGGCGGAAGTTCAATGGGCGGCTTGATGGCGTTGTATTCGGTGGCTAAATACAATGATTATTTTTCAAAGGCGGCAAGCTTATCTCCGGCAGTGAGTTTTTGCTATAGACAGACAAAAGAAATGATCAATCGTTATCCGATTCATCCTAAAACATGGGTATATATTGACTGGGGGAGTGACGAATCAAGAAATAAGCAGCTGCTTACTTATGCTACCAGCCGCAATCTTGAAATCGCTCATCTTTTTGATGTTCAGGGAGCTTCTGTGTATCCGCGCATCATCATTAACGGCAAGCATAATGAGGAGACTTGGGAGCAGCAGGTTCCAATCTTTATTGATTATTTATTTGGCAAATAAAAAAAACATCCGCAGATGTTTTTTTGTTTTTTTATAGTTATTTAATGATGATTCCTTCAGTTGGTCCGCCAGCTGCATTAGATTCATCAGTATCGATATGCATTGCTGTTGCATAGCTAGGGCTTACACGGCAAACAACATCTCCAAAAGTAAGGGATCTTCCGTTTGTTTCCACTTGTACGCTAACGATTTGTTTATCGGCAACACCGAATTTTTCAGCGTCTTCTACAGTTAAGTGGATATGTCTTTTAGCGGCGATAACACCGAAAGGAATTTCGATTTCACCTTTAGGTCCGACTAATTTGCATCCCTGAGTTCCTTCTAAATCACCTGATTCACGAACTTCTGCTTTTAATCCGATTGAACGTGCATCTGTCAATGAAATTTCCACTTGTGTATGATCTCTGACAGGTCCTAAAATGCTTACTCTTTGCATTTCACCTTTAGGTCCGACAATAGTTAATCTTTCTTCACAAGCAAATTGTCCCGGCTGAGAAAGTTCTTTCTTTTTTGTTAATTCATAACCTTCTCCAAATAAAGCAGCTAATGCTTTTTTGCATACGTGAATATGACGTGCTGAAGTTTCTACAATAATTTTTTCTGCCATAAAATATCTCTCCTTTATACAATCTTATTTTACACTATTTCGCATGATGTTCAATCCTTTTGCGCTAAATTATGAAAACTTTTTTATAATCCTGCAAAAAAATTATTGATGTTAAAATTTTAACAAGTTTCAGCACATTTTTACAGATTTCTAATTTTTATTTTTTCTTATGTAACTAGGATAATAAGCTCAAATTTGTTATAATAATAGTAAGAGGTGGGGATAATGGACAATTTATTTGACATGATAACATTACCAAGCATCATTACTTTTTTACGGTTTGGTTTAGATTTATTTTTAGTTTGGATTTTATTCTATTATTTGATCAGCATCGTTCGTAAAAATTTACGTACGTTACAGATATTTAAAGGGATTTTGATCATCTTGATCGTGAAGCTATTAACGACAGCCTTGAATTTAAAAACCTTAGGCTATTTAGTGGATACGGTGTTAATGTGGGGAGCAGTGGCATTGTTCATTATCTTTCAGCCGGAAATTCGTGCAACTTTGGAAAAGATCGGGAAAGCAAACTTGTCAGCACCTGTCCGCAGTACAATGGATACTGCCAAGAAGCATTATATCTTGGATGAAGTGACACGAGCGCTGCAGTTCTTTTCAACGAATCGGGTAGGCGCATTGATCTCTTTTGAATTGAATCAGTCTTTGGAAGATTACATTGCGGCAGGAACTCAGATTCATGCGGATATCAGCTATGAGCTGATTCTGACAATCTTCTATGAAGGAACTGCATTGCATGATGGCGGAATGATTATTCAAGGTGATAAAATTGCGTGTGCGAGTGCTTTTTTTGAACCGACAAATCGTGAACTGAGTCCGATTTATGGAGCGCGTCACCGTGCAGCTTTGGGGCTGAGCGAAGTCAGTGATGCCTTGACGATCATTGTTTCAGAAGAAACGGGAAATGTGTCTTTTGCTAAAAACGGAGAATTGATTCGTATCCCGTTAGTAGAACTTTGGGATCGCTTAGCTAAGGAATTAGGCTGGGAAGATACAATAAAGGAGGGGAAATAAAATGGCAGATGAGAAAAAAGATAAGAAAACATCCGAAGGCTCAACTGATTTTTTCCTTAACTTTATGAAAAAGCGTCGTGAACAGGAACCTAAAAAAGAAGAACCAAAAGAAAAAGAAAAACGTGTTCCTTTAAAAAACACAGTTTTAGACAGTGTTTATGCGATCATCGATGCTATCAATCATGTGATTGAAGGTATCTTAATGGATGACCGCAAATCAAAGTGGCTTTCACTTGTTATGGCGGCGATTCTGTTTATCACGGTGAATGGGTCTTCAATCACAGCAACGACAGAGCGTACAGTAGAAGATGTTCCGGTGAGTATCGTCAATCTTGATGAGAATTATGCGGTAACCGGAATGCCGGATAAAGTAACACTGAAATTAACCGGAAATGTAGTAAATCTGCAGTCTGCGGTTTATAAGGGGGATTATTCCGCTTATATTGATTTTAATGGTTATAGTGAAGGCTCTTACACCATGGATATAAAAGTTAAAGGACTTTCCGGCGGTATTACGGCAGTGGTTTCTCCGGGCAGTGCCAGTGTGACTTTGTCTCCTAAAGAATCCCGTGTCTTTGCATTAAGCTATAAATATATCAATGAAGATCAAAAAGATGCAAAATACGTTTTAGAACCACCGGTGTTATCAAAATCAGAAGTGACGGTGACGGCTGGACGAGAAACTTTAGATGCCATCAAATATGTGCAGGCGGTCATTGATGTTAAACAAGTGAATGCTTCGTTTACACAAAAAGCAACAGTAAAAGCATTTGATGAGTATAATAATGAATTGCCGGTAGATGTAGAACCGACAACTGTGGATGTGAGTGTCAGCGTAACCTCTTCAAGTCAGCAGGTTCCAGTGAAAGTGAACCGAGTAGGAACGATGGATGACAGCCTAGCGATTGCTTCCATTACCCCATCTGTTACAACGGCAATGATCTATGGAGCAAAGGAAAACTTAGAAAACGTAAAAGCGATTTATGCTTCTGTCGATGTCTCACAGATTTATGAAAATAAAGAAGTGTATGGCGTGCCGATTGAATTGCCATCAGGAGTCAATAGTGCTTCTATCGATACAATTAATGTCAGCATTGTGGTGGAAAATCGAATCAGTAAAACCATTAATGATGCTGAAATCAAAGTATTAAACAATACAGCGAATCGAAAAGTCGATTTCAACAGTGTCATTACGGTAAATGTTTCCGGTGCGGCTTCAAAGATTTATGCTTTGGATAGTTCTGTGATTCAGGCGACGATTGATATTAACGGACTGGAACCGGGAGAATATGAAATTCCGGTGACCTTGAAATCAACGGATTCCCTGTTAGATGTTAAGCTGTTAAGTGAAGAAAAAGTAAAAGTGAAAATAGAGTAGTGGAAACTACTCTATTTAATTTCACATATTTCCACACATTATTGCAATAATGTGCTTATATGTTTTTAATAAAGTATAAATGAGGTGATAATATGAAATACCGTATCAATATTATAGATGATGAAAAACAATTAAATGATTTAGTGAGAACCTATTTGGAAAAAGAAGGGTTTTATGTCTATTCTTTTTATACTTATGATGAAGCTTTGTTACATATTGAAGATGATGTGCATTTATGGATTGTCGATATTATGCTGGATAAAGAAAGTGGATTTGAACTGCTGAACCAAATCAAAGCTGTAAAACCGGATATGCCGATTGTCTTCATGTCGGCAAGAGATCAGGAATTAGATCGCATTATCGGTCTGGAAAAAGGCTGTGATGAATATATCACAAAGCCATTCGCCCCTAAAGAAATGGTGTTAAGAGTACATAATATCTTAAAACGTGTTTATAAAAATAATCCGTTCTTAATTTCCATTGATGGCTATTTAATCGATGAGGTTAAGCGTAAGGTGCTAAAAGATGAGGAAGAAATTGATCTTACGACAAAAGAATATGATCTGTTGCTATTCTTCTTGAAAAATCGTTCGCTGGCAATTTCTCGTGAACAGATCTTGTCAAAAGTGTGGGAAGAATTCTATTTTGGCAGTGATCGTGTTGTGGACGATACGCTAAGAAGATTAAGAAAGAAAATGCCAAACTTAAATATTAAAACTATTTACGGCTTTGGTTATCGTTTAGATTAATGAGCAAGCGTTTAACCTTGCTTCAGCAGCTGGGCTTATTAGTTATGGGGATCTTACTGCTGATTATTTTTGTGGTATCGCCGTTGATTAACCGCAATCTGAATAATTTAGTAAGCAGTCAGATGTTTGAAACCATCCAAGCCAATCAGCTGGATTATTTGAAGGATTACTATAACCCGTATGATAAGGGAAAAGAAAAACAGGTCTATCATATCACACGAAGAATCGTGAACGATGCGATTCAGTGGGAAGCCATTCCGCCATTAACGGTAATGACAACACGTGATATGGTTCAGGAATTGTTTTCTAAAAATGTGGCAGAGCAGACAGAAACTATTGAAAATTATATTGCTGAATATCGCGGGCAGAAAATTTATTATACCATTACTAAGCTAGCCGATGACGGAAGCTATATTATCTCATTTGTTTATAATGATTATTCGACAGAGCTGCTGAATTCAATTAAAAATGAATTGGTTTATGTTCAGTATATCGTATTATTTATAGTGGCGTTGATCATGACGATTTGGGTATTCACATTTATTAAGCCGCTGCAGAAGATAAAAAATTATATAGAAACGATCAAACGTGGTGAAAAGGGAACCTTGGATATCGAGCGAAATGATGAAATCGGTCAAGTATCCATGGCGTTAGTGGATATGAAAAATGAATTGGATCAGCAGGAAAAGCTGAAAGAGGAATTCATGCATAATATCTCACATGATTTAAAAACCCCGATTGCCGTGATTAAAAGCTATGCGGAAAGTATGAAGGATGATATTTATCCTTATGGCACTAAAGAATCCTCATTAGACGTTATTTTAGAAAACACTGAACGACTAGAGAATAAAGTACAGTCCTTCCTTTATTTGAATCGATTGGATTATATAAATCAGGATGAACTGATCTTAGATGATGTGAATATGAATGAATTGATCAGCAAAATTAAATCTCAATTAGATGTTAACGATGAAATCATAACAGTGGTTGAAAATACAGAAGCATTGATTTTTAAAGGACAGGAAGAGCACTGGCGCAATGTGTTGGAAAATATCATTGAGAATGCTAAACGCTATTACCAGCATCAAATCATCATTACGATTGATGAATCCGGTATCTCTATCTTTAATGATGGTCCGACGATCAGTCAAAAACTGCTGAAAGAAATATTTAAGCCTTATTCAAAGGGTGAAAAAGGTAACTTTGGACTGGGACTATCGATCGTGAAAAAAGTAGTGGATATGTACGGATATGCAATTCAAGTAGAAAATATGGAAAATGGGGTTACTTTTAAAATTACAAATAGATAATGATTTGAATTATCTATTTTTTTTATGAATTTGTTTTAAAGAAATGACATCTTTGGTATAATAAGACAATGAATGGAGAGTTGATTATGTCATTGGAAAGAATAAAGGAACTAACAAAATTATTAAACCAAGCAGGTTATGAATACTATGTTTTAGATAATCCTACTATCAGTGATCAGGAATATGATCGCTTGATGCAGGAATTAATGGCATTAGAAGAAAAATATCCGGAGTATTTATCTCCGTCTTCTCCCTCACAGCGAGTAGGGGGCGTGGTTTTAGATTCATTTAAAAAAATTACGCATACAAAAAGTATGCTGTCATTAGGCAATGTTTTTTCAAAAGAAGAATTAATTAGCTTTGATCAGCGAATTCAAGAGGCACTTCAAACATCAGTGGAGTACGTCTGTGAACTTAAAATAGATGGCTTAGCTGTTTCTTTAGTATATAAGAACGGTGAGTTGAATTATGGAGCAACACGAGGTGACGGAACAACCGGTGAAGATATTACCCATAATGTAAAAACGGTGAAATCGATCCCTTTAACGATTCCTTACACTGGAGATTTAGAAGTGCGCGGAGAAATCTTTATGCCTAAGAAATCATTTAACGAATTAAATGAATTACGTAAAAAAGATGGGGTAGAGGTTTTTGCTAATCCGCGTAATGCCGCGGCTGGAAGCGTACGTCAGTTAGACTCTGCCGTTGCGGCACAGCGTAAATTGGATGCTTTTTTGTACATGGTTCCGGATGCTTTGGATTATGACTGTGTTACCCATTATGATTCATTGCAATGGATTACCTCATTAGGGTTTAAGACGAACCCGCATACCCGTATTTGTCAAAATATTGAAGAAGTTTGGGCATATATTGAAGAGTTCAGTACGAAGCGCAGTGAATTGCCTTATGAAATTGATGGAATTGTCATCAAGGTGAATGATATTGAACTGCAAAATCAGTTAGGATATACTGTAAAGGTTCCTAAATGGGCGACGGCTTATAAATTTCCCGCAGAAGAAGTGATCACTAAATTAAAAGATATTGTTTTTACTGTAGGAAGAACAGGACAAATTACACCAAATGCAGTTCTTGAACCGGTTCGTGTTGCCGGCAGTCTTGTTCAGCGTGCATCGTTACATAATGAAGATAATGTTGTATCAAAAGATATTCGCATTGGGGATTATGTAGTCGTCAGAAAAGCCGGAGATGTTATTCCTGAAGTTGTTCGTCCGGTGATTGAACGCCGTGATGGCAGTGAAAAGAAATTTGAGATGACAAAGGTGTGCCCAAAATGCGGAGAACCGGTTTCTCGTGAAGATGATCAGGCGGCATATTTCTGCCATAATCCACATTGCGATTCAAAGAAGATTGAAAAGATCATTCATTTTGTCAGCCGTGATGCTATGAATATTGACGGACTTGGTGAGAAGATTGTTGAACAGTTTTACAATCAAGGGTTTATTAAAAACATTGAAGAAATCTATTATTTAAAAGACCATGTCAATGAAATTATCGAATTGGATGGCTTTGGAAAAAAATCAATGGATAATCTTGTTGAAGCGATCGAAAAAAGCAAAGAGAATTCATTAGAAAAACTGTTGTTTGGCTTAGGAATCCGCGGTGTTGGAGCGAAAATGGCAGAAGTGCTGGCGGCTCGCTTTAAAACAATGGAAGCATTAATGGAAGCTAAATATGTAGAACTCATTAATATCAATGATGTTGGAGAGACGATCTGTGAGGCTATCTTAGACTATTTCAGAGAAGAAGAAAATAAGGAATTGATTCATCAATTAAAAGAACTGGGCTTAAATATGACCTATTTAAAAGAAACAAACGTTAGAGAAGATACTCCTTTCTCTAATAAAACAGTAGTCGTGACCGGTACGTTGGAAAAATACAATCGAAATGAAATTAAGGAGCTTTTAAAACAGCTGGGAGCCAATGTCACGAACAGCATTTCTAAAAAGACAGATTTCTTAGTCTGCGGCAAAGATGCCGGAAGCAAATTAGAAAAGGCTGAAAAAATTGGCGTTCAGGTGATTACAGAAGAAGAATTTGAAAGGATGGTGTCAGAGTGAAGAAAAGTATAATCTGTTTATTGGTACTTAGCTTTTGTTTAACAGGATGTAAGAAAGTAAAAGATACCATCAATAAAGAAACAAGTGCGGAAAGTGCAGTAGCCAATTCATTTGATAATACCTACTACAATACGATTAATACGAATGGCAGTGCGATCCGAGAAACAATTTATAACGATCTTTCCAGCAATCAGAATGATTATAATACGATTGGGAGAGGACTTCAGATCCTTTCCCTGGATTATTATTCAAATAAAGATCATTATTTAAAAGAAGGAAACCATATTTCGGCAGATGATTACAGTAATCTATTAGGACGAAGCGAATATTCCATTCAGATTCCAAAAGGAGAAACTGTTGACGGCGTCAGTGATCCGGCTATCTTTGAGTCACTTGTACAGCAGGAATACGTTAAAAAGAATGGTGATCAATATACCTTGTCGGGAATTTCCATAGCGATTGCAGTTTCACCGGATGCAGAAGTTAATGGCGTGACAAAAGAATTTACTCAGGACAGCCTCCTAAGTTATTCTAAAGAAGCTATTGCGAAAACCTATAACTACTTTGCCAGTCAATATGAAGATTTAGCGAATGTGCCGATCTTAGTTAGTGTCTATCAATTGGCAAAGGCAACAGATGCCACAAGCGGTAAATTCATATTAAGCAGTTATTGTCAGGGCGGTGTTGGCGACATCAAAAATGTAGATATGGAAACCGTTGTATTTACCAGTGATCGTGCTAAAGAAATCGATAATGCGTTATCAAGTCAGTTTGTATTATTTAAAGAAAAAATAAAAAATGCAGCGATCGATGCCACCGGAGTGGTGGGATACGCAACTTATTTAAATGGAAAAATCATCAGTATGCGCATCGAATTTAGATTAAACACCAAGACCTTTACAGAAACCAATGCTTTAATGAATGTGGCGGCCAGTGAAATGGACAGCTGCTTCACAACGGAGTTTGATATAACCGGCATTGTCTATGCGCAAAATCAATTACAGGGCTTTATCTTGAAAAAAGCTGGAGAAAAAGCCTATAGTCATACAATTTATTAGAGAGGATTTTGAATATGAACGAAACAGAAGAAATGTTGAAGGCATTAGGATTAAAAACAATGTTTGCGATCAGTGATGAAGAAATGCCGGCGTTAGTAAAAGAATACGAAGTATTTATGAACCATGTCGAGGTATTGGATAAGATTGATACAAGGGATGTTGATATTATGGCATTCCCTTATGAAATTGAAACTTCTTTTTTAAGGGAAGATGTACCGAATCATGTAATCAGTATTGAAGATGCTTTGAAAAATGCACCGAGTGTTGAAGATCATCAAATAAAAATGCCAAAGGTGGTGGGATAATGTACGGACTGACAATTACACAGCTGCATGAAATGCTAAAGAATAAAGAAATTGATATTAAAGCGTATTATGAACAGCTTTTTGACGACAGTCAAAGGGTTCAACAGCGCTTGAATGCCTTTGTTACCATTACTAAAGAAGAAGCTTTGGCAAAATTAGATGGTTTTGAGTTTGATGAAAATAATTGGTTAAGCGGGATTCCTTTTGTTGCTAAAGATAATTACTCTACTAAAGGAATCAAGACAACAGCCTCAAGCCGTATGTTAGAACATTATGTGCCTATCTATAATGCGCATGTCATTGATTTGTTAAATGAAAAAGAATGCATCATGATCGGAAAAGCGAGCATGGATGAATTGGCAATGGGCGGGACCAATAA
The DNA here is from genome assembly GCA_027676805.1 of Coprobacillaceae bacterium UN01-12pH3A. GTDB lineage: Bacteria > Bacillota_I > Bacilli_A > Erysipelotrichales > Coprobacillaceae > Beduini. Next base: position 40,148 of record JAQENU010000014.1, on the reverse strand, counting down.
ATCGGCTTTAACCGGACCGGTAGGAAACCCTTATGATGCAAGTCGTATTGCCGGCGGTTCTTCTGGAGGAAGTGCGGCAATTGTGGGAAGCGGGTTAGTTCCGTTTGCCTTAGGAAGCGATACTGGGGATTCTATCCGTAAACCTGCGGGGTACTGCGGTGTTATTGGTTTTAAACCGACATGGGGAAGAATTTCACGTTATGGGGTTATTCCGTATGCCTCTAGTTTAGATCATGTTGGGGCATTTACCCGCAGCGTTGAAGATATGGCGATCGTTATTGAAGCGATGAGTGGCAGGGACGACCGCGATATGACTTCTTCGAATCGTCCTGTAGAAGCGTATTACGATCATCTCACAAGTGATATTCAAGATAAAAAAATTGCAGTGATTAAAAATGTATATGAACAAATATCAAACAGTGAAATTAAAAAGAATTTTGATCACATGATCGATTTGTATAAAAAAATGGGATGTACAGTTGATTTTGTAGAATATGATGAAACTTTATTGAAAGCAATGCTGCCAACTTATACGATCATCGCTAATTCTGAGGCAACCAGTAACCATGCCTGTCTGGATGGGGTGAAATATGGTACAAGAGTAGAGGCGGCGACTCCTGATGAAGTGATGATTGCTTCACGTACCAATGGCTTTGGAGCTCATATTAAACGTCGATTTATCTTAGGAAATTTAGCCTTAGCTACTCAGAATCAGGAAAAAATGTTTAGAAAAGCACAACGGGTAAGACGCTTGATTGTTGAAGAATTAAATCGAATTTATGATCAGTATGATTTGATTTTAGGACCTACAGCAGGACATGTAGCAGCTAAAATTGATGAAGAAGAAACAGATCGTCTGACAGATGAATATTTGATCTTAGAAAATCATTTGGTTTTAGGTAACTTTGCCGGAACACCAAGTTTGACTCTGCCATGCGGCTTTGTCGATGGAATGCCGATTGGTATTAATATCATGGGTAAATTATTTGAAGAACAAACCGTTCTTAATGCTGCTTATGCGTTAGAAAAAGAATTGGGATTGAAAAATAAATATGCAAAGGGGGAAGCATAATGAATTTTGAAGTTATCATCGGATTAGAAGTCCATTGCGAATTAACTACACAATCAAAGATGTTTTCTGCTTCACCTGTCACTTTTGGACAAGCACCGAATACAAAAGTAAATGAAGTCGATTTAGGGATGACGGGAACGATGCCGGTCTTGAATAAAAGCGGAGTTGAATATGCTGTTCGTGTTTGTCATGCCTTAAATATGGAAATTGATGAGCTGCTTCGATTTGACCGTAAAAATTATTACTATTCTGATTTACCAAAAGGATTTCAGATTACACAGGATCGTTTCCCAATTGGACGTAACGGAACAATGGAAATTGAAGTAGACGGCAAAAAGAAGACGATTGAAATCGAACGTTTACATATGGAAGAGGATACAGCAAAACAACTGCATTTTGATGACCATACATTGATTGATTACAACCGTTCAGGGATTCCGTTGATTGAAATTGTAACAAAACCTAATATTCGCAGCGGGAAAGAAGCTGCCGCTTACTTGGAAAAACTGCGTTCTATCTTCCTTTATACAAAAGTAAGTGATGCAAAAATGGAAGAAGGGTCAATGCGCTGTGATGTCAACGTTTCTATCCGCCCATTTGGAAGTGATAAATTCGGGACACGTACAGAAATTAAAAACTTGAATTCTATTTCCAATGTGCAAAAAGCGATTGAGTTTGAAGTCAGCAGACAAGAAAAAATTCTGCTTCAAGGCGGGAAGGTTCTGCAGGAGACACGCCGCTATGATGAAGGATTGAAAGAAACGGTCTTGATGCGTTCAAAAGGGGATGCGGTGGACTATAAATATTACGCAGAGCCGAATATTCTGCCGATTCGTTTGGATCATCAATGGGTGTTGGACATTAAAGAAGCTTTGCCGGAAATGCCGGAAGCACGTATTTTGCGTTATGTTGAAAAATGCCAGCTGCCTAAAAAAGATGCGAAAATCTTAGTAGCCACAAAAGAAATATCAGATTATTATGATGAAGCCATTATGTTTACTAAGGAATGGAAATTAGTCTGTAACTGGCTGTTGGGAGAAACGATGGCCTATTTAAATAAGTCTAATATGACCATTGAAGAGATTAAGATGACACCTAAACACTTAGCAGAAATGGTGAACTGTGTTGTAGATGAAACGATTTCCAGCAAACAGGCAAAGAAAGTATTCGATTTAATGATGGAAACTGGTAAGGATCCGGAAACAATCATCGAAGAAAATCATATGAAGCAAATTTCTTCTATCGATGAAATCAGAAAAATTGTTTGTGAGGTACTGGATAAAAATCCACAGTCGATTGAAGATTATAAGAACGGTAAAGATCGTGCTGTTGGATTCCTAGTTGGACAAATCATGAAAGCGACTGGCGGACAGGCAAATCCGGGAGTAACCAATAAGGTGTTGGTCGAAGAATTAAAAGCGAGATAACAACTTTTCTATACTTATTGAGAAATTTTTGATACAATAGCGTTAAGAGGGTGAAAAAATGAGTGATAGTAATAAAAAACAACTTCGACATGCCAGATCAGAAGATTCAGAGCGTGTAGATGACAATACATCAGCACCAAGAAGAAGACGTACAAAAGAAAGCAAAGGAAAACGTAAGTTTAAGCCGATTTATATTATTCCTATCGTTTTTGTTGTTTGCTGTTTAGGATTTGCTTACTATATGTTTAGTTCTTTGAATACTAAAGGACCGGTTTATGGTCAGCGTTGTTCAAGCGGTATGACATTGGATCTTTCTAAGATGACAGAAGCACAAGAAAAAATCAGTCAGACAGAAGGCTTGTCTTCGGTTAAAATCAGCACAGATTGTCTTATTATTAAGATGGAATTCAAATTTAATGATGATGTGGCATTAGAAGATGCCAAACAAATGGTCATTGATGCAACGCACGTCTTTGATGAAACTATGGGATATCCTAAGAATTCAGAAGAGGATACTTATTCTAAAATGCTGTCGGTAGATGGAGACAGACGTCAGTATGATTTAGAAATCGTTTTATATGGTGGTCAGGAAGGATTCCCGGCTTATGGAACGAAGCAGTATCGAAATAACGAGATTACCTTTACAGATGCGAATGCTAAAGATCAAGCTTTAGCGGATAGCGTTGTAGCAGGACAAAATAACGAATAAACGAGCAATGCTCGTTTTTTTAAAGGAGAATAAATGAAAAAGAATGATTATTTTGAAGCCGAATGTGTCGATTTAACACATGAGGGACAAGGTGTAGTAAAAGTAAACGGGATTCCCTATTTTGTTAAAGGGATGCTGATTGGTGAAACCGGAAAGCTTAAAGTGATTAAACAGCTAAAAAACTATGGGATTGCCCGTTTGATCGAATTGAACACGGTATCTAAGGATCGTGTGAAACCTCGCTGTCTAGTCTATAAGCAATGTGGGGGCTGCCATCTTCAGCATTTATCAAAGGAAGCGCAGCAGCGCTTTAAGCAAAAGCGTGTTCAAGATGTAATGCAGCGAATCGGAAAGGTAGACTGCGAGGTAGCACAAACACTTGTTCAAGAAGATCCTTGGTTTTATCGCAACAAAGTGCAGATGCCGGTCGGTTATGTTAATGGGCAATTAGAAACTGGGTTTTATAAGCAGCATTCCAATGACATTATCCCAACCAAAGAATGCTTTATTCAAAACCATGCATCTAATCGATTGGTTAATCGTGTAAAAGAATTGATGATCGAGTATAGAATTGAACCCTATGATAAATTGACAGGCAAAGGGATGATACGTCACATTCTGACAAAATATGGATTTAAAACAGATCAGCTGATGCTTGTTTTGATTACCAACAAAGAACAGTTTAAATATAAACAAATATTTATCGATGTCCTAACGAAAGAATTTCCTAATTTAAAAACGATAGTTCAAAACATTAATTCACGCCGTGATAATGTTATTTTGGGCGAAAAAGAAAATATTTGGTTTGGAAAAGGCTATATTCAGGACAGATTAAATGGATTAACGTTTAATATATCATCGAAATCATTTTATCAGATCAATCCGCCGCAAGCCGAAGTCCTTTACAATAAAGCGATTGAAATGGCAGATCTTCAGCCGACAGATACGGTTATTGATGCTTATTGCGGGATCGGTACAATCTCTTTGTGTATGGCAAAGTCAGCCAAAAAAGTCATTGGCGTTGAAATTGTTGAGCAGGCCATTGCGGATGCGAAAAAGAACGCCGAAATCAATCATATCGATAATGCAGAGTTTTTAGTTGCGGATGCTGCCGAATACATGACTAAGCTAGCAGATGAAGGAGTACATATCGATATTGTGATGGTTGATCCACCTAGAAAAGGCTGTTCTACGGTATTTTTAGATGCTGTGGTCAAATTAGATCCTCGTAAATTAGTGTATATCTCATGTGATCCTTCTACTCAAGCACGCGACATTGCCTATTTAACTCAATTTGGCTATCAAGTGATCGGACCATGTCAGCCGGTTGACCTATTTGCACAAACCTATGGGATTGAAAATATTGTGCAGCTTTCAAAAAAATAACACGTAAAGATAATGTATTGCACTAAAGTGCGGCATTATCTTTTTATTTTATAGACATAGTACATCTGATGTACTATAATATAGTAAATAAGGTGTACTATATATAAAGGAGAATATGATGGATAAACAAATGTATGCAGCAGATCAAATTTCATTGTTTTGCAGGATTAACATTAATACAAAGAAAGCCTTGCCGATTCGTTCGAGTGAGATGGGACTGTTGATTTATTTAGTTAAAACAAAGCAGGTTAAGACACCGATGGCGATCGCTGATTTTTTCAAAGTATCTAAAGCGATGGTCACAAATATGATGACATCATTAACTAAAAAAGGATATATTATAAAACAAAGATCCACAAAAGATGGGCGAAGTGTTTATCTTATGCCTACACATCTAGCTATTGACTTAGTGGAGGAAACCTATGAGGAATATTATAAAAATCTGATGCACCTAGAAAAAAATATGGGTGAAGAAAAGTTTGGACACTTTATTGAATTATTGAAACAAGCAAACGAAATATTATTGGAGGAAAGAAAAGATGGGTAAAATCATGGTGACTGGTGCGTTAGGAAATGTAGGACGTTATGTGGCTGAGTATGCCATTAGCAATGAACAGGAGGTTGTTGTGGCAGATCTTGATGTCACGGCATTGGAAAAAAAGTATCAGGGCAAAGCAGAATGTGTTTATTTTGATTTTACTGATCAAAGCAGCTATGAGGAAGCGTTAAAAGAGGTTGATCGTGTCTTTATTATGAGACCTCCGCATTTAGGGAGACCGGAGGACTTAAAGCCTTTTATTGAAAGACTGAAAACAAAGCCATCAATGCAAATGATCTGCTTTCTCTCTTTGCTAGGGATTGAAAAGAATCCAATGCCTCCTCATCATAAGATTGAAAAATATATCGAACAGTCAGGACTACCGTATTGTCATATTCGACCAAGCTTCTTTATGCAAAATATCAGTGGTGTACATGCCTTTGAAATCAAATATTTTGATAATATTGTTGTTCCGGTTAAAAAAGCATTGACTAGCTTTATTGATGCCAGAGACATTGGCGAGCTCACGGCAGAAGTCTTAACCCACCCGCAGCAGCATATAAATCAGGCTTATTCCATTACCGGACCGAAAGCAATGGACTATTATGAAGTGGCAACACTATTAAGTAACGAGCTTGAAAGAAAGATTCAATATTCCAATCCCAGTCCGCGTCTTGCTAAAAAATATTGGATTAAGATCCGAAAACTGGATAAAGCATATGCTTCAGTCATGGGGATGCTTTATATGATCACCCGCTTGGGCAACGCTAAAAAGGTAACAAATACCTTTGAAAAAATTATGAATAAAAAACCAAGAACGTTTACACAGTTTATACGAGAGAATAGGAAGGCTTGGATAAATAATCAATAACAAATGAAAACGCATCTCCATAGGTTAGGAAGAACACTAACTTGCTGGGATGCGTTTTATTGTATAATGAAAATTTTAAATCAAAGTGTATTGAAATATTCCTGACAGCTCAGGACAGAAGCAAATTTCTGATTTAAAGAAGCCATATAAACATTTTGAACAACCTTTGCAGGAATCACTTCATTTTTCCATGTCAGATCCTTAGTAGCACAGGCATCTGAAATTAAGGTAATGGTATAACCTAAACTTGATGCTGTCCTTACGGTCGTATCGATGCACATATGGCTCATCATACCACAGATAACTAATTCTGAAATATCGGCTTTATTTAATTCATTTTGTAAAGCTGTTTTTAAAAAGCTGTCCGGATAATGTTTAACAATGACTTTTTCAGTATCCAACGGGACAAGATCGGGATGCAGTTTGACCCCCTGCGTATTTTCAACAAAGAAACTCGCATTTTGATCTGCAATGTGCTGAATATAGAAAACAGGCAAATGCAGCTTTCTAAAATAAAATAATAATCTTTTTATTGCAACTAATGCGGATTTGGGTTGATGCAGTTCACATTTACCGTTTGAAAAATAATCATTTTGAACATCTATGATTAATAATGCTTTATTCATTTTCTCATATCCTTTCTTTTGCTGAGGCTATGACTAGCATATAAGAAACTACATATAAAGTAAATTACTTACTTTTTTGTGTATAGGGGATTCCTTTTTCAATCAGGATTTCCGTTTGTTCATGCTCCACCATATAATCAATGCCGATTTCCTGCATGATTTTAATGGCTGAAAGCATCTTTTCTCCTTGACTCGTTAAAAAGTATTCAACTTTCAATGGGTAGCCATCATATGAGCGTTTATCTATTAATCCAAATACTTTTAATTCATGCAGCTGTTCCAACAACATCTTTTGCGTAATACCGTTGATGCTATGGTGAAGTTTCGAAAAAGACTGCTTTCCATCTCTTAACTGAAAAATAATGATTGTTTTCCATTTTCCTTTAATCATGTCATGGACTAATTCCAATGGACAGGTATAATGTTCTCTAAGTTTCATTTTATCATCTCCGATTAAATTAATTGTATCGACAACAAGATAAAAATACAATGTCTTCTTTATCATATTGACGTTTATCGATATGTATGGTATTGTTATATCGAAGAACATAGATATGAGGTGATGATTATGCAAATCGATTATGAAGAACCTGCAAGAGTTTTCAAGGCATTTTGTGATCCTAACCGATTGAAAATCTTAGATATATTAAAGTCAGGAGAGCATTGTGCATGTAAGCTGCTGGAGATCATGGATTTGAGCCAGTCAACATTATCGCACCATATGAAATTGTTAACTGATGCAGGTGTCGTAAACGTCAGAAAAGAGGGGAAATGGTCTCATTATTCCATCTCTGAAGCAGGGATGCAGAAGGCGATTGCTTATTTACATGAATTAAAGTTAAGCGGAAGTGGAAATAAATAAACCGTCTTATAGGCGGTTAATATTATAGTGAACACATCGATATATATCGATATAAGGAGGCGTTATGAATTATATTTGGTTGTTTATTCAAGACCAGATTCTTGGAATGCAGTGGCTGCATGAATGGATTGGTCAATTGTTGAACGCAGTAGGACTGTCAATCGAGAATAAATTAGGAGGCATGCTGCAATTTTTTATTTATGATACGATCAAGATTTTTATTCTTTTAGGAGTATTGATCTTCATTATCTCTTATATACAAAGTTATTTTCCGCCGGAACGAAGCAGAAAGATTCTTGGCAGATTTCATGGCATCCGCGCTAATCTCTTAGGCGCTTTATTAGGAACAGTTACCCCTTTTTGCAGCTGTTCGTCAATTCCGCTATTTATGGGCTTTACAAGTGCAGGGCTGCCATTGAGCGTTACTTTTTCATTTTTAATCTCATCTCCTATGGTAGACCTTGGATCGCTTGTTTTATTAATGAGTATCTTTGGCTGGAAGATAGCTGCTGCCTATGTTATTGTAGGCCTTATCATTGCTGTTTTAGGTGGAACACTTATTGAAAAAATGAAAATGGAAGATCAAGTAGCTGATTTTATTAAACAGGCTAAACGTGTTGAAATAGACTCCATAGAACTTACATTTAAAGAAAGGTATGAATTTGCCCAAAAGCAAGTGGCGGAAACAGTTAAAAAAGTAGCGGTTTATATTTTTGTAGGAGTGGGTATCGGTGCAGTGATTCATAATCTTATTCCTGAATACTGGGTTCAATCTCTGTTAGGTGGGCATAACGTCTATGCTGTGCCGTTGGCAACCATAGTAGGAACACCGATGTATGCAGATATTTTTGGAACCATCCCGGTAGCAGAAAGTCTTTTGATAAAAGGAGCAGGACTTGGAACTGTTTTAGCGTTTATGATGGCAGTGACAACTTTATCGCTTCCGTCCATGATCATGCTGTCAAAAGCGGTAAAGCGCAAATTAATGATAGCTTTTATCGGAATAGTAGCAGGTGGGATTATGATAGTAGGCTACTTATTTAATATCTTTGCATTTTTACTCATATAACGTCAATTAGGAGGAATAATAATGAAATTATTTAAAGGCAAGAAAGTAAATCCATGCTGTGATAAGTCCCTTAATCAGGAGACTTTACAAAAAGCAATACAAAAACAAAGCACAGGATCAAGAATTAAAATTTTGGGATCAGGCTGTGCTAAATGCAAAACTTTAGAGGAACATGTTGCAGAGGCATTAACACAATTAGGCATACAGGAAAATTGCGACCATATTACCGATTTCGCTGAAATCGCAAGCTATGGAGTAATGACAACGCCGGCTTTAGTCATCGATGAAAAGGTAGTGGTATATGGCAAAGTGCCAACATGCGAAGAAATTCTAGCCTTATTAAAGCAGGCAGGCTATTAAGATGAGAAAAAAAATTGCGTTTGTCTGTGTTCATAACTCCTGTCGTTCTCAGATCGCAGAGGCATTAGGAAATAGATTTTTATCTGAAAAGTATGAGTTTTATTCTTGTGGTACAAAAATCAAATCTCGAATCAATCAGGATGCTGTGCGATTAATGAAAGAAATCTATGCTATTGATATGGAAAAGACACAGTATTGCAAATTGATGGAAGAAATTCCTAAAGCGGATATCGTTATCTCGATGGGCTGTCAAGTAGAATGTCCTTATATAGGGAGAGAGTTTGATGATAATTGGCTGCTTGAAGATCCAACAGGAAAAGAGGATATGGTTTTTAAACAAACCATACAAAGAATAGAAGAAAAAATAAAATCCATATGCTATTGACAAATTTATCTGATTATATGGGAACGTCTTAGGATTTAGGGCGTTCTTTTTTGTTTGGATAATGTTATAATAAGATTATATAGGGAGGGGATTGTCATGGCAAAAGTAAAACTAACGATTACCGACAGTCAATGTCGTGGCGGGTATCATAAAACCGGGGATAGTTTTATAGTGGAAGATCTCTGTCCGCCGATATGTCATGAATTGTGGAATCAGCTGTATCCGATGCTGTATGCTGTATTAAATGGAGCTGAATTGGATTACGGTGAGCATAAAGCGGCGATGTTTGATGTGGAATGTCCCGATCATGGAAGAGTTAAAGTGCATGGTGAAAGAATAAAGTAGGAAGCAAAGGAGAAAATTATGAAAATGCCTAAAACAAATATTGACCCAGTTTATTTTGCTCCTTGCGGCATGAACTGTTTAGTCTGTTATAAACATTGTTATCATAAGAAGCCTTGCGACGGATGCTTAAAAAGTGATTATGGTAAACCGGAACACTGTCGAAAATGTAAAATAAAAGATTGTGTAAAAGCTAAAAATATTATGTATTGTTTTGAATGCGTGGAATATCCTTGTATTCGAGTGAAGAATTTAGAAAAAAGTTATAATAAACGCTATCAGACGAGCCTGATGAAAAACAGTGAACTTGTTAAGGAAAAAGGACTTGACGAATTTATGCGTCTGCAAAAGCTCAAATATACATGTGAGCACTGTGGCGGTATTATTTCTTTGCACGATGGAGAATGCAGCGAATGTCAGACTAAAATGGAGGAGGGGAATGAGTGAGAATATTTACCTTAGAATTAAATAATGATATTAAAGGAATCAATCAACGCAAAGTCTATATAGAATCACTTATCCAAAAACTACCACAGCCGGATTTAGTTGTATTACCTGAACTTGCTTTATGTAGCTATATGGGAAGTGATGCCATTTGGCAATATGCGGATGAACAAGGCAAAGTGGCAATTAATTGGGCAATAGAGACAGCGAAAAAGTTTCATACTTCTATTGCGGTTGGCTTTTTGGAACAAGAAAACAATGATATATATAATTCCTATTTAATTGCCGGAGAGGATCAAGTTTACGGCATTGTAAGAAAAAGTGAGGGAGAATCTTACCTGTTTAAGAGAGGTAACTTTTCGAATGTAATTGCAACTCCCTTTGGAAAAGTCGGAGTGGGAATCTGCTATGATGCAAGAAGGCGTCACTTCTATGAATCCATCAAGGAAGAATCTCTTTCTTTGATTTTGTTTCCGCATGGATCACCAAGCGACCCAAAGAAAAAAGAAAAGGAATTAAAAACAAATAACCATTTCTGCAATGCTTACTTAAAAGCCTTTGAAGTACCCGTTGTTTATGTAAATAGTATCGGTAAATTAGATTATATGCTTGGAAATACCGGGAAAATGATGATGAATGCCGGATTTCATCTAAATGGATATTCTAAAATTTATTCACAAGAGGGCAAAAGCTTAATTTGTCCTGTTAAGGAAGCTGTAGGAATTGACGTTGTTTTAGAAGCAAAGAAAAGAAAATCGGAAGTTCGATTTTATGGAAAAAATATTAAGAAAGGAAATTTTCTCTTTCGCCGTTTGATATTGAAACCGGATATAAAAAAGGGCATTCAATTTTATGAAATGGCAAAGGAAAAGCGCTAGAAAAATGAAACTATTAATCCTTTATGGGGTGAATTGCACAAAAGAGATATGGAAACAGCTAGATCCCTATTTAAAAGAATATGAAGTAGATTATGTGGAGTATCCGCATGATGTCACTTTAAAAGCAACAAAAGTAAAAGATATCAGCAAGTGGGTTTATACACATTATCCTTCTGATTATGATGTAGTGATCGGTCATAGTCTTGGCGGGCTTATTGCCTTAGAATTGGCAGCTGTATATAAAATGGCATTCAAGAAAATTATTTATTTAGATACGAATCTGAAACCGGCTGAAAGTTTTTATAGAAATTTAATGACACCGGAGCATATGACGGCATATGGGGATAAAATTTTGGAAATGTTTCAAGATGAAAGGAAATATTATACGCCGGAGTTGTTTAAAGAAATTCAGGAAGATTTTGACTATACACATTATTTAGAATTGCTGGATCAAAAGGTATATGCGATTTACGGTGACCGTAATCAGATAGAATATGAACGTAAAATTGAAGATTTAAATTTACCGATGAGCACACTGGAAAAATTAGAGATTCGTTTTGTTCCTAATGCCTGTCATATGATCATGCTAGAAAACCCGGAGGGACTCTACACTGTTTTAAAATCCATATTAGAGGAACCATCTGTTTAAAAGGTAATTAAAATTATAAAAGACAGGGGATGATTCAGATTGAATCAATCTCTGTCTTTTATAGAGCGTTTAAATAGTCGGTCTGCTGTTCCAACCAGTATTGGCGGTCAGCTGGTGTTATATTGCGAATGACCTTGCAGGGATTACCGGCGGCGATGACACCCGCGGGAATGTCTTTGGTCACGACAGCACCAGAACCAATGATCGTGCCTTCGCCAATTGTAACTCCGGGATTGATGACTACACTGCCAGCAATCCAAACGTCATTGCCAATTGTCACTGGCAATGCATATTCTAAACCTGATTTTCTGACTTCTAAATCAATGGGATGAGAAGCAGTGTAAATGGATACCCTTGGACCAATCATTACATGATCGCCTAGAGTGATCCTATTTAAATCTAAAAAGATACAGTCAAAATTGATAAAGCAGTCATCACTGACAGAAATGTTAGAACCGTGACTGCAGTAAAACGGAGCTTTAACATAAATGTTTTTACCTGCGGAACCAAAGAGTTCTCGAATAAGCTTTTCACGTAATTCATTTTCATCTGGTGCAGTCTGATTGAATAAATAACTTAAGCGACGCCCATGACGTTTCATCTGTGAAATTTCTTCTCCTTCTGATCGGTATAATTTTCCTGCTATTAATCGTTCCTTATTATTTACCATGTTGTTTCCTTTCTTTTGCTCCCCATCTAGTTTTCCCGTGGTGCATCTTCACATGTTCGATTGGCTTGTCTATGAATATCTTCCGTTCCGGCTTCTAAAGCGGTTTTATAATACCGGCATTTATGATCGATGAGTTCCAATGATTTCTGCAATTCAGCCATTTGGTCTTCAATGGCTTGTTTTCTTTCTAAAAACATGTCATATCGTTCCTGTTGGGAACAATCCCCAGCCTTTACCCAATCAGTGAATGTCTTAATATCTTTGATGGGCATTCTGGTTCTTTTTAAGCAGTCAATAACCAACAGCATCTGAATATCCGATTCCGCAAACAAGCGATAGCCGGAAGCTTTTCGCTCAATAAAAGGAAGCAGTCCTTCTTTGTCATAATAACGAATTGTAGAAGGAGTAAGATTCATTCTTTCTGCCACTTTTTTAATTGTATACTTCATAATTCCCCCCTCTTTTTTATATGATAAACACTATATATTCTTTTTGTCAAGAAACTATTGACTTTAAAGTTAACTTTAAGTGTACGATTTAATTGTGAGGGGGAATAAAAATGAATACAACAATATTTGAAGAGGTAGAATCCAATGTGCGTTCTTATTCAAGAAATTATCCGATGACATTCACAAATGCTAAAAATGCACTTATGATCGATGCGGATGGTCGTTCCTATATTGATTTTTTTGCTGGGGCGGGTGCATTAAATTTTGGTCACAATCATGAATATATCAAACATGCAGTTGTAGAGTATTTAAAAGAAGATCATATTATCCATGGGCTTGATATGAATACCAAAGCAAAAGAAACGTTTTTAAAGATATTTTATGAAAATATATTAGCTCCAAGACATTTAGATTATAAAATAATGTCATGCGGTCCAACTGGAACCAATGCAGTAGAAGCTGCTTTAAAATTAGTCGGAAAATATACTAAAAGAACCAATATTTTTGCTTTTTCCGGAGGGTTTCATGGAATGAGTTTAGGTTCATTGTCATTAAGCAGTGATGTGGATAAGATTCCTCGAAAGTAGACGGTGTAAATAAAGCGCTGGATACAAAAAGAGAAATCTTTTTGTATGGAAAGCAAAACTAAATGTGAAATAAAAGGAAGAGGTATCAGGACTTTAATTGACCGTTTATTTACTGACTATGTAAGCAATTGTGCTTTTATTTAAAGTTCTATATAATAAAGGAAAGGATTATTATCAAAAAAAGAATAATGTTAAGAGGATTTGACAAGATGTCTAATCGATTTGATAGCCAAAATTAGGGTGAAATGCTTATAATATAAATAGAAAGGGGAGTTATGATGACGTTTGGGGATAAATTAATTCAATTAAGAAAGAGCAGAGGGTTATCGCAGGAAAAAGTAGCTGAACAGCTATCGGTGACCAGACAGACAATCTCCAACTGGGAGACGAATCAGGCAATGCCAACGATCGATAAAGCAAAAGATTTGTCTAAATTGTTTCGGATCAGTTTGGATGAATTGTTAGACAATGATGTTTCTTCGATCGTGATGGATCGTATGAGCAACGTTGAAAAGCTAGCCAGTATGCTCATAAAAATTATTAAAGGCTTTGGTGTAGCTTTGATTGTACTGCTGATTATAAGTATCTTATCCATCATTTTTTCTTACACCAGTTTTAGAAATGCTAATAGTAAAACCGTTCAGGCTGATAAAGAAGCGATTGTTGATGTAGGAGGAATTTAGTATGAAAGAAATAAAAAAATGGGGCATCTACCTGATATGCCCGATCAGTTGTTTTTACCTATTGCCAATGCTTATTCGAGACACCGGATCTGCCATGTTTATCTTATTGGGTGTTGTCCCGGTTTTATGCTTTGTTAATGGACTGTATTATGGGTTAAAAGAAAATAAAGCTGTAATCTATTCACTTCTTGTAGGTCTTTTGTTTTTACCAACGATCTATTTGTTTTATAATTCTTCAGCGTCTGTTTATACGGTTGTTTTTGCTCTGTTATCGTTTGCAGGAGCAATGATTGGGAAGGGCATTCTATGGCTAAAAAGATGAGTGAAAAAGAAAAAATGATCAGTGGGCTGGATTATTCTCCTCTTGATCCGCGGCTGATCTGGGAACGTGACAGGACAAGCCGGCTTTTAAAGCGATATAATCAAAGCACTTTTCATGAAGTTAATATGCGTCATCGCTTATTAAAAAAGCTGCTCCATACAACCGGTAATTTTTGGGTGAAACCGCCGTTTTATTGTGATTATGGCTATAATATTTATTTAGGGAAAGAAGTCATGCTGAATTATGGCTGTGTCTTGTTAGATGTCTGTCCGATTTATATCGGTGATCATACATTGATAGGGCCTTATACGCAAATCTATACAGCCTGTCACTCTTTAGACTCACAAAAGAGAAAAAAATCCATCGAGTATGGAAAACCTGTCGTAATTGGGCAGAATGTTTGGATTGGCGGCGGCTGTATTATCTTGCCGGGAGTGACGATCGGTGATAACAGTGTCATCGGTGCGGGAAGTGTTGTTACTAAGGACATCGAAGCGAATGTCATTGCAGTTGGGAATCCCTGTAAAGTAATAAAAAAGAACGAAGAGCAAGCAGTTCGTTCTTATGAGTAGGTTTTGCAAGTCTCAATAAAGGCTTGCATTTTTTTATCAATAGTTTTATTTTTATGTGCACAGATTGAAAATTTTCGCTCTAAGATGATATTGCTGACATTGATGATCTGCAGCAAGCCTTGCTGCAATTCGTTTTCTACCAGTTTCACCGGTACAAGGGCAATCCCATGATCGTTTAATACAGCCTGCTTCACGGCTTCCCAGCTGTGGCATTGCCAAGTCGGGTGTATCGTGAAATTCTGATCTTTCAAACAGCTCTCTAACTGCTCACGTGTTCCGCTGCCTTCTTCACGATCGATGAGATCCAATGTCTTTAAATCTTCCAAGATAAAATGGCTTCTGCCTTTCAATCCTTCATAATGGCTGGAAGCCACAAAGATTAACTGGTCATTGATGACAGGCTCCACTAAAATATCGGGATGTTCAATCGTACCTTCAATCAGTGCAATATCTAATTTATTATTTAAGATCATTTCTTCGATGATATGGCTGTTATCGACATAGACTTGCAGCTGCAAGCCGGGATTTTCCTGTTTCAGCTTTTTTAGCATTGGCGCAAAGATGGTACCGCCGATCGTCAAAGTAGCCCCGATCCGCAAAGGAAATTGATTGATATCGGAAAAGATATGATCGATTTCATCGAAAGACTCAAGAATTTGATTTGCTTTTTCCAATAAAATCTGTCCTTCATCACTGATTAAAAGCGTTTTAGAGTAACGTTCAAACAACTTAACACCATAGAAATTTTCAATTTCCTGAATTTTTTGGGAAATCGTTGGCTGAGAGATATAAAGTGCTTTCGCAGCTTTGGACATTGATTTTGTTTCGGCTACGGTCTTAAAGATAAATAAATGTCTTCGGGTTATCATAAATTCCTCCTGTGTTATTGAAAAAATCAATAGATGTTATTTGTTTTTGCTATTACTATAATAACACAGATAGTGATATAATTGTTAATGTAAATATGAATTTAAGCTAGGAGGAAAAATAATGGGATATAAAGTCGTTTTTGAACAAGCGAATGATATCTTGGCTGAGTTGTCTAAGGAGTATGACATCTATGCACCAAAGAGATTTAGTAAACAGGGAAGATATTCAGATACGGATATTATTCGTTATGACTTAATTAACAAAGTAGAGGATATCGTATTTGATGAAAAATCAGATTACCCTGCAAAAGAAGTGATTACCCCAATCACACAATCATTATTCTATTTTACTGAAGATGAATATCGTGAAAGCAAAACAAAGAATAAACCGATTTTAATTTTCATGCGTCCATGTGATATCAATGCTATGGAACATCAAAATCAGATTTATTTAAAAAACGGGGGATTTGAAGACTTTTATTACAAACGTGTTCAAGACAGAGTGAAAATCGTTTTAATGGAATGTACTAGCGGTTGGGATACATGCTTTTGTGTCAGCATGAATGCCAATAAAAGTGATCATTACAGCTTAGCTGTTCGTCATCAAGAAGGAGAATTGATGATTGAAGTAAAAGATGAGGCTTTTGCACCTTATTTTACTGATGCTAAAGAAGAAGCGTTCAATGTAGAATTCATTGAAAAGAATCAAATTGAAGTGATGATTCCTGAAATCAAGGATAAAGCTACTTTGAATGCATTGAAAAAGCATCCAATGTGGCAGGAATTCAATAAACGCTGTATTTCTTGCGGAGCGTGTACAATTGCCTGTTCAACTTGTACCTGCTTTACCACAACAGACATTATTTATAATGAAAATGCTAATGTAGGGGAAAGAAAAAGAACTTCTGCATCATGCCAAATTGAGGGATTTAGTGATATGGCTGGAGGGCATTCTTTCCGTCCGACAACCGGAGATCGTATGCGTTATAAGATCTTACATAAATTCCATGATTATAAAGCACGTTTCAAAGATTATCATATGTGTGTAGGATGCGGACGTTGTACATCAAGATGTCCGGAATGCATTTCTGTTACTGCAACAGTTAAGAAAATGGCAAATGCCATTGAAGAAATTGAAGCAAAAGGAGAGGAATAATGAATAATCCAGTTAAACCAGTACCTTGTAAAATTATTGATGTTAAAAAAGAAAGTGCTTTAGAATATACATTTAGAGTTGAAAGTGACATTAAACCGGATCATGGACAATTCTTACAATTATCTATTCCTAAAATCGGTGAGGCACCTATCTCAGTGTCGGCTCATGGAGATGGATGGATGGACTTTACAATTCGTTCTGTCGGTAAAGTGACAGATGAAATTTTCAACAAGGGAGCAGGAGATACATTATTCCTGCGTGGACCTTATGGAAAAGGGTGGCCTTTAGATCAAGAATTCAAAGGAAAACATTTAGTTGTTATTACCGGAGGAACAGGATTGGCTCCTGTAAGAAGCATGCTGAATACTTGTTTTGAAAATGACGGCTATGTAAAGAGTTTAAGCCTTATTTCAGGATTTAAAAATGAAGAAGGCATTATCTTTAAAGAAGAACTGAAAAAATGGAAAGAAAAATTCACAACCTACTATACATTAGACAAAGACCAAATCGATGGATGGAATGTTGGATTTGTCACTGATTTAGTAAAGGAAATCCCATTTGACAGCTTTGATGGAAATTATGCGGTCGTTATCGTGGGACCACCGATGATGATGAAATTCACTGCTGAAAAAGCAATGAGCTTAGGCGTGCCAACAGAAAAAATCTGGGTATCTTTCGAAAGAAAAATGTCTTGTGCCATTGGTAAATGCGGACATTGCCGTATCGATGAAACATATGTTTGTTTAGACGGACCAGTATTTAATTACACGACAGCGAAAGACTTATTGGATTAGGAGGACGAACAATGAATCACGATATTGATATAAAAAAATTAAGAATCAATTGCTTTAGACAATCAAAAGTACCTGGTGAATTCATGCTGCAAATGCGTGTTCCCGGATCAATGATCGAAGCAAAATATCTTCAGGTTGTTCAAGATATTGCCAGCAAATGGGGTAACGGCACTTTCCATATCGGAATGCGTCAGACGTTGAATATGCCTGGAATCAAATATGAAAACATTGAAGAAGTAAATAAATACATTCGTGGATATATCCATGATATTGAAATTGAAATGTGTGATGTGGATATGGAGGATACCGATGCAGGTTATCCAACAATCGGGGCGCGTAATATTATGAGCTGTATCGGAAATTCACATTGTATCAAAGCAAATGCCAACACATATAAATTAGCAAGAAAAATCGAAAAAATTGTATTCCCTAGCCATTATCATATTAAAGTGGCAGTCTCAGGATGTCCAAATGACTGTGGTAAAGGACATTTCAATGACTTTGGAATTATGGGTGTTGCAAAAATGGAATACCATCCTGAAAGATGTATTGGCTGCGGAGCATGTGTTAAAGCATGTGAACATCATGCCACTCGTGTGCTGTCTTTAAACAAAGATGGTAAAGTTGATAAAGATACTTGCTGCTGCGTTGGCTGCGGGGAATGTACAATCGCATGTCCGACAAGCGCATGGACACGTAAAGAAACAAAATTCTATCGTGTGACATTAGGAGGGCGTACCGGTAAACAATTCCCACGTATGGGAAAACTGTTCTTAAACTGGATTACAGAAGATGCACTTCTGCAAGTATTTGGAAATTGGCATAAGTTCTCTGCTTGGGTAATGGATAATAAGCCTGAATATATTCATGGGGGACATCTAATTGATATCTCAGGATATGCAAAATTTAAAGAAATCATCTTAGATGGTGTTGAATTAAATCCGGAATGTTTAGTAGCTGAAGAATTATATTGGACAGAAAGTGAACAGCGTGCAAATATTCACTTAAAGCCAATCGAACAACATAAAAAAGCAGGACCACAAAATTAAAACCACGATTATCGTGGTTTTTTATCGGTTATGCAATTAGCGGTCATAGGTGTAAGTCATAAACAGCTCTCTTTAGAAGAACGAGGGGTGTTTAGCTTTACAGATACTAAACAATTAGAGTTTTCAGGCTTACTGCTTAACGAAGGCATCGAACAGTGTGTTATTTTATCTACTTGTAATCGCAGTGAAGTCTATGTCATGTATGAGCAGGAAATCGATTTTTTGAAGTTGCTTTATTTAAATTATTTTAATCAGCCGCAGTCTCCCTGTTATTTAAAAAAAGGTAAAGAAGCATTACGCCATCTATTAAAGGTAACATGTGGATTAGAATCCATGCTGGTGAGAGAAGATCAGATCTTAGGGCAAGTAAAGCGTGCATTGGAATTTTCTAAAAGCATGCAGCTGGGCGGGAAAGAAATTTATTATCTTTTCCAAGAAACTATAAACTTCGTTAAGAAAATAAAGACGGAATATGTTCAGCCCTCTTTATCTCTCACTCATTTAGCGATTACGGAATTAAAGGAGCAGTTCAATCTTAGGGATAAGAGGATTTTGATCTGTGGGGCAGGCGAAATATCGCGTTCATTTGTTCCTTATTTATATAAAGATAATACACTTATCTTTGCCAATCGTACAAAAGCAAACTTAGATGATTTGTTAGAAGAATTTCCTGATATTCAAATTATTCCTTTTGAAAATCGAAAAGATATTTTACCTAAAATCGATATTTTAATCAGTGCAACAGCGAGTCCGCATGTTATTTTTGAGGCCAAGGATTTAGATCCGTATCCTATTTATGCAGTTGATTTAGCCCTGCCCAAAGATATCGATAAAAATACAATCGTGCCTTGTGTTGATTTAGAAAGCTTAGAAGAACGGATTCATATGAATAATCAGCTGCGTACTCAAGATGAACAGAAAATACTGGATGCAATTGAAGAAATGATTACTCATTTAAGCGATAAACTCGATAGTATTAAAAATGATTATATGATACAATCTTTACAGAAAAAAAGTTTGGAAATAGCGGATCAGACGTATCAGCTTTTATCTCGAAAGTTATCGCTCTCAAAAAAAGATGAATATGTTTTAGAAAAAACCTTGCGTGCGGCTTTTATGCAGGTGATGAAAGAACCGATCCATTTCATAAAAAACGGACAGATTGATGATGTTGCTATTATCCATAAATTATTTGATATAAAAGAGGATATTAAATGAAAATAACTATTGGCAGCCGTGGTTCGGCATTAGCATTAAAACAGACAGAATTAGTGATTGAGCAATTAAAAAATGCTTATCCAAAACATGATTATGAAATCAAAGTCATTCATACAAAAGGCGATAAAATCTTGGATGTTGCTTTGGATAAAATGAATGATAAAGGAATATTTGTAAAAGAGATAGAAAAAGAATTGCTGGAAGGAACAATTGATTTAGCCGTACATAGTCTAAAAGATATGCCAAGTTCACAGCCGAAAGGACTGGTCTATACAAAAACCTTGGCAGCAAGCGATCCTCGTGACTGCCTAGTTTTAAAGTCGGCGGATTCATTAGACAGTTTGGCACTGGGTTCAGTTATTGCGACAGGCAGCAAACGACGACGTTATCAGCTTAAACAGATACGCCCGGATTTGAAATTCGTCGATATTCGCGGGAATATCAACACCCGTCTTAAAAAACTTGAAGAGCAGGAGATTGATGGTTTAGTGCTGGCAAGTGCCGGATTACTGCGCTTACAGCTGGATAATAAGATCAGTCAATATTTAGATGAAACGATCATGGTGCCTGCCTGCGGTCAGGGAATCTTAGCTATCCAGGCTAAAGAGAACAGTCCGCTCATTGATATGATTAATGCAATCAGTGATGAAGAAGCAAATCAGCGTTTAAAATGGGAACGTCTGTTTTTAAGTGAAGTAGACGGCAGCTGCCATATCCCTGTTGGCGGTTACGCTAAAGTACAAGGAGAGGAGCTACGCTTTTATGCTTTGCTGGGGGATGAAGAAGGAACGGTATTACTAAAAGAAGAGATTGTTTGCAAGTGCTGTGAAGCAGAAGATAAAATCAGAGCTCTGGCAAAGCAAATGAAGGAGAACATCTAATGACAGGCAAAGTTTATTTAGTTGGCGGCGGACCAGGCGCTTTAGATCTTTACACATTAAAAGCTATGGAATGTATTCAGGAAGCAGACTGCTTAGTATATGATCGTTTGATCGATCCGCAGATTTTAAGCTATACAAAAAAAGAGTGTGAATGTATCTATGTAGGAAAAGCGGCGAATCAGCATACGTTACCACAGGAGCAGATCAACCAGCTTCTAGTGGAGAAAGCACGGCAATATCAAAATGTAGTACGTTTAAAAGGCGGCGATGTTTATGTATTTGGGCGTGGCGGAGAAGAGGCACTTGTATTACAGGAAAACGGCATTCGTTTTGAGGTCGTACCGGGACTTTCTTCTTCCATTGCCGGATTGTGCTATGCCGGTATTCCGATTACTCATCGCGGACTTGCTTCTGGATTTGAAGTGGTTACAGCGCACCATAAAAATGATACTGAATATGAATGGGACTATCATGAGTTTTTAAATGACCATAAAACCTACGTCTTTATGATGGGATTATCTGAATTAGAACGAATCACCGATGGGTTATTACAGGCTGGGAAAGCACCGTCAACCCCGATGGCCTTGATCTCGAACGCGACCTTACCAAATCAAAAGACTTGCTACGGGGAGTTAGATACGATCGTTGATTTGTTTAAACAAAGTGATTTGTCTTCACCAATGCTGATCGTGATGGGGAAAACAGTGGAGCTGCATGATCGTTTGAATTTCTTTTCTCAGAGGGAATTATCTCAAAAGCGCATTTTGGTTACTGCCCTTTCTAATGAAACGCAAAGTTTATCTCACTATTTCAAATCAGAAGGAGCGATAGTCACCCAGATGCAGGTAGGGGAGATTTGTCTGCTGGACTTTGAAATTAATTTCGATTGGGAAAACAAATTGATTGTCTTTACCAGCCGCAATGGAATTCGCGGATTCTTTGGCGGACTTTATAAAAAAGGAATTGATTTACGTCGGTTAGGCTCTGTTCGATTTGCCTGCATTGGGCAAAAATGTGCTCAGGAACTTGCCAGTTACGGGTTTATAAGTGACATTGTATGTGATCAGGCAAACAGCGAAGAGTTTAATCTGTTATTAAGAAAAGAAATTTTGGATGAAGAGACAATGCTGATTGTTTGCGGTATGGGAAGCTGTGCGATTGAAGCAATCCATGATGAAGATATATATATGCCGGTTTATGAAAATAAAGAAATAGATTTAGAGATTTCATGTGATGTTTATGATGCGGCTTGCTTTAGCAGTGCTTCAGCAGTGCAGCGAACAGCTAAATCGAATATTCAATTTAAGACTGCGGTTTCTATAGGGAAAATGACAACGAAGGCAATCCGCTCACTATATCCGGATGTCCAAGTGATTGAGACAGAGACCGCCAGTTATGAAGGCATGATAGAAGCAGTAAAGGAGAATAAACATGTTTTATAGAGGAAGAAGACTAAGAGAAAATAAAACATCAAGAGCACTGATGAGAGAACATCATTTGCGTCTTGATCAATTGATTTACCCGATTTTTATTGTTTCAGGTGAAAATATTAAAGAAGAAATTTCATCTTTGGAAGGTGTATATCGTTACTCAGTTGATCGATTGCCAGAAATCATCGAAGAAATGCAGCACTATGAGATCAATGCGTGCATCTTATTTGGAATTCCGGAGCATAAAGATGTTTTAGCGAGTGATGCTTATGATGATCATGGGATAATTCAGCAGGCAGTACGCCAAATTAAACAAATTGCACCGGATATGTTTGTAATCGGAGACGTGTGCATGTGTGAATATACCGATCATGGACATTGCGGGATTTTGAATGAAGCAGGACAGGTGTTAAATGATGAGACTTTAGCTTATCTTGCGAAAATCAGTGTCAGCTATGCCAAAAACGGAATGGATATGGTGGCTCCCAGCGCAATGATGGATGGTCAGATTCTAGCTATTCGTGAAGCTTTGGACGAACATGGATTCAAACATATTCCGATCATGGGATATAGTGCAAAATACGCATCAAATTATTATGGACCATTCAGAGAAGCCGCAAACAGTGCCCCTTCTTTTGGAAATCGTGCGGGATATCAGATGGATGTTGCCAATTCAAAAGAAGCTATGCGGGAAATTGCGGCAGACATCGAAGAAGGAGCTGACATCATCATGGTAAAACCGGCACTTGCTTTTTTAGATGTTGTTAAAGAAGCACAATTAACTTATGATATGCCAATTTGCGCATATAATGTCAGTGGTGAATATGCTATGCTGAAATCGGCAGTTAAATTGGGACTGATGAAAGAAGAGGTTATCGAAGAATCTCTGTTAGCGATCAAAAGGGCGGGAGCCGATATGATTATTACTTATTTTGCTTTAGAATTAGCTAAAAAATGGAAGGGTGAGCTGCATGTCTAATCGTGAACTGTTTGATGAAGCCTGTCAGTATATTCCCGGAGGTGTCAATTCTCCTGTACGTGCTTTTAAATCTGTTGATGGTATCCCTGTATTTGCTAAAAAGGGAAACGGCAGTCATTTAACAGATGAAGAAGGCAAAGAATATATCGATTATATTTGTTCATGGGGTCCTTTAATTTTAGGACATGGACATCCGGTTATAAAAAATGCAATTATTGAAGCAAGTGAATTTGGAACCAGTTTTGGACTGCCAACACAATTAGAGGTAGAAATGGCTAAATTAATTGTAGAAAGCTATTCGGGAATCGATCAGGTAAGAATGGTGAATTCCGGTACCGAAGCAACAATGAGTGCCTTGCGTGTCGCTCGTGGATATACGAATCGCAATAAGATCATCAAATTTGAAGGAAATTACCATGGGCACAGCGACGGTTTGCTGGTAAAGGCAGGATCAGGGGCTTTGACCTTTAATATGCCAACCAGTCCGGGCATTCCAGAGGAAATTATTTCTCAGACATTGGTATGTACATATAATGATCTTTCTTCCGTAGAAAAATGTATTGCTGAATATCCGAAAGATATTGCTGCCATTATTCTTGAACCTATTGCCGCTAATATGGGAATCGTTCCGGCAAATGCAGAATTTTTAAAAGGATTAAGAGAACTTTGCGATCAGCATCAGATTGTCTTGATTTTTGATGAAGTCATCACCGGATTCAGAGTCTCTTATCATAGCTGTCCTGAATATTTAGGGGTTATTCCGGATATGGTCTGCTTTGGGAAAATTATTGGCGGCGGACTGCCGGTCGGTGCATATGGCGGAAGGAAGGAAATTATGGAAATGGTTTCACCAAGCGGCCCGGTTTATCAGGCGGGAACCTTATCCGGTAACCCTTTAGCAATGCGTGTGGGACTTGCTCAGCTAACCTATTTGAAAAATCACATAGAAGTATACGAACATCTTGAAAGCTCTGCTCAATATTTAGAAAACGGAATCCGTAAGATCCTAAATGAATTAAATTTATCATATCAGTTGCATCGACAAAAAAGCTTATTGACATTATTTTTTACCAACCAACCGATTCAGGGATATGCAGATGTTCAAACATGTGATACTGCAATGTACGCATTATTTTTTAAAGAAATGCTGGCTCAGGGCATTTTAATTGCGCCTAGCCAATTTGAAGCATGGTTCATTAGTGATGCACATACAAAAGAAGATTTAGATAACACTTTAGATGCTGTTTACAATGCATTGGTAAAATGCCATGATTCCTTATCTGATTGATTTTACCGATAAAGCGGTTGTCGTTATTGGCGGTGGAAAAGCGGCTTATCGAAAAATCCAAGATTTTGTAAGCGAAAAAGCTAATATTAAGGTGATTGCTCCCCAAATTATTGAAGAAATATGGAATTTGCCATGTGAATGCCATGTTCGCAATTATCAGCCAAAAGATTTAGATGGAGCTTTCCTTGTCTACGGGGCAACGGATAATCGTGAGTTAAATGAGCAGATTATGAAAGAAGCCAATGCTAGACATCTTCTTTGTGCCAGCGCAACAACAAATCACGCTAATCTCAGAAGTATGAAAAAAGTGGAAACACAAGAGCTGACGTTAGGCGTGTCTACGAAACACACCTATCCAGCCTTTACGGAATTATTGGCAGAGAAAATGAAAGTGTATGATGAACCTTTGACTATTCTTTGCCGAATAAGGAAATTTATTTTAGAAAATAGCTTAGTTTCCAAAGAACTGCGAGCTTCATTTTTCAAAAACTTATTATTATTTCGCAAGGACGAATTAGAGAACATTGATTTTCTGATGAGACAAACAGCGAACCGTCTGCTCATTTTTACCGGTGTGTTAGAAAAAGAAAGCTGTGAATTTGCAAGAATATGTCAGGCAATGCCTTTATCTTATCGTGATGAGTTTTATCTCACAAAAATAAAAACATTATTGATGTTGAAACTGGATTGGCAGATTCAGCCGATAGTCCTGTCCTATGGCAGAATTTATGAAAGAATCCGCGAGAGCGTTAAGCCTTATCCGATCAAGGAGCCTTTGTTTACGGATGATCATCTTCTTTCTTCCATCTACAAGGAATATAAAAAATCACGTTTATTTATTATTCATCCTAGAGGCAATTCGGATCTAAAGAAACTGCTCAGCAGTTTTGGGGATGTGATCGAATTTCAGGAGTGTGTCTCTTTATCGTCTTATGATGAAATAATCCCGTTTATCTTGTCAGAAGGTTATCACTACAAACATGATATTGAAGCGTTGACCATCAATCAGAACTATTTAATGCCGGTATTGCTTAAACAGGAAAAGTTCAGAGAGTTATTAGCTAACAAAATTAAGCAGCGCTGTATATAATATGAGCACAAGGGGTGCTCTTTTTCTATACATTTCAAATGATTTTGTTTATACTTAAAGGAGTAAGCGAGGGGATGAATTTGAAAAATAAAATTGAAGCCTATTTTCAGGCATGGGTAAATAATGATATCCGTTGTATGGATCAGCTTTTTAATGATGAAACTTATTATAGTGAATGCTATGGGCCGGAATATCATGGAATTGATGAATTAAAAGTATGGTTTAAGGACTGGCATCAGCATGGACGTGTTTTAGAGTGGAAAATCAAAGATATGTGGCAGATAGGGAATAAGTGGATGGCAGAATGGCATTTTGAATGTATCTATGATGGCAAAACAGATGATTTCGATGGTGTTAGTTTGATTTGCTTTAATGATGATAATAAAATTATCTCTTTAAAAGAGTTTGAGTCAAAATCTCAGCACTATAATCCCTGCTCAATAAAATAAAGATGAAAAAAGCAATGTATAAACAGCCCTTAGACCCTCATTTAATGGATGATTTACTTATTGATTGTCAAAGCTGCAGCGGTATATGCTGCGCCGCATTGTATTTTTCTAAAATAGATGGTTTTCCTCAGGATAAGAAAGCAGGTGTCCCTTGTGTTCACCTGTGTCAGGATGGTCTGTGTGCCATTCATTCGGATCTAACGAAAAGAAGATTAACCGGCTGTATCCAATATGATTGTCTTGGTGCAGGGCAAATTGTGACACAGTCGCTTTATCCAAAGGCGACGTGGCAGGAGTATCCGGATAAAAAAGAACGGATCTTTTCTGATTTTGTAAAAGTGTTTCAATTACAGCAAATGCGTTGGTATTTACTGCAATGCACCTGCTTAAAGGGAATTGAAGACTTGCTGTCTGATATTACTTTATTGTTGACGGAGATAAAATCCGCATTTATTAATCAAGAATGTTTGAAAAATTGTTCACTGCCCAATTTGCATGAACGAACTAATATAATTTTAAAAGAAGTCAGCCGCCGTTTCAGTCATCAGTGGTCAGAACGCCCAAAGAAACCGATGTTTTCTAAAAAGTTTGATCATCAGCAGTTTGTGGAAACAGATTTCAGTATGAGTTTACTGATTGGCAGTGATTTTAAAAATAGTCAGCTGATACGTGTTAACTTTTTAGGAGCAGATCTTCGACAGGTTGATTTTAGCGGAGCAAACCTTTATGAATGTCTCTTTTTAACTCAGGGACAAATCAATGCCGCCATCGGGAATCAGAAAACGAAATTACCTCCTTATTTGAAAAGACCGGATTCTTGGAAATAAAAAAATGGTGTACATAGAGATGTACATCATTTTTTAATTGCCCCCACCTACAACGGTAACATTGAATTTAATGGCAGCGGCTCCGGCTGCGGCAATAGTTGGGATCGTATAAGAGATAACCTGACCAGCAACAGTAGGCGTCACCTTTGTCCCGTTGACAGTGAATGAATCGGCAACATAAGTGGCACCGGCAGCAATCGTATCACTAAAAGCGATACTGGAAATATCACTCAGTGAAACATTGGTAATTGTAATCGTATATGCCAGTGTATCACCGATCTTTGCAGTTAATTTATCAACTGCTTTTAAAATTGTCGGAGGTAATAAAAGCAGAGTACTGACAGCGTTGCTGTTGATTGTTTGTCCTTCATACACTATATTTGCTGTGTTTTGAATCGAATTGATAATTGCCATGCGTAACCTCCTTTCTACATTCTATCTTATGAAAGAAAATAAAGTCCGATTATAATGTTTATCTTGATTATATAATAATTGAATAAATAACCAAAATCATGTTAAGCTAAAGGAAAGACAGGAGGCAGCTATGAATCCAATCCAACATTACATATCAGAGTTTGATCAAGCTAGGCAGGAAGTACTGCTGACAATTTATACGCTCATTAAAGAAAATGTTCCGGCAGAAACGACAGAGAAAATAAGCTGGGGAATGCCCACTTTCCAGCTGAATGGAAACCTTGTTCATTTTGCAATGAATAAACAGCATTTAGGCTTCTATCCGGGTGAAAGCGGAGTGGCGTATTACTTAAAACAATCGGATCAGCCATACAAACATTCTAAAGGGGCAATACAATTTCCTTTAAATGAACCCTTGCCTAAAGCGTTGATTATTAAGATCGTGAAATATCGTGTAAAAGAAAATTTGAATAAGTAAAAGCTGCCTCTAAATTAGGGCAGCTTTTTTCCTGAAAACAGTTTTATTCCTTCATACCAGAAAACAGAGAGTGCTCCAATGAATAAAGATAAGAGCAGCTGTGGTAAAGATAATGGCACTAATTTAAAAAACAGGTGAAGTGGAGTATATAGAATAATACACAGCATGAATAGTGTGATCCCCATCGATAAGCAGATAATGTGATCCTGAAATAAACTTTTTATTGAATGTATCACTAAACTGTGGTTAGAGCTGTTTACTAAAACAAGAAAGATGTTTGCAAAAACAAGAATAGATATGCCCATTGTACGAGCTAAAAACGGATCATTATTGAAAATGAAATAAAGATAGTAAGTTCCAAAAGAAGCGATAAACATCATCAGTCCCTGCAGAATGCTTTTAAATAAAAGGCTTCGGCTTAAAAGTGGGGTGTTCGCATTGCGGGGAGAACGTTTCATAATGGTATCCTCTTTAGGAAGTCGTTCTAATACGATGGAACAAGTAGGATCGATGATCAGTTCCATTAACACGATGTGAATCGGAAGTAAAAGCAACGCGTCCGGTGATATTTTGAATAATGGCGCAAGTAATGAAGATAAGGCAATGGGGATGTGAATGGTAAAAATATAATTAATCGCTTTTTTTATATTGTCATAAATACGGCGCCCATCTTCGACAGTGTCTAAGATGGTAGAAAAATTATCATCTAATAAAATGAGGTCGGCAGCTTCACGGGAAACCTCGCTTCCACGTTTTCCCATTGCAATCCCGATATCTGCGCTTTTTAAAGCCGGGGCATCGTTAACCCCATCACCGGTCATGGCAACGATTTCTCCATTTGCTTTAAGAGCTTGCACAATTCGCATTTTATGATTTGGGATGACACGTGAAAATATATTGACATGGGTAACCGCTTCTTGCAGTTTTTCATCGGAAAGCAAATCGATCTGTTCGCCAGTCATGATTTTGCCATTTTGATCCATCCCAATTTGATCGGCGATACCTCTTGCGGTCGTCCCATTATCTCCGGTGATCATGATGATTCGGATACCTGCCTGATAGCAGCGCTGAATTTCTTTTGAAATGAATGGACGTGGAGGATCAATGAATGCGATCAGTCCCAAAAAATCTAACTTGCAATCTTCAATTTGCTTTGGTATTTGAGATACATTTTCTATTCTTTGCTGTCCGACTGCTAAGACGCGCAGTCCGCAAGCAGACAAAGCTTCCATTTTTTTGCGGACCTCCTGTTTTTGCTGTTGATCTAAACAAGAGATGGATAGAATGCTTTCGGGTGATCCTTTAGCAGCAATCAGCAGTTCATTTTCTCTTTGCCAGATATGTCCCATCATTTTTGTTTCATTGGTAAAGGTGTATTCATCGATTAATTGTCCTTTAAACAGGATATCTTTTGTGAGTCCGTGAAGCTGACAATAATCCAAGATAGCCATCTCCATCGGGTCGTATGTCATTTCTTCACAAGCTGCCCCCAGTGTTTTCAAAAATTCCTCAGTTAAATGACAGAAAGGACAGATTTCCTGTACAGCCATTTGATTTTGCGTCAGTGTACCGGTTTTATCCACACATAAAACAGATACGGCACCGAGTGTTTCTACGGATGGCAGACGCTTGACTAACGAATGCTTTTTAGCCAGCCGCCATGCGCCCATTGATAAAAAAACAGTCAGTACAACAGGGAACTCTTCTGGGATCAAAGCCATGGCTAATGTAATGCCCGAAAGAAAACTTTTAATCAGACGATCCATGAAAGCGTACTCCGATATATTCAGCCAAGTCAACAGACTTACTAATAAAAAGGAACCTAATGCAATATAGGTGCAGCCTTTTATCAGCTGTTTCGTTTGTTTTTGCAAGGGAGTGGGTTCGATGACGGTTTCTGAAATCGTTTTGCCGATCTTTCCATATTCCGTCAAGCTGCCAATCTTTTCCACTTGAACATAGCCGCTGCCTTGAGTAACCATAGTGCCGGCATAGCAGTAATCCTTTCGCCAATAAGAATCACCTTTGTGATGTTCATTCACGGTTTTCCAAACAGTCTCTGCTTCTCCTGTAAGCGTAGATTCATTGACACAGAGATCATGACAGCTTAATAGGAGACCATCAGCGGGGATTAGCGTTCCTTCATAAAGAATCATCACATCTCCGGGAACTAAATCAATACTTTCGATACTGCATTCCTGATTGTCTCGCATGACCTGAATACGCGGTGCGGATAAATCTTTCAGGGCTTTGAGAGTCTGATCGGTTTTCCATTCCTGTAAAAGATCGATGCTGATCATGGCTGAAACAAAGATCAGCATAACACTTCCATCACGAGGCTCTCCTAAAACAAAATAAATTGTAGCCGTGATCAGAAGCAATAAAAACATCGGTTCACAAAGAACACTCACACATTTTTTTAAGAAACCTTGGCTTGGTGTGGATATTAATTCATTTTTGCCAAATAATTGCTGAAGCTCTTTCGCTTCTTTTGAAGTCAAACCTAATTTTCCTGTACTTTTTGTCATATAAGTTACCTCCCATGTACAAGATAGCTCTATATGGCACTTACATTCTTTTAATCGTTCCGTGAAGTAAAAAAGCATTTACGGAACATACGTCTGTCCCGCAAATGCTCATAAGAGATCTGCTGCTATCATTGATAGCCCGGCTACCGTTATAATGGCGCCTGATCAGTTTGTACTGTAGGGATGATGCAGTGCAAATAGATGATACTTAATATAGTCTATGCTATCTTATTAAAAGGGTGCCGGGGTTATGTCAGGAAAGATAAATATTATATAGTGTTGTCAGCATTGTGAAAAATAAAACTAGGTTAAAAGCCATTTTTACTGTACGGCCGGACAGCCGATGATTGAGCTTGGAACCAAGTAGTCCGCCAATAATGCCGCCGGGAATCATATAAAGCAGCATGCTTAAATCATAGCTTAGTAAATCATGATTCAAAAAAACATTAAATATCTTGGAAGCCTGCGAAAATAAAATAAGGATTAAGGAATTAATCGAGGCATCTTTAGCTGGCAATTCAAAAAATAAAGTCAGTGCCATAATATTGATTGGACCACCGCCAATCCCCAGTAGTGTCGATATGAAGCCTAAGCTTAATCCGATTAGAAGCATAAAGGCACGATTCTTTATGTGAAATTGATACTTCTTATTGAAATAATTGATATAAAGCAGAACAATCACCAGCAGTGCCAATAATAAAATATTTTGCAGCTGTTTTACCTGATGTGGGGAATTGGCATATTCGATAGCCTTGGTAAATAAAGAATCGCCTAGCATAGCACCGATAATCGATCCAATAACTAACAGCGGCGTCATACTTTGATCAAAAATCGTTTTAGCCTGATAGTGACGCATTGTTGATGCAATCGCCATCGACAATACAGTAAAAGAAGAAAGGAGATTGATTGTTGTAATGTCATAGTGACCGATAGCATCTAAGATCGGTTTTATGATGACACCGCCTCCCAAACCGGATAATGCACCAATGATTGAAGCAATTAAAGCAATGAATAAATAAAGCATTCTGATCATCTCCTTATGTAGTATAAGTGTTTACGAAGTCCTATGATTTATTCATAAGATGAAAGAAAACCATATAAAACAATACCAATTAAAATCAATTTATTGTATGATGAGATAGACAGAAGGACCTGTTAATATAGTTTTTAAGGAGAGAAAAACATGACAGAAAAAGAAAAAGCAAAACTAGGCATGCTGTATGATGCAAACTATGATGAAGAGCTTATCAAAGAAAGTATCATATGCCGTGATCTTTGTTATGAATATAACCAGTTAAAACCCTCTTTATTTAAAGAAAGAGATACATTGATCCGCAGAATACTTAATCAGGCAGGGGAGAATCTTGTGATTCATTCTCCCTTTAAATGTGATTATGGATATAATATTTCAGTAGGAAAAAACTTTTACGCCAATTATTACTGTACCATCTTAGATGGGGCAGAGGTATCTTTTGGCGATAACGTATTTATTGCTCCGTTTTGTGGCTTTTATACGGCGGGACATCCGTTTAATATTGAAGAACGTAATAAAGGCTTAGAATATGCTTATCCGATCAAAGTCGGGAATGATGTTTGGATCGGAGCTAATGTGACAGTGCTTCCGGGAGTGACGATAGGGGATGATGTTGTGATTGGTGCCGGCAGTGTAGTCAATAAAGATATCCCCAGTGGGGTACTGGCAGCCGGAAACCCTTGTAAAGTCATTCGTCCTATAACAGATGAAGACCGCAATAAATATAGATAGAGACTGATTATGAAAATCAGTTTCTTTTTTATTAGGATATGCTATACTGACACAACAGGAAAGGAGATGTAAAAATGAAACCGATCATCATCAGACACGCTTATCAAGGCAACCTGAAAAACATCAGTGTCAATATTCCCCGTCATCAAATTACAGTTCTGACCGGTCTGTCCGGTTCTGGGAAATCAACTTTAGCTGCCGATGTTTTATATCAGGAATGTCAGCGGCAATATTTAGAAGCAATGAGCTATCAAGGAATTCAGAAACCTAAGGTTGAGCAGATTTTAAATACGTCTCCCGCTATTTTGATTCGTCAGCAGGACGCAAACCGCAATCCCCGTTCGACAGTAGGAACAATCAGCGATATGTATACGGATTTAAGGATGATTTATGAAAAGCTGAGTTTTAGTCGATGCCCGCTTTGTGGGGAGTGGATAGATCCGACTGTGTGTAAAGAAGATCTTGAGAAAACAAAAGACGGGTTTACTGTTTACATAGACTGTCCTCATTGTCATCAGCGAATTGAAAAACTGACACGTACCTATTTTTCTCATAATACAAAAGAAGGTGCATGTCCGACTTGTCAAGGATTAGGCAAAGTCATGCAGATTGATTTATCAAAAGTAATTGATGAAAGGCTGTCCTTAGAAGCGGGGGCTGTTGCTTTTTGGCCTGCAAAATATCGTGATTATCAAATTGAGATTTTAATGAATGCCTATAAACATTATGGGACTTCTTATGTCAAAGGCACACCTATAGGTGATTTTTCTGATATTCAAAAAGAAATTTTGTTAAATGGAGTAGAAAGTAACTGGATAAGGGAGCGCTTTCCCGATAAAGCGATACCTAAGACGGCTCAAACAGGAAAGTTTGTGGGAATTCAGACAATGCTGTGGCATAAATACAGTGAAAAACCAACGAGTGTTCAAAAATATTTTATAGAAAGTCAATGCCCAGACTGCTTGGGAGAAAGATTGCATAAAAGAAGCCGCGAGGCACATGTGTTTAATAGTCGTTTACCAGAGCTGACCCTTAAAAGTCTTCGGCAATTGCTGGGTTGGGTTACCAAACTAAAGGGGCAGTTATCTGATAGTCAAATGACGTTAGCAGAGTCTTATCTGTTAGATTTGGAAACTAAATTGAATCGTTTAATCATGGTAGGTTTAGATTATTTAACGCTTGATCGGCAGGCTAAAACGCTTTCCGGTGGTGAAACACAACGTTTGAAACTAGCAGGTGCATTAGACTCGACAGTAACCGGAATCATTTATATTTTAGATGAACCGACAATCGGACTGCATTCTAAGGACACGGCAGGAATGATCAGTATATTTAAAGACCTGCGGGATTTAGGCAATACAGTGGTTTTAATCGAGCATGACATGGATGTGATAAAAGAGGCAGACTATATCATTGATTTAGGTCCCGGTGCCGGAAAAAACGGCGGTGAGATCGTTGGTCAAGGAACATTAACTGAAATCATGCAGCAAAAAAACTCGGTTACCGGACAGTTTTTAGCTCATCATGTGACGATTTTCAATCAGCACCCTAGATTATTTAGTAAAACAATCTGTATTGAACATGCGCATCAGTTTAATTTGAAAAATATCGATGTTCAATTACCGATGCAGACTTTCACAGTAGTTACCGGTGTATCAGGATCAGGGAAATCCACGTTGATTTTTGAAGTTCTTTCCCACATGAAACCTGATGATAAAAATCATTTAATCGATTTTGATGAAATTGTGGAAATCAATCAGAATCCGATTCATCGTATGCGTCGATCAAATATTGCGACATATATAGATCTTTATCAGGATATAAGACAATTATTTGCTAAGACCAAGGAAGCGAAAGCCCAGGGGATTAAGACCACTGCCTTTTCGTTTAATGCAAAAGGCGGGCGCTGTGAAAACTGTGAAGGCTTAGGCTATGTTGTCAGCAACATGCTGTTTTTTGAAGATGTCGAGGTAGCTTGTCCGATTTGTCATGGACAGCAGTTTCAGCCGCATATCCTAGATATCCATTATCAAGGGTTAAACATTAAAGAAGTCTTGGAGCTTTCGGTTTCCGAAGCACTTATGTTTTTTGAAAATGTGAGTTCTATTTACAATAAATTAGCCCATCTGCAAAAAGTGGGACTTGGTTATTTGGAACTAGGACAAAGCTTAACAGCATTATCCGGAGGAGAGGCGCAGCGCTTAAAGCTGGCAAAATCATTTTTGAATAATCAAGGACGTCATTTACTGTATTTACTGGATGAACCGACAACAGGACTGCATCCTAAGGATGTTGAACACTTTTTAGTCTTGCTAAATGAATTGGCAGATTCAGGGCATACCGTTATTGTTGTGGAACATAATATGCAGGTCATAGCTCAGGCTGACTATGTGATTGATTTAGGAATCGGCGGAGGCGATCAAGGGGGTGCTATTGTATTTTTCGGAACAGTAGAAAATCTGATCCAATGTTCTCAATCCTACACGGGGCAATATTTAAAAACATATTTAGGAAAATAATGACTGTCTCTGCGAGTTTTGTCTATCAAGACTCGATGTATATGATATAATATAACTATAAGAGAGCAGAAAGTGAGGAGATCGTGATGCAGTGCCCATATTGCCAGCAGGTCCTTATCAAAGGACATATACAAACACGTGGAGAAGTTATTAAATGGCTGCCTGCTGAAAAAGAAAAGTCGTTTTTAGAAAGCCGCGGGAATATAAAAGACGGTGAAATTGCATTAGGGCATTATCATTTTTTAACGGGTGACGATGTAGAAGCTTACTGCTGTTTAAACTGTCATAAAATTATTATCGATTACAAGTAAGAGGAGGTATACAGTGGGAAGCGGAGTATTTATTTGTGCATAGCAAAAGCTGTTGCACATCAAGAATTTTAATATCGCAATAGCTTTTGCTTTACTAAAATCTAATTTTAGGAGGCACATAATGAGCTATCAAAATGCGAATGGATATTGAAAAGGTTTATAAGCAATTAGCGTTTAAGATTCCAAACAGTCAACTGCAATTGTTTTCTAGCGGCGGGCATCCGGCTATGTTGACTAATGCCGAGGCTTTCTTTGAAGCAGCTAAGGATTTTATAAACAGTTAAAACGGAGACTATTCTCCGTTTTTAAGGAATTAAATAAGATTGTAATGTTTAATCATTGTTTCTTTAGTCGTATCTTGTATAATGAAAGTACAAGTAAAGGAAGAAAAAATAGAGGAGGAAATAATAATGTTTTTTAGAACCCAATATGAGTTTGATCTGCCCAAAGGATATATTGATCAAAATGGGGAACTTCATCGCCATGGAATGATGCGATTAGCGACAGCAAAAGATGAATTAGATGCAATGCGCGATCCTAAAGCAAAAGCAAATCCGCAATATGTGTCGATAATAATGCTATCTAAAGTGATTGTTCAATTAGGGGCGTTAGACCATGTTTCACCGGAAATCATTGAAAGCTTGTTTGTTTCTGATCTGAACTTCTTGCAGAATTTGTATACGACAATTAATGAAAACGAAAATCCGGTGATTCAGGTAACCTGTCCGCATTGCGGTAAAACGTTTACGGAGCATGCAATTTTTACGGATGATTAAGCGGGGAAAATGTCTCTGCTTTTTAATTTATAATGGATTCTAGTCCTTCTCGGTTTAAGATTGTTATTTTTTTATAGGAGAGTAAAACCCAGTGGTTCTCCTGAAACTCATTTAAAATTTTAGTGACTGTTACACGATTTAATCCCACACACTCTCCAATTTCTTCATGACTATAGCGCAATTCATTTTGTCGAATGCCCTTATCTTCGTTGGTAAAACGAGTTTGTTCTAAAAGAAAAACAGCGACTTTTTGATAACGATCATAAAAATAAGAACGATCCAACAGCGAAGAAAGATGCTGACAGGTTTCGGACAGGAGCTGAAATAACAGCTTGGTTAACGCCGGTGACAAGGAGAGGTAGGGGAGCATGGCTTCAAGCGAACAGGAAATCAGTTCAACATCGCTTACGGCACTTACGCAAACCGGACGAGTCGCATCTTGAATAAAGGAAGAATCACCGAAGATGCGTCCTTTTTCTACGATTTCAATCGTCATTTCACGCCCATCTTTAAACAAAGAATAGACACGGACACGCCCTTTAGTAATCAGATAAAGATCAGTAGCCTTTTCTTCTTGCATATAGATGATGGAATTCTGAGAGTAAAAACGTTTCTGCCCGACTTGCTCGAAATAGGTGAATAATGATTCGGGAATTTTAATTTTTTTCATATTTTTCCTCTTTTCTGCCTATATTGTAGCATAGGTTACATTCTTAGAAAAGAAAGTGTGCTATTTTTTCTTCGGGGTGAGATAATGAAAGAAAAAATAAAAGCATTTGGAATGATTATTTTAGGAAATTTATTGTTAGCTTTTGCGTTAAGTACATTAGTTATTGAAAATAATATTATTGCCGGTGGTGTTACCGGTATTGGAATTGTTTTTAATCATTTTACAGCTGTTGATATATCTGTAGTTGTGGCAATGATCAATGTGATTTTATTTGCGATAGGTTTTTTATTTGTTGGGAAAGCATTTGTAATGAAAACATTAATTTCAAGCATTGTTTTTCCAATCTTTTTAAACTTTTTTGAAAATACGGCGGCTTTGCATCATTACTGCACCGATCCATTATTAGCGAGTGTATTGGGCGGAAGCATTATGGGGATCGGGGTCGGCTTAGTTTTAAAAGCTGGAGCATCAACCGGTGGCTTAGATGTGATTTCGGTGATTCTAAATAATAAGTTCAAAATCCCGGTTTTTATTACTTTAAATCTATTTGATCTCATGGTCTTGTCTTCACAGATCAGTTTTTCAGATACAATGAAGATTCTTTACGGGATTGTTGTGATTATTATGACGACATACATGGTAGATAAAACACTAACCAGCGGGAAAAACATGGTACAGGTTTCAATCATCAGTGATCAGTATGAAGAAATAAAACAGGTTATTTTAAAACAGATAGATGCCGGGGTCACTTTACTGCATAGTGAAAATGGCTATTCAGGTTCGCAGACAATGATGGTCGTCAGTATTGTTTCCACAAAGAAATTAGAAAATCTAAAGTCTGTTGTTCTGCAGTTAGATCAAAAGGCATTCATCACAGTTTCATCTGTTCATGAAGTGTCCGGAAGAGGGTTTACACAGGCACGATTCGATTAAAGCAGCAAGGGTGCAGTGACTTCTTAAAGTTGGTCTAACTTTGGGATAAGCACGGCAGTTTGCTGTTTTTCTTTTAGATACATTTCCTTTTTTCATTATTTGAGGTATAATAGTATCATTCGTATGGATAAATAATGAGATTATTATTTATGATTCAATAATTTGGGGGTGGAAAGATGGCGAAAATAAAAAGACAGGACTGGTATTCGATACCGAACTTACTTAGTTATCTTCGTATTATTCTAGTTCCCCTTTTTGTTTGGGTCTATTATCAAGCAGAAACAATCAATGATTATTATTGTGCTGCGGGAATCATCGTTGTATCAGGGCTGACGGATTTTTTTGACGGGAAGATTGCCCGCCGCTTCAATATGATTACGGAATTAGGAAAATTCATTGATCCGGTTGCCGATAAGCTGACCCAATGCGCATTGATCTTTTGCTTTGCGACGCGCTATTCATTAATGTGGTTTTTAGTCGCAATTTTCATGGTCAAAGAAAGTTTTATGGCAATTGCAGGAATGCTGATGCTGCGACAGCATAAAAAGCTGGATGGAGCGATGTGGTATGGCAAGGTTTCAACATTTGTCTTTTATGTAGTGATGATCAT
Organism: Coprobacillaceae bacterium UN01-12pH3A; assembly: GCA_027676805.1. GTDB lineage: Bacteria > Bacillota_I > Bacilli_A > Erysipelotrichales > Coprobacillaceae > Beduini. The sequence goes on along the minus strand of JAQENU010000014.1, from coordinate 2,213 downwards.
TTTATTGCTTTGGCCAATGATTCCTATTACATACGCTAATATTCTTATCGTCATCTGCAGTGTATTTTTAACCTATTCATTTGTGATGTATGCTGTTTTATATTATAAAATGTGGAGAGGAACGGTTTAATGAAACTAACGGATATTCAATGGATCGATACATATTGTATGGAAAAGCGCGGAACAACAAAGGCATTCAAAGAAGAATGGGGCTGGATGCGCTATTTTGTAGAAGGAAAGCCTTATGCAATTATCGGATTTCATGATAATAAAGAAGTATTATTGACAGTCCGAACAGATACTGCGTATAGTGAGATGCTACAGCAGGAATTTCAGGCTATTGTGCCGGGTTACTACTGTAATAAATTGATTTATACGACGGTTTGGTTTGATGTTGATGAAATTCCTGAAAAAGATCGTCATCAAAGCGGAGAGGAAATATACCCTAACCGTCAATTGATGCAGGAAATGATTGATAAATCTTATCTGATTCAAGTTAGCAAGCTGCCTAAAAAGAAACAACAGATGCTTCTTGAAGAATAAAAAAAGGATTTTTAAAATCCTTTTTTTAGTTTACCTCAAAATAATGGGAGAAATAAATATAAAGTGACAATAGAAAGACGATGCATCCGGCACCGAGCAAGAGCCATTGAATTGCAATATAATCGGCAATAGGACCAAAGATTACCATTCCCAGCGGTAAAGCACAAGAAGTCGAAATCTGCATCAAACTAAAGATGCGGCCATGCATAGAAGGATCTACCTTTTCTTGGATAGAGACTGTGATCGGTGCGTTATAGCAAGGCGATGTAATCCCAATCAACATATTTAAAAGCAGATAAAGCAAGAAGTAGGGGGCTAATCCTAATGCCATCATGATCATTCCATACAAAGCTCCGGCTAAAAGCGTTGTATGAATCTTCTTTTTAAAACCACCCCATGTGGTAATCAATACACCGCCAATCACCATACCTAGGCTATAGGTCATTTCGCTGGCTGTCAGACGCCATACCTGAGGACCAAATGTGCGGCTAACCATGAGCGGAGTTAAAAAAGCAGAAGGACTGATTAAAAATAAAATCAAAATCTGAAAAATCAGCAATCGCTTAATATAGCGATTTTCTTTTAAATAAGTAAACCCTTCTTTTATTTCCCTGAGATAAGAATTATCAATCTTATCTATCCTTTGATAGCTTTGGATACTTACAGTTAACGTAATTCCGATCCCAATCATAGCAGTTATGATATCAATAAATAAAGTGGCTTCCAATGAAACAATCGATAAAACTGCACCGCTCACTGCCGGTGATATAAACATCATTAAAGATGAAAGCGTACTGTTAATTCCATTTATTCGCATCAAGTGTTCCTTGGGAACGATTTGAGGAATAATGGCATTGACTGCCGGTGTTTGTATTCCGGTACCAAAAGAACGAACAATCAGCACAATAAATAAAAGCCAAATAAATCTAAAGCCGCTTAAAAAGGACAGGGCTAAAACCAAGGTCATGACAGCAATCATCAGATCGGAAAGAATGATCATTTTTTTACGGTCATAGCGATCAATCCAAACCCCGGCAAAAAGAGAAATGATTACTTGCGGCAGGAAACCACAGACAGTCGCAATGGTCAGCATGATCCCGGATGAAGTAGATATTGTAATATACCAGATAATACTATATTGAACGATTGAAGAACCCAATAAAGAGATTGTTTGAGCAGTGAGAAAACGAAAAATATTCTTTTTCCAATTTTTAAAATTATTCATGTTGTAACCTCGTTTCTATTCTAGTTAAAAGCAGAAAAGAATTTCTTTTCTGCAAATCATGTCAGGGAATAGAATCATCGATACTAAAAGCGTATTGGAATTCATCATGAAAAGAGTGTAGAGGCTACACTTTTTTTGTTATTGATGATGAAAAACAGATAATCATCTTTTAAGCTCTGTACAATGCTTCATCTTACCCTTTGTACAGAGCGATTCGTCTTCTCATTTTATCAGTTAATATAAAACTCATTTATACCACTCCTATAGATATAGGAATCTTAGCATTATCTTTTCATCTTGTCAATTTACTCAACCGTTTTACCGATGATTTGAGCGATATCGCGTACTTGTTTAATCACGGTTTCAAATTTCTCCGGCTTCAATGACTGCGGTCCGTCACATAGCGCTTTTTCCGGATTGTTGTGTACTTCAATCATTAAGCCAT
>JAQENU010000013.1 GCA_027676805.1 Coprobacillaceae bacterium UN01-12pH3A | reverse complement strand
TGCTCTCCCAACTGAGCTAAACCTCCAATTTCTAGTGCCCACTTATAATACCATAGCTTTTTTTATACGTCAATAATATTTCGCTAATTTTTGTATCTAATTATAAGTTTTTTTATGAAATAAAAAGCGATCCTGTCAACTGACAGATCGCTTAGATTTTATAATTAAATTATGCTCCGGGTTTTCCTAATAATTTGAACATATTCTTTTTATATACTTCTACACCTGGCTGATTAAATGGATTCACTCCTAATAAGTAAACAGATAAAGCACATGCTTTTTCAAAGAAGTAAACCATATATCCGAATGAATATGGTGTCATTTCATCAAGTGTAACTAAAATGTTTGGTACATTTCCTGTATTAGAATGAGCATCAATAGTTCCTTCTGCTGCTTTTTTATTTACATAATCCACTGATTTTCCAGCTAAATAATTTAAGTTATCTAAATTATCTGCATCTTCAGGAATAGTAATGTCTGAAATAGGTTTTGTGACTTGCAATACAGTTTCAAATAACACTTTTGATCCTTCTTGGATAAATTGTCCTAATGAGTGCAGGTCAGTTGAGAATGTTGCAGAAGTAGGCAATACCCCTTTATTTTCTTTTCCTTCTGATTCACCGAATAATTGTTTCCACCATTCAGCAAGCATAGCATACTGTAATTCATAAGTGACGAACATTTCTGCTGGATATCCTTGGTTATTCAGCATTTGTCTGGCAACACCATATTGATAGCAGTCATTTGTAGCTAAATCAGGGTTGTTGTAATCTTCTCTTGCTTTTGCGGCACCTGCTAACATCGCTTCAATGTCAATTCCAGCTACTGCGATTGGGAATAAACCAACAGCTGTTAAAACAGAATAACGACCACCGATATCATCAGGGATTGTATAAGTTTCATAGCCTTCATTGTCAGCTAATGTTTTCAAAGCTCCTTTTTCTTTATCTGTAGTGGCAATAATACGTGTTTTAGCTTCTTCTTTTCCATATCTCTTTTCTGCTAATTCTTTAAAAATTCTAAATGCAATAGAAGTTTCTGTTGTTGTACCAGATTTTGAGATACAGTTAATTGCAAATTCTTTATCTTTGATGAATTCGACTACTTGAGCAATATAATTTGATGAGAATGTATTCCCTACATAAATAATCTTCACTTTATTTGTTGGATAGATTCCGTTTAATGCTTCAATTGCAGCTCTTGCTCCTAAGTAAGAACCACCGATTCCGCAAACTAATAAGACATCTACTTTTTCAATGATTTCTTTACTTTTTGCATTAATTCTTGCAACTTCGTCTTTATCATAATTAACTGGCCAGTCTAACCAACCTAAGAAATCATTTCCTTTACCAGTTTTTTCATGAATCATGCTGTGAAGTTCTTTTACTTTATCACTATATGATAAAATATCTTGATCTAACTTTGCGTTTTCTAAGTTCAATTTAATCATGTATTTTTTCCTCCAGTTTCATTAGTTCCTCTGTTATCCAAATGGGCAACATTTCTTTTAAGGGTTCAAAACCTTTTGGGGTTTCGCGAATTTGCTTCCTTTGATTTTTGTAACTGAGACGACGTTCGCGACGCTTCGATTTACTATCGATAGCTTTGAGACTCAGCTTAGCCTGATTGGTTGTGTTATCGATATCGATGACCTTCACCCGAACTTTTTCACCCTTATGAACAAAATTCTCAATATCTTTAACAAATCCTTCAGAAATTTCTGAAATATGGATCAATCCAGTCAGGTGATTAGACAACGTTGCAAAAGCTCCATAAGGCTGTACACCGGTAATGGTAACCTCAACAATATCGCCGATTTTAATCATTTTCATGATTATCCCCCCACTCCTAGTTATTATAGCATATAATTCTTTAAATGCATTAAAAATATGTTATAATATGAAAGAAATATTAAGCATATTGAAAAGGTGGTTAGAAATAAATTATGGAAAATTTAGAACAAAATATTATCAATGTTATTACTAAAATTCGTCCTTATTTACAGCATGACGGAGGAGATATTGAGTTTGTTAGATTTGCAGATGGAATCGTATATGTAAAAATGCTTGGAGCTTGTGCAGGATGCTCTATGATTGATGAAACATTAAAAGACGGGGTAGAGCAAATCCTGATTGAAGAAGTTCCAGGAGTTGTCGAAGTTGTAGCAGTTTAATGGAAAAGAACGAATCGATTACAGCTTTATTGGTCGATTGTGTAAATATAACGTATGATCTGCAAACACAAGAATTAAAAAAGACCGTATTTTCAAATTTATCTGTTTCTGAAGTCCATGTGTTAGAAGCGGTTTCTTTAGAAGCGAAGCCGACAATGACCAATGTGGCGAATCGTCTGCGCATCACGATCGGTTCTTTAACAACCGCAATTAATAAGCTGATTGAAAAAAAGATGGTGATGCGTTCACGTTCCGATGCGGATAAAAGGGTTGTCTATTTGGTATTGACACAAAGCGGTAAAAAGGCAGTGGATGTACATAATGAAATTCATGCTAGCATTGATAAAATCGTGATGGATTGCATACCGGAAGAAAAGATGCAGTGGGTATGTGACACGATCAAGGAAATAAGCAGTCGAATGCAAAAAATGGCAAAATAAATTGCGATAAAAATGAAACGTTTTGTCTGTTAAAACATGTTAGAATAATAAAGTAGAAAATTATTTCTGCTTTTTTATTTTACTTTAATTGCATTAACGCTTGATTTATTCAAGTCTTTTAGTTATAATCAATTGCGTTGAGTTGGAAGTATAGTTTTGACATATTTCGCCAAAATATATTGAGGTGAAAAATATGGAGGACGAATACTTAAAAAAATTAATGGAAGTGTACAAGAGCGTTCATCTGCCGGATGATGTGATTGCAGCATTGGTCCATAATAAGGATAATTCAACAGAATATTGACAAGTAAAATAAAGCTCTTATTAAGAACCACTAGATGAGGATCGATAATGTGGTGGCAACCCTTTTGTAAAAGAAGGTGCCGTACCTAAGCGAGGTTATCTCGAACAATAAGAGGAAAATCTTTAGTATATAAAGCTTTCCTCTAGAAGGCTTTTTTATTTGCAGTAGAAAATAAGAATGGGGGAAAGATAAATGAGTGAAAAAATTTTATTTACATCGGAGTCAGTGTCAATCGGCCATCCCGATAAAGTGTGTGATCAAATTTCTGACGCAATTTTAGATGCCTGTTTAGCAGAGGATCCATACTCACGTGTTGCCTGTGAATGCTTTGCAACAACTAATCTATTGATTATTGGTGGTGAAATTACTACTAATGCTGTTGTGGACTATGAAAAAGTAGCAAGAGACACATTAAAGAAAATCGGATATACCTCTGCGGATATCGGTATTGATGCAGATCATTGTGAAATTCGCGTTGTTTTGGATACGCAGTCTGCTGATATTGCTTTAGGAACCAATAAAGAAGTCGGTGGAGCCGGGGATCAGGGAATCATGTTTGGTTATGCCACAACAGAAACAGAAGGATATATGCCGTTGGCGATTTCTATCGCTCATCAGTTGGTTCGTGTTGCTACGGAAAAACGTTTGGCAGGAGAATTTAAACATGCACGTCCGGATATGAAATCTCAGGTTACTGTGGACTATACAGATCCGCAGAATATTAAGATTGATACGATCCTGATGTCTATTCAGCATGATGAAGATTATAATGAAGAAGAATTCAGAGACTATGTTAAGAATGAAATTATGATGTATGTTGTATCGAAGTATGATATGAATCAAGATTTCCGTGTTATCATTAATCCAACCGGTCGTTTTGTCATTGGCGGTCCTCATGGCGATACAGGGTTAACAGGAAGAAAGATCATCGTGGATACTTATGGCGGGTATGCGCGTCATGGCGGTGGTGCTTTTAGTGGAAAAGATCCATCAAAAGTAGATCGTTCAGCGGCATATATGGCACGCTATATCGCAAAGAATATTGTAGCAGCCGGATTAGCCGAAAAAACAGAGATCCAATTGTCTTATGCTATTGGAGTGGCGGAACCGACATCTGTTTTTGTTGAAACATTTGGCACTGGAAAAGTAAGTCAGGAAGTTTTACTGAAAGCGATCAAAGAGAATTTTGATTTAACGCCAAATGGCATCATACATAGTTTGGATTTGCTTCGCCCAATCTATTCCAAGACAGCGGCTTATGGTCATTTTGGTCGTGGTGACTTGAACCTGCCATGGGAAAATTTAGATAAAGTGGAAGTTTTAAAGAGCTATTTATAGAGGTATCCGAAAGGGTATCTCTTTATTTTTAAAACGCTTACATTATTTAATTTTTCTTCTCATTTTTGATGTAATCAAAAGCTAAGTAGTGTATAATAAAAGCATAGAAGGAGGGATTGTTATGAAAGTAATTGTAAGAGGGAAGAATATTGAAATTACTGAAGCAATCGAAAACAAAATCACTAAACAACTAGCTAAATTAAACAAGTATTTCATTATCAGCGATGATGTGGAAGCGAAAGTATTGGCTAGAACCTATCCTTATGGTCAGAAGATAGAGGTGACTATTCCTACAGATTATGTGATCTTACGTGCAGAGGATGTGGATGATGACTTATATGCAGCAATTGATAAAGTCATTGAAAAAATTGAAGGGCAAATTAGAAAACAAAAGACGAAATTAAGTCGAAGAAATAATAAACCAACATTTAATATGGAATCTATAGAAGATGTGGATGACAATGAAGAAGATGTTGTCGTTCGTACTAAAACTATTACACCTAAACCAATGGATTTGGAAGAAGCTATTATGCAAATGGAATTATTGGGACATAAATTCTATGTATATAAAGATATTGAAACCGAATTGGTAAGTGTTGTATATGTTCGTCATGATGGAGGATATGGTCTTATCGAAACAGATGAATAAAAGAGTGCCGAAAGGCACTTTTTGTTTAACAAAAAAAGCGTTTCTATGAACGCTGATAACGCTGCCCCTGATAAGTATCAAGAGCTTTCATTCTTTTGGTGATATCATTTAAAATCGTTACTTTTTTAATAGACCAGAGCGGTCCGTAAAGTTCGTCTTGTTTTCCGTCACCGGTCAGGCGCTGTACAACAATATGAGGAGGCAGCAGCTCTAATTGGCGAACAACTAAATCGATATATGCCTCTCGCTCCATAAAATCAATTTGATGTGTTTCCATATATCTAGCAATACGACTGTTTTTTAATGCATAAAGCATATGAATCTTAATTCCCTGAATGTCTTGCTTAGCTAAATAGTCTACAGTTTGAAGCATCATTTCTGGTGTTTCAACCGGCAGACCGTTAATGATGTGCACGCAGACCGAGATGTTATGTTCGCGCAGCTGACGCAGGGCATTTTCAAATACTGAAAGAGAGTAGCCGCGATTAAACCATTGAGCGCTTTCTTCATGGATCGTTTGCAGTCCTAATTCAATCCATAAATCGGTACGTTGGTTTAAATCAGCTAAATATTCAATGATTTCATCATTTAAGCAGTCGGGTCGGGTGGCGATGTCGATTCCAACGACATCTTTTTTGTTGACAAAAGGCTCAAATGTCTCTTTTAGTTTTTCAACCGAACCATAAGTATTGGAATTTGCCTGAAAATAAGCAATATATTTACAATCAGGCCATTTTCTTTTCATCATTTGACTGACTTTATCAAATTGTAGCTGCAGACTATCTTTGGGATCACCCGCAAAATCTCCTGAGCCGCTGTCACTGCAAAATAAACAGCCGCCGATTCCGGCTGTGCCATCGCGATTTGGGCAGGTAAAATCGGCATTCAATGAGATTTTAGCGATTTTCTGTTTGTATTTTGTTTTTAAATAATAATTAAAAGTATGATAGCGTTTGTCATCTAAAGTATATTTGAAATTCATTTTATCACCGCAGTCATTATACCATGAATAGGAAGGAATACGTATGCTTTTACAATTATTTCATTTATCTTATCATTTAAATCAGACGAATATATTAGAAGATATTAATTTACAGTTCGATCATCCGGGGATTGTTTTAGTCACAGGACCATCGGGAAGCGGTAAATCAACTTTGCTGCATCTGATTGGCGGATTGATTACACCTAGTAAAGGAGAAGTGGTGATACAAGGAATTTCTTACACTAATAAATATCGCTGCAATAAAGATCGGATACATCAAAATGATGTATCTTTTATTTTTCAGGGATACCATCTGATCGAAGCGATGAGTGTGGAAGATAACTTAAAACTTTTTGGCTTTGATGAAGACCGTATTGAGAGTGTGCTGAAAAAAGTAGAAATGGATAGTTATATGAAAACTATTGTTCAGCAGCTTTCAGGTGGACAAAAACAGAGAGTTGCCATTGCCAGAGTTCTTTTGATGCAGCCTAAGATCATTTTAGCCGATGAACCAACGGCTGCACTAGATCAAAAGACAGCAAAGCTGATTCACTCGCTTTTTGTTGATATGGCTAAAGATACGCTTATTATAGTCGTTAGTCACGATACCCAGCTATTTAAAGAGGAAGTCAGTCGTAAAATAGGTCTGGCAAATGGCAAGATTGTTTCAGATGAAGAAGTTGAAAGACCGACGGCTATCATACGTCATAACGGTCAATCCTATGAGCTTAATAGGAGGAGCTGTTGGAATTATATAAAATGGAATATTTATTCAAAAAGAGGAAAACTGATTGTAAGTCAGGGATCACAGTTGCTCATGATTGCTATTATGATGCTTATTTTTTCATTATCCGGCGGAACATTTCGCTATTTGATGAAACTGCAGTCTTATTCTTTTACACAGAATGAACTGACTGTTTATCAAAATGCAGACCCTAATCAAACAATCACGCAGGAGGATATACAAGCGATTGAAAAATGGGAAGGCGTAAAGATGGTTTATCGAAAACGAGCGGTACTTAATTTGGAAAACGAAAATAAGGATATTCATTTTCAAATCGTGCCTGATACAACCATGGTAAGGTTTGAAGGGGATATTCCAAAAGCTAAGGAAGAAGTTATTTTATCTTATGACTTGGCTAAAGAAATTGATCCGACATTAAAGACGGTCATTGGAGAAACAGTGTCTTATCTGCTTAATGGAAAAGAAGAAAAATTTGTTGTATGTGGTTATGCATTAGATCCGCTATCTTATAAAAATGTTTATTTTTCTCCCCAGCTTGAAAATGATATTCAGTGGTATGAAGAAAAAGCAATTACTATAATCTTTGAAGATTATAATCAAGTCAAAAAGACGATTGATACGATGAATCAGCAGACGAACTATACAATGAGGAATGATTTTTATGAGTTTGAAACAAACATTCAGACACTTGTTTCAATGATTAACACTGTTTTAGGAATCTTTCTTTTTATTACGATGACAATGAATATCTTGATGAGTTATTTATTGAATTATGCCTCTTTTTTGCAGAAGCGAAAAGAAATCACCATGCTGCGTGTATATGGAATTTCACGTTGGCAAATCGGGAAACTTTATTTATTTGAAGGGACGTTGATCAGCTTTGTCACTTTGTTTGCAGGCGGCTTTTTTGGCTGCAGTATTATTTTATTGTTGAATCGCTGTTTACCAAAATGGATGGATCCTTCTTTATCGAATTTACTTATTATCCCGTATGATCAGACATTTTTGTCTGGGTTAAAGCTGCCGATGTTTGTTTATATCGTGATTTTAGTAATGCTGATAATAGTAAATGGATTAGCTATCTTCATTTCTTTGCTGAGAATCTTTAAAAAAGATGCAGGACAAATTTTGCGGGAGGATGATTTATGCTAGAGCTTGTGAATGTTACCAAGAAATACCGTGATCAATTTATATTAAATAAAGTTAATTTAAAAATAGATGGCCCTGCATTCGTTGGCATCTATGGGCGAAGCGGGGCAGGAAAGACCACTTTATTGAATATAATAGGAGGACTGGAAGAGGATTATCAGGGCATTGTTAAGTTTAATGGGGTGAATATCAAAAAAGATCGACAGCGGTATCGGCTGCATTATGTCTGTACTTTATATCAGCAGATTGCTTTGTTATCTAAATGGTCAGTGAAAAATAATCTCAATTTATATTCTTATTTATCCCATCAGCAAAGTCTAATTGAAGAAAAAGAACTTTTAAAGAAATTAAATATGAATGGAATGAAAGTCAAGTGCTGCGGTCAGCTTTCCGGCGGACAACAGCAACGCTTAGCCCTTGTACGCGGTCTGAAAAAAGATCCGGCTATTATATTATGTGATGAACCAACAAGCGCACTTGATCAGGAAAATGCAGTCAAGATGATGATGCTTTTAAAAGAATATGCGCAAAAGGCCATTGTCATTATAGTGAGTCATGATACCAACCTGCTAAGTCAATACTGCGATCATATTTTATATCTGCATGAAGGGCAGCTGGATCAAACCTATATTTCTTCTCCCAACCGCTTAACGCCAATAAAGAAAAGAGGAAAAAGGCGGATCATCATCGATTATTATCAGTTATTGAAAGAAAGCTATAAAAGTCAAAAAGAGCGGCATTTACTATCTGTTTTTGCAGTGATGTTTGGTACGGTCTGTTTAATGCTGACATTAGTAGTCAGTTATGGATTAAAACAGGAAACTTTTAAAGAAATTAAGAAGCTTTTCCCTCAGCAATGTATTAGTCTGAAATTTATGGATCGTCATTGGCTGGATATTCAGGATGCCACAGCATTGATGGAAGCGAATGAACATATCCAAGGAGCATATTTGAATCTTCCCTATATTGAGTTTTTAGGTATCAGTAAAGATAGTGGAGAGATTCTTTTTATTGGCGATAATACGCGATGTGCACATGAAGAGCTGCGTCTCCTTTTTGGAAGATTGCCCCAAAAAGAAAGTGAGATCATGCTTTCTAAAAATACATATGAACGAATGTTTGGGGAAACTTTAAGTGAAAAAACAGTCTACGGGCATTATCAATACGCTGATCAAGAGAAAAGATTCGGGTTTCAAGTTGTGGGAGTGGTTGATGAATATACAGGAATGGACACAATTTATAGAAATAGTTTGGATGAATTAAAAATTATTGAAAGTTTATTTGCTCTTCCAAGCGTAACGGGAGACTATTTAATGCTCTATAGTGATGGGGGAATTGATGAACTGCTCGCATTTTATCGCAATCAGTTTCCAGAGTATGAGTATAAGGAAGTGGGCGCGAACATCAGTGAGCAGATCACGGGAATTTTCCAGAAGGTCAGTTATTTTCTTTATGGAATTACCGGAGTGATGCTGGTTACTATTTTTCTGCTTTTAGGAATGACAGTCTACCTGAATATAACGGAAAAAATAAAAGAGATTGGTCTGTTTAGAATGATTGGAGCCTCTCGCCGACAAATTCTATATTTGCAGGGACTGGATATCTTAATCATAAGTATAACCGGAGGAGTAGGCGGCGTGCTTTTTGTTCAGCTGCTTTTGTCTCAAGGAAGTCAAATGCTTATCGAAACTTTAGGGTTTACGGTGATTAAAGCGATCCCCTTATTGTGGTCAGCTGGGGTAGTGGTTTTAATGGGGAGTCTGGGACTTTTCAGCGGCTTTTTGCCAATGCGCAAACTGTCAAAGGTTAGTCTGATAGATTGTTTAAAAGACCATGGCTATTAATTTCTATCTAAATATAGCGACTATAATAAATTTTGTTGATTTTAAGAAGCAGTTATGCTATTCTTTAATAGAATTAAAATCTATGATCAGGAGTAGTAGTTTTGCGGTTTTAGTAGAGAGTCGATGGCTGGTGAAAATCGATAAAATCAAAAGATGAACTCGCCTGTGAGATGTATCTATGAATCAGTAGTAGATAACGTGAGTCTGCGTTAATGAATTGAGTGCACATGATGATGTGAACTAAGGTGGTATCGCGATCAAAGTCGTCCTTAGAGGATGGCTTTTTTTATTTAGGAGGTAAAGAAAATGGCTTTTGATCACAGTACGATTGAAAAAAAATGGCAGCAATATTGGGAACAGAATAAAACGTTTAAAACAGATACATTTGATTTAAGCAAACCCAAATACTACGCATTGGATATGTTTCCATATCCATCAGGGAAAGGGCTACATGTAGGGCATCCGGAAGGATATACAGCGACTGATATTATCGCAAGAATGAAAAGAATGCAGGGATTTAATGTACTGCATCCGATGGGATTTGACTCTTTTGGATTACCGGCAGAACAATTTGCAATTACAACAGGAAATCATCCGGCTGAATTTACTACAAACAATATCAATACGTTTAGAACTCAGATTAAATCATTAGGTTTTTCTTATGATTGGGATCGTGAAATTGCAACATCTAATCAGGACTATTATAAATGGACACAATGGATATTTACTAAATTATATGATATGGGATTAGCTTATATTGATGAAATTCCGGTGAATTGGTGTCCTGAATTGAAAGCGGTTTTAGCGAATGAAGAAGTCATCGATGGTAAGTCAGAACGTGGTGGGTTTCCGGTAATCAGAAAACCAATGCGTCAATGGGTATTGCGTATTACAAAATATGCAGAACGTCTATTGGAAGACCTTGAAGATTTAGACTGGCCTGAACCTACAAAACAGATGCAGCGCAACTGGATTGGAAAATCAAGCGGTGCAAATGTACAATTTAAAATTGCTGGAACAAATAAAGAATTTACTGTATTTACAACGCGTCCGGATACCTTGTTCGGTGCAACATACTGTGTTTTATCACCCGAACATCCTTTTGTAGATGAAATCAGCAGTGAAACTCAAAAAGAAGCAGTAGCTGCTTATAAAGAATCTATCGCTAGCAAGTCAGATTTGGAAAGAACCGAATTATCAAAAGAAAAAACAGGAGTTTTTACAGGTGCTTATGCGATAAATCCGGTAAACGGAAAAGAAATTCCAATCTGGATCGCAGATTATGTTTTAGCAAGTTATGGAACCGGTGCAATTATGGCTGTACCGGCACACGATGAACGTGATTACGAATTTGCGAAAAAATTTGGAATTGAGATTATCCCGGTGCTTGAAGGCGGGAATATTGAGGAAGCTGCTTTTACGGAGGATGGGCTTCATATCAATTCAGAATTCTTAAATGGATTAAACAAAGAAGATGGAATTAAAACCATGATTGAATGGTTAAATGAAAACCACTGCGGTGAAGCTAAAATTACTTATAAATTAAGAGACTGGCTGTTTTCAAGACAGCGTTATTGGGGAGAACCGATTCCTATTATTTATAAACCTGATGGTACGATGGTTACTGTACCGGTAGAAGAATTACCGCTTGAATTACCTGCAACTAATAATTTTAAACCTAGTGATGATGGGGAATCCCCTTTAGCACATTGCGATGATTGGTTATATGTGGAAATTGATGGACAAAAATGCCGTCGTGAAACAAACACGATGCCGCAATGGGCAGGATCATGCTGGTATTATATTCGCTACATTGATCCTCATAATGATCAGGCAATCTGTGATCCGAAAATTATCAATGAATGGCTACCGGTTGATTTATATGTAGGTGGAGCAGAACATGCGGTACTGCATTTGCTTTATTCTCGTTTCTGGCATAAGGTACTTTATGACTGTGGTGTTGTAAACAGTAAAGAACCCTATCAGCGTTTATTCCACCAAGGAATGATTTTAGGAAATAACGGGGAGAAGATGTCTAAATCAAAAGGAAACGTTATTAATCCGGATGATATTGTTGAAAGCCATGGAGCGGATGCACTGCGACTTTATGAAATGTTCATGGGACCTTTAGAGGCATCTTTGCCATGGTCAACGAATGGGTTAGATGGTGCTAGAAAATGGCTGGATCGTGTTTATCGTTTATTTATTGAACAAGACAAGCTTTCAGATAAAAATGATGGTGCCTTAGATAAAATTTATCATCGCACCGTAAAGAAAGTGACAGATGACTATAATACGTTAGGATTCAATACGGCGATTAGTCAAATGATGATTTTTATTAACGAAGCTTATAAATCAGAAACGATTTATCGCCCATACGCCGAATCATTGATTAAGATGCTTTCATGTATTGCTCCTCATATTTGTGAAGAAATGTGGCAGAAACTTGGACATGCGGAATCTATTTCTTATGCAGAATGGCCAACTTATGATGAAAAGATGCTGGTTGATGATGAAGTTGAAATTGCTATTCAAGTAAATGGGAAGCTTCGTGCGAAGATGACAGTTGCTAAAGATGAAGATGATGAAAAAGTAAAAGACGATGCTTTGGCACAGGAAAATGTTAAAGCACATATTGAAGGTAAGAATATTGTGAAAGTGATTGTCGTTAAAAATAAGATCGTCAACATTGTAGTGCGTTAGAAAGAAAAGACCATAAGAATTGCGAACAGCAAGGATTTATGGTCTTTGATTTTTCTTCTTGGTATTTTTTAAACAACTTATAAATAAAGCATGAATACTTCAGCTTATTTCTTGAATATAATTTATAAGGGGATGGGCTTTATTTTTGCGTTATCTTTTATAAAAAGAGACAATTATTGTCAAATTCAGTTCGGCATTCAGCTCTTCTTAGCGAATGATAAAAAATATTAAAATATAAAGCGCTTACTCTGATTTGTTGTAAATAAAAGCGCCAATGACACTAGAATACCCCTAAATAGTGTGCTATACTGTATTACAGAACTTTACTATGGTCAAAAAATATCAATATTTTAATAAACTACTATCTAATGTTTTTAAACGGGGGAATGCTGTTATGAAAATCATGGCTTTAAATCTAAATTCTTATCAGGAAGATAATCAGGAAGAAAAGTTTCGTCGAATTGCCGATAAAATCATCGATGAAGAGATTGATGCTATGTGCTTTTCAGAAGCATCGCAAAGAATTAATACACCGTACGCACATGATCATATTCGTGAAGATAACGCATTAAAGATTATTTGTGATATGGTGAATGAAAAAGCAAAAGATACGTATCATTACGCATGGGATTTTTCTCATTTTGGTTTTACGATCTATGAAGAAGGAATTGGCATTATTACCCGTTGTCCGATTGAAAAAGTGGAATGCCGCTATATTTCAAAAACAGCAGATACTTTCAGCTATAAGAGCCGTAAAGTAATGAAGATCACTCTATGGGATCATGATCAAAAAATAAATGTATATTCTGTCCACTTAGGGTGGGGGGATGATGAATATGAACCGTTTGAATACCAATTTCAGCAGCTTGATCAATGGATTAAAGAAGAACCTGATGTTTTCACGGTAATCAGCGGAGATTTCAGTAATGATTATAATACTCGATATTATGATATGGTGGTGTCGAAAGCCTATATTGATCAGTATCTGCAGGCGAATCCGGAAGGAATGAATGATTATACCTTTATTAATCCCAGCGGAATTGAATTCAGACATGCTGAAAAATTAAGACTAGATTATGTCTTTACCAATACAAATGATTATCGAGCAATTGATGCGAAACGCTTTTTCCTAGAAGGGGATCGTGTATCGGATCATGTGGCAATTTATGTTGAACTAGAAAAAGCAGCTTAGGCTGCTTCTTTTTGTATACCGGAATTAAAGAAAATAAAAAACGGTCATAAAGACCGTTTCGATTAACCCAATCTGTTGTAGTATTCAACGATTAATGATTCATTGATTTCTTGGTTCAATTCAGATCTTTCAGGTAATCTTGCATATTTACCTTCTAATTTATCTGCATCAAATTCAACAAATCCAGGGATATGTGTAGTTGCTTCTACAGCTGCTTTAATCACTGCTAAGTTTTTAGAAGATTCTTTAACAGAGATAACATCTCCAACTTTTACTTGGTAAGAAGGGATGTTTGCTTTTTTACCGTTAACTAAGATATGACCATGGTTAACTAATTGTCTAGCTGCTCTACGAGTAGTTGCTAAACCTAATCTATAAGTTAAGTTATCTAATCTTGATTCTAATAAGCAGAAGAAGTTAGTCCCTTTAACCCCGGACATTTTACTTGCTCTGAAGAATGTGTTACGGAATTGTTTTTCGCTCATTCCATACATATTTCTTACTTTCTGTTTTTCAGCTAACTGAGTTCCGTATTCAGTTAATTTTCTTCTTTTTTGACCATGTTGTCCTGGAGCATAAGCTCTTCTGTTTAATTCTTTTCCTGTTTCTAATGTAGAAAATCCTAAACGTCTAGAGATTTTCCATTGTGGTCCTGTGTAACGTGACATTTGTGTTCCTCCATCTAATTTTATTTTTTGCTTTGAAATAATTAGACGCATGTTTCATATCAGAAGTGTTTATATTAAGTATTTCTCATTTGCAGCCAGATACTTTACAAACGTGGGTTTTCGCCTGGTTATAAACGCTTTTTTGATAACAACATGTGCTGCCTCTTTCTAGCACCATTACATATTACATGATTTAAGTGTTATTTGCAAGAAAAATAATGAAAAAAACAAAAAGTATATAATGAATTCAGCAAGGAACTATGCTATAATTTAGAAAGAAATCAATTAGGGGTGTGAGTATGCAATCAATCATGGACTTTGTCAATAGTTTTGGAAAATCTAAACTTATTATTATATTGGTCGTTCTAATCGCGTTGATTATTGCTTTTTTTGTATATCGATCAATGAAATTAAAGAAATATCGTAAAGAGGTATTGGAATTGGACGGTGAAATTAACTCGATTAAAAGTATGCCCATTCAATATCGTTTAGGACGCGTAAAAAAGATTGCTTTGAATGATGAGGGATTAGTCGAAAAATATGAACAATTCTTGGAAAGAAACGATGCGCTGAACACATTGTTGAAAGAAGAGGTTGCTTTTGCGATTAATGAAATCGATGAACAGCTCTATTTTAGAAGATTAAGCAAAGTAAAAGGAAAGCTGGTTAGTTTAAAATTATTAGTTGAAAAATATAAAAAAGATGCGACAGAGCTGTTGGCGGATATTGAAACAATTACGGAAATAGAAAATGAACAGCGTGTCGTTATCATTAAACTAAAAGAGAAATATCGTGAGTTAGCGGCTAATTTTGAAAATGTTAAGTATAAGATTGATGAATATGTTCCGGCGGTGGGAGAATCTCTTGTCACTTTAGAACAGGAATTTTCGGAATTAGAAGAAATGATGAATGCTCAGCTTTATGCCGAGGCTAATGAAAAATGTGCGAAGCTGACAGAAACTATTGACTTTTTAGCGGTAAATGTACGTGATTTACCTACATATGTTTCCATTTCAAGAAATTATATTCCAAAACGCTTTTCTGAAATTACCAAAAGAATGGAAAGCATGAATGAAAATGGATTTTGTTTGGAACGTTTGAATGCAACAACACGTTTTAATAAGATGCAGATGGAGCTGGAATCGGCATTGAAAGATATGCAGGATTTGAAAATTGAAGCAGTCGGCTCAACTTTAGAAGTGATCACTACAGAAATCAATGAATTAATGAAAGATTTTGAGCAGGAAGAGGCAGCTCATAATGAATATTTAACCATTTGGAAAGATATATTTAATAAAATCAGCGAAGTACATGAAGATTATAAATATGCGATAACGGAGTATAAAAAACTTCATGAACGCTATATCATTGAAGATCTTCATTTAGACATTGAACAATCCTATCCGGAATTGGAAATTATTTTAGATGAGACAAAAAGCTTGGAACACTTGATTCAGTCAAAAGATTTCAGTTATGCGGTCGTAGTGGAACGTCTAAAAGATTTATTGGCAAAAAGTGAGAAGTATGAAGATACTTTGCGTTACTTTTTTAGTAAGCGTGATGAGCTTTACTTAACAGAACAACGCGCTATTGATGAATTAGACAACGTCAATATTGTCCTGTTGGAAATTAAGTCAGAAATCAAAAATACACATTTACCATCCATCTCAGAAAAATACATTGATTATATCGACGAAGCATATGAACGTGCAAATGCCATTCAGATTTTAAGAAACAGTCTGCCTATCGATTTAAATGTTTTAACAAAACAGGCAGATGAGGCAAGAGACATCATTTATCAGCTTTATGAAAATGTGCATAATCTGGTGATTACCGCTGATATGGTAGAAGAAACGATTGTTTATGGAAATCGTTATCGTTCTGCATTTTTAGAAGTAAATACCGAATTAACGAAAGCGGAATTGCTGTTTAGAAATGGGGAATATTCGGAGGCATTAAAGATTGCAGTGGATATCGTAGAAAAAATTCAGCCCGGTTTCAATGAAAGACTGACAACAAAAAGTGTTAAAAATCCTACTTTGTAGTAGGGTTTTTCATTTAAATATTGATTTTATTTTATGAGTTTGCATATAATGTCTATGAAAGAAATGAGGGAGTAGATTGATCTATTTAGATTATACAGCGACAACACCGCTAAACCCAGAAGTGACTAAAACGTATACCAAGCTGTTGAATGAGTTATTTGCAAATCCGGATTCCATTCATAAATTAGGATTAGAAACGGAAAGCTTGATGAATAAATCACGTCAGTTAATTGCTGATATGCTACACGTTAAATATGATGAGGTTTTGTTTACCAGCGGCGCCAGCGAAGCAAACAATATGGCGATCAAGGGTGTGGCATTTCAATATGCCAACCGAGGCAAACATATTATTACCAGTACTTGCGAACATTCATCGGTGTATGAAACCTGTCATCAGCTAGAAAAAGTATTTGGCTATGAGATCACGTACATCAATGTGGATCGCTATGGCAAACTCGATTTAGAACAACTAAATCAAGCCATTCGTAAAGATACAATTTTAGTATCGATCATGCATATTAATAATGAAGTGGGATTCATTAATCCGGTTGATCAGATTGTTAAAATCGTTCGTGAGAAAAATCCGCTGACTAAAATCCATATTGATATGGTACAATCTTTAGGGAAAGTGCCGATTGATTTAAGTCAGATTGACTTAGCCAGTTTTTCTGCGCATAAGATTTATGGCTTAAAAGGCAGTGGAATTTTGATGAAAAAAAACAGCTGTCAGATTGTGCCATTGGTGAGCGGCGGGCAGCAGGAATTTAATTTGAGAGCCGGAACCAGCAATGTGCTTACAAATATAGTACTGGCAAAGACCATGCGTTTAGCATTGGAACATTTAAATGATAAGATGATGAAAGTTAAACAGATGAATCATTATTTAAGAGAACGTTTGACCATGATGGAGGGCGTTGTGATCAATACCCCTTTGACCAATGGGTCACCCTATATTATGAATGTTTCATTTGTGGGATATAAACCGGAAGTATTTGTTCACGAATTGGAAAAATATGAGATTTATGTTTCCACTCGTTCTGCCTGTTCGACAAAATCCAGTCAAATGTCACGTACCTTAGAAATGATGCATGTTGATCCTGCCATCGGCAGTAGCGCTATTCGCATCAGTTTATCCGCACTAACATCACAGCAGGAATTGGACACCTTTATCAACGCTGTCCAAGAAACAATGAAAAATTTAAAGAAACAGAGGTAGAAGAATGCAGTATGACCATATCCTAGTTCGCTTTGGTGAACTCACAACAAAAGGAAAGAACCGTAAGCTCTTTATTGGAAAATTAGTTCAGAATGTTAAAGCGGCTTTAGCTGGGTTCAGCAGTTTGGAATATCAGAGAACTTACGATCGTTTATATATCTTGCTTCATGATGAAGATCAGGAGGCAGTTGTAGAAAAATTGAAAAAGGTGTTTGGCATCCACTCTTTTTCATTGGCAATCAAAGTGAACAGTGATCTTGAAGAAATAAAGAAAGCTGTAGAATACATCGTAGAAAATTGTGATGGTACAACGTTTAAGATTGATACGAAAAGAAATGATAAAGATTTCCCGCTTAGCTCTCAGGAAATAAACCGAGTTATGGCAGGGCATGTTTTTAATCATACTACTAAAGATCTTAAAGTGGATGTGCATCATCCGCAAATCTTAGTAAAAGTAGAATTACGTAAAGAATACACTTATATCATGAATGATGTGGTCAAAGGAGCCGGCGGGTATCCGGTTGGAGTCGGTGGCAAGGCCTTATTAATGCTCTCAGGCGGGATTGATTCACCGGTCGCTGGTTATCTGACTTTAAAAAGAGGCGTGGTGATTGAATGTATCCATTTCTCATCACCACCTTATACAAGCGATCGTGCACGGGATAAAGTATTACGTTTAGTTCAAAAACTGACTGCCTATACAGATAAAATCAAAGTGCATATTGTTCCTTTCACCGATCTTCAATTAGCCATCTATGAACATTGCGACGAATCTTATGCGATGACTTGCATGCGCCGTATGATGTATCGTGTGGCATGTGAAATTGCCAATAAGAATCATTGCTTAGTATTAGCTAATGGAGAAAGCATCGGTCAGGTTGCTTCTCAAACTTTAGAAAGCATGAGCGTCATTAACGAAGTGACGAATATGCCGATTATTCGTCCGGTTGTCTGTATGGACAAATTGGAAATCATTGATATTGCTCAAAAGATTGATACTTATGATATTTCGATCGAGCCCTATGAAGATTGCTGTACGATTTTCACACCTAAAAATCCGGCGACTAAGCCAAGACTCCATCGCGTGCTTAGCTATGAAGAAAACTTTGATTATGAAAGCTTAGTTAGAGAATGTGTAGAAAATACGGAATCTTTATTGATTAGTGCACATCCTAAAAATGAAGAAGATCTATTTTAATCTCCGATTCGGAGATTTTTTTATGATTGTAATTTGTATCATTTTCAAATTATTTCATATATAATAAAGAATAAGAGGTGAAACTATGAACAAGCTAAGACGAATGTATGATTTTTATGTACGCCATGTCTCAACCGAAGATACAACCAGTTTGGCTTATTATTTCATCTTATCATTGATTCCGGCGGCGACTTTGCTGGCAAGCTTTGCTCAGATGCTGCATTTTGATCTAGCGAAAGATACTTCGGTAATTAAAACGGTTTTTAATGAAAATATTGCTAACAGTGTTATTGAACTATTGACTTCCAGAAGTGTGTCCTACTATTCCATTATCACTTTGCTGATTTGTTTGTATGTCTGTTCCAAAGGAATTTACCGTGTAACAAGAACAGTCGATTATATGTATAAAGTTGATCCTAAGCCTTATATGCCAGCACGTTTTACAGCGGCTTTAAATACCTTGCTGCTAGTGATTCTGATTCTAGGCTTAATGGTGCTGATGACGATTGTTCCTTTTATATTAAACTTTCTTAATTTAGGACCGATCTGGAGTCTGATTCAATTTGGCGGCGGCTTCTTCTTTGTGTTGATCATTATGCTGATCATGTTTAAAGTCGTACCATCGATTCCATTGACTTTGAAAGAAATTTATCGGGGAGCACTCGTCACCTCAATATTATTTATATTGATTATTTTTGGATTTAGTATATACTTAAGATTTGCCAATTACACAACGATTTATGGACCGTTTGCGAGTGTGGCAGTGTTGTTATTGATGTTTGATTTTTTTGCGAAGGCGATCTATATCGGTTTTGCAGTAAATGCTTTGGATCAATATATTATGTAGAATGAAAGAGGAAAAAAGAATGAAAGAAACAAATTTAGAAATTAAGAAGTTAGGCATTAACGGAGAAGGAATCGGATATATTAACCGTAAGATTACCTTTGTTAAAGGAGCCTTGCCGCAAGAAGAAGTCAGTGTTGAAGTTACCAATGATACGCGTTCATTTAAAGAAGCGAAATTAATCAAAGTATTGAAAAAATCAGAACATCGTGTTCAGGCACCATGTTTTCAGCAAAATCATTGTTTAGGGTGTCCGATCATGCACATGTCATATGATCAGCAGCTATATTTCAAAAAAGATATTATTCGTGACAGTTTACGTCACTATACGAAGCTAGATTTACGTCGCATTGATTTTAGAAGATGTCTTCCATCAGTAAAACAAGAGGGATATCGTGATTGCGTTCATTTGCCAATTGTTCGCTTTAACCAAAAAGTTACTTTTGGGATTTATCAAAGAGAAACAAAATATTTGACGATCATGAACCGCTGCGGAGTACAAAACCCTTTGATCAATCGCTGCTTAAATGATTTGGAAGCGATCTTTGAGGAAACCAAGGTACGTTCTTACAGTGAAGAAACAAGAACCGGACTGCGCTTTTTAACGGTACGTGTTTTTGAAGAAAAAGCACAGTTAGTCTTTGTTACCGGGCGCGACCGTTTAGATAATAAGCTGATTGAAGCTATTGAAAAGTTGGATTATGTCCATTCTATCTATTATACGATCAATACCAATAAGGGACAGGAATTCAGTCATGGTCATTACGAAAAAGTGTCAGGCGCAACACGTCAGGAATTCACATTAGAAGGAAAGAAATTCATCATTTCTCCAAAATCTGAATATCCGATCAATACCTCAATGGTGCCGACAGTCATTGAGACGGTGAAATCTTTGCTGTCAAAAGAAGTGAAGTCCTTATTGGAAATCAACTGTTCAATGGGATGGCTAGGTATGAATTTAGATGATTCAATCGAAATCAAAGGGATTGATTTTGACCGTGTGAATATTGAAGACGCTAAATTAAACGCTAAATTTTTAAAGAAAGAAAACTGCAGCTATGAAAGCGGAAAGCTGGAGGAACTGACAAAACAGTTAACTAAAAATAAGAAGTTCGATGCTTTTATTGTTCACAGCAACAAACTAGGAATGCGTAAGACGATTAAAGAAAGTTTGATTAAAGGGAAAATCAAAGAACTGATTTACCTGTCATCCTCTCCATCTTCTTTTGCTAAAGATGTATCGGATTTAGAGAATAATTATCAAGTAGAATCGATTGTGCCAATCGATATGCTGCCACATAGTCAAAATGTCTTGGTCATCGCTAAATTGAGGCTGAAAAAATGAACAAAAAAGATTTAAAATTCATTGTTGCTTTACTTTTAGTATCCGTTGTCTTGTTTGCTGGGTATCAATGGTTTATTCATGGACGAGCTGATCAGATTGAAAAAGCTTTTGTTTATCATAATAATGAATTGGTGATGGAATTTAAAATTGATGAAGATGCTACCTATGAGCTTACCGGAGATTATGGGAAGATGCATATTGAAGTGAAGGACGGAAAATATCGCGTTTACGAAGTTGAATGTCCGAATCATGATTGTGAGCGTGTAGGCTGGGTAGCAAAGGGAAGTACGACCACGATTTTATGTGTGCCAAATGATGTTTTTATTCGACAAGATGCTAAAAACTAAGATAAATTCTTAGTTTTTTTGTTTTCTTGCTTAATAAAACGGATTGTACTTCGATTAATACAAATTATTTATTATAATGCATACTTCTTACTTTTTTTTCTTTGCAACAAGGGGGCAAAATGGTATAATCATGGTGAATGATTTATAAAGAGATGGAGGAAATGTTATGGCAATTTTGTCTGGAATTGGGAAAGTACATTTAGACGGCCAAAAAGGATTGACAAAAGATAAACCTGTCAAATCAATGGATGCGCCGGCAATTGTTTATATTCCATTAGTAAGTGGAACATCAACAGCCTTTGACGTACATGTACAACCCGGTGACCATGTTGACATTGGGACTAAATTAGCTACACGTAAAGATATGTATGTTCCGGTTTACGCTTCAGTTTCGGGAACCGTAAAAGCGATTGAAAAAAGAATGCATATCAGCGGTAGAATGCAGAACCATGTCGCAATTGAAAACGATGGGCAATATACATCAGTAAAAGCAATTGATATCAGCAACCCTGATGATATGAGCCAAAGTGATGTGTTGGAAGTAATCAAAGAACTAGGTTTGGTAGGATTAGGTGGTTCTGGCTTCCCGACGTACATCAAATATTCAAAGCCAGAATTATTAGAAACAGTATTGATCAACGGTGTGGAGTGTGAACCATTTATTACAGCGGATCATATGGAAATGCAAAGTAATGTGGAAGCATTATTTGACGGTACGGAATTCTTGATTAAGGCAGCGGGAGCTAAAAATGCGATCATCGCAATCAAAGAGCACAAGCCTGAATTATTCAGTTTATTAAAAGGGGAATGTGAAAAACATGCCAATATTACTTGCGTGGAAGTTCCTGATAAGTATCCAATGGGATGGGAAAGAACTTTAGTTAAGCAAGTATTGAAAAAAGAATACGATCAGCTTCCTTGTGAGGTAGGTGTAGTGGTAAACAATTCAACAACAGCGATCAGCCTTTCAAAAGGAATTCGCGAAGGGAAAGCCATTACAGAACGTATTGTTACCGTTTCGGGAAATGGTGTAAAAGAACCTACAAACGTAAAAGTAGCAGTAGGGACGCCGGCTAATGAAATTATTGCTTTTATTGGCGGATACATCGATGAAGAAGTAGATGGTGTTATTTTAAACGGTGGACCAATGATGGGGAATTCATTGATGAATGATACATTTGTTATTGCACCGTATATGAATGCACTGACAGTTTTAGTAAGAGAGGATACAGTGCCGCTGCCATGTTTGAAATGCGGTATGTGTACAGATCACTGTCCAGCTAATTTACAGCCGGTTAAGATCATTCAAGCTGAAAAAGCGGCGAATGTAGATATGGTGAAAAAATTAGAAGCTGACCGTTGTGTAAGCTGCGGAATGTGTTCTTACATTTGTCCTTCTAAGATTGAAGTGTCAGATTTTGTTGCAAAAGCAAAACGTCGTCTGCAACTTGCAAATATGAAGAAGAAGTAAGGGGGAGCTTTAATGAAGATAACTTTAAAAAGAACATCGCCTAACTATCGTCAAAAGCTTTCAACGATCAACATCATGCAAAATCTGATGATCGCCGTGATTGTTTTAGCTGCTTATTCAGTAGGGTTCAATTTTATTAAATATGGTTCTGATTACGGAATCCAAGCCTTATTGATCTATGTAGTAGCTGGAGTAGTTGCTTTTTTGACAGACTTGTTATGCGGGAAACTATTCAAACGCAATGATGCCGGAGATAATAAGTATTTAAATGCTGTTTTATCACCTTTGGCAACGGGGCTGATTTTTGCCCTTACATTACCTATCGGAACACCATTATATGTGGTTGGGGTAGGATCATTTATCGCTATTTTCTTTGGAAAAGCGATTTTCGGTGGATTTGGACAAAACATTTTTAACCCTGCTTTAGTAGGACGTGTATTTGTTCATTTATCATTCAGTTCACAATTATTATCTTATTTGCCGGGAGCTGCTGATGCTTTAACTGGTGCGACACCAACTGCGGCTTTAAAAGCAACGCATTGGTTAGGGGCAAGTTCTCTTGGTTTAACAGATTTATTTTTAGGAAACTATCAAGCAGCGTTAGGAGAAGCCTGCACTGTATTGATCTTAATTCTTGGGGTATTCTTAATTTGGCGTAAAGTCATCGATGCCCGTATTCCTTTAGCTTATTTAGGAACAACATTGATTTTAGCGTTTATCAGCGGTTTAGTATGTGGAATTGATCCAATTACAAATGCGCTGACACATATCGCTATCGGTGGGGTAGCATTCGGAGCTGTCTTTATGGCAACCGATCCGGTAACTTCTCCGACCAGTCCGCTTGGAAAGATCATTTATGGGATCTTCTTAGGGGCAATCACTATGATTATTCGTTTAAAAGCCAATTATCCTGAAGGGGTACTGTTCTCTATTTTAATTATGAACATGCTGACACCTTTAATTGATAATTTGACAACAGGACGTACAAATCAGAAAACATTAAAGCAAATTATCGTTATTGCCGTATGCTTCTTAGTTTCAGCCGGAACAGTGGGGGGAATTAGTACAACTCTTAAACCGGTTGAAGAAAAACCTGTGAAAGTACCTGATCCAATTCCGGATTACTTATTCTTAGAATATAAAGACGGAGCATATATCATGCAGGTTAAAGGTTTCGGCGGAGATGGTGCACCGGTTAAATTGGCTGTTACTGTTTCTGGAGACAAGAGTCTGGGAGTAACACCGGTTAAATATAAAGGTGAAACTGCTGGCTGGGGTGCTGACTTATTGACAAGCGGTGTTGGTGAAAGCTTAAATGCCAATGCAAAAGCATTCTATGATAAAGTCATTGCCGGAAGTGTTTCTGCTGATGAATTAGATGGTATCGATACTGCAACAGGAGCCACTTATACAGCAAAAGCAGTAGTTAATGCAATTAAGGGTGCTTTAGAAGCAGCACCAAAAGTAGAGGGAGACCTTTATACATTTAATTTAACAGCTAACGGATATGGTGGAAAGAAAACACCAATGAAATTAGAAATCGTTATTAATAAAGCAACTTCGATGTTTGAAAGTGTTAAAGTCATTGAAGCTAACGGAGAAACTTCAGACTTTGGTGCTGATATGATCAGAGGTGTGCATGGAGAAGGCTTGAACAGCAAAGCGCAAGACTTCTATGACAAAGTATTGAATTCTCAAGTTGCTTTCGGAGATGTTGATGGCATCGATACAGCAACAGGAGCAACAATGACAGCGACAGGTATTGTGGATGCAATGAAGACAGCAATGACAATTGTCAATGATGTTTTAGCACCGAATGCTGATGGAGCGTATGTGATTAGTGCAAACGGTTATGCCGGAGCATCAAATCCGATGAAAATTGAAGTAAAAGTATCAGGAGATACTGTAGAATATGTAAAAGTATTGGAAGCCAATGGTGAAACTTCAGACTTTGGTGCCGATATGATCAGAGGCGTTCACGGAGAAGGACTGAACAGCAAAGCACAAGATTTCTATGATTTAGTGTTGAATAGTTCATTCAGTGTTTCAGAAGTGGATGGAATTGATACAGCGACAGGAGCAACAAAAACAGCTAACGGAATCATGGAAGCTGTTAAAAAAGCCATCGCTGCAAGTAACTAGGGAGGACTAGACAATGGGTAAAACAATTAAATTAGCTGTTTTTCTAGCGGTCATTAGTGCGCTTTCTGGGTTATGTCTTTCTTTTGTAAACAGTCAGACAGCACCTATCATTGCCGAAAATGGTTCTTCTAAAGAAACAGAATATCTAACAAAAATTTTTGAAAATGCAAAATTCACTGAAAAAGATGTCAGTGGAGAATTCGTTAAAAAACAATATACATGTGATGCTGGAACTGCTTATAAAATTGATGTAAAAGGTTACGGTGCAGATGGAATTTCATTCCTTTTAGGAATTGATACAGAAGGTCAGTTTGTAGGGTATGAAGTATTAAACTATTCTAGCGAAACTTCTGGAATCGGGGATCAAATCGCAGGAGAAGATTTCAAAGCATCTGTTTTAGAAGCGACTGCTGATGATGAAGTAGATACGATTTCCGGAGCAACAATTTCTTCACAAGCGGTTGTGAATGGTATTAATGAAGCGGCTGAATTATTCAGCAGCTCTAAATAGGGGAGGGTTGACAGATGAAAAAATTTGATATCTTCAAAAAAGGAATCACTGTTGAAAACCCAATCTTTGTCTTATTGCTTGGTTTGTGTTCTGCCTTAGCGATCACAACATCCTTGACCAATGCGATTGGGATGGGATTAGCAGTAACATGCGTATTGATTTTATCAAACGTGATTATCTCACTTTTAAGAAAAGTGATTCCTTCAGAAATCCGTATACCGGTATATATCGTTATTATTGCGACACTTGTAAAATGTGTACAGTTATTAATGAATGCCTATATGATTTCTCTATACAATTCATTGGGTGTATTTATCCCATTGATCGTTGTTAACTGCATTATCTTAGGACGTGCAGAATCATTTGCAAGTAAAAATACCGTTTTGGATTCATTGATTGATGCCTTAGGGATGGGTGTTGGATATACACTTGCTATCTTAGCGGTTTCATTCTTCCGTGAATTAATCGGAACAGGTGGTTTATCATTAGTTAATCCATTTGATTCAACACAGGTAATTTTCCAATTCAGTTTATTTAAAGAGTATGCAATCGGTTTGATTACGCAACCTGCGGGAGCTTTCTTAACATTAGGAACTTTAATCGGGGTTATTAACAGTATTTCTAATCGTCGCATTAAAAAAGCTACAGAAAAGAAAGCAGAGGTGAAATAACAGATGGAATTATTCGCATTATTTATCTCATTAGCATTGATCAACAACGTTGTTTTATCAAAGTTCTTGGCAGTGTGTCCATTGCTTGGTGTATCTAAAAAATCAAGCAGTGCCTTAGGAATGGGGGCTGCGGTTACATTCGTTATCGTTATTGCCTCTATGATCACTCATGTTTTATATTATCAAGTGTTAGTTAAATTCCATATTGAGTACATGGATTTAATTACCTTTATCTTAGTTATCGCTTCATTGGTACAATTTGTTGAAATGTTCTTAAAGAAAGTATCTCCGCCTTTATATAAGGCATTAGGTGTTTATCTTCCTTTAATCACAACAAACTGTGCTGTGTTAGGGACAACTTTGAATAACATTACTGATGGTTATTCATTTATTGAAGCAACAGTAGCCGGATTTGCCGTTTCTATTGGGTTTGCTTTAGTAATCTATATCTTTGCAACAATCCGTGAAAGATTGGAAATCGCTTCAACTCCTGAAGGGTTTAAAGGTGTGCCTATTGCCTTAATCACTGCAGCGATTATGGCATGTGCATTTGCCGGATTAGCCGGATTGGTATAAAATGATCGCATTAGTTTGGTTAATGATCTTAGTGTTCCTGTATATCGGATTATATATGTGGAACAAAAAAACACCTAAGCCAAAAGGGTGTGAAAACTTAACAGCGGATTGTGATGGCTGCAAATTAGTTGATTGTACACACAATCCAGTACACCATGAGGAGGAGACAAAAAATGATTGAAGCAGTTGCTGTCTTAGGGATCATTGGTGCGCTTTTAGGAGCAATGCTCGGTATTGCGGATCTATTCTTAAAAGTGGAAAATGACCCAAGAGAAGATTATGTCATGAGCAAGCTAGCCGGTGCAAACTGTGGTGGATGCGGATATCCTGGATGTCAAGGTTTTGCTGCTGCATTAGTGAACGGAGAAGCGACACAAGTGTCAAAATGTGCTCCAACTAGTAAAGAAGCAAAAGATGAAATCGTAGAATATTTGAACACAACACCAGGACCGGATGGTTCAACTTTGAGTGTTAAACTATAAGATGAGGATAATCCTCATCTTTTTTCAAATTTGAAAATAGTTTTCAAAATGTGAAATGTTGTGATTATATGAGATAAATTTCACATCACAATGTCAAAAAACATGAAAATTAGGTGAAAGCGATTGCAAATTTGGTGGAAATGTATTGCCCAAAATACACTTCTAGTATATAATATAAGCGTTAGAAAGAGCTTAATACTCTAACAAAATTCTAAGTAAGGATGGGAAGGAAAAAATGAAAAACTTTAAAAAAGTTATGGCAGTTGCTGCTTCAGCTGCTATGGTGATGACACTTACTGCATGTGGTGGATCATCAGCTAAGTACACAAAAGTTGGTTTCGGTATGGTAACTTCTGTGTCAGAAAAAGGAGACTACAACCAAGTTAATACAACTATGGCTACTGTAGGGCTAGACAGCAAAGGAAAAATCGCTTATGTTGATTTAGACGTTGCTCAACAAAATACGAATGACGCAAAAGAAACTCGTACAAAAGTAGAGAAAAAAGAAGATTACGGAATGAAAGGTGTTTCTGAAAAAGCCGGAATCGGTAAAGAACTTTACGAACAAGTAGATTTCTTAGAAGAAAAATTAATTGGAATGACTGCTGAAGATGTGAAAAACATTGAAGTTTATGACAAAGATGAAGAACATAAATCAGTACCTAAAGAAGGAACTGACATCGCTGCTGGATGTACAATCTCAATCGCAGAATTCCAAGCTGCAATCCAAAAAGCTTTCGATAATATGGCAGAAGTAAAAGCTGACAAAATTGGAGCTGGTGAAGTTATCTCTGTAGATGATTCTAAAGGTCAAGTAAACACAACTGTAGCACAAGTTGCTTTAAACTCTAAAGGTGAAATCGAATGGTCTAATATTGACGTTGCTCAAACTTCTAATGCTTCTGATGTAAGAAGTAAAATGGAGAAAAAAGAAGATTACGGAATGAAAGGTGTTTCTGAAAAAGCCGGAATCGGAAAAGAATTCTATGAACAAGTTAACTTCTTAGTTGGAAAATTAAAAGGTATGACTGCTGATAAAGTAAAAGCAATCGAAGTTTATGACAAAGATGAAGAACATAAATCAGTACCTAAAGAAGGAACTGACATCGCTTCAGGATGTACAATCTCAATCGCTGATTTCCAAGCTGCTTTAGCAGAAGCATTTGAAACAGCTAAATAGTCATTCAAAAACCGGAAAAATTCCGGTTTTTTTTGTTATTGATATCTGTACTTTTATCATAAATGGTTTATAATAAAACGTGTTAACGCTTTCAGTCAGGAGGATAAATTATGAAGTTTACAGACGGTTACTGGATGCTTAAAGAAGGCACTGTTCAAAGTAACGCTATTGAAATTTACGATTATCAAATCAAAGGGAAAACACTTGTTTTATATGCACCGTTTAAGAGTATCCAAACAAAAGGGGATACCTTGAATATGGGGATGCTGAGCATAGAACTGGATTCACCGATCGAAGATGTTATTGGGGTGAAGGCTTATCACCACATCGGAGGATTGCCAAATCAGCCACAGTTTCGGTTAAATGAAACAGATCATGACATCGTCATTGATGAAAAAGACGACTGTCTTGTCTATACTTCAGGAAAAGCACAGGCTGTGATTAAAACAATAAAGGGGAAATATGAGTTATCTTTTTATTACGACGGACAATTAAAAACAGAGAGCCTTTTTAAATCTTTGGGGTATGTCGAGATGAATGAGACTGCTTATATGAAAGAAGAATTAACGATCGCACATAATGAATATGTGTATGGTTTGGGGGAACGTTTTACTCCGTTTATAAAGAATGGTCAGGTAGTCGATATCTATAATAAAGACGGCGGCACCGGCAGTGAACAGAGTTATAAGAATATTCCGTTCTACATTACGAATCAAAGCTATGGTATCTTTGTCAATACACCGGGATTGGTATCTTTTGAAGTGGCTTCTGAAAAGGTGTCAAAAGTACAGTTCAGTACAGAAGGGGAAGTCTTACATTATTATTTTATTGGCGGTAAGGATATGAAAGACGTGTTAGTTCATTATACCTCTTTGACCGGGAAACCCTCATTGCCGCCGGCATGGTCATTTGGCTTATGGCTGTCTACGTCATTCTTAACAGATTATGATGAAGCAACAGTCAATGAATTCATTGATGGTATGCTGGAAAGAGATATTCCTTTAGATGTATTCCATTTTGACTGCTGTTGGATGGATGAATTCGAATGGTGCAACTTTAAATGGAATCCGAAAACCTTCCCGGATCCGGAAAAAATGCTGAAAAAGATTCATGATAAAGGTGTCAAAATCTGTGTTTGGATCAATCCTTATATCGGACAAAAATCTCCGTTATTCAAAGAAGGAATGGAAAATGGGTATTTGCTTAAACGTGCTGATGGCTCAGTCTGGCAATGGGATATGTGGCAGGCTGGAATGGGGTTAGTGGATTTCACCAATCCGGAGGCAGTCCGCTGGTATTTAAACTATTTAGAAAAGCTAATTGATATGGGTGTAGATAGTTTTAAAACAGATTTCGGAGAAAGAATTCCAACCGATGTGGTTTATTACGATCATTCGGATCCGAAGCTGATGCATAACTACTATACACATTTATATAATGAGGCCGTATTTAATTTATTGAAAGATAAAAAAGGAGAACATGAGGCTTGTTTATTTGCCCGTTCTGCGACTGTTGGCGGACAGCAGTTCCCAGTGCATTGGGGTGGTGACTGCGTTTCCGTTTATGCTTCGATGGCAGAGTCATTACGTGGCGGATTATCGTTTACACTTTCTGGATTCGGCTACTGGTCACATGATATCGGCGGTTTTGAGGATGGCTGTTCACCTGATCTTTATAAGCGTTGGAGTCAGTTTGGCTTGCTTTCAACACATTCACGTTATCATGGAAGCGGTGAATATAAAGTGCCTTGGCAGTATGGAGAAGAAGCAGTGGCAGTTACACGCCAGTTTACAAAGCTAAAGCTTTCCCTGATGCCTTATTTATACACACAATCTGTGAAGACGCATCAAACCGGGATTCCAATGATGAGAGCGATGGTATTAGAATTCTTAGAAGATCGTACAACCCATAGTTTAGACAATCAATATATGTTAGGAGATCAGCTGTTAGTAGCCCCAATTCTTCAGGAAAATGGCGAAGTTGAGTATTACTTGCCAAAAGGAATCTGGACAAATATCCTGACGAATAAAGAATATGAGGGCGGAAGCTGGATCAAAGAAACTCATGGCTATGACAGTCTGCCACTCATGGCAAGAGAGAATACGATCTTAGTGACCAGTGAAAATCAATGCAGTGCGCAATATGACTATCTGAGTAATGTCATGATCAAGCTATATCATATTTTGCCTAATCAAACACTTCGCCAATTGGTTTATGGAGAAGATGGCCGTATAGGGACAGTGACTATTGTCAGTCAAGAAAACGACATGACAATAACGTTAGATGGGTTTAGCGGAGATAATAAAATCTATTATCAAGGTGAGGAATATTTACTGTCCGATCATAAAATTACTGTCAAATTATAATAATTATAGTTTATCATTGCAGATAAATAGTATATAATACCTCAGAGGAGGAACTTATGAAACCGATTAAAATAATATTAGCTGTCATTCTTTCATTAGCGTTGGTAGGCTGTCAAAGCTCTTCATCTAAATATCAATATTTAAAAGATTCTTTTACGGGACCTTTCGATACAGTGATTGAATATATGGCTTATGTCAAATCTCAAAAAGAGTTTGATACTCAAATGAAACTAATCAAAGAAGAGTTGACACGCTTAGACCAATTGTTTGATAAATATACCAGTTATGAAGGCTTAAACAACATTAAGACGATCAATGACAATGCAGGAATAAAAGCAGTTAGCGTTGATCCGGTGATCGTGGATATGCTTCAAAAATCAATAACGGATTATAAGACTGTTTCGACAAAAGTTAATATTGCGATGGGATCTGTCTTATCTTTATGGCATGATTCACGTGATAATGCTGTGGACGGAGTTGGGGTTCCCCCTAGCACCAGTCAGCTTGAAGAAGCAAGCCAGCATATGAATATTGATTCTGTAGAAATTGATACGATTAATAATACAGTTTATATTTCAGATCCAAAGACATCTATTGATGTTGGTGCAACGGCAAAAGGATATGCAATCGAGTATGTTAAACAGGTGCTGATTGATAATGGGGTAGAAGCATTCTTGATTTCCGGCGGAGGCAATATTGCCAGCTATGGAGAAAGAAAGATTAAAGCAAACGGCAATGAATTTGTACCAAGAAGTAAAAATGAATTCTTTGTCGGCATTGAATCACCAAACAATGGTGCTTACAGTGACGGAAAGTATCCGGCAATGATCATTGCCGATAATAAAGCCATTGTAACAAGCGGGGATTATCAGCGTAACTTTAAGGATAAAGACGGGAATGTATATAGTCATTTAGTGGATCCTGATACTCTGTATCCGGCAACCTATTTCAGATCTGTCAGCATCATCACGGAAGATTCAGGCTATGCAGACTTCTTGTCTTCTACCTTGTTTTTACTTCCTTATGAAGAAGGAAAAGCATTAGTTGACAGCTTAGAGGGTGTTGAAGCGGTCTGGCTATTAAATGATGGAACAGTTCAGTATACAGACGGATTAGTAGAAGGCGATAATTTTCATTTAAACAGATAAGCGAGGAAACTCGCTTTTTGTGTGATTTTATTGCATTTATAAATCAATGATGATAACATACCTAATGGGAGGATACGAATATGAAGATGAGTTATCAAACAGTAGGCGTATGTGCAAAGCGAATTGACTTAGAAGTGGAAGACGGAATTATCAAAGATGTGAAATTCGTTGGCGGATGTGCCGGGAATACATTAGGAATATCAAAATTAGTAAAAGGCATGAAAGCGGAAGAAGTCATTGAAAAATTGGAAGGAAACCGCTGTGGAGCAAAACCGACATCATGTCCTGATCAGCTTGCAAAAGCATTAAAAGAAACACTCTAATACCACACAGGTGGTATTTTTATTTTAAAATAAGTATGCTTAAATCATTTAAGACATATAGTGTAATAGGTGATTATGATGATAATGGTGAAAAAAATAAGAGAATTGCAGTTTCTCTGTGCAATATTATTATTTCTACAGTTTTTCTTTTCTTATTGGGGGGTCTTGTTTCATGCAATGGCAGTGATTTTATCGGTCATTGTGATTTGTAATACAAAAATGTTTCGCTGCATTGACGCTCGATACAATTATTGGATCATCGGTTTGTTTCTTTATCGTGTGGCATTGCGTCAATGGTATTACCAGTTTCAGATCTGTGCAGCGATTTACGCTATTGTCAGTATCTATATTATTGTTCTGTTAGTCATCTGTACGTACCGCTGTATCATTTAGGACTTGTTTCTTTATAAATCAGCAAAACAATGGTATAATATTTTAAAGGTGGTGATAGGATGTTCGGACATTTGCAAGTGTATAGTGGTTATAGTTTTCAAGAAAGTACCATGCTCGTGAAGGACATTGTCACCCAAGCAAAAAAGTTTGGTCAAAATGCGGTTGCCTTAACAGATAAAAATAATCTGTTTGGCATGGTGGAATTTTATAAGCTTTGTCTCAAAGAAGAAATAAAGCCAATTTTAGGAATGGAAGCCGATATTTTGATCGAAGATGAAAAATATCCTTTTGTGCTCCTTGCGAAAGATACGGAAGGTTATTTTCATTTATGCAAAATTTCTACTATGATCCAGTTAGGTGAGGATGTAACCTTGGACAGTTTAGCCCATTTTCAGCCTCACCTTTTCATACTGACACCGGGGCAAAACGGAATCTTAGAGCGCTTGATTACAAAAGAACTTTATAATGAGGCCCTGCGTCATTTGGTACATTTTAAAGAACTATTTAAAGATCATTTTTATATTAATCTGCATCGTCATCAGATTGCTTTACAGGAAAAGGTGAACGAACATCTCTTATCATTGGCTAAGATGCACTATGTTAAAGTAGTCTGCTCCAATCAGGTCAGCTATCTGGATAAAGGAGATGCCTTAGGACTGGATTTAGTAAATGCCAGTAAATTAGGTGTAACTTTCGATCCTACTCATCAGCCAATCACTCAGGAAAAATATCTTAAGTCCACTTATGAGATGGAAGAATTGTTTGAACCGGAAATCATTAATGAAACCATTCAGCTGATATTATCTATCGATGCTAAGATTCCTATGGATGAGCTGCATTTACCTAAATATCCGGTGCCTCACGATGGAAGCAGTCAGGAGTATTTAAAGCAGCTTTGCATCATGGGGTTAAAGAAGCGCTTTGCCAATCAAAAAGTCCCATCCGAATACATAGAGCGTTTAAGAGAAGAACTTGCGGTTATTACGAAAATGAATTACTGCGATTATTTTTTGATCGTATGGGATTATGTTAAATATGCGAAATCACATGGCATTTTAGTTGGACCGGGAAGAGGATCGGCGGCAGGAAGCCTAGTCTCTTATGTGTTAGGGATTACCAACTGCGATCCGATTCATTATAATCTCTTGTTTGAACGTTTCTTAAATGTGGAGAGAATTTCGATGCCGGATATTGATATCGATTTTCAGGATGACCGTCGTGAGGAAGTGGTTTCTTATGTCGTTGAAAAATATGGGAACCGCCATGTTGCCGGTATTGTGACTTTTAATACATATGGACCAAGAGTAGCTATTAAGGATTTAGGAAAGGTGATTAAAGTACCTTTGCCAAGATTAGAACGTCTGGCTTCTCAGGTGCCAACCTCATACAAAACTAAAAAATCAGCATTGCAGATGTATCAGGGCAATGCCAGTTTTCAAATAGAAGTGGATAAAGACGACCATTACCGTTATATGATGCCAAGTGTTTTTTTGATTGAACGCTTGCCTCGTAATATTTCTCAGCATGCTGCCGGGGTTATTTTATCCTCGCAGCCGCTGGATGAACTG
This sequence comes from Coprobacillaceae bacterium UN01-12pH3A, assembly GCA_027676805.1. GTDB lineage: Bacteria > Bacillota_I > Bacilli_A > Erysipelotrichales > Coprobacillaceae > Beduini. The sequence goes on along the minus strand of JAQENU010000013.1, from coordinate 55,678 downwards.
ATTCCTCTGGTCTATGGACCAAGTGGCTTTTTGATGAGCCAGTATTCCAAAGATTATATTGAAGAAGTAGGACTCCTTAAAATGGACTTTTTAGGATTGCGAAATCTGACAGTGATCGATTATATCTTAAAAGCGATTGAGAAAAATACCGGTGTGAAGATCAATATCAATACGATTCCTTTAGATGATAAAAAAGTCTATGATTTGATTGCGGCTGGGGATACCTTTGGTGTATTTCAACTAGAATCGGATGGAATGAAACAATTATTAAGAAAAATGAAAGTCAGCTGTTTTGATGATATTATTGCAGCAAACGCATTATTCAGACCGGGACCAATGGAAAATATTCCTTTGTTTTTAGCAAGAAAACATGGGGAAAGCCCTGTTGAATCACTGCATCCGGATTTGGATCAGATATTAAAACCGACATATGGCGTCATGATCTATCAAGAACAATTGATGCAGGTTGCTCAAAAGCTGGCTGGATTCTCTTTGGCGAAAGCAGATATCCTGCGTAAAGCAACCTCTAAGAAGGAAACTAAGCTGATGGAATCTTTAAAGGTTGAATTTATTGAAGGAGCGCAAAAAAACGGGTATGATGAAGCTCTGGCAAACAAAGTTTTTGAATTAATCCTAAAGTTTGCTAATTACGGATTTAATAAATCTCACTCAGTGGCATATGCCTATGTAGCCTACCAAATGGCTTATTTAAAAGTGCATTATCCTTTAGAATTCTTTGCTGCCTTGATTTCCAGTGAATCCGGGTCAACGACAAGCAAGCTTTCTTTGATACAGGAAGGAAAGAAATACGGTGTTACCCTGCTTCCGCCTTCGATCAATCGCTCAACTCAACGCTTTAAAGTAGAAGATCATAATATTCGCTATGCCCTGACAGCTATTAAAAATGTAGGAGATGCTGTCTATAAAGAAATTGAGGCAATCCGTCAGGATGGGGTGTTTAAAGATATTTTTGATTTCTTTATTCGTATCTATCAGCACCGTATTTCGGCTAAGACGATTGAGTCACTGATTGATTCAGGTGCCTTAGATGAATTTGGCTATTCACGAGCGATGATGAAAGAAAATATTTCTATCCTTTTAGAATACAGTGAAGTCTATTCTAAATTGGGAATTACAGATAAACCTATTTTAAAAGTAGCAGAAGATCAATACTTAGAGCGTTTGGAAAAAGAGAAAGAAGTATTGGGAATTTATTTATCCAAGCATCCTTTATCTTTGTATCGTGAGAAACTGAACTTTGCAACTGTGCCGATCTATGAATATGAAAAGTATCTCGGACAAAAAGTAATCAGTGTACTGGCGATTCAGCGTGTTAAGGTGATTAACGATAAAAGAGGGCAGACAATGTGCTTTGTCACCTTCTATGATGAAAATGACCAAGTAGACGGAGTTGTTTTCTCACAGAATTATGAAAGATATCAAGAAATAATCAAAAGAGGAAACGTTTGTTTAGTGGAAGGCAAAGTAGATCGTAAAACGAATTTATCGATTACTGTCAACCAATTAAAACGTTTAAAATAGAAAGGAATCAATATGGAAAAAATTGTTTTAATCGATGGGAACTCCCTTTTATATAGTGCCTACCATGCCACTGCTTATACAGGAAATTTTATGCGTACCAGTCATGGCGTACCGATGAATGCAGTATCCGGGTTTGCCAACATGATCGAAAAACTGATGCAGTCAGCACCGGATTATGTATTTGTAGCCTTTGATTACGGAAAGAAAACGTTCCGAAATGAACTGATGGGGGACTATAAAGGAACACGCAAAGAGACCGATGAAGAATTGATTTGTCAGTTCCCGATTGCCAGAGACTATTTAAAGGCTCGTGGCATTATCTATCAAGAAATTGAAGGATATGAAGCCGATGATATTATTGGGACCCTTTCTGTTGAAGCGAAAAAGAAAGGAATCCATGTCGATATTGTCACTAAGGATAAAGATATGATGCAGCTGGTGGATGATAACACTACGGTTTTACGTAATACGACCGGTGTATCCGAGATGGTCGAGATGACACCGGAGACTGTGTTTGAAAAATATGGAATTCGCCCTGATCAATTCAAGGATTTTTTAGGACTTATGGGCGATGCTGCCGACAATATTCCGGGAATCAAAGGAGTAGGGGAAAAAACAGCGGTAAAGCTGCTGACCCAATTTGAAAGCATTGAAAACATGGCAGAGCATGCTGATGAAATAAAAGGTAAACTCGGAGAAAAGATTCGTGATCAGATTGAAGATGCCTTCTTATCAAAAAAGATTGCCACTATCAAAACAGATGTTCCGATGGAGATTGAGTTTGACAAATATCGCAATAACGGTTTTGACACAGAGGTGTTATCTGCTTTTTGCCGAGAGTATGAAATGAATACTTTATTAAGAAAAATCTCTACGGTTGTCCCTGATCAAAGTGAGACAATCATGAAACAAGTGACGGTGATGCCGCCATTGACTAAGGATTTTGCTTTAAGTGTCGCTGTTTATGATCATAATTATCATAAAAGCATTGTATTGGGCTATGGGGTCTATAATAAGGAGTTCTGTGGCTACATCAGTTATGAAGATGCTTTAGCTGATGAAAACTTTAAGAAAGCATTAAAAGATCCAGCCATCAAAAAGTATGGGTATGATATTAAAAAATGTATGATTGCTTCAAAATGGAACGGTATTGAAATTGCTGGGTATGATTTTGACTTGCAGTTATCTTCTTATATCCTTAATCCAAGTCTAAAGGACGAAATTAAATTAGTAATGGATTTCCATGGTGACCATTCATTGCCTTTTAGTGAGGAAATCTTTGGCAAGGGAGCCAAAAGAAAAGTTCCCGAAAATGATATCCTGACACAGTATTATGGAAAGATTGCAAAAGGAATCTATGAGATTAAGGCTCACGTTGAAGAACAGCTGCGTGAACAAGAACAGTATGATCTTTACTATAATTTAGAACTGCCGGTCGCATATATTTTAGCGAATATGGAATTTACCGGAGTAAAAGTGGATCGTCAGTCTTTAAAGGATATGGAAAAGGATTTTAATGAAACCATTCAGCAATTAGAAAAGGAAATTCATTTGCTGGCAGGCGCAGAGTTTAATATTGCTTCACCTAAGCAATTAGGAGAAATACTATTTGAAAAACTGCAGCTTCCTTATGGCAAGAAAACCAAAACCGGATATTCAACATCCGTTGATGTACTGGAAAAGCTAGCACCGATTCATCCAATCATTGATAAAGTGTTAAAATATCGTGCAATAACTAAACTATACTCTACCTATATCGTTGGACTGCAAGAACAAATCTTTATGGATGGCAAGATTCATACCATGTATAATCAGGCATTGACTCAGACCGGGCGTTTATCTTCAACCGATCCTAATTTGCAGAATATCCCGATTCGCAGTGAAGAAGGGCGAATGATTCGTAAAGCCTTTATCCCGTCTTTTGATTATATTGTGTCATTTGACTATTCACAGATAGAATTAAGAGTGTTGGCACATATGGCGAATGTTCCTGCATTAATCGATGCATTTAATGAGGACATGGATATCCATACTAAGACCGCTCAGGATATTTTTGATGTGAGTGAGGTTGACAGCAATATGCGTCGTCAGGCTAAAGCGATCAACTTTGGCATCATTTACGGAATGAGTGATTTTGGTTTATCAGAACAAATCGGGGTGCCGGTTAACGTCGCTAAAGAGTTTATTCAAAAATATTTTGCGACCTATCCGGGGATTAAGGAATTTATGGATAAGGAAATTGAATTCTGTAAGGAAAATGGTTATGTAGCGACTATTTTAAATCGTAAACGCTATATTAAAGAAATTAATGAGAAAAACTACATGGTCCGTGAACTAGGCAAACGTTTAGCGATGAATTCACCCATTCAGGGAAGCGGAGCCGATATCTTAAAATTAGCGATGATTAAAGTCGATGAAGCCATGAAAGCAAAACAGCTGAAATCAAAAATGATCCTTCAGGTACATGATGAATTGATCTTTGACGTTAAAAAAGAGGAATTAGAAGTAATGATGGGGCTAATCAAAGAATGTATGGAAAGTGCAGTTGAACTAAGAGTGAAACTAAAAGCGGATGGGGCTTACGGTAAATCTTGGTACGAATTAAAATAGGTGAACGATGCCAGAATTACCAGAAGTTGAAACGATCCGAAGAACCTTGCAGGGACCTCTCGTTAATCGAACGATTGAATCGATTGAAGTCCTTTATGCCCCCATCATTGAAGATGAAACCGAACTGTTTATTCAGCAGGTCACACATCAAAAAATTACCGATATTGACCGGGTTGGCAAGTATTTGATCTTTGTCTTGGAAAATGATGCCTTTATCTCTCATTTGAGAATGGAAGGGAAATATTATATCGTTCCTAAAGAAACACCCTATACGAAGCATTGTCATGTCATCTTTCATTTAAATGATGATTTGGATTTGCGTTATTATGACACACGTAAGTTTGGGCGTATGAAGCTTGTTAATGTTCATCATTACCGCAATGAGCTTCCCCTTTCAAAATTGGGTAAAGAACCTTTTGATATTGATCCTAAGAATTTATATCAGCTTCTTAAAAAGACCGGAAGACCAATTAAAGAAGTCCTGCTTGATCAGTCGATTATCTTAGGCATTGGCAATATCTACGCTAATGAAATTTGTTTTAGAATGAAGATCAATCCTACTGCTCCCGCTAATCATCTGACATTAAAACGGGTTAAAGAATTAGTGTCAATCTCCATTGAGGTACTAAATGAAGCGATTGCTCAAGGAGGAACGACCATTCATACCTTTAGCGCAAACGGTATTGACGGCTTATTTCAAGTGCGTTTAAATGTCCATGGCAAAAAGGGAGCACCTTGCCCAATTTGCGGCAGTCCGATTGAAAAGATTCAAGTAGGCGGACGTGGGACTTACTATTGTAAGAAATGCCAGCGTAAGAAAACATAAAAAAGGAATCCGAGTGGATTCCTTTATTTTTTGAGATATAATGATTCAAAAGAAGAGATCGGAAGCGGTTTAGAAAAATAATATCCTTGAATCAGATGACATGGCGAATGACGCAGAAATTCAACTTGATCGATCGTTTCAATTCCTTCCGCAACCGTTGTCATTTTTAAATCCTTTGCCATTTCCAGCATACTTTGAATAATAATATTTTCTTTTTCGTTTTCCATCTTTTGTGAAGAAAAGAAAGCTTTATCTAATTTGATTGAATCGACATCGATGTCTTTAAGGGTATTCAAGCTTGAATATCCACTGCCAAAATCATCCATAGAGCATCTAAAACCAGCTTTGTGAATTTCCTCAATAATGGTAATAAAAGCCTGTGGATTTTCATATACCATCGTTTCAGTGAGTTCAATTTCTAAATATTGAGAAGGAACCTGATAATGATTTTGAATTTCTTTATAGCGATTTAAGAAATCTTTATTTTTAAAGTGAAGTCTTGACATATTGACAGAAATAGGGATTAAGGGCTGACCCTCTTTCAGCCAGCGCTGCAGCAGCTGACACACATTTTCAAATACAAAAAGATCCAGCTGAATGATAAAGCCGTTGGATTCAAAGAGGGGAATAAAATCATTGGGTGGAATCAGCCCGTATTGCGGATCATTCCAGCGAATTAAGGCTTCTGCTCCTGCGATGATATTTGTTTCAACCTCATACTTAGGCTGAAGGTAAACTTCAAATTCTTGGTTTTTTAAAGCATCCCGCATTTTGTTTTCAATATTTTTTTCATCAAGCATTTGAGTACGGATGGTATCAATATAATAACTGTAAAGACACATACCTTCTCTTATAGAATGATCACTCTTGATTGCCGCATGGGCATAGTCCTCGATTGAGGTCACCGGCATTTGGGGGTCATTAATATGATAGATGCCGGCATTAAATGTCAGATAATATTTATATATATTTTTATCGTTATAGCTGTTGATATCCCGAATAATAGTATTGAGACGATCTTCAATAATTTTAGGATGGATTGTTTTTAAAAGAATGACAAAGTTATCGGAAAAGATACGTGTCAGACACTCCTCGTCTTGCAAATGCTCCTTGATTATACGATGAATATAGCTTAATGCCTGATCCCCGGCTTCCACACCGCCAATATCATTCAACAGTTTAAATTTTTGCAGGTTCAGCCAAATAATACTGTAAGTACCTGGTGCAGCAGTTCGAATCAGGTCCCCGGCAACTAAATCAAATTTACGGCGGTTGAATCCTTTAGTGATTTCATCAGAGAAAGCCAGCGTATGCAAACTTTGATTGTATTCTTCCAACTGTTTATTTTTCTTAGTGATCTCCGTTACGTCTGTGTAGATGAGTAAATAAACAGGATCCTTATCAATCCAATCAACACATTGAGCATTGATCTTTAAAAAGCATTGTTCCCCATCCTGATTCATTGGAGAAATTGTAAAAGTGACATTTTTTCCTTTCCTTAACAACGGTAAAACCTCAATTACTTCATGTAAGGCTTTATTATATTTTAAATCTTTGAGATAAAACGAGCGCTCTTGATTAAAGAAAGCATAAAAGCTTTGATTGCCATCTAAGAAATTGAGAGCGTTTTGGGTAAGGCGATACTTCGCTATAAGACCGGGAAAGTTATCCTGTATGACATCTTTTTCAATCTTTGTCTGCATCACGCTGGTCATATCACTCATGATGGAATAAGAAATCTGAGAACCGTTGACATATTCATCTATAAAAACAGCAGTAATGCGAATCCATAATTTTGTTCCGTTTTTATGTTTCATGCGGCCGATGTATTCATACCCACCCTTATTATTTTCTAAAGCATCGATAACCACTGTACAGAGTCTGTTCCATTCATCGGGACTGTCTTTATAAAATAAATCAGGACGATTGTGGAACAGGTTCTCATATTCTTCTTTTGTATAGCCAAAGAGTTCATAATAGCGGTCATTGGCCGCTACCAAAGTAAAATGCTCATCTAATAAATGCTTACTGACACTGGCATTGAGACCTTCCATTAAATATTGGTATTCTAAATCTTTGGACAATTTTGCAGGTTGCTGGTCCATGATATTACCTCCTTGATAATATAATATTATAGCACTTTTTATGAGAGGGAGATATTGTTTTAAAGGGGGTTGATAAATTTAACTGAAAATTCATAATGGGTTCAACTTTGTTTTTTTATGATGAAGAATTGCGTGTAGAGAAGAATTTGTTTATAATGTAGAAAATGGTGGTGAGAAGATGATTATAGGAATTACCGGCGGGATCGCATCAGGAAAGAGTACAGTAAGTCAATATTTAAAAGAGAAGGGTTTTTTTGTGGTGGATGCCGATCAGCTGTCAAGAGATGCTTTAACAGTGGATAAGAGCTGTATCCAGCAGGTACATCAATTGTTTGACTGCATGGATGGGTCGGGAAATATTGATCGGGCAAAGTTAGGGACCATCATTTTTAATGATAAAAAAGCTCAGGCGCAGTTAGAAGGCATTGTTCATCCTTATGTCATCAACAAGATGAAAGAAGCCATTGAAAACAGTAAAGAGGAATGGCTGTTTTTGGATATTCCTTTGCTTTATGAAGCCGGCTTAGAATATCTGTGTGATCGGATTCTAGTGGTTTATGTAGATGAGCAGGTACAGTTAGAACGTCTGCGAAAACGAAACGCCTTATCTATAGCAGAAGCAAAGGCACGGATTGATTCACAAATGCCGTTAACAGAAAAAAAACAAAAAGCAAATTATATAATTGATAATAATGGAAGTTATGAAAATTTGATTAAACAAGCTGATCAATTTATTCGAGAATTAAAGAAAGGAGACATTTCATGGGAGAACTATTAAGCTGTGATCGTTACCAAGTCTATGCGATGGGACAGTTATCACCTTTATCCTACAGTGTTTTATCGCAGCTTTATCAGCCTATCATTGGGGCAAAAGCATATGGTCTGTATATGTATTTATATTCTGAAGTGGATGTGATGAAAATGCTGTCGATAGAATCGAATCACAGCCGCATCTCTTCTTATACGTCACTGTCTTTACATCAGGTTAAAGAGAATATGAAAAAACTAGAAGCAATCGGATTAGTGAAAAGCTATATTCGTTATGAATCGGAGATGACCAAATATCTTTATGAATTGCTGATGCCGATGAGTCCACAGCAATTCTTTCAAAATGATTTGTTGAATGTGCTGCTTTATCGTACATTAGGATCATTGGAATATGATAAAACCCGTTTTTTGTTCCGTCTGCCGGAGATTGATTTGAACGGCTATGATGAAGTGACGGCTAATTTCGAAGAAGTTTTCTTCATTGATGAAACCTCAACAGAAGGGTCACAGATCCTAAAATATAAAGGGAATTACCGTAAAGAAGAAAGTAAAGCACCCGTGATGGATTATCCTTTAGATCTTTTCTACAAGCAGCTTCAGGAATTGCAGGTACGAAGAAAATGGATCACGCCGGCCGTTGAAACAAAAGTCAAGCAGCTGGGATTAGCTTATCATATCAGTGGTCAGCAGATGGCACAGCTCGTTTATGATGCGATTGACCATCAGCGCATCAATTTAGATGTGTTAGCTAAAAAGGTAAGAGATTACAATGATCTTGAATCACCGCGCAGCTTCAGCCGCATTTATCACCAGCAGCCAATTAACTTTTCTTCTTCTAAGCAGGCGGATAACGCTAAATCACGTCATATTCAGCAACTGGAAACATGGTCCCCGTATAAACTGATTGAAAAGAAACAGGGGGGGAAACCGGTGCGAAGAGATTTAGTCATCATCGAAAAGTTAATGGTCGATCTTAACCTGGAACCGGGGGTCGTCAATGTTTTGCTGGAACTGACATGGTCACAAAATGATGAGCGCATTTCACGTGATTTTGTTGAATCAATAGGCGCGACTTGGAAACGTAAGAATATTCACACGGTTGAACAGGCAATGCAGGAAGCTAAAAACTACATTCGCTATAAAAATAAAAATAATCAGGATATTACACCGGAATGGTTTAAAGATCAGCAAGCAGAAAAGAAATTACAGGCCGTAAAAGAAGATCAGCATTTGGAAGAAAATGATATTTCAGATGAAGAATTACGCGCACTGCTTAAAAGTATCTAATAAGGAGGACCTATGAAAAAATTAAGTGAGGCAGTAAAACTACCTAGTGAAATCAACAGGATGAAAAAAGAAAACTTAGATGCCTTATGTCAAGATCCTTTCATTCAGTCATTCATGCAGACGTATCAGTTGAAAAGAAGCATGATGGATGATTACTGGATCGAATTAATCAATTATTATGAAGATAAGGAGGTATGCCGTCATTGTCCCGGTATCGAGCAGTGTCCTAAAAATACCCTTGGCTATCAAATGTCACTGCAGTTTGAAAATCAGCGTGTGGCATTAAGCATGCATCCCTGTGCTAAAGAGGCAGTGCGTCAGCTTAAGCGCAATACTTTGGAGCTGATTGAACCTTGCAATATGCCTAAATCGATTTTTGATATCCCATTGGATGAATTGGAACTGACAGGGCGTAAAGACGTGCTGCTGGTTTGTCAGAAGCTGGCTTTGAATTTAGGAAACAAGGGGCTGTATTTATACGGTCCGATTCAAAATGGAAAGACAACCGTCATGGCTGCCTTAATTTATCGATTAGCTTTAAAGAAAATCCCCTGTGGTTTTGTCAATGTACCGGGACTGATCGCTGAATTAAAAGAACAGTTTTCTTATAATGATGGGAAATCAGATCTTATGCATCAGTTAAAAAGCGTAGATGTTTTAGTGCTGGATGATATCGGTGGTGAAAATGTCACCGCATGGTCTCGTGATGAAGTATTGAGTGCTATTATTAATGAGCGTGCTTTAAGAAAACTGCCGACCTTTTTTACCAGTGTCTACAGTTTAGATGAATTAAAAAAATATTATGTTTTATCTAAGCAAAAAGGGGATACAATTAAAGTAGAGCGATTAATTGAAAAAATGAAAGCGGTTAGCATGATTATGGAGTTAAAATCAGCTAAATTTAATATGTGAAATTATTATTTAGATGTTGAAAAATAGAAAAATCATGATAAAATATCAGAGGGATTGTAGAACTTAATGAGGTGAACATATGATGAAAAAAGTGGCAGTTTTAACTTCCGGCGGAGATGCTCCGGGAATGAACAGTGTCATCCACGCAATATGTCTTCGATGTGCGAATTTAAATATTGAGCCAGTTGGAGTGATTGGCGGTTTTAAAGGATTGTACGAAGGACGTTTTGTGAAACTACATAGTGACAAAACAAGTCAAAGTGCCTCAACAGGGGGAACAATTCTAAAATCTTCACGTTTTATAGAATTTAAACAAACAGAGTATGTGGAAGCGGCTGCTCAAAAAGCCCGTGAAGCGGGGATTGACGGTATTATTGTGATTGGCGGTGACGGCAGCTATTTAGGGGCTCTCGCTTTATCTAAAGCAGGGATGCCGACTATTGGTGTACCGGGTACCATTGATAACGATATTTCGGGAACTCAATTTACAATTGGATTTGACAGTGCGTTCAATACGATTGTCCATTGCATTGATCAGCTGAAAGACACGATTCGCAGCCACGAGCGCTGTCTGCTTGTTGAAGTAATGGGGCGCCATTGCAGTGATCTTGCTGTATATGGGGCAATTTCAGGGAATGTCGATGCAGTGATTACGGCAGAGACAAACGTAGATGAAATGGCATTAAAGGACCTCGTTATTGATTCGATAAAACGTAAAGATGAATGTATGATCCTAATCAGTGAAAATGTATTAAATGTACATGAGCTGGCTGCACGTCTGGAAAAGTTATCCGGAATTGAATGCCGCGGCAGTGTTCTTGGCTACCTTCAAAGAGGGGGCAATCCAAGTGCGCGTGATCGCTTATTGGCAGCACGCTGCGGTTTATATGCTGTCGATGCTTTAAATGACGGACATGATGGAGAATGCACCTGCTTAAAAGATGAAATGATCGTGTTATTACCGATAGAAAAAGCGTTAAGCGAAAACTATTACAATTTGTATATTCACGAAGAATATCAGAAACTTCGTTAATATAAAGCTAAAATAAAAAGGAGAAAAAGAAATGCAACCTATTAAAAAGACTAAAATGGTATGTACGATTGGTCCTGCTTCAGAACCAAGAGAAATTTTAGAAAGCTTAATCGATGCTGGGATGAACGTTATGCGTTTAAACTTCTCACATGGAGATTTCGACGAACATGGCGGACGTATTAAAACTGTAAAAGCAATTAAGGCTGAAACTGGAAAAGAATGTGCTATTTTATTAGATACTAAAGGACCGGAAATCAGAACGGGAGATTTCGAAGGGGGCGTAGCCCAATTCAAAAAAGGTCAAACTTCTGTTGTATGCTTTGAAGATGTTGAAGGAACAAGTGATCGTTTCTCAATTTCTTATAAAGGATTATACCAAGATGTTATTCCTGGCGGAATTATCTTAGTAAATGACGGACAAGTAGAATTACGTGTTGAAAAAGTAGAAGGAAAAGACATCATCACGACTTGTTTAAATGACGGAGCAGTTAAAAACAAACGTGGAATCAATGTTCCAGGAATTAAATTAGGATTTGATTACTTATCTGAAAAAGATATCAGCGATATCACTTTCGGATGTGAACAAGGAATTAACTATGTAGCGGCTTCATTCGTAAGACGTGCTGATGATGTGAAACAAGTAAGAGCATTATTAGACAAAAACGGACGTCCTGACGTTCAAATCATCGCTAAGATCGAAAACAGCGAAGGTGTTGAAAACATGGATGAAATCTTAGAAGTAGCAGACGGAATCATGGTTGCCCGTGGTGACCTTGGAGTAGAAGTTCCTGCTGAAGATGTACCATTGATCCAAAAAGAATTAATCAGAAAATGTAATGCAGTTGGTAAAGTGGTTATTACAGCTACGCAAATGTTAGAAAGTATGCAAATGAATCCTAGACCAACACGCGCAGAAGTATCAGATGTTGCCAATGCAATCTTTGATGGTAGTGATGCCGTTATGTTATCAGGAGAATCTGCTCAAGGGAATTACCCATTAGAAGCTGTTCAAACTATGGCTAAAGTAGCAATGAAAACAGAAACTGCTTTAGATCATGGATCATTATTCAGAAAAGCTGAAAGAACTGCAAAACATGATGATTCTGATGAAGCAATCTGCATGTCAGTGACAGAAATTGCCAACAAATTCAATGTAGCGGCTATTGTGGCTTTCACTGAATCAGGACGTACAGCTCAAAGAATCTCAAGATTCAGACCTAGCTGTCCAATTTTAGCGGCAACACCTCATGTAATGACAATGAAACGTTTAGCAATCAACTGGGGAGTTCATGCGATTGTTTGCGAACCTGTTACAAAAGTTGAAAACATGGTGCCTTATGCTATCGAATTAGCAAAAGAATTCGGTGTTGAAGCTGGAGAAAAAATCTTAGTTACAGGTGGAAACCCTGGACAAGTTGGATCTACTAACTTCTTAAACTTAGTGGTTGCAGTTAAGTAAATACATAAATTTGGCTTTCGAATAGGCGGAAGCCTTTTTTATTTGTTTAAATTGTGTTAAGATATAAACGTTATGGAGGGAAACAGGATGGAAAGGTATACTGCATTTGATCTAGAACTAGCCAATCGATATCCAAGCAGCATATGTGCAATCGGTGTTTGCGTTGTTGAAAACAACCGAATTGTCGATACGTTCTATTCAAGAGTAAAACCGGTTCCCTTTATCAGTGAAAGTGGACATTATCATATTCATCAGATCAGTGAAGGAAAGTTAGCGGCGGCTCCGACCTTTGATCAAGTGTGGGCACAAATTGCGCCCCTATTCAATGATACGGTTATATTGGCACATAATATCCAGCAGGATGCCTTGGCTTTAAGAGCGACTTTGGATCATTATCATTTAACCTATCCCAACTGTGATATGTCTTGTACCTTTGTTTTATCAAAGAAGCTGCTGCCAAACTGTCCTTCTTATAAATTAGATGGGATTGCATCGTATTTTAATTTTCGTTTTTCTCATCATCATGCTTTAGAAGATGCAATCATGTGTTATCGTATTATTCGAAAAATAAAAAGTATCTATCAATTAAGAAGCTTAGATGAACTGCACGAATTGATTCATGTGCGATATGGAAGAATGGCAGATCAGTATTATAAAAATATTTATATGAGCGATATTGCCAGCAATCAGGAAATGCGTGAAGAAGAAGGCAAGGATACAAATCATTTTCTTTTTCACCAATGCATCTGCTTAGACAGTATTCATGTCAGCTATGGCACCGTTATTAAAGATTATATAACGCTTTCGGGCGGCTTTTTGCAAGAAAAAGTAAACATTAATACGAATTATCTGATCAGTGCTGGTAAGACAGATACAAATAATTATAAACGAGCATATGAGCTGATGCAGAAAGGACAGGACATTCAGATCATTGGATTAACTGAATTTTTGCAGATTATTAATGAAAATACATGGGTAGGGAGTTAGTATGAAAAAGATTTTATGGATCATCAGCATTCTATTAGTTATCAGCGGATGCAGTACAAAAGAAAAATCTCTCTATAAGGATGGAGAATACATAGGTGTTGGAAACGGTAAATGCGGCACCATTCAAGTTAAGATTACCGTAGCAGATGGTAATTTATCGGCTGTTGATATTATTAAGGATAATGAAACGGCTTCTTATATGACTGAAGTAAAAGAAAAACTGCTGCCGGAGATTGTTGGCAAGAATTCACTAGAGGGCATCGACGTTGTGACGGGTGCTACGGCTTCTAGTCAGGGAGTTTTGGAAGCAGTCAAAGCGGCTTTGGACGAGGCACTGTTAGAAAATAATACATCGGGAGGAAGCAATGAATAAAAAAACAAGAAAGCTCGTTTATATTGCGATGCTAACCACCCTTGCGGTTGCTCTCCACACATTTGAAGCCAGCCTTGCTTTGCCGCTGCCTTATGGAATAAAATTAGGGTTTGCAAATATCATTTCCTTGGTTACAATCGAATTATTTTCGGCAAAGGAAATGGCGATTGTTAATATTTTAAGAGTGGTATTAGCGGGACTGCTAAGAGGCTCTATCTTTAGTTATACATGGTTTATATCTGCCGGTGGAGTCTTACTAAGCTCCATTGCGATTATGCTGGTTAGAAGGTTTACAAAACTGCCGATGGTATCAACCTCGATTGTCAGTGCAATCGGTCATGGAGTGGGACAGATTTTAGTTGTTGTCTATATTTATCAGTCATGGGCGATGGCAACCTGGATCATTGCTTTGTTTGCCACTTCCATTCCAACAGGAATATTTACCGGAATTATTGCGAATACAATTGTTATGTATTTATCAAAATATACGAAAAGCATGAAAGCCTAAACACCGATATGGTGTTTTTAATTTACAAAAAATGAAAGCGGTTATAAAATTGCTTTTGTTTTAATACAATCAGTGTTAATATTAAAACATACTGTGTACAGTTAAGGAGGAAAAACATGGTAAAGATATTAATATGCTGTTTAGGCGGATTCTCTTCAAGTGCAATGTCTGTCAAGATGTCAAATGAAATTAAGGAAAAAGGATATGAGGATCAGATTTCAATCGATTTTCAACCCTTTGCATTGTCACATGATGTGATGAATCAATATGATGTGGTAATGTGCTGTCCGCATTTAAAATTTGAAATCAGTACATTCATGAAAAAATATGGGGATATTGAAACACCGATTTATTTACTGCCCCCAAAGATGTATGGCTCAATGAATGTAGAAGACGTCTATGAAGATGCCTTGGATATTGTCGAAGGGTTTAAAGAAACGAAGATGAACCCGTTTCATTTTCCTAATGAAGACAATGTTATGCGTATTAAACGCGTTTGCAGCTATCGTAAGTCTATTCAATAATAACTATAAAACGGAGGAAATACTATGAGTTTACCAAAAGGATTTTTATGGGGCGGCGCTACTGCGGCAAACCAATTTGAAGGTGGATACTTAGACGGCGGAAAAGGATTGAGTACTGCCGATGTTGTCACTGCCGGGAGTCACACTGTAAGCCGCCGCATTACATATACAATGCCAGACGGATCAAAACATACGCAGCCGATCATGCCCTATGAAGAAATACCGGAAGGTGCAGTTTGCGATGTTCAAGAGGGCTACTATTATCCATCTCATATTGGAATCGATTTTTATCATCGCTATAAAGAAGATATCGCTTTATTTGCGGAAATGGGCTTTAAATGTTTCCGTTTATCTATTAACTGGGCAAGACTATTCCCTAATGGAGACGATGAAACACCAAATGAAGAAGGCTTAAAGTTCTATGATGATGTCTTTGATGAGTTATTAAAATATAATATTGAACCGGTAGTCACTATTTCTCATTATGAAACACCATTGAATTTAGTAACAAAGTATGGCGGATGGTTGGATCGCCGTGTCATTGATTTCTATGTAAGATACTGTGAAACTCTATTTACACGTTATAAAGGGAAAGTAAAATACTGGATGACATTTAATGAAATTAATATTATGGGGATGCTGCCATTCTTTGCCGGCGGGGTAACAAAAGCAACACCTCAGGCAAAAGCACAAGCCGTTCATCATCAGTTTGTAGCCAGTGCAAAAGTAGTTAAATTAGGGCATCAGATCGATCCTGAAAACAAAGTTGGATTAATGGTGGCTTATGGATCTACATATGCTTATTCTTGTGATCCAAAAGACCAGGCATTAGCAATGGAAACAACTCAAAATTCACATTTCTATTCCGATGTGCAAGTAAGAGGATACTATCCGGCTTATAAATTAAAAGAATATGAAAGACTCGGTGTTAAAGTAGAGATGGCACCCGAAGATACACAAATTTTAAAAGAAGGATGTGTAGATTATTTGGGATTCTCTTATTATTCTTCAAGCTGTGTTTCTTCTAAGCCGACAGGTAATGAGACGGGTGGAAATTTTGTTTCCGGTGTTAAAAATCCATACTTGAAAGCAAGTGACTGGGGATGGCAAATTGATGGAATCGGATTAAGAATCGCATTGAACCGTCTATGGGAAAGATACCAAAAACCTTTATTTATCGTTGAAAACGGACTAGGTGCTGTCGATACTGTAGAAGAAGATGGATCGATTAATGATGATTACCGTATCGAATACATTGCAGAACATATAAAAGAAATGGATAAAGCTGTAAACTATGATGGTGTCGATTTAATTGGATATACCCCTTGGGGATGTATCGATTTAGTTTCGGCAGGTACCGGTGAAATGAAGAAGCGCTATGGTTTCATTTATGTGGATCGTGATGATCAAGGAAACGGATCATTAAAGCGAAGCAAGAAAAAATCATTCAACTGGTATAAAAAAGTCATTGCCAGTGATGGAGCGGACTTATCTAACGATTAATAGCTAAACATCGTCTTAATAGGCGATGTTTTCATTTTCAGATTCTGGAATTATCTTTATTTTATGCTGCTGAAAGCGTTATGATATTAGTTGTAAATGAAATTCCCTTAGGCAGCTTAAAGATATACGGGACATCTGAGCGTAGAAACGGGAAAAGAAAAAGGAGACATAGTATGAGAAGATTAGGTATTTCAATTTACCCAGAACATTCAACAAAAGAAAAAGATTTTGCTTACATGGAAATGGCAGCTAAATACGGATTTTCACGTATTTTTACTTGCTTATTATCTGTAAACAAGCCAAAAGATGAAATGATTGAAGAATTTAAAGAATTCATGGATAAAGCTCATGAATTAGGATTTGAAGTAGCTGTAGATACAAACCCTAAAGTATTTGAACATTTAGGAGCAACTGCAACAAACTTAAAACCATTTGCTGATATGCATGTGGATATTGTACGTTTAGATATGTCATTTGGAGCTATGATGGATGCCATGACAACACAAAATCCTTATGGATTAAAAATTGAATTCAATGGTTCTACTACTTCAGACAATGTAGAAGCAATGCTTCATATGGGAGCTAGACAAGATCAAATGCTGATCTGCCATAACTTCTATCCACAAAAATATACAGCTTTAGACTGGGATTTATTCATGAATTTCTCACGTAACTGGAATCGTTTAGGATTCACAACAGCAGCATTCGTATCAAGTCATAATGATCCGACTTTCGGACCATGGGAAGTATATGCAGGATTGCCAACTTGTGAAATACATCGTAATATGCCAATCGATTTACAGGCAAGACATTTATTTGCAACAGGATTAATCGATGACGTTATCATTGGTAATGCTTATGCAACAGAAGAAGAATTAAAATCATTAGGTGGCATTGATTTAAATACAGTACAGATCAAAATTGATTTAGCGGATACTGTTACAGAAGAAGAAAAGAACTTATTATTCAACCATGTACATTCAAACAGAGGGGATTATCCAAGTCAAATGGTAAGAAGCTCATTCACTCGTATGCTTTACAGAGAAACTTCAATCCCTCATACACCTTGCGATAAAGAATTCTTTACTCGCGGAGATGTTTGTGTCATTAATGATAACTTAAAACATTACCGTGCAGAAGTACAAATCATCTTAGAAGATATTCCTAATGACGGAGAACGTAATTTAGTAGGACGTATTCCTGAAGAAGAATTATGCATCTTAGAACATCTTAAAGGATGGAAGAAATTTAACTTTATCAAATAATAAAACTTAAGAGGCCCTTCGCCTCTTTTTTCATATTGTGGAACTAGAGATTATGTAATGTCATTTCTAGTTTTTTTGTTATAAGGGATATATTTTATTTCATAAAATTTCATTGATCTGCTTATTATATACAATTATTTTTTTCTTTTTATTGGTGATAGCAGATAAACCACATTATCAAAATACATTTATCGTGTATGAAAGATTTAGCAGGGACTGTCATTGCTGTTTATGTATATCCTGCTAGCTCTCTTTATTTACTAAATGGCTGAAGTCTGAGTGTATTGAAGAAATAATGATTAATCTATAAAAAATAAAAAGTGTTGTTAGTGTTATGGAACCCTCTAGCTGTATAGTTCAGCTTTAAGGCTCCGTCATTACTAGCAGCACTTTTTTATTCTTAATAAAAAATTTAAAGCATTAATGATTTAATCATGATAATGCCATGATAGTTTTCTCCGTAACAGTGAGGAATAAAACCGGTTGGACAAAAGCCATAATCGATAAAATAATCAAAATGTTCACGATGATGAGATGTTAATTCTCTTAATTCATCCGCATAATTGTGGATCGGACGACCATGGCATGACATGTCTGTTGAGCCAATGACATATTTAAGATTGCGGTGCCCTTTTTCTCTGGCATATTTTTCAGCTTCGTTTAATAGCGGCTCCAATTGCTGTTCCATGACGAAGATGCCATGGTCATCATAGCCTAGATTTTCTATGCTCAAATAAGAATAGCCTTCAAATTCTGCACATAATATCCAGCCCTGCGGTTTACCTTCCTTTTCCATATACCATCCAATAAGCTTGGCAAGCAGTGAAACATCCTGCAGTTGCTGACGGGCTCCTTCAACATCCCACCAGTCCGGTTTAATATTTGCCATCAGTTCAGCAACGCTATTTACATTAGAAGCTTCTATTTTACATATCTTCATCTTTATTCCTCCTGTTATTTCAATTTATAAAATGATTATAACACACTCATAAAATAGAATCATTTCCATTTATTTGCTTAATAAATATTATTTTTTAGCTAAACATTTCCCCTATTTTATTCATCTGATCCTAAAAATTACTTTATGCCGCACAAAGCATGAAAGTATTTTTGATAATTTTATTATTCATGGATACAGCATTTTAATATCCTAATGACAGCATATTGTGAAATAATAAGAATTTGTAGAAGATAAGGAGGAAGATATATGAAGAAATATGGTTATGTGCGAGTGTCAAGCAAAGACCAAAATATCGATCGGCAGATGTCAGCCATGAAACAGGCTGGCATAATGAAAGATAAAATTTATATTGATAAGTTATCCGGCAAGGACTTTAATCGTCCACGCTATAAAAGACTGCTCAGACAACTGCAAGAGGGAGATGAACTGTATATTAAATCGATTGACCGTTTAGGCAGAGACTATGACGAGATTATAAAGCAATGGCGTTTTCTAACAAATATAAAGAATATAGATATTATTGTTTTGGATTCTCCATTGCTAGATACCCGAAATCAAGTAAATGGCGTTACGGGGAAATTTATTTCCGATTTAGTGCTGCAAATCCTTTCTTATGTGGCTCAGGTGGAAAGAGAAAATATCCGTCAAAGACAGGCAGAGGGAATCCGCGAAGCAAAATTAAAAGGAGTAGCTTTTGGCAGACCGCCTAAAAAGATTCCCGAAGAGTTTCCGGAAATTCTTCAACTATGGCTGGATGAGAAAATCAGTCTAAGAAAAGCCAGTGAAATATTGAATGTCAGCCATATGACTTTTTCTCGCTGGGTGAAGCAGTTTATTAAAGAAAAAATGTAAAAATAGGTTTAAATTTGCAAATGAACTTCACTTTTTTGTAACTTAAGGTTTACTATTTGTTACACATAATTCTAAGGCCTGTAGCAAATAAAAAATATAGGTTTATTCGCACCAATATTTGTCAAATAAATCATAACATTCTTGTAACAAATAGTAAACTTTTGTACTAGGGGGGATCATGGGGAAACTGATGAAGAAAGCAGTGATAGAATTAAAAGGAGGAAAATTATGAAAAAAACAATAAGTTTGTTTGTTTCAGCTTTCATGGTAGGAAGCCTTTTTATAGGCAACTTTGTTAAAGTTGGAGCAACTGGGGAAAGCAAAGTCAGCACAGCTGAAGAATTAAAGAACGCTATTAAGGATTCAGCAGTAACAACGATTACATTAACAGCAGACATTACGGCAGATGTGACTGTGCCGGCAGATAAAACTTTAACATTGGATTTAAATGGTCATACTTTAACGAATGAAAAAGATCATACAATTAAGAACTTAGGTTATTTGACAATTGTCGGATCAGGAACCGTTGATAATGTGACACACCAAAAGACAGCATTATGGAATGATGGAACAGCTGAATTAAACGGTGGTTCATTTACAAGAAGTAAAGAGGCTGGAAACAGCAGTTCTAATAACGGAGGGAACTCTTATTATACATTGTTGAATCATGGTGATATGACAATTAATGCTCCGGTTAGTGTTTCTCAAAACGGATGTTTTTCAAGTTTAATTGAAAACGGATGGTTCACTAAGACAGATAATAAAACAAAAGAACCCTCAACGTTGACTATCAATGGTGGAACTTTTGACGGAGGATTGTACAATCTTAAAAATGATGATTATGGTGTTTTAGAAGTAAATGGCGGAAGTTATCAAAATAATGTGAACGCTGTTTTATTGAATTGGAATAAAGCAACGATCAACAACGGTATATTTGCTTCTACCCCTTATTATGTGTATAATGCTTGGGATAGTGAAGACAGCGCTAATGGTGAAGTGAGAATTAACGGTGGTACGTATACTGGAGCAGTAGAAAATTTCTATGTAGGTCATGTCAACTCTACTATTGAAATTACTTCTGGGATATTCTCAGCGGATCCAACGGAATATGTAATGGATGGCTATAAAGCATATCCAGTTGAAGATACTTTTAAAGTAGCTCCTATTGCAACAGGCATTCAATTATCAGATACAACACTTACTTTAGAAGCAGGATCTGACAAGACTATTACAGCCGTTGTGAATCCAAATGAAACATTGGATACAGTGACTTGGCAATCAAGTGATCCAAAAATCGCTGTTGTAGAAAATGGTGTGGTGACAGCAGTAGCACCGGGGACAGCGACAATTACCGCTACAGCAGGAAATGCAAAAGCAGAGTGTACAGTATCTGTCTATAAGGTAGAAAACCCAACACCGCCTTCAGTTGATACTGAAAAGCCGGTAGAAAAACCACAAGCTGGGTTAAATGATGAAAAAGCACCTGAAATTTTGAACGATACATTAAATGATATTATTAGTAAAGGTGAAAATTCAGAGTTTACTGATAAAGAAACAGCAGAAAAGATTAATAGTGCGATTGCATCAGGAGAAACAATTACAGTAGCTCCAACAGTAGAAGAAATCAACACAGGAAATACACAAGCAAGTGAAGATATCAAAGCGATTGAAAATGAATTGAAACAAATTACACAGGAAAATAACAGTGTGACAGAAGTTGCAATGTATCTTGATTTAAGTGTTTTAGTAAAAACATCCACAACGACTTTAGGTAATATTACAGTATTGCCTAAACCGGTAACTTTCACTGTTGTATTACCGAACGATGTAGCAGAGAATGCAAAAGATAAAGATGTTTATGTATTACGCATTCACGAAGGAAAAGTAGATAAAATAAAAGCTTCATTAGTAGATCATGTCATTACTTTTGAAACCGATCGATTCTCAACTTATGCAGTTGTTTTTGAAGAAAAAACAGTGACTCCAACACCAACTCCGGAAGAAACGACACATCAAGTCATCTTTGTGGATATGAATGGAGCTGTATTAAAAGTAGAAACTGTAAAAGATGGAGAAAAAGCAACTGCTCCTACTGCCCCAACAATCGAAGGATATACATTTACTAAATGGGATACAGATTTTAGTAAGGTAACGAAAGATTTAGTTGTTACAGCGGTTTATGAAAAACTGCCGGCAGAAGAAATCGTTAAACCTGATGATAAAGGAGAAAATAAAACCGAAACTGAGAAGACGGATAATCCTTCAACAGGAGATCAAACCAATGCTTCATTATATAGTGCCTTTGCCCTTCTTGGTTTAGTTTCTGCGGCATTAATTGTAGTAGAGAAAAAAAGAAGAAGCTTAAGCAGATAAATTATGAAATAAAAAAACGCATCGCAAAATAGAATGGTCTATTGCGCTATGCGTTTTTATGTTATGCTTCGATGTTTTTTATTGTTGGAAGTTTTCTAGCTTTTACTTCATAAACAATGTATGTTAATAATGCAAAAGCAATCAATATCCCAACAAAGATACCTACATCATTAAGAATATTTCCACCGATGCAAAGGGTATTTCTGAAAGCATGGACACTGTAGGTAAATGGCATATAGGGATGAATGGCTTTAAAGAACCCAGCTGATAATTCGATTGGATACGTTCCCGCAGCCCCTCCTAACTGTAGTACCATAAAGACTAACACAATGAAGCTTCCGACTTTTCCTAAGATCAAATTGAAGAAAACAATCATTGCCATAAAAGTGGTAGAAACAAGACAGGCCATTAAGAAGGTCTGTAAGATTTGTAAAGGTTCAAGATGATTTATCATCATCAGCATACCCACCATTAAGCAGGCTTGGAGACAAGCTACTACAGCAATCACACTCGCTTTTGACAGCCACCATTTAAATCCGCTTTCTACAGATGGGGTAGAGTGCTTAAGCAATGGATACATTAAGCAAAAGGCAATGCAGCCTACATAAAGACCAACAGACATCATATAAGGTGCCATTGCATGTCCGTTATTAGGAACATCAGATAATTCTGATCCTTGGACTTTGACTGGTTCAGCAAACATGCTGGTGGTCTGATCATTTCCTTTGGCTTGATCGACTTGGCTGGCTCCATCGTTTAAGCTTGTTGCTAACGTTTTTGATCCATCAGCTAAGGTAGAAAGTCCTTCTCCTAATGTCTGAGAACCGTCTTTTAATAAAGCGGCACCATCATGAATTGCACTGGCTCCATCGCTTAACTGATTTGTGCCAGTAAGAAGTGCAGGGGTATTTGCATTTAAGGTGGCAGCGCCACTGACTAGGGCTTGACTTCCTTCTTTTAAAGCTGCTACTCCATCAGTATAAGCAGTTAATCCGTTTTGAAGTCCGTCTTGACCTTTCAGTTTGCTGCTGATGACGGTTAAACCTTGATTGATCGTTCCGCATCCTTGAATAATACCATATTCTTTATCCAAGTTCTCTTTAACACTTACGAGTCCGTTAGATAATTGATCGATAGCTGTTTGACTGCCTGGCAGCAGCATATTGGCTCCCTCAGCAATCGTTTTGACATTTTCTTGTAAACTGTTCATGACAGTCGTTAAAGCGGTGCTGGCGCTGTTTAAATGTGTTCCAATACTGTTTAGATTGGTAGATAAAGCACCAAAGGAAGTGCTTGTTGTTAAGGCGGCTAATAATTCGTTTTGAGTGCTTTTATCCAGTTTTTTAAACGCGTCTGAATTTTTAAATTCTTCGATTGTTAAAGCGAGATTCTTTCCGGCTTCCTGAGCATTGGTTCCAACCGCCGCTAAATCCGCATTGACCGTGGCCATCGGACTTGCTGCAGAGGTATCATTCAAAGAAGCATACAAAGCTTGTATGCCTTCATTTAAGACAGGCAGCTGTTCTTTTAATAAAGCAATATTCTGCATCTGTGTTGGTGTCAGTGATTCTCCTAAGGATTCAGACATTTGATTTAATCCTGCAAGCAGAGTATCGCTTCCTAGTTTAAGCTGAGATATTCCCGCATCAAGACTGGTAACGCCATCATTTAATGTAGTGTTGTTTTGATTCAATAGATCAATCCCGCCTTGCAGCAAAGAAGCGCCCTGATAAATTTGAGAAACACCGCCAGTATAATCTTTTAATCCAATATTGAGTGTATTCGCTCCGTCTTTAAACGTTAAGCTGCTCGATGCTAATACTTCTAAATTATCGGTAATAGTTGTATTTCCATCTGTTAATTGAGCAGTTCCGTCATTGATTTGGGCTGCTCCGTCTGCCGCCTCATGAAAACCATTACCAACAGTACGGATTTGATTGAATAAAGTATTGGCATATGTCTCTGTGACTTTTGTTGAAATACTGCTTTTTATTTTATTAATGGCAGTTTCATCCATTTTTGAAGCAATGTAATTGGTACCGGGATTGGTCTGATACTCCAATTCCATCTTTTGCGGATGCTCATTTAGAAGCGTTGTCGCATTGGAAGAAAAGTTTTCAGGAATCGTGATGACCATATAATACGTTCCATCTTCTAATCCTTTTTGAGCGGAAGCTTCATCTGTAAAATGAAAATCCAAGGAAGCATCTTCTTTTAAACTGCTGACCATTTCTTCACCAAGGTTTATCTTTTGGTCTTGATAGGTGACAGCCTGATCCAAATTGACTACGGCAACAGGCAACTGGTCTATCGTTCCATACGGATCCCACATCGATCCTAGAAAAATCGTCGTATACAATGTTGGAATACTCATGACTCCAATAATGACGATCACCAGCCAGTGATTTTTAAGAAAGCTTTGCCATTCCTTTTTAAGCATATTTTTCTCCTTCTTTCTATTACGATTTAATATATGCTATTAATAGACAAAATGTATCTATGGATATATAATATCTATTAATAAAAGACATTTTAGTCACCTCATAGCAATTTGTCAAGACCATTTACGTCATTATTTTGGGATAAGGAGTGTGGTGATTTTAAAAAATATGGTAAAATAGAAGAAGAATGACGAAGGTGGAAAAAAGAATGAGAGTAAAAAATAGTGTAGAACAGGCAATATGTCTATTGATTATTATTGCACATGGAAAAAATGAAGAACATATCAAAAGTTATTTTTTAAGTCAGCGCTTGGATGTATCGGATTCCTATTTGAAGAAAATAATTCGTCAATTAGTGGTTGCCGGACTGATTAATTCAGAAGCCGGAAAGAATGGCGGCTTTACTTTGAAAAAAGATCCTGCACAGATCACACTATGCGATATTTTTGAAGCAATTGAAGGAAAAGAAGCTTTTGCTGTGGCAACTGGATTGGTAGAAAAAGTATTTTTAGAAGAAAGTGCAGAATTAAAAGCAACGAAGCAAAAAATGATTTTGAATGCTTTTGAAGATGCTGAAGAAGCTTTTAAGGCTAAATTGCGTGCTGTAACTTTAAAAATGGCGATGAAAGATTATTCAGAGGGATAACAAGGATGTCCAGTATAAAAAATATCACGATGGAAACGCCAAGACTGCTTATTCGTCTACCTCAGGCTGATGATGTAAAGGCTATTCTAAAGATTTGCAGCAGTGATCATGTATTAAGGTATAACGTTATGGATAAGGTCAGTGCTGATGAATTAATAAGAAGATATGAAATGCAGCCTGCAGATCATTGGACTTTTCATCTCATAAACAAAGCCTCTAATGAAGTGATCGGTGCTATTTTTATTGAACCGGATATGCTGCGATATAAAGTCCGATCCGTTTCCATTTCTTATTATCTGGATGAAGCAAAGACACAGAACGGTTATATGTGTGAAGCGTTAAATGAAGTGATAAGCTATATCTTCACCGTGTTAAAGATGGATATTGTTTCTTCAAGGGTCTTTTCGCCCAATATTGCTTCTATTCACCTGTTAAAGAAATTAGGGTTTCAGCATGAGGGAACACTGCGTCATGCTGTGTGTGGATATGGAGATATTATTTATGACGATTTATTGTTTTCTTTATTGAAATCTGAGTTTGACAAGGCTGAAAAAAGATAAACAAAAAGACTATTAACAAGTAATTTATTTGTCAATAGTCTGAACTTTAAATCAATAGGGTTTAAAGTCTTTTTATTATGGTAATGGAATCGATTGCTCCTGATCGATTTCTCGAATGATCTGACAGGGATTTCCGGCTGCCAAGCAATCCGCAGGGATATCTTTTGTAACAATGCTTCCGGCGGCAATGACACTGCGTTCTCCGATCGTGACCCCTGGCAAAACAACGACATTTGCCCCCAGCCAAACATTATTGCCAATCACTATTGGTTTAGCAATTTCATAGCCCTTTTCACGGCTTGCAGCATCTAATGGGTGATTGACTGTATAAAGACCGACATTAGGTCCGAATAATACTTCATTGCCGATAATGACTTTTGCTTCATCTAAAATTGTACAGTTGGAATTAGCATAAAAATAATCGCCAATCAGAATATTCTTTCCATAGTCACATTTGAAATGCGGTTCAATATGGGGTTTCTTACCACAGCTTCCTAATAATTGCTTAAGGATTTGATCACCGACTTCAGAGGGCATCAGTAAGTTAAAATCATAAAGCAGCTCCTTTGCCTGCATTCGTTTTTTATTTAAAAACTTATCGCTTGGCATATAGTAATAGCCGTGAATCATTTTTTGAACCTCGGTAAGCTCTGATGGATTCAATACTTTTTCCATGATAAAATCATCCATGACAAAACCATTGCCAATGTCGGAAATTTTAGCATCCACTTTTACGAATCCTTTTTTCTCATAAACTTTGATCGTGTGTTCATTATATTTGTTTACAGTTAAATAAATAAAGTTTTTATGGTTTTCTTTTGCAATCTTTTCTATAAATTCAAAAGCTAAGCTGGCATAGCCTTTACCACGTGCTGACTTTTGCAGATAGAGTTTGCTTAAAAACAGTTTTTCATTTTCTAAACGAATCGCTGTAAAACCAATCGGGATATTTTCTTCTAAAATAAAATAATAGGTATATCCCTTGTGTTCTGTCTGTTCTTTAATTGCATGAGCAGATTGAAATTTATCTACCATGTAATTGATTTGATCTTCACTTAAAATGATTGTAAAAAATTCATGCCATATCTGATTCGCTAACTCTGCCAGCTGATCGATTTGAGATGGCTCTACTTGACTAAAAGATACGTTCATAGCAACCTCCTTATTCATCCTCTTATATTTATTATAATGAATGGATAGGGGTTATGCAATAAAATAAACTTGATAAAACATGGGGATTAAAACATAACTTGTCAATTCAAACATATATTATTATGGGTGAATGAAATGAAAAAAATAGGTGTTTTCTTATTATGTTTATGTATGTGCATACTGCCGGTTAAAGCAGAGACTCTCAATCTGGCACCTAGCAGCGGTGCAATGATCCTGATGGAAGCATCAACGCGTCAGGTCATCAATGGAGTCAATGAACAGGAAAAAATGTATCCGGCAAGTACGACCAAGATCATGAGTATGATCTTATTGTTTGAGGCCATCAATTCTAAAAAAATCAGCTTTGATGATATGGTCACTACATCAGCCTATGCGGCCAGCATGGGGGGAAGTCAAATTTATTTGGAAGAAAATGAACAGATGAGTGTGCATGATATGTTCAAATCTGTGGCAATCGGTTCTGCGAATGACTGCATTGTAGCATTAGGGGAATACATTGCCGGTACAAATGATGAATTTGTCAAGATGATGAATGAAAAGGCAAAGGAATTAAAGCTGGTCAATACTCATTTTGCGAATGCTACAGGACTGCATGATGATAATCATTATACCTGTGCATTGGATTTAGCGACGATGGCAGCTTATTTAATTGAA
This sequence comes from Coprobacillaceae bacterium UN01-12pH3A, assembly GCA_027676805.1. Taxonomy (GTDB): domain Bacteria; phylum Bacillota_I; class Bacilli_A; order Erysipelotrichales; family Coprobacillaceae; genus Beduini. The sequence goes on along the minus strand of JAQENU010000013.1, from coordinate 28,316 downwards.
ATCGGTGGAGACAAGCTGCTCGAAACAACGTCGACGGTAGAAACATATGTCAGAGAAGATACAGACAAGAAGTTCTGGCTGGTCAATACCAATAAGTTGTTGAATGCTTACAGTGGCATTGATGGATTGAAAACCGGCTATACCAAAGAAGCGGGCTATTGCTTAGTAGCGACAGCTCAGCGTGACGGTCTGCGTTTGATTGGGGTAGTTTTAAAGGAACCAACGCCAAAGCAAAGAAACAGTGAAATGGCACAAGTATTGGACTATGGATTTAATTTATATGAGAGCCGCTACGTTTATCATCAGGGAGATTTAGTGACAACTTTAGAGGTGAATGACAGTGAAATTAAAGAAACAAATCTGTACGCCAAAAATGATATTACGTATATCTCTAAAAAAGGAGAGGCATATGAACCCAGCTACAACATCCGGATCTTGAAAAATCAGGCGCCGTTATTCACGAATGAAACGGTGGCAATGCTGGATCTTCACAGCGAAGATGGAAAAGTTCAGAGTTATGATTTAGTTATCCTTGAAGATATACCAAAACTAAAGTTCTCACAGAAAGTAATTCGTGATTTCCAAAAGATGTGGCAGTAATTTGTCGTTTTGTTTCTAATTTTTTCACATAAGTTCTAGTTTTGTCGGATGCGTATCTTTTAGTCATAAATTAGTTTAAGATATGTAGCTGAGGAGGCAAAATGATGAATAAAATACAGTTTGAAAAAAATAATGATCAGCTCATTGTCTACTTTTCCGGAGAGATTGACAGTATTCATACGATGAATTATCGTAATTTGCTTGTCGCTGAACTGGAAACGGGTAAATATAAAGTTGTTGTGATGGATTTTAATCGTGTGACATTTATCGATAGTTCGGGAATTGGTCTTGTCTTAGGACGCTACAACCAAATGAAAGCAGAGGGCGGTAAATTATACATTACCGGATTAAGTCCTGTGGCTTATCGTTTGTTTGAATTAACCGGTATCTTTAATTTAATGGATTATATTAAGAGTACAGATGAAATATTAGTAAAGGTGGGGGAACATAATGAATCAGATGAAAATAACGTGTAAAGCAGAACTGGTAAACGATGGTTTTGTAAGAAACAGCGTCGCTTCTTTTGTTATGTCTAAAAATCCTACCATCGATGAAATCGTTGAAATCAAAACGATAGTTTCAGAAGCATTTACGAATGCTATTATTCATGGATATAATGGAGAAACAGACCGCGAAGTATCGATTGAAGCAACCTTAGATGAGGATACACTATGTTTAATCATTGAAGATCAGGGGTGTGGAATAGAGGATATCGAGCAAGCCTCAACACCGCTTTTTTCAACGAAGCCGGGGGATGAACACGCTGGTATGGGATTAAGCATCATTGAAGCATTAAGTGATGAATTTGAGATTCTATCAAGTAAACAACAGGGGACTAAACTAACGATTACAAAAACACTAAAGAAAAAACATGGCCAATAAAAATTCAGTTGAATTAATTAAGCTTGCGCAATCAGGGGATGAAGTAGCTTTAGATCAGCTCGTCAGTCAAAATGTCGGGTTGGTATGGTCTATTGTGCATCGTTTTAAAAATACGTATTACGATAAAGAAGATCTTTTTCAAATCGGTTGTGTTGGATTGATGAAATCCATCTACAATTTTGATTTTTCATATAACGTTCAATTTTCAACGTATGCAGTACCCATTATAATGGGGGAAATCAAACGCTATTTCAGAGATGACGGAACCATTAAAGTATCTCGCCAATTAAAAGAGCTGAATTTAAAAATTCAAAAAGCAAAAGAACATTTAACGAATATCTCACAGGATGTTCCCAATGTTTATGATATTGCCGAGTATTTGGAGGTAGATGTTCAAGATGTGATCTTGGCGATTGATGCCTCTTATTATCCTACTTCTCTTAACGAGCCTATCTATGAAAAAGATGGGTCTGCCATTTCCTTAGCCGACCGTATAGAGGATAGTCACAATAAAATGTGGTTTGAAAAACTAGCATTGGAAATGGAAATTGAAAAATTAGATGATAAAGAAAAGATGATTCTTGAAATGAGATATAAGCAAAATTGTAATCAAGAAGTAATCGCTAAAAAGCTGGGGATATCACAGGTGCAGGTATCTCGGCTGGAAAAGAAGATTATTGCCAAATTGAAATCCCGCTTAGTTGAAGAATCCTGATTTATAAATACACTATCTATGAATCATATTTTGCATAAAGGATATAGATTTTTATATCCTAATAACGATGTATCAAAGACTTTCTCCTTTTAGAGAAGGTCTTTTTTATCGCAGCTGTGTTTAAAATGCCGCCAATGAAGCTTTTTATCTGCATCAATGTATATTATAATGGAGGCAAAGGAAAGCAGGAATGAATCGATAAAGGGAGGAACAACGATGTCTGAAGGTATATGCAGTGATTTGAACAGAGAGAAAAAAGAAGCTGGGGATATTCGTATTGCGAGTTTTAATATTGCTTCACAGATGCATCCCAATATCATTCAGATACATGAACAGCTTAAACAGTATCATATTGATGTTGTGGGAATGCAGGAAATTGATCGTTTTACTCGACGCAATCCTATCGATATGTTGACAACTTTGATGGATCAAGGAATCTATCCCTATGGCAGTTTTCAAAAGACAATCGATTTTGAAGGAGGCGAGTATGGGATTGGACTTTTGTCTGCTTACGAGATAAAAGAAGAATATGGCGGAAAGCTAAATAGTGAAGGATTGAGTGAAGCTCGTGCATGGCAGCGCATCGTCGTTGAGATCAATGGTAAATCTGCAGCAATTTATAATACGCATTTAACTCATGAAGGAAAAGCAGCCCGCAGAAAGCAGCTGAATGAAATAATTGCCGTTATGAATCAAGATGCGACTGTCTATAAAATATTGACGGGTGACTTTAATACAGATCAAGACTATAGTGAGATCTATCCGATGTTAGAAACCTATGTAATAGCCAATGGGGATCAAGATAAGTGGCTGAATACGTATAATCTAAAAAATGAGGAGATGAAAGTTTATGCTATTGATAATATTATCGTAAGTCGTAATTTGGAAATTTGTCATGTCGATATGGTGGAAAATACATTATCTGATCATAATATGCTGTATGTGGATTTGAAATTTAGAGATGTAGGATAAGACAGAAGATGAAAATGAAGTGTTATACAGGAAATAGGATTGAACAAATTTTCACATATTGCCGTTTACTCAAAAAATATTAGGATAAATTAAAGTTAAAAATGAAACTACGCAGAAAATATCAAAATATGTGGATATATTAAGGAAAATTTGTTTTAGTTTTAGTTATGAATGAGGCGGTATATGTTATAATTAAGCTTGTGTTAAAAGATTGCCGGTTCTTCAACTTTTTGAAAAAACACCTAGCATTATAGCCTATCCCCATATATAATAAAACTGAGGTGTCGTCTATGAATGGTGCAAGCAAGTCTTTGCCTAAATATATATTTGTTTTAATTGTTTTTTTTGTTTTATTTCAGCTGTTTCTTCCTATGGTATATATAGTTGATGGCGTATCGATGGAACCCACTTTTAATGCCGGAGACATCACCATCATTGATTACTATGGGATAAATAAAAAGTTTAGTAATGGCGACATTGTGGTCATTAATAATGATTCACAGCACACTAAGATGATCAAACGGATTATTGGCAGTGAGGGAGATCATGTGATTATCAAAGATAATCAGGTATATGTGAATGAAGAATTGTTGGAGGAAGATTATTTATTAGAACCAATGCTCAATAAAGACATGGACTTTATTGTTCAGAAAAATAAATTCTTTGTCTTAGGGGATAACAGAAATAACAGCATTGATTCAAGAAACATTGGATTAGTGGATATCAGTGATATAATCGGGAAAGTGATTTATCACTTATAGGAGGCAGTATGGCAAGAAAGAAAAGAAGAAAACTTAGAGGCTGGGTATATGTAGTGTTGATTATTTTACTTTGTCTTTTGATTGGTTTAGGTATTTTTTTAGTGAAGCATAAAACCAGTAAAAGCGATTATCATTTCTATAAGGGAGAAGTATCTGAAGTAGAAATGAACATGAAAGCAGATGGCTATCTGTATACGTATCAGCAGCAGTATTTTGAAGCGGATGGACAAACTTATGTTTCATTGAATGATCTTTATAATATCTATACGCATTTAGACAGCGGGGAGGTTGTATTGGATCAGGGAAAAAACACCATGGTGTTCACAAATGCTGCCACCCATATTACATTGAATTATAAAAAAGAAACCATGGTTTTTAAAGACTGTCAGTGGAATGAAGCAACGCAGCAGTATCTCACTTCTTTAAATGTCAGCGATCAATTAAAATTGGACGATACGGCAACTCATGCATATATATTTGAAGGAGAGGTTTATTTGTCTCAGGAGGTCATTGAAAAGGTTTTATTCAATTCTCAGTATCAGTTGGACCTGTCTCAAAAAACATTAATTAAAAGTTAATGTAATGGATTACATGTTTTAAATTTAGTACAATCATTAAAATTGTCTGCAAAATTAGTAGAAATTTTAAAATATTGTACTATTTTTGGTTTGAAAATAGTTTTGTTTGTGTTAAAATGTATACACCTTAAAGAGAGTAAGGATGAAAGGATGGTAAAAGGATGGCTTATAAATTCAATATCAATAGAGGAAATGCAATCTTAAACTTTTCGGAAGAATTTTGTCATACACGTTTAGAACTGATCGAAAGTGAAGGCTTTTCGAGAGTAAGCAAAGCTTTTGTAGATCGCATCAAGCGCTTGGATGATAATATTTATAATTATTTAAAAGCATGTAATGCAGATCATATTGGCATGGCGACAGATTTGAAGATGATCGCAAAGCTGCTGCTGGTGATGAATGTCGAAGAAATCTGTGACATCTATGATAATTATCGTACTTATTTTAGAGATCGCGAAATGTTCGTCAATGTAGTGGAGGCTTTTTATTTATTTTGGCGCCGTTTAGAACGCTATGCGGTTGTGACGAATGAAAGAATTCAAACCGGATTTCAAAATGTACAATTTGTTGATGCTCAGAATAAATTTGAAGAGTTAGTGCTGTCCACTTATCGTACGATTGAAGAAACAGCATTAGGCTATAAAAATAAAATCTACCGTCAGATCACAGCCGGAGCGAATGCTGCATTGATCGTTAGTCAAATGCGTACATTTTTACCTTATGAATATCGTAATCTGGATGAAATCCCTTTTATTCAGTCGGTTATCATTCATCCACCGTTTATCACGTATTCAAAACGCAATAAACGTGACGGTACTTTCCCGGAAATCAAATACAATCCTATCGAAGATAAAAAATTTGATGCAGATCAATGGTTCTGCTATCCCGCTAAAATCGGGGATTTGTTAGCCTTTGTTTATTTTAATGCGGCATTTATGTCACAAGGAGTTACTCTATGTAACTTGTTTGAATTAGCCGATGAATCTGAATATCGTAATCGCAAGCCGGATATTTTATATGTATATGGCTATGAGGATGGAAAGAAGAATCAAGCGTTCTATCAAGATGATCAAAATGATATGATGGTGGCTTTATTATCTGCCAATGATGATTTTGATTACTTTGGTTATATGAAAAAAATGCTTTTGACACTGCATAATGTCAGAAAGATCAATCAGAAGCAATTGCCGATCCATGGGGCTATGGTAAAAGTGACCTTACAGACCGGAGATGTAAAAAATATCGTGGTCATGGGAGACAGTGGTGCCGGTAAATCGGAAACAATCGAACAGATCAAGGTGTTTGGTGCTCCTTATATCCGTGAACTGAAAACCATCTATGATGATATGGGACTTTTGATGGTGGAAGAAGGACGGATTAAAACATCAGGAACAGAAATCGGGGCCTTTGTTCGTTTAGATGATTTAGATGTCGGATATGGCTATAAAGAATTAGACCGCTCTGTTTTCATGAATCCGGATAAGATCAATGCCCGCATTGTTATTCCAATTACGCCTTATCGTGATGTTGTAGCACATCATGAAGTCGATTACTTCCTATATGCCAATAACTATGAAGAAGGCAATGAACCTTTAAGCTTCTTTGACAATATGGAAGATGCTTTAAAAGTATTTAGAGCTGGGGAAAGAATGGCTAAAGGAACAACAACGGAAATGGGATTAGTTGGAAGCTATTTTGCGAATCCGTTCGGACCCGTTCAGCGAGAAGAACAAACGGATATCATATTAGTGGATTACTTTAAAAGAATGTTTAAACAGGGAATTCATGTCGGACAGCTGAGAACACGTTTAGGAATCAAGGGAAATGAGCATAAAGGACCAAAAGATGCGGCAATCGCCATCATTGAAGAAATTACAGGTGAACCTTACAGTGATCAAGGGTTTGCACATCTAGCTAAAAAGTAGGGAACCCCTACTTTTTATTAGGAGGAATAGACATGTATGATTTAAAAAGCATGAATAAGGAAGATGCAAAAACCGTTTGCACATGGCATTATGAAGGGGATTATGCTGTCTATGATTTACCGGCTTATGAAGAAGCCGTCCAACAGCAATGGGGCATCGGGATAGACGAGGTTCGACAAAAAGAGTTTTTTACAATTTATTTAAAAGATGAATTAGTCGGTTATTTCCGTCTGCATGATACACAAGACTATGTCAGTTTTGGCATCGGCATTCGCCCGGATTACTGCGGGCAGGGACATAGTCAACAAATCCTAAGCCAAATTGACACCTTTATCCATCAGCGTTATCATAAAAAAATACAGCTGCTAGTGCGACCATTTAATAAACGGGCACAAGCCGCTTATCTCAAAGCCGGATTTGAGGTTATTGATGAAACAATATTGAATACAACAAGTGGTGAAAGTCCATTCATCGTCATGGAAAAGCAATAATGAAAAATTATTGCTTTTTTTGTGCTTTAGCATTGACAAATATAAGAATTGTTCATATAATCATATTAACATATGAATAATTGTTCATATGAATGGAGGACACCTATGGACAAACGACAAATAGTAAACGAAGAAACAGTAGAAAAGGTAAGTGAAGCCTTACCGCCTGAAGAAATTTTATATGATGTAGCTGAATTGTTTAAAGTATTTGGAGATACAACACGCATTAAAATTATTTGTGCTTTATTTGAAGTCGAGGAGATGTGTGTCTATGATTTAGCGGCAACACTAAATATGACTCAATCTGCGATTTCACATCAGTTAAGAATCTTGAAGCAATCGAATTTGGTTAAATTTAAAAGAGATGGCAAAATGATTTATTATTCATTAGATGATGATCATGTCAAACAAATTTTCGATGCCGGATATAAACATATCATTGAATAGGGGGAAAAAGATATGGAATATAAATTCAAACTCCAAGGTCTGGATTGTGCGAATTGTGCCAATAAGATCGAACAGAAAGTAGCAAAGCTAAAACTGGTGGAAGAAGCGTCCGTTAACTTCAATACGGCAACGTTAATTGTGACCTCTTCATTAAGTCAAAAAGAACTGATGGCGGAGATAGAAGCTATTGTGCATCAGTTAGAGCCGGATGTTGCAGTGAAACCATTGAATAAAGAAAATACGCATCAGCATACCCATCATCATGAAGAAGGCGAAAGCTGTGGCTGTGGTCACGAGCATCATCATAATGAAGGAGAGAGCTGTGATTGCGGACACGAACACTATCATGAAGAGGGCGAAAGCTGTGGCTGCGGACACGAACACCATCATGAAGAAGGTGAAAGCTGTGGCTGCGGACATGATCACGAGACAGCAGAACAGCCATATATTGAACTTGCCGGAGCCAAAGTCTTTAAAATTGAAAATTTGGATTGCGCCAGCTGTGCGATGAAAGTGGAAAATCAGATGAATCAGCTTCCATTTGTAGACAAAGCCGTGGTTAATTTTAATACCAGTAAGGTGCAAGTTAAATTACATGGGGCAATGGAGACAGAAGAAGTAAAGAATGCGCTTCAAAAATTAGTCGATCAAATTGAACCGGGGGTAAAAATCTATAATCAAAGCGATGATAGAAAACCAGTGAAAACAAAGATCTTTGATATGAAAGAAAACATGCCGTTCTTATTAGGAACAGCCTTGGTTATCGCAAGCTTCTTTTTACCGGAAGGGAATTGGGAGTTAATTATCTTAGGGGTTGCATATTTACTTATCGGGGGAAAAGTAATTTGGAAGGCTTTGAAAAATATTAAGGCAGGAGAAGTGTTTGACGAAAACTTTTTAATGACAATCGCGACGGTGGGAGCTTTCTTAACCGGTGAATATTTAGAAGCGGTAGCGGTTATGTTCTTATATTATATCGGTGAGATTTTCCAAGCCTATGCGGTTAATCGTTCACGTAAATCGATTGGCGCTTTGATGGATATCCGTTCTGATTATGCCAATATTATTGTGGATGGGAAAGAAGTGAAGTTATCTCCTGAAGATGTTCAGATTGGCGCAACTATGATTGTTCGTCCTGGAGAACGTGTAGCAATGGACGGCGTGGTATTAGAGGGAGAATCTTCTTTGGATACCAGTGCTTTAACCGGTGAATCCATGCCGCGTAATATTGCGGTAGGAGAAGAATTACTATCTGGAGTTATTAACATGAGCGGTGTGCTAAAGGTAAAAGTAACCAAATCAGCAGGGGAATCAACGGTATCTCGTATTTTAGAATTAGTAGAGAATGCCACGAATAAAAAAGCACCGATTGAGAAGTTTATTACGAAGTTCGCTAAAGTCTATACACCGATTGTATGTGCTTTAGCTGTAGCAGTAGCGATTGTTCCGCCTTTATTATCAGGAGGACAAAGCTTCGATATGTGGATCTACCGTGCATTGACTTTCCTTGTTGTCTCTTGCCCATGTGCGCTTGTTATTTCGATTCCATTGGCATTATTTGCCGGAATTGGCGGAGCCAGCAAACAAGGGGTATTGATTAAAGGCGGAAATGACTTAGAAAGAATTAAAGATTTAGATGTCTTGGTGGTGGATAAAACCGGAACTTTAACAAAAGGGAAGTTCAGTGTTGTAGAAATCAATAGTGACGATCAAGAACAATTATTGGAATTGAGCGCTTATGGTGAATTCTACAGCCATCACCCGATTGCTAAAAGTATCGTGGCTCGTTATGGCAAAGAAATTGAAGCATCACAAATTGAAAATTATGAAGAAATTGCCGGGCATGGGATTAAAGCACGTGTCAAAGGAAAAGAGATATTACTGGGAAATGTGAAATTGATGCAGGCAAATCAGATCGTGGTAAAGCCGGTGGAAAAGGTCGGAACAATTATTCATGTTGCTTATGATCGTCAGTATTTAGGTTATTTGGTCATTGCTGATGAAATTAAAGAGTCTACTTATGAAGGAATCCAGCAGTTAAAGGAATTAGGATTAAAGCGTATTGTTATGCTGACAGGGGATGATGACCGCGTAGCAAAGGATGTGGCAGATAAATTGGGGATTGACGAATACTATGCCAATCTATTGCCGCAGGATAAAGTGGCGAAAGTAGAGGAATTGTTGAATCAGCCGCATGTTCAGTTAGGCTTTGTCGGTGATGGAATCAACGATGCACCGGTATTGGCTCGAAGTGATATTGGAATTGCGATGGGCGGAATCGGGAGTGATGTTGCGATTGAAGCCGCAGATGTTGTGCTGATGAACGATGATTTTACGACTTTAGCGACAGCGATTACTGTATCAAAACGTACAAATCGAATCTTAAAACAAAATATTTACTTCTCATTAGGAGTAAAGGCGGTTGTTCTTGTCTTAGCTGCGATAGGCTTTGCCGATATGTGGCTTGGAGTATTTGCTGACGTAGGGGTTACCTGCTTAGCTATTCTCAATTCAATGAGAGCATTAAAGAAATAAAGAATCAAGATATGCAGGTTTTAGGATCTGCATATCTTTTTTGTATAAATGACTTATGTTAGAATGATATAAAGGCTTTGAAAGGAGAAAACCAATGATCCGGACTTTAAGATTAACTATAAACCCTTATCGTGATCAAGATCAGGAGAAGATGATTGAATTATTGACCAACTCGATAATAAAAGAAACATTTATTATCCCTGATTTTAAAACTAAGGAAGAGGCAGTAAAAATGTTTGAAAAACTAAAAGCATATTCTTTCGATCCATATCATTATGAACGCGGCATTTATTTAAAAGAAGAATTAATCGGGTTTGTTAATGATGTGGAAATAAATGGAACCAGCATTGAACTTGGCTATGTCATTCATCCTGTTCATCATAATCTGGGATATGCCACCGAAGTATTAACGGCAGTCATTCAGGATTTATTTAATAACGGATATACAGAAGTCATCACCGGTGCTTTTGAGAAAAATAGAGCGAGCTGCCGTGTAATGGAAAAATGTGGTATGCAGCGGCTTGATCGGGTGGAAGAAATGGAATATCATGGAAGGCTTCAACGCTGTATTTATTATCATATTCAAAAAGGATAATATAAAAATGCCGATCGTGAGGGTCGGCATTTCATTTTTTGAGTATACATCATTTTTATCATTGAAGCAGGGGCTGATTTTATTATTTAAATAATTTTTGTAGAACGTTCTTCAAGATTAATGACTTCGTCTACAATCGGCAAATAAAACTCCGGATCATGGCTGACAAGAATGATTGCGCCTCGATAGGCTTTTAATGCAGTTTGCAAGGCTTCTTTCGCATCTACATCTAAATGATTGGTCGGTTCATCTAAAACCAAGACATTTGCCGGTTTATTCATGATGGCACATAATCTGGCTTTGGCATTTTCTCCGCCAGACAATACCTTCATCAATGATTCAATGTGATCTGTAGTAAGTCCGCATTTAGCGAGCATCGAACGGATCTCGCCATTGTTTTTACTTGGAAACTGATCCCATAGGTAATTTAAGGTCGTTTTATTTTCAGAAACCTCCTCCTGCTTAAAGAAGCCGATTTCTGCAAAAGGATCTTTTTCTACGGTTCCGTCATAGGGTTCCAGCATTCCGATCAACGTTTTCAGCAGGGTTGTTTTTCCTAATCCGTTTACCCCTTTGATGGCGACTTTTTTATTTCTTTCAAACGTCAGGTTCATTGGTTTAGTCAAAGGGGTATCATATCCAATGATTAGGTTCTGACAATCAAATAAGACTTTTCCCGGTGTTCTTGCTTCTTCAAAAGCGAATACCGGTTTTATTTTTTCTTTTGGTTTGGATAATATCTCCATTTTATCCAGCTTCTTTTGTCTGGAACTTGCCATGTTGCGGGTAGCTACTCTCGCCTTATTTCGAGCGATAAAATCTTCCATATCCGCAATTTCTTTCTGTTGTTTTTTATAGGCAATTTCATCTTGCTTTTTCTTTAATGCAGACTGCTGCAAATAATAATCATAATCCCCTTTATAACGGGTAAGATTACCGTCCTCTAATGCATAGATGACATTGACGACATTATTTAAAAAAGTTGGATCATGACTGACCAATATAAAGGCGTTCTCATAGTTCTTTAAGAAGCTTGTCAGCCAATAGATATGCTGTTCATCTAAATAGTTAGTCGGTTCATCCAAAATCAGGATCATCGGATTTTCAAGCAGTAGCTTAGTAAGCAACACCTTTGAACGCTGTCCGCCTGATAAATCATTGACTTGCTTATCTAAGCCAATATCGTTTAAGCCTAGTCCGGAAGCGACTTCTTTAATTTTAACATCAATCGTATAAAATCCGACATGATCCAAGATTTCCTGAATTTCTCCCACATCTTCTAAAAGCTGTGTCATTGTATCATCATCGGCACTTCCCATTTTTTCATAAAGGGACATCATTTCCTGTTCAAGATCATAATAATGCTGGAAAGCGGTTTGCAGGACTTCATATATGGTTTGTCCCGGTTTTAGGGCGGTATGCTGGTCTAAGTAACCAATCGTGATGCGTTTGCACCATTCCAATTTGCCTTCATCCGGTTCGATCTTGCCGGTAATGATATTTAAGAAGGTGGATTTTCCTTCCCCGTTTGCTCCCACTAATCCGATATGTTCACCGTTTAACAAACGAAAGCTTGCATCATTTAGTATAGTTCTGCCGCCAAAATCATGGCTGACATGTTCAACATTTAATATGCTCATTATTTATCCTCAATTCTCTTTGTTTTCAATATTACTATTATACATAAAACCGTAGATAATGCAAAATGTATATTGGTCATAATCGATAAATTTGTTTCATTTAAATTTATTTAATCCAAATGATTTAGGGCAATTTCAATAGTGATTGTTAACAGATTCAAATAACGGCTGGAATGATAGTAAGAATGAAATAAAGAGGAGACATTCGGTAATGCGATGAGATGCTTTGGATCAATAGAGGTATCGGCACTGATGATATAATAAGCGATATGATTCTTTTGCAGCTGCTTTAAAGTTTCTTGATGCTGAGTAAGCCAGCGGCCGGTTAAGGAGATAATCAGGACAACCCCTTGCTGTTTAATAAGGTCAAATAGGATCGAATCATCAACATCCCGATTTAAAAGATAGGTAGAAAGATGGTGCACCTCAAAAATGGAACGCAGATGATTGCTGGCCGGATCACTGTAACTGGAATTTAAAATAACAATCGGCTGATGTGAGATAATCTGCTTTAATTTCTTAGTGAGATCAGCAAAATCGATCCATTTAAAAAAGTCTTGAGTTAGACGATGATCTTTTTCGATAAAAGAATCGATAGTCGTTTGGATATCTGTTGACTGATCGATATAGGGGAGGATATCCTCCTTTAAAGATTTGAAGCTAGGATAGCCCAGACGTTTACAGAATTTAGTCACCGTAGATACACTGGTATGGGCCCTCGAAGCTACCTGTTCAATATAGATATCAGGGAAATCATGGATCAGTTCAATAAGTGTCTTAGCGATATCATAGTTGGCGTCATGATGACGACAATCTGCTAAAAAATCAACGAGTTTAAAATAAACGGGAGTACAGCGTTTATCCATTTTAATCACCTCTAATAAGATTGTACCAAACCCCTCACTAAAAGTAAAATACAGTGACAGCGCTTACGATCTGTTTGTCAAAAGTGCAGAGGTATGATAAAATATGTCTAAAGTGAGGGAAAAATGATGATTGATTACGAAAGTGCGAAAGCGGCATTTGAAAAGTATGTCGCTCAATATGATCTAAGTGATAATAAAATTCGACTGAAATGGATTCATACTTATGGCGTGGTCGCTTATGCCCAAAGAATTGCCGAAGATGAAAAACTAGGAGAAGAAGACATTCAGCTAGCTAAGCTCATCGCATTGCTTCATGATATTGGCCGATTTGAACAAATCCGACAATTCAGCAGTTTTAATGATAATAATGTATCTCATGCAAAACTAGCCGGTGACTATCTGTTTAAAGAAGAACATATTCGTGATTTTATTGAAGATAACCAATATGATGAAATCATAAAAAAGGCAGTCGAGCAGCATTCATTATATAAAATTGAGGAGCAGGGAAACAAAAGAGAAAATCTGCATATAAAATTGCTTCGAGACGCCGATAAGCTGGATAATTTCAGAGTGAAAAATACAGAAGATATTGAAACAATGTTTGATATCAGCATGGAAGAACTGTCCCAGCAAAAAATAACGGATCGGATTTATGATCAGATTTTGTGCAATCAGCCCATCGTAGCAGAGGAAAGAAAAACAAATATTGATATGTGGGCTTCATGGATTGCCTTTATTTTTGATTTGAATTTTCGAAGCAGCTTTAAATGTTTGATTGAGATGGATTATATATCTAAAAATATTGATCGCATTGACTATCAACTGGACTATACAAAGAAAAAGATGGAACTCATTAAAAAGCATTGCAATCGCTATATTGTTTGGCGCAGTGTCACGAAATAGGAACGGTAAAATTATTTTATCGTTTTTTTCAATTTCAGTGTCACAAAACAGTGGTTTTATCGTCTAATAGTTGAAAGGAGAAAAATAATGGACAACAACATGGAAAAATGGGTAGCAAAAGCTATTGAAGGAGATCGTGAAGCATTGGAATATATTTTAACCGATATAAGAGATTTTGTTTTCAATCTTTCACTGAGAATGCTGGGAACTGTTGCTGATGCGGAGGATGCTACACAGGATATTTTAGTTAAAATTATGACAAGTTTAAGCACATTCAGGCAAGAGAGTCAGTTCAAAACTTGGGTGTATCGCGTGGCAACGAATTATCTCATCGACTATAAAAAATCGATGTTTGCACAGCATCCTTTGGATTTTGATTTTTACGCTAATGACATCAGAGCGGGATTTATGGATTCTAATGAAGAATTATTCATGGGGGTCGATAAGAAAGTGCTGGCAGAAGAATTAAAGATGTCTTGTACGAATGTCATGCTTCAATGCTTAGATGCACCGACACGCTGTATCTTTATACTGGGAACGATGTTCGGGGTTGACAGTAAAATGGCAGGCGAGATTTTAGGAATGACCCCTGCCAACTATCGTCAGAAATTATCAAGAGCACGAAGGAAAATGGCGGCGTTCTTGAGTGAGCATTGCGGGTTGTCAGGCGGATATTGTAATTGTGAAAAAAGAGTTAGCTATGCGATAAAGCAGCATCGCTTACATCCTGAAAAACTGGAATTTAAGACCTTAAAACAATTAGATCATGCCGTTTTAGTCAGCTGTATGGAATCAATGGAAGAAATCGATGAGCTTTCTACAGTGTTTGAGGAATTGCCAAAATATCGCTCATCACTTGAAGTCAAACGTTTTTTAGAGCTGCTTTTGGAGTCAAAGCAACTAAAAGAAGTTCAACACTATTAGGAGGAAATAATAAAGTGGATATGCAGAAAATACTAAGCTTTTTAACGGAGCTTGAACAAAACAATAATAAAGAATGGTATCATGCCCATAAAAAAGAACGCTTGGAAGCAGAAAAAGAATTTGAAGCCCTGATTCAAGAGCTGATTTTAAGAATCGGTGAGTTCGATGATTCAGTACTGCCTTTTCAGCCGAAGGATCTGACCTTTAAAATGGTGAGGGATACTCGTTTCAGTCATGATAAATCCCCATATAATCCCGTATTCCGCGCTCATATCTCTGCTAAAGGGAAATTGCCGATTCCGGTTGGCTATTTTATTTATTTGCAGCCGCAGGATCGTACTTTTTTAGGGGGCGGTCTGTTTGCTGATATGTTTACTCAGGCAACGATGCTGATGCGCGATTATTTATCATCAAATAGCGAAGCCTTCTTAAAAGTGATTGGAGAAGAATCTTTTCAAAAACACTTTACCGTGATGGGAACACAGCTTAAAAATGTGCCTAAAGGCTATGATAAAGAAAGCCCGGTGGCAGAGTATTTAAAAAATAAGTGCTGGTATTTAGAATATCCTGTAGAGGATATTGAGATGTTAGACAGTGAGCGTTTTATCAATGAAGCAGTTGAAGTTTTTAAAGCAATGGTACCCTTTAATACATATCTGAACACTGCTTTGAAAGAGTTTACGATGCCGGAACGCTAATTGTATGAGAACATGAATTTTCATGTTCTTTTTGTATGATCTTGCTGTTGCAGGAGCAATGCAAGAATGACAACAAATGATGGCAGGAGGATAAATTATAATTAAAAAACGAGGAAATTCCCTCGTTTTAATGTGTTTGTGTATATTTAATATGATAAAACATTTCAATGATTTCAAATAAATAAGTTAAGGAGAATTTTGAAATCAGGGAATCTTTCGGACCTCCGAGATTGATGAAAAGATCGTATTGATCCTTAAAGGTTTCTTCTACATTTTGAGTAATAATCACCTTATGTGCTTTAGTGTTTTTAAATAAGCGAATAACTTCACTGCTTTGCTGGATGAATTTACCCGTCATTGAACTTAAGATAACCAAATCATCCTCTGTTGCTTCCTGCAGAATCTCGAGCTGTCCTTTTTCATCAAACAAACCGAAGCACTCTTTTCCTAAATAAGCTAATTCAATCTGCAGCTGCATAGTTGTATTTTGGGAATAATAATAACCCAGAAAAATAATCCGACGTGAATCATGAATCAAATCCACTAATTGGTTGATTTGGTGAGCATCAATCGTGTCATAAACGCGGTCAATCGTATGAATGACACTATCATGGTGTGCTTTTAAAATCTCTTTGCCATTATTTAAAGTGGTCGTTAAACTTTTTGAATTTGGAAAGTAGATATTTTCATATACATTATTAAATTGTTCGATGGAAAGACAAACCGTTGTTTTAAAATCGATGAAAGATTCAAAGTTCAGCTTGCGGCATAAACGACTGATCGTTGCCGGTGAAACATAACACATTTCTGCAACATCTGTGATCGAACAGTGAGGAATCTGACGAATGTTTTTTAGGATAACCTTAGCGGCATCGTAATAAACATCATGCTGTGTTGCGGTGTTGATAAATAAGACTAATTGATAGAATGCTATTCTCATAAAAACTCTCCTTTATGACAGTATCATTTTAGCATAGCTTATAAAAAGTCATATGAAATGTGCAAATTTTGAAAATCTTTTGATTTATTCTTCAAATGGACGAACTCTTAAATAAAGACCAAGACGATCCGCAATACTCTGACATTGGCTGATCTTTTCTTCGCCGATAATATCAACCACAGTCACTATAACGTGGGGGACATAGCGTTTGCATTTTACCGCAAAGTCCAGCATTCCTTCAAAAGATGGGATGCCAAAGCGACTGCGGGTGAGTTCAAAATATTCTTTAGCCGTCGGAGCATTCAAGCTGATGGAGACAGTATCAATCAATCCCTTTAAACGAGGCGTAATATCCGTTTCATACATCAGATTTGCTAATCCATTTGTATTAATTCGGATAGGTAATTGCGGACAGGCTTGTTTGAGGTAAGCGGCGATGTCCAGCAGATCATCCAAACGTTCAGTGGGTTCCCCAAACCCACAGAAGACACATTCTTTAAATAAGGTAAGATCATACTTTGACAGCTCCTTTATCACTTCTTTAACAGTTGGTTCTTTTGCCAGCCAAAGGGAGTTATCTTTCATCATTTCCTTTGTTTGTCTTAAACAGAAGGTGCATGCACAGGGACAACGGTTCGTGAGATTGACATAAAAACGAATATCTTTTTTATGCTGGATATGCTGAATATCGATATAACTATTATGATATAAAGTGTATAAAATGGTCATTATTCATCCCTCCTATGCTTATATTTTACGCTGAAATTTATTAGGTCTCAATCTTTTTTGAGATTCTTTACAGGAGATAAAAAAAGGATTATGATCAAATAGGGGGATCATAATGAAAAGGATTGTCGATTATGCACAGCTGTTTATGAAAGAATATCTAAAAGACGGAGATATTGCCGTTGATTTTACGATGGGGAATGGTTTTGATACGCTCTTTTTAGCTAAACTTACACCCCATGGGAAAGTCTATGCCTTTGATGTTTTAGAGGAGGCATTAAAGAATACCAAGGCTAAACTATCTCAGGATGGGATTAAAAATGTTGAATTGATTTTAGATGGACATGAACACGCTGATCGATATATATCAAGGTTTAAAGCAGGGATATTTAATTTTGGGTATCTGCCTAGAAGCAATAAAGAAGTGACTACCCTTTTAAACACAAGTCAGGAAGCAGTAGAAAAAGCTTTAAAGCTCCTTGAAAGAAAAGGAATATTGATTTTAGTGTTGTATCCGGGACATGAGCAAGGAACATTGGAAAGCCGCTATTTCTCCTCGTATATTCAATCATTGGATACCTATTATTATGAGTGCTTTACTTTTAAAATGGAGAATAAAACAGACTGTCCCTACATCATAGGAATCGAAAAGAAACGCGAAAAATAAGGAGATTTCGTGCTTTTTATGGGGAAACTGTAAGAAACCTAATAAATCAGTAAAAATAGAGCAAGAAATATCAAATTTTTTATTATACAAAGACATTTATTAATGAATTGTGGTATACTGTTTTTGTAAATATTTTACAAGGAGGAAATTTAATAATGAGTAATGTTTTAAACAAAAAAGCACTAGCTGAAAAAATTGCAGAAAAATGCGAATTAAACAAAAAACAATCAGAAGCTATCGTGAATGCGGTATTTGATGAAATTAAAACAACTTTAGAAGAAAAAGGAACTGTAGATATCTATGGTTTTGGTAAATTTGAATTAGCTCACCGTGAAGCAAGAGAAGGAATCAACCCTTTAACTAAACAAAAAATGACGTTTGCAGCTAGCAACTCTGTAAAATTTAAATCTTCTAAAGCATTAAAAGACGCAGTAAATAATAAATAATTAAAAAACACACTCCCCTCAAATTGGTGAGCGTGTTTTTTTATTTGAAGCCAATCTCTTCTTTGACATAATCAATTGGCATATCCTGATGGGTCCACAGCTTGAATGAAGCCGCTCCTTGCCACAACAGCATATTGAGTCCATTCATAAACTTACATCCGGCTGCTTCTGCCATTTCTAATAATTTCGTTTTTTGTGGATTATAGATGATATCCACAACAAATAATTCCGGTCTAAAATAGCTCAAGTCGGGAATATAAGTAATTCCATCCATCGGTGCCATTCCGACATTGGTTGCATTTATGAAATATTGACTGCTGTGCATATCGGCTTTCAAAGCTTCTAAGTCATCTAAATCTTTAACCGTTACTTTTGCCTGAGTATTGTCCGTAATCTTTTTAGCCGTTTCTAAAGCATTTGGGAAGAAACGGTCTTTTTTATTATAGATAATGAGTTCCTTTACACCATCCATTGCAGCTTGAATTGCAATAGCTGTTGCTGCTCCACCGCATCCTACGATCACCATTTTTTTTCCAATCGGATCTTCCCCAGCATCTTTTAATGCGGACATCAAACCTGTTCCATCGGTAATGTGACCGGTTAAGACACCCTGATCATTGACGATCGTATTAACTGCCCCAATCAATTTGGCAGCCGGTGATAAATGATCTAAGTACGGAATGACAGCCGTTTTATAGGGCATCGACACATTGCAGCCACGTACTTTCATCGCTTTTAATCCCAATAGAGTATTTTCGAGATCTTCTTCATCAATTTCAAAGGCAAGATACGCATAATCCAGTCCTAATTTTCTAAATCCGGCATTTTGCAGTGCAGGCGAAATGCTGTGACGAATAGGTTTGGCGATCAGTGCCATCAGTTCGGTATGTCCGGTAATTCTTTTTTCCATAGTTCTCTCTCCCTTATGGATATAATTATAACGAAAATGAAAAAAAATCCAACTTATTTGTTGGATTTTATTTGATATGCGCCCATTCCTAAATAGACAGCACGATCACCTAAATAATGTTCAATTCTAAGCAGCTCGTTATATTTAGCGATACGTTCACTTCGTGAAAGTGATCCGGTTTTAATCTGCATCGTGTTTAAACCGACAGCTAAAGAAGCGATTGTGGTATCTTCACTTTCTCCAGAACGATGACTCATGATAGTGGTATAGCCGTTTTTCTTAGCTAACATGATCGTCTCGATTGTTTCGGATAAAGTACCGATCTGATTTGGTTTAATTAGGATTGAGTTGGCGATATGTTCATCGATGCCATGCTGTAAGCGTTCTTGGTTAGTGACAAACAGGTCATCCCCCACCAACTGAACTTTATCTCCTAATTGTTTAGTTAACTCTTTCCATCCTGCTTCGTCTTCTTGATCTAAACCGTCTTCAATAGAAATAATAGGATAATCTTTAATTAATTCCTTGTAGTAGTCAATTAATTCAATAGAGCTTAAAGTACGGTGTTCACCTGTTAAATGATAAGTTCCATCCTCATAAAATTCACTGCTGGCAACATCAAGAGCGATATAGAAGTCTTTTCCCGGTTCATAGTTTGCCGCTTTAATCGCTTCAACAATTAATTCAATCGCTTCTTTGTTGCTGGAAAGATTAGGTGCAAATCCACCTTCATCCCCAGTCGCTGTGACATGGTTCTTATTTTTTAGAATAGCTTTTAAGTGGTGGAAAACTTCAATACTTTGACGTAATGCTTCCTTGAACGTTTTAGCACCGGTTGGCACGATCATAAATTCTTGGAAATCAATACTATTTGCAGCATGCATTCCGCCATTAATAATATTCATCATTGGTGTAGGCAGGACATATCCGTTGATACCGCCGATATATTGATGATAAGGCATGAAATAGTAATTAGCAGCGGCTTTGCTTACTGCTAATGAAACACCAAGAATGGCATTAGCGCCTAATTTCACTTTATTTTTGCTTCCGTCTAATTCGATTAAAGCTTCATCTATTTCTTTTTGTTTGGTGACATCTTTTCCTAATAAATGTTTACTGATGGTTTCGTTAACATTTTTAACGGCTTTTAAAACGCCTTTACCTAAGTAACGTTTTTCATTTTCATCACGTAGTTCATGCGCCTCAAATTTTCCTGTAGAGGCACCTGAAGGAACGATCGCACATCCAATTGCTCCTGACTTCGTTTCTACAACGACCTCAATTGTGGGATTCCCACGAGAATCTATAACTTCCATTGCTTCTATACGTGTAATAGTTGACATAATTGTTTCTCCTCTCTTTTAATAATATTGTTCCTAAAACTAATCAAATTATACAGGAGATTGTCGAAATATAAAAGTTATATGCTTTTAACTTTTTTGTGTCTTTATTATTTTTTGTAAACAATGGCGGATTTAGGATAAATTTTAAAAAGAAGCGGGTATACTGTGAATGTAAATAGAAGAGATGGTGGTGTAAACGATGTCACATAAAATGATAAAAATCTATTTGGGACTGGCAATCTGTCTGGTCTTTACTGGTTGTCAGCAGAAGCAGCAGTCTAGTTTTCCTACACAAATCGATATTCATGACTATACCGGATACGTGGAATTTGGAACGCCGGTTTTGACAAAAGGAGAGGGCGTTCAGGTTAATGGAAATATTGTGACTATTCATTCGGGCGGTACCTATGCTTTAACTGGGAAAAGCATGGATGGTCAGGTCATCGTGGATGCCGGAGATCAACCGGTCGAATTAGTCTTTGCCGGTTTAGAACTCACATGCCAAAATAATAGTCCGATTCTCATTAATTCTGCTCAGGCAGTAACGCTTACAGCTAAAGAAGAGACACAGAATAAATTGAAAGATACCAAAAACTATCTTTTAAATAATGCGGGGGCAACAGCTGTCGTTTACAGTCAGTGTGATCTGACTTTGAGAGGAACCGGACTGCTTGAAATTGAGGCGCGCTACCAAAACGGGATAGAGACAAAAGGAAATATGACAATTGAAGCGGGTCACTATATTATTGATGCTGTAGATAATGGCTGTGTCAGTCTCAATCAAATGATATTGCAAAAAGCAGATTACTCAATTCAAAGTGATGATACAGCAATTAAAGGAAAAACGATTTTGGTACAGGACGGTACTTTTTTATTGGAAAGTAAAAAAACAGCAATGGAAGCAGAAACGATTGATATTACTCAAGGGATGTGGACTGTTGAAAGTCAACAGAACGGATTCATTGCCAAAGAATTATTAACCATTCGTGATGGAACCTATCTGTTTGACAGTAAGAAGCGGTGCATGGAAGCCAATGATCTCGCTATTTATCAGGGGACCTTTACATTAAACAGCGAAGAAACCGCCCTATCTGTAAATGATCATTTAGCCGTTTATGGCGGAACATTAAGAATCGACAACAGTCAAACAGGTTTGATGGCCCACTCTTTGGATGTCAATGATGGCACACTGAATATCATGAGTACAGTTGATGGGATTCATATTACTGACAAGGACGAACAAGCCGGGAAACTGCTGATTCAAAGTGGAAACATTATTATAGATGCCGGCAGCATTGGATTCAATATTGAGGGCACAATGAAGATGCAGGGCGGAACTGTCTATCTAAACGGTCCGACACATTCACAAAGCCAAGCTCTTGTCTGCACGCAAGCATATGAGATTAATGGCGGAATCTTATGTGCATTGGATCTAAGCGGACCAACACAGCTGCCGATAAAAGAATCTGAACAGGCAGGCTTGCTGGTTACGTTGGGACAGTCTTTTGCAGCTGGCACCTCCATCATGATTAAAGACAGTAATGATCATAATATTTTTGAATATACAAGTTTAAAATCTTTTCAAACCATGCTGATTTCAACTATCAAGCTTAGTTTAGAAGATACTTATTGTATCTATATTAATAATCAGCTTTATGGGGAAATCACTTTATATACGGCTTATAGTCCTATTCGTTATTAAAACTTCTTATATGAGAAGTTTTTTTCTTGATATGACAATTATTTTATAAACAAACGGCTATAATCATAAGCAAAGAAACAAGGGGTGAAAATCATGTCTAAAAGTAATCGTATTATTTTGGCAGTCTTAGTTGTTGTCATGGTGATGGCTGTTATGTATATCACGCACTATGCTTTTGAAATTTCACGTTTAGTTCATCATCAGCAGCAGGAAGGATGGTATGAGATCAATGATTCAAAAACTAATCCATAAAGGCTTACTGCTCCTTTCTGTGTTAATTATTCTTTTCATTTTTCTGCCAATTTGTCTCGGTTTCGATCTTCATGCTTCACCCACTTCTCCCTGGTCTTTGATTTACAGCCGTTCCATTGAGTTTGACCGCTTACAGTCAGATACACGTCTGCTGATTAAAGATAAGGATAATCAAGTTTCTATCGAGTATGCTTCTTTTATTAATCCGGTTACTCGAACAATCGTGTTGGATAATCAGGAAACAATCAGTGAAAATGGCATAGTGGGACAAGCAGTCATCTCTATTCCTTATTTGGGGAATGTGTATACCACATTGTTGGCGATTGAATATGATATTAAGCTGCAAGTGATTGTGTTGATTTTAATCATTTATGTTTTACCGGAAATATATCGCAGTTTATTAAAAAAATGGAGAATCCAATCTGAAAAGGTGATACAATAAAGAAAGTAAAGGAGGGCTATATATGGCAAGAATGACCTGTAATTTTATTTCTTATGTATTAAAAAGAGCGGTAGATATAACCGTTATTATTCCAACGACAACGATACCGGAATCGCTGATGATGGATCCTAAGCAAAAACCGACGCATGTGATAAAGGAAAAATATCCGGTTTTGTATTTACTCCATGGCTATGGCAATAATCATGCGACATGGGCAGGGTATAGTCGGATTGAACTTTATGCAGAGGAGAATAATATGGCGGTAGTCATGCTTTCTGCTGAAAACAAAGCCTACAATAATGTGAGTGAGGAAGATCATTACTATGATTTTTTGAGTGACGAATTACCTGAATTTATCGCATCGATGTTCCCTGTTTCAACAAGGAAAGAAGATACTTATATCGCAGGATTGTCAATGGGAGGTTATGGAACTTTAGTCCATGGCTTAACCCATCCGGAACGCTTTCAGGCGGTGGGTTCTTTTTCCGGAGCGGTATCTATGCTAAATGGGAAGGAAGGTGCTTATGATGTGATGAATATTATCAAGCAGCTTTTAGAAACCAAGCAGCCATTTCCTCATATGTATATTGCGTGTGGGAAGGAAGATTTCCTTTATGATGCCAATGTTGAACTGACGGAATATTTGAAAAATAATAATGTGCCTGTAACGGTGGACTTTGTGGAAGGCTATACACATGAATGGCGTTTTTGGGATATGGAAGTAGAACGCTTTTTAGACTGGCTGGATCGCAGTGACTATTATGCGGGTTCAAAACGTAAGGTTTAATAATGGATCAAGATTTAGTCTATTTAATTTTATCCATCGTTCAGGAAATTCCCGAGGGCAAAGTGGCAAG
This sequence comes from Coprobacillaceae bacterium UN01-12pH3A, assembly GCA_027676805.1. Taxonomy (GTDB): domain Bacteria; phylum Bacillota_I; class Bacilli_A; order Erysipelotrichales; family Coprobacillaceae; genus Beduini. The sequence goes on along the minus strand of JAQENU010000013.1, from coordinate 4,499 downwards.
CTATAAGCAGCTTGCCATCTTAGCGGATCGTCCTAGGAATGCCCGTTTAGTTGGAAAAATATTGAGTCATGCCTCTTATTTTGGTGAATTTCCCTGTCATCGGGTGGTGAATTCGGCTGGGCGATTGGTTCCCGGCTGGGAAAACCAGCGAACATTATTAGAAGCTGAACAGGTGATATTTAAAGAAAATGGCAATGTCGACATGAAAAAATGTCAGTGGAGGGTCGGATGCGATTAGATAAATATTTGCAGCTGACGAAACAGTTATCCAAGAAAGAAATTCAGGAGTTATTAAAACAACAGGCGATTACGGTGAATGAGAATAAAGCCACTTCGGTAAAGCAAGAGGTATTGAAAACAGATAGGATATGTATAAGAGGCATTAGAATTACAGAACCGCCTTATCTTTATCTGATGGTCAATAAGCCAGCAGGAGTGCTCAGTGCGCTAAAAGATGCACGAGAAAAAACAATTATGGATCTTATTGAGCATCCCCGCAAAGACAGTCTGCGTATTATGGGGAGACTGGATCGGGATACAACCGGGCTGATGATCTTAACCAATGATACGCGATTGATTAAAAGGATTACGCTGCCAGAATCACATGTCGAAAAAGAATATGAGGTGACACTGCGTGACCCTGTTTCAAAAGCAGCGGTGAAAGCATTTGCCGAGGGGCTTATCATTGATAAGCAGGTTCGATTAAAACCGGCTGAACTGACAATTTTGGATGATTATCATGCAAAAGTTATTATCAGGGAAGGACGTTATCATCAGATTAAGAAAATGTTTCTGTCCTTACATAATGAGGTGCTGTCATTAAAACGTATTCGTATTCATCATTTAGATTTAGATGCCACGTTGTCTTTAGGACAATTTAAATGTTTAGACGAAAAAGAAATAGACAAATTATTATCAAAATAAAAAAAACGATCTTCGGATCGTTTTATAATACCTGTAAGTTCATATAGTAGACATGCGAATCAAACAAATCTGCCATAATCTGATCCGTTTCAATGTCTTCTTCATCTTCGCCTTGCCAATAGCTCGCTAAAAAGCTTTTAAGCTCTTCCAGCTGCTCTTCGTGAATTCGCAGACTGATTGCTAATTCTGCATAGTCAGCAATTTTTGCATAAGGACGCATCGGTGAAAATGATAAATCCTGCATTTTCAAAGCTGTCTGTTTCTTTAAGGTTTCTTTGATTTGCTCATATACAGTTTCCTCTTCACTGTTTAAAAGCATATGAATAATAATTTTTTGCATTAAAAAACACTCCTTTTACCCATTATAACATAAATGGCTAATCTTTGGAGTGATTTATGAAGGTATCCATAATATCTAAAATCATTTCTTTTTGTTTAGGTGAAAGCTGTTCTAATCTTTTTGCTACATCCTCATCCAGATAGTTTTCTTGACTAGGGTTAGCACCTCTTACAACTTCTGACATATCCAAATCTAAATACTGGCATAAATCATTAAGAACAGAAAGCGACATATTCGCTTTTCCGTTTTCTATGCGAGAGATAAAAAAGGTGGTAATTTTTAATTGTTCAGCCATCGTATCCTGAGTAATATGTAATTCTTTACGTTTTGCTTTTAATCGGTTGCCGATTACTTTTAAATTTACATTATCCATCTTTTTCCCTCCTGTCTATTATTTAAGATAAAATGAAATGCATAATAATTCTATATACTTATTAGTCAATATTGACTTTAAACGTATGATTTAAAAAACTCTCCTTAAATAAGAAGAGCAAGGGTTATGAATGATTAATGATAGCGTCCAGCAGGGCAAGAGCCAGTTCTCTTTGTTTGGAATCAAGTGATTCGATGCGTAACGCAAACTCATCTTCAAGGTATTTTGGTCCTAAAGGATTAATGCCGCGAACAACATCGGATAAATCAATGTTTAGATACTGACAAATAGAAGTCATCATCGCTAAGGTGGTGCTGGTTTTGCCATTTTCAAGCTTGGAAATGAAAGAAATGGTCATATTAAGATCTAAATGCATTTGTTCTTGAGATATCTTTAATTCTTTTCTGCGTGTTTTAAGGCGTCTGCCTACAACCTCTAAGTTTAATTCTTCCATTCTTTCATCACCTCTCTTACTTTAAAGATAAATCGAAACCGTATGAAATACTACGCCATATTTAATCAATGTTGACTTTAAACATACTATTATTTTTGGTATCTATTGGTATCTTTATACGTGAAATTCTTGTATAATAAAGGCGGTGATAAAAATGAACTTATTAAAAGAACTAAATCCGCAGCAATATTTAGCGGCAACGAAAGTGGATGCTAACGTGAGGATCATTGCTGGTGCAGGATCCGGGAAAACACGTGTATTAACATACCGTATTGCTTATTTAATAAATGAAATGGGAGTAGATCCGCGAAAAATTTTAGCGATTACTTTTACAAATAAGGCAGCGAATGAAATGAAGAGCCGTGTTGAACGAATGTTAGATGGTTCGACTTTGGGGTCTACGATTTGTACGATCCATTCATTGTGTGTACGTATTTTAAGAGAGCATATTCATTTATTAGGATACCCTCGTTACTTTGTGATTATCGATACAGAAGATCAAAAAAGTATTTTAAAGGATATTTATAATCAGCTGGAAATTGATGTGAAAACATTCAGCTATTCAAGTATGCTTTCCTTAATCAGCCGCTATAAACGCGGAGGGGTTGAGCCTGAAAAAGCCATGAAACTGGCTGGGGACTTCCGTGGTGAAAAACTAAAAGCAAAGGTATATGAATTATATCTTGCTTATCAGCAAAAGGAATTGTGTTTAGACTTTGATGACTTATTATTAAAAACATTAGATATTTTTAAACAATTTCCTTTGGCATTGGAAACTTGGCAGCATCGTTTTCAGTATATTCATGTCGATGAGTTTCAGGATGTCAGTGAAGTTGAGTATGATATTGTTAAATATTTGGGGGGCAATCATAATTTTGTTTGTGTAGTAGGGGATCCGGATCAAACCATCTATTCATTTAGAGGTGCAAACGTCAACTATATTATTGATTTTGATAAGGATTATGACAATGTAGTGACAGTCTATCTGAATCAGAATTATCGCTCTACTCAAAATATCTTAAATGGAGCGAATACATTGATTCGTCATAACCGCAATCGTTTGGAAAAGGATTTGTTTACGAAATTAGATGTCGGGGACCATATCGTTCATTACAGCGGTGGCAGTCAAGAAGAAGAAGCTCAGTTTGTTGTGGATGAAATTAATCGGATTATTGAAACTGTAGATGGAGTTAATTATCATGATTTTTTAATTCTTTATCGAGCTAACTATTTGTCTCGTCCGATTGAACAGGCTTTATTAAGGAATAAGATGGATTATCGTATCTTTGGCGGATTGCGATTTACTGATCGTAAAGAGGTAAAAGATGTCTTGTCATATATGCGTTTGGTTGCTTTTCATGATGATTTGGCAATGAATCGTATTATTAATGTGCCTGGACGTGGAATCGGAAAAAAGACGCTGGAAAAAATCACCACTTTTGCTTCAGCTCATGAGATGAGTATTTATGACAGTTTAAAAGATCATATGAGTGAGATGGGGCTGAGTGCAAAAGTGAAAAAAAACCTCACTTCCTTCCTTACTTTATTAGAGAAGGTGAAAGAAGGTATCGATTATGGTCAGCTTGATTTAGTGGAAGCCTATGATCTGATTCTTCATGATTCAGGCTATATGGACATGCTGAAACTGGAAAATGAAGATACACGTATTGAAAATGTATTGGAAGTTAAAAATATGGCGGCTGATTTCATGCGTCGTTATGACGGTGAAAATGTACTGGAAGAATTTTTACAGGAGATCCCTTTGTCTAATCTTCAAGATAACGATATTGATGACAGTGAATACATTTCGCTAATGACTATTCATATGTCGAAGGGATTGGAATTTAACTATGTATTTGTTGTGGGGCTTTCAGATGATGTATTTCCAAGCTTCAGAAGTGTTGCCGAAAGCGGCGATGAAGGCTTAGAGGAAGAACGACGTTTGGCTTATGTTGCGTTCACACGAGCGAAACAGAAGTTATATCTTTGTGACAGTCAGGGCTTTAGCTTTGTAACGAATAGTCCGAAGCTGACATCACGCTTTATAGATGAAATAGGAATTGATGGGGTAGATCATCATGGAAAACGACAGCAATATAAAACGAGTGATTATATTAATATAAAAGAAACGATGAGTGAACGAATTGGTGACAACGGTATTACAGATATGCAGGTTGGAGATCTTTTAGAACATCAGATGTTTGGTAAAGGCGTCGTTGTAAAGATTGATGGTAATATGATCGATGTCGCTTTTGCTGTTCCGTTTGGTATAAAGACGTTAATTAAAAACCATAAGGCAATAAAGAAACTTGATTCTTAAGTTTCTTTTTTTGTTTATAGAGAAGAAAAGCATAATTTGTCAAAAATAATAAAAAAATAATAAAAAAGACTTGTCAAGTGGGGAGAGA
>JAQENU010000012.1:2191-91067 GCA_027676805.1 Coprobacillaceae bacterium UN01-12pH3A | reverse complement strand
CCTTGATTGGACTGCCTGTTTATATTACCACGTCCTTTCCCCTTTGACAAGTCTTTTCTTGCTTTTTTTTACTTTTTTTTGCATTTTTGTCTAGTTCTGTGGTAATCCTACTATATTATTATCCACATTTATTTTTTTATACAAAAAAATATCTGAAATTTATCAGATATTTTATAGAATCTCATTTGAATCTAAAATTATGGTAACAGGTCCGTCGTTTAGAAGTTCGATTTTCATATCGGCTCCAAAGATCCCCGTCTCCACTTTCACTCCCCTGTTTCTAATATAAGTATTGAAGTGATCGTAGAGTAAAGTTGCCGTTTCACCTTTAGCGGCTTGGATGAAGCTTGGGCGTCTTCCTTTTTTACTGTCAGCATATAAAGTAAATTGTGAAATAGATAGAATTGCTCCCTTCACATCCTCTAATGCCAAATTCATTTTATCTTCATGGTCACTAAACACACGCAGACCAATCATTTTATTTGCCATTTTTTCAACGACTTCAACTGTATCGCTCGAAGTAAATCCAACTAAAGCCAGATAGCCTTGGTCAATTTGACCGACGCTCTTACCATCTACCTTTACCTGAGCATAAGTGACTCTTTGTAATACTATTTTCATACGAGCTCCTTTATTCTTACTAATTTATCGATTTGAATTCCGTCATCAGCCCATTCAGGCTTAACATAGCTGCACACTTTTTCACTTAGTCCCTGCTGATACAGTGATTTCAATGCTTTCGCAGAAATCAAAGTTACATCAAAATATATGACAATTAAAACTTGATGATGAAAACGCTGTGTACGAAGCTCATACATGGTCGGATTTTCTTTTTCGCCCTGAGTGTAGCCAAACCAATAGTCTAAAATACCTGAATGCTTAAAATAGTCCAAATCTTGAAAAGCATAATTAAATGCTATGTAGTGATAATGCTCACCATTTGCCACATACTTTAAAGCCGCCTGCACTGTCTGATCAAAATCATCTATATTTACATTCAGCCAATGAATATCCATCTGATTTCTAAACCAGGTATATTGTCTTTTAGCATAACGGCGTGAATTCTGTTTGATCTTTTCCAGTGTTTCTTCTAAGCTGGTACTTTGATTGAAATAATCAAACCACTCTTTATAGCCTATAGCTTTCATGCTTTGATGTGACGAAAGTGCGCCAAGCTGTATCAGTCGTTCGACTTCTTCAATTAACCCCAGCTTCATCATGGCATCGACACGCTGGTTGATTCGCTCATAAAGAAGCGGACGTGGCAATGTCAGTCCAATGAAGCGTACATTATATAAACAGACATGCTGCTGTGAAGATAGATGCTCACTCTTGCTTTTTCCGCTTTGTTCAAAGATCTGCAAAGCACGCAGCACTCTTCTGCGGTTATTAGGATGAATCTTTTGCGCACTGAGCGGATCGACCTGATTCAAGCGAAGATGAAGTTCTTCATTTGTCATATCCGGATAAGGATCACCAAATGACTCAGTTTCTTCTTGAAATGTATAGTCATACAGTGCTGCCTTAATATACAGCCCGGTTCCGCCGACAATAATCGGAACGTGCTGACGTTTTTGAATCGCTTGAATACAGTCTCTGACATTTTGCTGAAACTCTTTGACAGAATAGTCTTCATCAAAATTTTTAATATCAATCAGATGATGGGGGACTCCCTGCATTTCTTCTTTCGTTACTTTTGCGGTGCCAATATCCATTTCTCGATAAATCTGCATGGAATCCCCGCTGATAATTTCTCCATTTAACTTCAGTGCTAGTTCAACGCTTAGCTTTGTCTTTCCGACTGCTGTCGGTCCAACAATGACAATGACTTGATCAGTCATTTTTAATGCCTACGATACCGGACATGATCGAGATACAAACAGAAGTCACGATCATCATGAAAAACGAACTGATTTGAAAATCAGGAGCTAAAATCATTGTCGCTAACTTTAAGATAAATCCATTAACAATCAGTTGGAAGATTCCCAATGTCATCAATGTAATAGGAAAAGCGAGAACCGTTAAAATCGGTTTGATTAATTTGTTTAAGATGGCCAGCACTACTGCGACTAACAAGGCTACTGTAAAATCTTTAACGTAGACACTGTCAAACATGTAACTGATAATCATAATAATAATGGCGCCTAAAACAAATTCTAATATCGTTTCAATAATGGATTTCAATTATACCACCCTCTTAAATAATTTTTCTAATTCATAGGCTGAGTAAAAAATAACAGCCGGACGTCCGTGCGGACATACATAAGGATTATCACAGCGCATTAAATCATCTAAAATGGTCTGCATATCCTGCAAAGTCAGATAAGTATTGGCTTTCAATGAAGCCTTGCAGCTTAGTGTTGCCACCGCATGTTCCTGAAGACTTGGCAGATCCACCTTATTAATAGTTAAAATCTGTTCCAACATATCTTCAATATATTTCTTTTCATCTATATTATTCATCCAAATCGGCAACTTTTTCACCGTAAAGCTACTATTGCCAAATTCGATGAGCTCTATTCCTACTTTTAATAAGGCATCTTTCTTTTCTTTTAAGATCATGAATTCACTCATTGGAAATTCAAACACAAGTGGAATCAGTAAATCCTGATAAATAGGAACAAACGTTTCAAACTTACGTTTATAGTATTCATAATTAACACGTTCTTTGGCTGCATGCTGGTCAACTAAATAAAGACCTTCTTGATTTTCACCCACAATATAGCTGCCATGGATCTGTGTTTTAGCGTAAATTTTCTTCTTTATCGGTCGCGGTGCTTCTTCTTGATAAACCGGCTGTGTCTCTTTAATCACCAATGGTTCTTCCATTTCTTCTGCAACCGTTTCAATATGATGATTGACATATTCCGGAATCGCGCGCGCTAAGTCTACTTTTTCTTCCCCTATTGAAGTTACCGGTTCTAAATCAAACGATGGCTGAGCAAAAGGCTTATTAAACGTTTCTTTTTCAGTTTCCTTATTCTTGGGCTGATAAAGCAGGTCATTTTCTTTTAGTGCTTCTTTTACACCATTATAAACCAATTCTTTTAATTGTCCTTCTTTAGAAAAACGCACTTCCATCTTAGCCGGATGAACATTGACATCAACTAAATAAGGATCTATCTCAATATTAATAAAAGCTATGGGAAAGCGATCAGACGCTAAATAGTCACGATAGGCTAAATTGACTGCATCGATTGTCATTAAATTGCGTACTACCCTTTGATTGATTAAAGTAATAATGTTTGCTTTTGATGCACGTGAAGTATCAATTTTAGATATGTAGCCGCTGATGGAAAACTCGTCATCACTAAATTCTACCTTGATCATATTTTTAGCGACCCCTAATCCATAAATCTGACCGATAACTTCAATCAGCTGTCCATTTCCACTGGTTCTGAAAATTAATCGATCCTGATGATATAAAGAGAATGCAATATGAGGAGAAGCTAAAGCAAATTTTTCAACAAAGCCTTGAATATGCGAGAACTCCGAATTGACACTTTTTAAATATTTTAAACGTGCCGGAACGTTGTGGAATAACTTTCTGACTGTAATGGTTGTTCCCTTTTTCGCATCGGCTTCGCCTTCTTCTTTCAATTCGCCAAAATCATAGAAGGCACGATACCCCTGCATCCCCTGTGAAGTCTTTAATTCAAATTGTGAGATTGATGCAATAGAAGGAATCGCTTCACCGCGAAACCCCAGAGTAGTGATATTGAATAAATCAAAATCATCTTTAATCTTACTAGTGGCATGTGTCTTTATACACATACGGGCATCAATAGCATCCATTCCATCACCGTCATCAATGACTTTAATCAGCTGCATTCCACCTTCTTCAATATAGATTGAAATCGAACGTGCAGAAGCATCAATACTATTTTCGACCAGTTCTTTTACAACGTTGGCTGGACGTTCAATCACTTCTCCGGCAGCAATTTTATTAGCTAGCTGCTTGTCTAATTGCCTGATAATTCCCATATACTACCTCCCTGCCATATTTTTAAGTTCAATTAATGTCGATAATGCATCCAAAGGTGATAAAGCCATTGGATCGATTTTATCTAAATAAAGCTCAACCATTGATTTTTCAATCACCTTTTCTGTCTTTTCAACGGCTTTTATTTCGACTGTATTATTTTCTAAAGACATTAAGATATCATTCGCCCTAGAAAGCAGGCTATCTGGTAAATGTGCCAGCTTTGCGACATTGACCCCATAAGATTTATTTGCTTTTCCAGGCTTCACTTTATATAAGAAAATGATATCATGCCCATCCTCACTTACACTGGCATGGACATTTTTTATATTTCCTAAGGTACTTTCCAGTTCTGTTAATTCATGATAATGGGTAGAAAACAGCGTTAAGCAATGGATTTTATTCACAATATACTCAATGATGGCCTGAGCAATCGCCATCCCATCATAAGTGGCAGTCCCGCGGCCGATTTCATCAAATACGATCAATGAATTTTCGGTTGCCCCCTGCAAGGCTTTATTCGCTTCCAGCATTTCCACCATAAACGTCGATTGACCGCTGATGAGATCATCACTTGCTCCGATGCGTGTAAAGATCTTATCAACGATAGGCAGATTCGCTGATGCCGCACAGACAAAGCAGCCGATTTGTGCCATGATAATCGTTAAGGTAATCTGTCGCATATAAGTAGATTTACCGCCCATGTTGGGTCCGGTGATCATCAAGACATGACTGGACTGATCCATATAGATATCATTTTCTACATAACGCTGTTTTTTCATGACTTCATTAATGACGGCATGTTTTCCTTCACTGATGTCAATCACATGATCATGGTTAAAGATCGGACGCACATAGCCGTTTTGACTGGATACCACTGCCAAAGACTGATAAGCATCGATTTTCGCAATGGCCCCGGCTACCTGCTGAATCTTTGAAACAACTTTTCTTAATTCGTCTCTCAGTTCTGTAAACAACTGATATTCTAGTTTTGTAATCTTGTCTTCCGCACTGAGAATCTTATTTTCCATTTCTTTAAGTTCCGGTGTAATGAAACGCTCAGCATTCGCTAAGCTTTGTTTACGTGTATATAAAAATTCATCTTTAATTTGTGATAAGTAACTCTTGGTTACTTCTATGTAATAACCAAACACCCGGTTATATCCGATTTTTAAGTTTTTAATACCGGTGCGTTCTTTTTCTTTCGCCTCAAATTCCAAAATCCATTGCTTGCCGTGGTCTCTGGCATCGGTAAACTCATCTAATTGAGCGCTGTATCCGCTGCGAATCAGTCCTCCGTCTTTCAAATTGATTGGCGGATTATCCACTAGGGCACGATCAATTAAATCCGTCGTTTCAGAAAGATCGACTAAATCAACGAGCAGTTCATTGGTCAGCGGATGATTTAATGCCTGCAGCTGGTTGCGCAATTCCGGAACAACTTTTAAAGAAGTACCGATCCACTTGATATCACGGGGATTGACATTTCCATAAGCGACACGGGCAGCTAAACGTTCCAAGTCATAGACATCTTTCAGAATCTCTTTCAATGACTCTCTTTCCAAATAATTATCGATCAAAAGTTCTACTAAATCCAATCGTTTTTCAATGGCTGTCTGTTCAATCAAAGGTTTATCGATCCATTGTTTGAGTAAACGCGATCCCATTGCACACTTTGTATGATCCAACAGCCAAAATAAACTTCCGTATTTTTCATTTTGACGAATCGTTGTTAATAGTTCCAAGCTGTTTTTAGTAAACACATCCATATTTAAATAGTCTGTATTTTCGATCAGTCGCACTTCCTGCAAATAAGGAAGCTCACGTTTTTGAGTTTCTACCAAATAATTAAATAAGATGGACATCGTCTTGATCATTTTCATGTCACTAATCTGTTTAAACAAAGGCTTATAGGCTTCTTTAAAAGTGATATTATCGGCATAAGAAATTAAAATATGATAATTCTCCTGAAGTTTGCGGTGATCAAGATTTACTTCATTTTCCAAAACTACTAATTCCTTAATATTATTAGAGAGCAAAGCATCAATGAGAGCCTCTTCATTTTTATCGATCATCATAACACTGGTTTCACCCGTTGAAATATCGGCAAAACCAACGACACTGTTGAATTCAAACGATACATAGCAGGCAATGAAATTATTCTCTTTAAAGTTCATCGCATCTTCCATTACCGTTCCCGGAGTAATCACCTGAATAACCCCGCGCTTTACGATCTTATCAACACCGGGCTGTGTCAGTTGTTCAACAATGGCTACCTTGTAGCCTTTATCAATTAAACGCTGTATGTATCCATTAACCGCATGGAAAGGGACTCCGCACATCGGAACTCTCTCCGCTGTTCCGGCATCCCTTCCGGTTAATGCAATTTCCAATACTTTAGATGCTGTTTTGGCATCTTCAAAAAACATTTCATAAAAATCGCCTAAACGAAACATCACAATCGCATCTTGGTATTGTTCTTTTATTTCTAAATACTGCATCATCATTGGCGTATATTTTTCTTTCATTTAACCACATCCTTGCTTCATATTATACCATAATTTTTCATCTGTTTGCTACTTAATAAAATTCGGATCGATCTGATTGATGTCATCTCTCATTTCAATCTTGATCATCGTTTCTCCCAACACGCTAATTTCCATTATTTTCTCTAGTTCAACTTCAATTTCTTTTTCTTCGATAATCGTTGCTTTAATGCATTTTGGTTCCTGCAAGCAAGTACTGATTGTTTCATCGTTCTCATTAATTTCTTTTGGATCTAATTTTTCCGGAACAATTTCATCACAGTAAGTAATCTTGCTGACAAAGACTTCACTTTTGTTTTTGTCATAGCTGTACCATAAATGAACATCATAACTTCCAACGGAATATGTTTGGTTATCTCTGATCTTGGCCTGATGGTGATGATCCACGATCCAACACCCTAAGATCGTATCACATGTATTAGGTAAAGTGATCTTATATGTGGATAATGTCGTTTTCATCCCTTTGGCTAATAGTGCTTTGGTGTAAATCTCTCGAATCATATTAGACATCGTATCCCTCCCTTAACACTATATGCGATAAAAATAAAATAAGACAATTCTTTTTTGTCTTATTTTATCCCACCGTTAATATATTGATTGATATATTGCAGATATTCGTTAAGTGAAGCTTTGGCTACCAAATAATTTACCACTAAGGGATGAAGTTCATAAGCCTCCATTCGCTTTTGGTATTCCGCTTTTAATGCTTCTGCATTTTGCGCTTCATGATACGTTGCATTGACGATTTCTTGCTGCATCCGTTTTAACGCTGCTTCTTCTTTTTTCAATGCTTCATTTTCACGAATCTTTTGCTCATAAGTCTGATATTCCTGATAAATCTCACTTTCTTTAATTGCTTTGTTTATTTTTAAAGCAATATCCTTTGCATTATTCACAGATCTTACCATTTAATGACCATGTTTTAGCATCGGTGATTTCAACTTCAACGATTTCTCCGATATGTCGAGGATCTCCGGAGAAATTGACTAATTTCTGTGTATCCGTATACCCCATCAGCATATCATTTCCTTTTTTAGAATATCCTTCTACCAAAACCTTCACAGTTTGTCCTAAATATTTCTTGTTTTGTGCAAGAGAATAACGATTGACTGTTTCATTCAAACGCTGTAAACGTTCTTCTTTTACGTTTAGGTCTACGTTATCTTCCATTTTAGCGGCTGGAGTTCCCGCTCTTGGTGAATAAATAAATGTATAGGCATTATCATATTGGCAATATTCGACCATTTTCAAAGTATCTTGAAATTGTTCTTCGGTTTCATTTGGGAAGCCTACAATGATGTCTGTCGAAACACTGACATGCGGAATCTTCGCTTTGATTTTATCAAATAAGGCTTTGTAAGAAGCCGCATTATATTTTCTCCCCATTAACTTCAATACTTCATCATTTCCTGATTGAACCGGTAAATGAACAAACGGCATAATATTATCATATTCCGCAATCACATCGACCATTTCATCCGTAAAATCCCATGGATGAGAAGTTGTAAAACGGATTCTTTCGATACCTGTCTTAGCGACGTCACGCATTAAATCAGCAAAACTGTAAGCATCTTTAAAATCCTTGCCATATGAATTGACGTTCTGTCCAAGCAAAGTAATTTCTTTGTATCCCGCTGCTTTTAATTCTTCCACTTCATGAAGAATATCTTTTGGCAAACGTGAACGCTCTTTTCCTCTGGTATAAGGAACAATACAGTATGTACAGAACTTATCACAGCCATACATGATATTCACCCACGCTTTTAATGGATTTTCTCTGGAAGCCGGTACATTTTCCACAATATCGCCTTCTCTAGACCAAACTTCAATGACCATTTCCTTTGACATCATCGCTTCATGCAGCAATTCCGGCAATCGATGAATATTATGGGTTCCAAAGATCAAATCCGTATGAGGATGCTTTTGCAACAGGCGAGCAATAACCTCTTCTTCCTGTGCCATGCAGCCGCACATTCCAAAAATCATATCGGGACGATCACGTTTGATTCGTTTTAGATCTCCGATCTTACCAAATACTTTCAACTCTGCATTTTCACGGATCGCACATGTGTTCAGCAAAACAACATCTGCCTGATCCATCGCTTTTGTTTCCTGATAACCCATGCTTTCCAAAATTCCGCGCATTGTTTCACTGTCACGTTCATTGGCTTGACAGCCATAAGTTTTAATATAATAAGTTTTTCCTTCTCCAGCATCTTTCATTGCTTCCGGAATAACAAATTCATCTTTTAATATTTTGACTTCTTCTTTTCCGCGATGCTTCGCTTCTTTTAGAGAAGGGCCTTTAAAATATTTTGTGTAATCTTTTTCCATCATTTCACCACTTTCTTTAATGAGTATACACGAAGAAGCTTATTTTTTCCACAAAAAAATAAGGGACAAGCCCTTATTTGATTTATTGTGGTTTAACTGAGAAATAAAGTGAAACACCTTCAGGCATTGCTTTCACTGTTTTTTTGATATATGCTGCTGCAGTTGCGGCATCCATTTCTGTTTCTACATCAAATAAACAGTTGATTCCAGTCTTTTCAACAAATTTACATGAAATTTTATCATCTTTATAACCATCTAACATTTTGATGATAAGTGCTGACATCCCTGCGCTAACAATAATTTTTTGCATTTTCCATACCTCCTGTATACGTTTACATTATACATCACAGGCTTACGAAATTCAATGATTAAACTAATTTTATCAGTAAATTTATAGCGGTACGTTCTTTCTCATCAACGACCAGCTCTTTGAACGAAGGGACAATAACGAGATCATGTCCGGTTGGAACGATAAACCCTCTGGCGATCGCTACCGCTTTTACAGCCTGATTCAAGGCACCAGCGCCGATCACGACCATTGTCACCGTTTCTTCTACCCGGATGATATTGGCAAGTGCTCCTGCTACCAGATTTGAATTTGATTGTCTTGATACTTTCATTGTTTCCATATGTTTCCTCCTCGGTTCATTCATATGTAAAACAAAAAGAATTATGACTAAATCATAATTCTCTCAATCTTAATTGGCAAATTCGTACCCTCATCAAACTCAATGACCACTCCACATAGCTGAGCTGGACCTTCATCGACTTCAAAGCGATGATTTAGTCCGGTGGTCATTTTATAAAGAATGGATTCTTTAGAACAACCGATGATTCCCTCTTTAGGTCCGGTCATTCCCACATCACTGATAAAGGCTGTTTTTTGATCAATGATTTTTTCATCCGCTGTCTGAACATGGGTATGTGTACCTAGAACGGCACTGACACGCCCACTTAAATAATAGGACAAGGCAATCTTTTCACTGGTCGTTTCAGCATGAAAATCAACAATATGATAATCCTCGTCACATTCCTTCAGCAATTCATCCATCGCAAGGAAAGGGTTATTGTTGTAGCCATTCATAAAGGCAACACCTAATAAGTTGGTCACACGAATGCGTTTATTTTGCCAAGTAAAGACACGGCTTCCTACTCCCGGCAATGTTTTTAATTGATTATAGGGAACGACCAATCGATCCGCTTCATCAATAAAATCCAACAGCTCCTTTTTAGCGTAGGTATGGTTGCCCATAGTAATTGCCTGAACACCGTTGAAGATCAGTTCTTCATAAACACGCTGTGTAATCCCTTTTCCATGTGCTGAATTTTCACCGTTCGCAATGACAAAATCAATTTGATGTTGTTTTTTTAATGCATAAAGATGATCTTCAATCATCATTCGACCGCTGCGTCCAAATATATCTCCGATAAATAATAATTTCATAAAAATCTCCTTATTTAAAAAAGTAGGTTTTAAAACCTACTATTTTGCAATTTCGCTCGCTCTGATTTCTCTGATCACTGTTACTTTAATATGACCTGGATAAGTTAATTCGTTTTCAATTTTTTCTTTAATATCTCGCGCTAGTTTATGACAAGCTAAGTCATCTAAGCGTTCCGGTTTGACCATGACACGCACTTCACGTCCGGCTTGGATCGCAAATGTCTTATCAACCCCGTCAAACTCATTTGAGATTGCTTCTAATTTTTCTAAACGCTGAATATAATTTTGTAAGCTTTCTGAACGGCTTCCCGGACGAGCAGCAGACAATGTATCCGCCGCAGCTACTAAAATTGAGATTACACTCGTTGCCGGTACATCCCCATGATGGGATTCGATCGCATTGATCACAACCGCATTTTCACCATGTTTTCTGGCAAACTTAGCCCCAATTTCAACGTGGCTTCCTTCAATTTCAAAGTCAATAGCTTTTCCTAAATCATGCAGTAACCCGGCACGTTTCGCTAAATTCTGATTCAGTCCTAATTCAGCTGCCATGATTCCCGCTAAATGGGCAACTTCCAATGAATGCT
Organism: Coprobacillaceae bacterium UN01-12pH3A; assembly: GCA_027676805.1. Lineage (GTDB taxonomy): Bacteria > Bacillota_I > Bacilli_A > Erysipelotrichales > Coprobacillaceae > Beduini. Next base: position 80,171 of record JAQENU010000012.1, on the reverse strand, counting down.
GCAAAGCATTTTGACCATAGCTTGTACGATATTTTAAACGTCCTATCAAAGTTACAATTTCTTTATCCACTTTCGCCAATCCTAATTGGAAGACCGCATCTTCTCCGGCTTGACGAATAATTTCATTTATTTCTTCTTTCGTTTTCAAAACGACTTCTTCAATACGTCCCGGCTGAATGCGTCCGTCACGGATTAATACTTCCAATGAACGTTTCGCAATTTCACGACGGATTGGATCAAATGAAGAAATCGTGATCGCTTCTGGTGTATCGTCAATGATCAATTCAACACCCGTGAACTGTTCAATCGACTTAATATTACGTCCTTCACGACCGATGATACGACCTTTCATCTCTTCAGATGGCAGAGCGACAACAGAGACAGTCTTTTCAACTGTTTCTTCCTGAGCATAGCGATTAATTGCAGTGGCAATGATTTCTCTTGAGAGCATTGATGCTTTAGATTTGGCTTCTTCTTCCTGTTCTTTAATATAAGCAGTCACTTCCGTCGCCATTTTCTGTTCAACTTGTTTAAATAGTTCAATTTTAGCTTCCCCTGCTGTCATCGCAGCAATTTTTTCCAATTCAACTATTTTGGCATCAATTTTTTCCTTTAACTGTTCCTCTAGTTTGTTTAGTTCTAATTCTTTTTTGTTCAACTGCTGAACTTTTTGATCATATGAATCTTCCTTATTTTGTAAGATCATATCACGACGATCAATATTTTGTTCACGTTGCAATAACTTGTTTTCAAAATCTGTTGATTGCTGTTTTTGTTCTTTGATTTCTTTTTCAGCCTGTAATTTTAATTCATAAGCCTGAGTTTTTGCATCAAGTATAGATTCTTTTACAATATTATCCGCTTTACTATTGGCTTCATCAATGATTTTTTCAGCATTGACGTTTGCTTTTGACACTCTTACCATATAGTAAAAGCGTAATAAGCCAACACCTAAAAGCACAGCTAGAACATAAGACAAACCAGTTAAAAACATGTTGTCACCTAACATAATGTTCCTCCCTATTGTCTATGTTGAAGTTATGTATTTGCATACATAATCGTATTAATTAAAATACAAGTATCATTTTAAACTAAATAGTCCCTTTTTGCAACAAAGTATAAAAGAAAAAATAAAAAGCTATCAATTCCCTATAGGCTACCAATTTTGTCGGATTTAGCTGTATACATATTCTATTCTTACCGTTTGACTTGTATGAACCCCCCCACAAAAATACCACGTTTGCCATTTCACAGCAAAAAAAGAGACCAAAGTCTCTTTAGCTTATTTTTCTTCTACGGCTTCTTCGCCCATGATTTTTGATTTAATACCATTAATCAGTTCTTCCATTATTTCCGGATGTGTTTTAATATACAGTTTTGAATTTTCACGTCCCTGCCCGATTTTTTCACCTTTATATGAATACCAAGCACCGCTCTTTTCTACCAGCTCCAATTCAACCGATAAATCCAACACTTCTCCGTCTTTAGAAATTCCCTGTCCATAGATAACATCCACACTTGCAGTTTTAAATGGTGGTGCCACTTTGTTTTTAACGACTTTAATATTGGTTTTATTCCCAACAATCTCTGTACCGTTTTTAATGGCTTCACTTCTTCTGATTTCAATACGAATCGAAGAATAGAATTTAAGTGCACGTCCGCCGGTAGTCGTTTCCGGATTCCCGAACATAACTCCAATTTTTTCTCTCAACTGATTAATGAAGATGATCGTACATTCGGACTTATTTAAACATCCCGAAAGTTTTCTCAACGCCTTAGACATCAAACGTGCCTGCAGCCCCATCTGAGAATCTCCCATTTCACCATCTAATTCCACCTGTGGCACTAAGGCTGCCACTGAATCGACAATAATCAGATCAATCGCTCCAGAACGAACTAAGGTCTCGGTAATTTCCAATGCCTGTTCTCCGCTGTCCGGCTGAGATAAAATCAACTGTTCAATATCCACACCTAAATTCTTGGCATAGACAGGATCAATCGCGTGTTCTGCATCAATAAATGCGGCACGTCCGCCCTGTTTCTGCACTTCCGCAATAGCATGCAGAGCCAAGGTCGTCTTCCCGCTCGATTCAGGTCCATAAACCTCTACGATACGTCCTTTTGGATACCCGCCAATACCTAACGCTAAATCCAAAGTTAATGACCCTGTCGGAATAACATCCACGCTTAAATCAGCACGATCGCCTAAACGCATGATGGACCCTTTTCCAAACTGCTTTTCTATTTGCTTAATCGCTTCATCCAAGGCTTTTTCTTCGCCCGCTTCAGCTTTATCTGTCTTCTTTGTTTTTTCTGCCATAATATCCTCCCATCTAAATCATTCTTCTCTTTTTATTATTATCCTAACATATCAAGCAGCTTTTTTTCCGCAATATGCACTGCTTGTTTTTGAATCATAGCTCTGCTTCCTACCAAATGATACTCATAAGTCGTAATTTTACCTAAAAAATTAATGCCAATATAAATAAGTCCCACCGGTTTATTTTCCATAGCCTCCGGTCCCGCATTCCCCGTAAAGGAAACACAAATATCCGAATTAAAATAAGTTTTTCCTTTAAGGCACATCTCTTTGGCAATAGCTTCACTGACTACACCGTATTCGTTTACTAACTGACGATCCACTTTTAAAACATCTGTTTTAATTATTGTCTGATAAGTGACCAATGTTCCTTTATATGTATTGGAGGCACCGGATACACTCCCTAGCCCAGCACCAAACTGACCTACCGTAAAGCTTTCACAGCTGGCAATCGTCAGTTTTTTTTCAACCAGCTTATCCACCAGTTCTCTCATTACATTGACTCCAAGATAAATTGTCTGTTCTTCATGAAGTAATCAATTCCGGAGATAAGGGAAATCAATGTCGCCAATGCCATGGTAATTAAATCAATGCGCACTCCTAAAAAACAAAAAGGGATATTATTCAATAAAATAAAGATGATTCCCAGCATTTGGGTAAATGTCTTTGCTTTTCCCAGCTGACTAGCTGCCAGCACTACATTATTCTGACTTGCCAGCAAGCGGATCGCATCAACAACAAGATCACGAGAAATCATGATTAAAGGAACAATCATATGGATCTTGCTGGTACACGCCAAAATGATAATCAGTGAATTAACAAGTAATTTATCCGCAATCGGATCCATAAATTTTCCAAAAGTCGTGATAATATTCTGTTTTCTGGCAATCTGTCCATCTAAAAAATCAGTAAGTGATGCCACAATAAACAGCATCACTACGATAAATTGATTGATAGGTAAAATCTGTCCCCAAATGTTCCAGCTGCCACCGATCGGAAAAATACACAAAACGATGATAACCGGAACTAAAAGCATGCGAAAGACAGTGAGTTTATTAGGCAAATTCATAGACTACTCCTTTATAAATGTAAATGTGACATCTGCGTAATTACCGCTTTGATCACTTTCAGGGATATCAAGTTTTTCACCATTGATATAATAACGGTGATATAAATTATATCCGTTGCTTAAAACAATGGTATTCACATCTTTAGTATTAAAAGTCAGCTCCACTGTTTCCGGTGTGGCATTTTTGTCATTTGCTGTATTCGCACTATTATAAGCCTTCCCAGCAAAATTACTGTAGTTCGTTCCGTTAACCAGCATTGAAGACCAAGTGTACGCGACAAATTCAATCTTCATCGTGAATGTTTCACTGTCTGAAGGTAATTTAATCGAATACTGATTCGCTGCTGTACGTGTCATTTCCACTTTTGGCGTTTCTTTGTCCGTTGGCTTTTCATCATCTTTGTTATCTTCAGTAGGTGGAATCACCGGATCTTCATTATCATCAACATTAGGAGTTCCAGAAATATGATTCTGATTTTGATTGTCAAATCCCGCCTTATCTTTGTTTGATAACTTTAAGGCATACCAAACACTAAAGATGATTAATAAACACAGGGCGACAATAATCGTATATTTAACAAATGTTCTGCCGCTATGATTATCATAAACTTTAGGTGCTTTCGCAAAAGCAGGTTTAGTGATTTTCGTCGTCGGAGCTTTTTTAGGCTCCGCTTTCAGCTTTTCTTCTTTTTCTTTTATTTTCGTCAGACTAAGTTCCTGAGTCAGCGTGATATATGTATCCACCAATTCATCTGATTCAATTCCTAAGTAATCTGCATACTTTTTAATATATTTTTTTATATATTCTTCATCACCGATATATTTATCAAACTTACCGCTTTCGATATCTTTTAAGACGCCTACTGAGATATGCGTAGCTGCGCTGATATCCTGCAATGTGATGTTTCTTAATTGACGTTCTTCAAGAAGTTTTCTTCCTAAATCCTCCACACTATTCCTCCTAACTGCACTATCTTACATTTAGTATAATTATAGCATAATCATCTGCAATTACAATCATCTTAATTGTAAAAATTTATCGATTTGAGTGATTATTTATTAAATTTTGAAAGGCTATCTATTTATATGTAATCTTCCTTTTATTTATACCTGTAAAATAAAAACTGGCAAATTGCCAGTTTAAAGCTCATTTCGTAAGCCAAGTTCTGTTTTTCAGATAATCATTTATCTACATATTGCTATGTCCAATACATCGTTCGTTTCCTCTGTATTGATTCCCCTACCAAATTTGGGTTTCTCGCTTGCGGAGTTTACCTCTTTTCATCCTTGTATTTCTACATGGCATAGTTTCTGTGGCACTTTACGGCTTATCAACCATGCTTGCGTTTAGGTTTTAGGCCTGTCGTCAGTTTACACTGCCATAACTTATTGATTCGTTATGCACAATCACTACAGCCATCACAGACTGTGCGAGCCTGGACTTTCCTCTGTTTTACAGCGATTATCTTCCATGAGCGCTTTTATTCTACGTTAAATTTATTCCGAATGCAAGCCTTATTCTGCACTTCGATTGCCAAACACGGCTTTTTCCAATAAAGAAAGGCGCTTTAAAATATCCACCTGCGGTGATAATTGTTCTTCTAAATTCTGAACACTTTCCTCCGCTACACTCTTATCACGTGATAATTGTGCGATTTCTTCCTTTAATTTTTTATTTTCATTTTCCAACTCTTCCAATTCTTTATTGGCAAGTTCAATGATCTTCGCAAAATTTTCATAATCTGCCAAGATCGTATCCAAGAAATAATCTACCTCAGCAGAGTTATATCCTTTAAAATCAACTTTAAACTCCTTGTTTAATATCTTTTTCGGAGTTAACTGTATTTTATAATCCATTCTATCACATCCTTATATTATATTTTACAAATAACGAACAAAAAAGCAATACAAAAGCGCATTTTATATAAATTACTTTTAATCCCTTCAAAAAAACAGTATAATAGAAGCGGTGATAATAAATGGTAAACTATCCAAATGGGATGAAAAAAAACATTTCTCAACCTGTATCTGCATTAAAACAAGATACAAGACACCGCGGTTATTCATTGGAGCAAGACCTTAACGAATCCAATGAATACTATCTCACTTTTGATAAGGCAGTCATTCATAAAAAGCCGACTCCGATCCAAATCGTGAAGGTGGATTATCCATCGCGCAGTTCTGCTAAGATTATTGAAGCTTATTTCAAGATTCCAAGCACGACAGATTACAATGGTATATATAAGGGAAAATATATTGATTTTGAAGCGAAAGAGATCAACAAGATGAGCTTTCCTTTTCAAAATATCCACCCCCATCAGATCGAGCACTTGGATAAAGTGTTAAGACATGGCGGCATCGCTTTTATCGTGATGGCTTTTACAAAGTTAAGTGAGGTTTATCTGCTTAAAGCAGATTATATGATTGAAAAATACAACTCATCAAAAAAGAAATCACTTTCTTATGAAGAAATCAGTCAAAACGGGTATCGTATCCAGTATGGATTTCGACCTCGAATCGATTATTTAAAGATTGTGGATGAAGTATTTTTTAAGGAGGAAAAATAAATGACAAATACACCAAATGAAAATAACAGACGACGACGAAGTCAGCCAAAGAAACCAGATAAGGCAGCAAACAAAAAGCGAAATAAGCGCATTATCTTCAGTGTTTTGAGTGTCCTCGTTGTGGCCGTGATTGGATATGGAATCTATTTCGTATATGGCATTATCAAATCAACCGATACGTTCAGCATTGAAAAACTCGTTTCCCAAGAAGCGACAGAAATGTATGATACCGAAGGCGGCAGCATGGGAATGTGGGGGAACGATGAAGCCGGAACCAGAGAAAACGTTACATACGAGCAATTGCCGCAAGTATTAGTGGATGCTGTTGTGGCAACGGAAGATTCACGTTTCTTTGATCATAACGGATTTGACCTGCCTCGTATCATCAAGGCAGCATTTGGAAACCTGCTAGCCGGAGATATCACCAGCGGGGGGTCTACGATTACTCAGCAGCTCATTAAGAAATCTTACTATCCTGACGAACATACGAATCGTTGGCAGAGAAAGATTGGTGAGATTTATCTCGCTATTCAGGCAGACAGTCAATTAGACAAAGAAAAAATACTGGAGCTTTATTTAAATAAGATTGCCTTTGGTCGTGGGAACAAAACCATCGGGATTCAAGCTGCAAGTAAATATTATTTCGATAAAGATGTTTCTGAATTAACTTTGCCAGAAGCAGCTTTATTAGCCGGAACATTGAATGCTCCGGATGCCTTCGATCCTTATTATCACCTTGAAGACGCGACTAAAAGACGTGATACAGTTTTAGATTTAATGTATCGCCATGGCTACATTTCAGAAGATGAAATGAACGCTACCAAACAGATTAAAATTGAAAACACATTAAAGAAAAGTGCGAATGCCGATACTGACTATACAAACTATGCAAGTTATACGGACACTGTTCTTTCTGAATATTACGAATTAGCCAGCTCAGGAAAATATCCTGAACTTGCCGGATTAGACCCATTGGAAACACCGATGGAAATTCATACCTTTATGGATCCAGACGCACAAGCCTATGCGGATTCCATTGCTTCTGGCGAACTCTTTAACTTCTATGATGACAACCTGGAACTTGGTGCCAGTGTTCAAGATACACATACCGGAAAAATTATTGCGGTAATCGGCGGACGTCATTATACCGGCGTTACAACACCAGAACGTGAAGCTGTTGAAACAGCGCCAATCAACTACGCATTGGAAAAACATCAGCCGGGTTCTTCATTAAAGCCAATTATCTCTTATTGTGCCGCTTTTGAATTCTTAGACTGGTCAACCGGTCAAAGCGTATCTAACGAGGCCTATACAACACCGGAAGGACACAAAGTCAATAACTGGGACTTCTCAGTAGGCGGTGAAGTGCAGTTGCAGGAAGCACTTCGAAACTCATTAAATTTACCTGCAATTCATACTTTCAATAAAGTTTTGGAAAAAATTAATTTAACCGATTATCAAAAATATGTGGAAGGATTCGGATTTGATTTAAGCGATGAATCTTTTAATACCACTTACTCTATTGGATCTTGGGATCACGGGATTACACCGGTTCAAGGTGCCGGTGCCTATGCGGCTTTATCCAATAATGGAAACTACATTCAGCCACACACGATCGATTATATCATCTTAAAAGATACCGGAACAAAGATTGATGTTCACAATTCCATTACACCAACTCAGGCATTATCTGCCGAATCTTCATTCATGATCCAGCAAGTATTAAAAACTTTCGCAAAAACGCAATATATCGGAACAAACATTAATTATAACCTAGCTGCAAAATCTGGTACAAGTGACTGGGGAGATTCAGGAGTTCAATTTGGTATTCCTGAAGGAGCAAATAAAGACAGCTGGTTCCAAGGATATACCGAAGACTTAGCCGTGTCTGTATGGGTCGGCTATCCGGGAAGCATCGCTTCGACCTACGGTTATTATCTAAGCTATGATCAAACCAATTTTGGCAGCAAGATCGGAGCCATGCTTATCGATCATATCCAAAATGGCACAACAGTAAACAGTTATACACAGCCAAGCGGTGTTTCTCAGGCAACGATGGTAAAAGGAATTACGCCTTATATGAAGCCGGATTCTTCTACCCCATCAGACAGTGTAATTACTGCATGGTTTAAAAACAGCAATATGCCAAAAGATTATAGTCTGGCAAGCCAGCTTGCTGCTTTAACATCATTTGATGTCACCGGAGAAGCCAATAACTTAAACGTTAAATTCGGTGCCTATGATAAATCGGCAGATGACAAAAACGTTGTCAATATCTACGGAGATGCGATCTACGGTGTAGAGGTGCGTGATCCGGATACCGGTGCTGTTCTTTACAGTCAGACAAGCGAAACACCTGAATTTAAATTAAATTACACTCCAGAAAAGAGTGTTGTTATTGTTGGATTCTATACACGTTCTAAAGCATTGACAATTCGTTCATCTGAGAAATCAGTAACGGTGACAATCAAGCCAAAGACAGCAGAATATACAGTCAATTACTACAAAGACGATGTCTTGTTTAAATCAGAAAAAGGAACCGGAACGATCGGTGCAACCATTACTCCAGATATCAAGAAATATCAGGATGCTGCTTATAACACCGGAGTTGCAAATCCTACTTCAATCAAGATCGCTGCTGACGGAAGTTCAGTGATCAATGTCTATTATACAAAAAAGACCCCAACGACGCCTGAAACTCCGGGCGGCTCAACGGGCGGAAATGATAATACAACCAATAACGGTGGAAACAGCGGCAACAATACCAATAATGGCAGCACCGGAAATAATCAAAACAGTGGGGGTAATACCCAAACACCAAGCAGTTAAGCAGAAGGATTCTCCCTTCTGCTTTTTTCATGAATAATTTTAGATATACAAAAAACGTTTCATTAAGAAACGCTTTGAGGTTCATTGATATGTTTTGTTTTTATAGCTTTTCGTTTGGGTTCCTTGCAGATATCATATAAAGGACATTCGTAGCAGGTAGGATTCGTTGCCTTGCAGAAATAACGGCCGAAGAAAATAAATTGATGATGTCCCTTGATCCAGCGATCTTTCGGGATAGCTTTCATTAGTTTCTTTTCTACGGTTAATACTGAATCATCCCATTTCGCAAACCCTAGTCGCTTCGAGATCCTTTCTACATGCGTATCGACCGCAAATGCGGGCTGGCCAAAGGCAACCGATACCACAACATTGGCAGTCTTTTTCCCTACCCCCGGGAGCGTTGTTAGTTCCTCGATTGTATGGGGAACTTCTCCATTGAACTGTTCTAATAGCTGAATGGACATATTATGTAATGATTTTGCTTTATTGCGATATAATCCGATTGTTTTAATATCTTTTTCAATCTGTGCTAATGGTGCTTTAGCAAAATCCTCCGGTCCTTTATATTTCTCGAATAAACTCTTTGTCAGCTTATTCACACTCTGATCGGTTGTCTGAGCAGAAAGCATGACAGCTACCAATAATTCAAACTCATTATGATGAACCAATTCACAATAAGCATCCGGAAACATTTCATCCAGAGTATTCAATATTAAATCTAATTTATGTTTAATCATCCTCTTCCCACCACCTATACTCTACTAATTCTTCTTCATTGCCGCCAGATTCAATCGGTTCAGCCCCAGATCGGCGAACCCCATTTTGTGACCAATTGATCAAAATCTTTTCAATATAACGAAATGAATGCACATTGCTCAAAGCCGCTTCTTTCAATGCATCCAAAATAAATTGATCACTGTAGCCGCTTTGCTTCCAACTCTTGATCGTCTCTAATTCCATCGGAGTTAAGGCTTTAGCAAATTCATTTTCAAATGCTTCCACCAGATTAATTCCCTCCATTTTCTCCACTTGTTCAACAGGGGCATCAAACACCAGTCGTTTATAAAAAGCATCTAAGGAGATCGACGTCCCAATCAGATTAATCATCTTTTTATTTACCAGCCCCACCAGCACACTATCGATCACTTTATCATCTAAATGCACATAGTTCGTTAACATTTCATAATTAATACCTTTTTGACCGGAAGCCTGTAATGTCATAATCAAAAGCAAAATCAGAATTTCATTCTCATTCAGTCCCAATGCTTTATATTTAAGAATCGCCAGTCCTTTCAAATCAATCAAATTATGTTCCTTCAAAAATACATCCATCGTTATTACTTCCCTAATTCATAAAATTTTATTTCACTGCCATCTTGTGCATTTAAGTAAATATATTGAGTAACATTGCCCAAGTTCTGACGGCATAAATAACTAATCATTTTATTTTCATAACCTAATTCTAAGGTGCTGAAATCAGTAACATTATAATCCGCAGCTAAGCGTTCCTTTACTAAATCTAATTGAATGGTTTCTAACGGCTCTTTTTTAACCATCAGGTAATCACTATTGAAAACATAGATATTTTCTTTATCCTGCCCAATATAATAGATATCCTGACTATTATATTGAGTGAATTCTGTAAATGATTCAATTTTATTCATTGCCAGCGCTTCTTTTTTTGCGTTCAGCACTTTGTTTTCAGCTCTGTTATAGGGTTCATGAAAAAAATAAATGAACCCGCTAATAAAAATTAAAATCACGGATAACGTGATGAGTAACACATAAAATTTTCCTTTTTTCATAATCCCTCCGACTTTTATTATACACCAATATATTTTAGGCGCAAAGAAAAATCCTTTATATCTAAAGGATTAATCTCTTCTTGAACTTCCTAATACCATTAAAAGCAAACGCAGGATAGATAATAATGAAGCGGCTACCGCTGCTACGTATGTCATCGCTGCCGCAGACAGCATCTGACTTGCACCGCCTACTTCACTTGTTGGAATCATCCCGGTATCTAAAATTTCCAATGCTCTGCTTGATGCGTTAAACTCAACCGGCAGTGTCAACAGCTGAAATAATAAAATTGCACTAATTAAGACAATCCCTAATAAAGCAATATTTAATTCACCCATGGCAAAACCAATAAATAAAACGATATACCCAGCCCACTGTGACACATTAAACAAAGGCACCAAAGCATTACGATAAACCAATGAACGATATCCCACTTTATGCTGAATAGCATGTCCGCATTCGTGTGCCGCAACAGCAATCGAAGCGATGCTATGTCCATTATACACATCACGAGATAAATTCACTGTTTTATTTTTCGGGTTATAGTGATCACTCAATTTTCCATTGACAGCATTGATTTCGACATCCTGCAATCCATTTTGATCTAGGATGCGTCGAGCTGTTTCATAGCCGGTTAATCCGCTGCTTGAAGGAATTTTACTATATTTACCATAAGCGCTTTGAACCTTCATCTGCGCTCCCATTGTTAAAATAACCCCAATAAATAATAGAAAGTAACCAAACATATAATAATTCATACCTCTCACCTCGAATCTATTATACACTACTATTATGAACAATATATTGCAAATAATAAAAAAGATGCAACGGATGCATCTTAGCTGTTCATTGAATCTTTCAAACGATTACTAGGTTTAAATGTTAAAGTTTTTGAAGCTGGAATTGTCATGATTTCTTTTGTTTTTGGACTGACACCTTTTCTTTCTTTGCGATGATTTACTTTAAAAGTACCAAACCCAGAAATCAATACTTTATTCCCCTCTAGTAAACTATCTGTAATTGTATCAAACACTGTATCTACTAAGTCTTCTGCTTCTTTTTTGGTTAATTCCTTTTTAACAGATACAGCTTCCACAAGTTCTTTCTTATTCATTTCAAAACCTCCATACGTGAATATTGAACGTGTTTATAATACCATTTTTCATGCTTTAGTTCAATAAAATTCGTCAAAAAACGCATCAACTAAAGGACTATCGCAATGACGTTAGTTTTTCCTTTATTCACGATTTTAGAAAGGATATCATGAATACGTTGACAGGTTGCTTCCGGGATCGTTCCCAACTTCATTTTCATGCTTTCGCTGATGACATCACCAAGTTTTCGCCCAAAGACTTCACAGTCATAAATGGCTTGCGGGTTGGTGCTGTGTTCCTTCATCAGGTAATCAATAAACATTTCTGCCTGCTGTTTTGATCCAATAATCGGTTCAAAAGCATTCTCTACCTCTACCTTAACCATATGAATAGTGCTGGCTTTTGAAATCATTTTAATTCCATAGCGAGGTCCCTGTTTAACAACAATCGGTTCAGACAGTTCAATATCTAACAGATCCGGCAAAGCGAAACCATAACCAGTATGCTGTACCATGCTTAAAGCACTGGAAATATGATCATACTCATTTTTCGCCATTACCAACTGCTGCAGCAATTTAATAAATTCAGCTTTATCAATCATATCAGAACCAAGAATTTCCTTAAGAATATCATTATATAACCCGCTCTTAATGCGAATATCCACACAAGCGCTTCCGGTTGATGTATTAATATCGACGATCTTTGATTCCTCGATCGAATTGAAAGAAGAAAGCTTACTAATTACATTTTTAACATCTTTTAATTTATGAATCTCACTTAATGATTCTACTAAACTATTGTCAATATCCTGTTTCAGCCAATGACTTTTATCCAGTACGGCTACCCATTTAGGCACATTGATCTTTACTTCCGTTACCGGGAATTCATATAACGATTGTTTCAAGATATTCTGAATATCATCTCCGGTCATATCAGCAATGCTCATTGGCAGGATAGGGACATCATATTTTTCTTTTAAATGAGTCACGCAGCTTTCACAATTGAAGCTATGCGGATCGGTAGTATTCACAACAATGATAAACGGCTTACCAATCGCTGTTAATTCCTCGATAACCTGTTCTTCACTCTCAACATAGCAGTCACGGTCAATGTCGGTAATGCTTCCGTCTGTGGTCACCACTATCCCAATCGTCGAATGATCCTGAATCACTTTTTGTGTTCCGATCTTTGCTGCTTCGTCAAACGGAATAGCTTCCATAAACCATGGTGTTTTAATCAAGCGAATGCCATTTTCATCACGATAGCCTTTTGCCTGATCGATGACATACCCAACACAGTCTACCAATCGCACATTTACAAAAAAATCTTCATCCGCTTTAATCTTTGCCGCTACATTAGGAACAAACTTTGGTTCCACGGTCATAATCATTTTTCCCTGCCCTGACTGCGGCAGTTCATCAATGGCACGGCGACGTTCATCCTCGTCATTGATAAAAGGAATGACCGCCAGTTCCATAAAGCGTTTTATAAAGGTCGATTTCCCAGTCCTTACCGGACCGACTACACCTAAATAAATATCTCCTTTTGTTCTTTTACCAATATCCATTATCATCTGGTCCATTTTTAATTCCTCCATTTCACAAAAATATATGAAATTGAATAGAATTTAGAACCAATCTATGCCAATAAATAGATAAAAACCAGTCTCTTACAAGGAGACTGGCTAATTGTTCATAAAATCTTTTGGAATTTTATCATTTTTTACCATACTGATGATTTGATCTTCTTTCGATTTTGAAACATCACGCCCAGATAATCGTGATACCTGCTGAATCAATTCACGAAGATTGCTTTCCGAAGAAAGATCTTTTGTTTGAAAAGAATTTGCTAAGTTTAAAATATCATCTTTATTTACATTTGTTTTACTTGCCACTTTGTTTAAAAATTGATCCTGATTATTTTTCATATTAGAATACCCCCACTCTAATCTATGTGGGGGCTCCATTTTTGTTACAACTCTTGCTTCAAATCTCTTAACATTAATGAACGAATGACATCTTTAGGATTCGCACCTTCATAGAGTACTGCATAAGCCGCATCGATGATCGGCATTTGAATCTGCGGATAATGAATGAGATCATCATGCACAACTTTACAGGTTCGAATCCCCTCCACTGTTTTTGTATTATGCTCCATGAACCCTTTTACATCCTGTGTCTTTCCAATTTCGTATCCCGCCTGAAAGTTACGGGAATGAATAGAAGAACAGGTCACTACAAGATCGCCAATTCCGGTCAACCCTAAATAAGTTTCAAATTTACCGCCCTTCGCCATTCCATAACGCACCATTTCCGCCAATCCGCGCGTGATCAGTGCTGCACGGGTATTATCCCCATAGCCCAAGCCTGCCGCACAGCCGGAAGCCACAGCAATAACATTTTTTAAAGCAACTGCATATTCTGCTCCGACCTCGTCATCTAAGCGATACACACGGAAATATTCGTTAGAAAATAAATGCTGTACTTCTGCGGCAATCTCTAAATCCAACGAAACAGAACAAATGACAGTCAGCATACGAAGAATAACTTCCTCAGCGTGGCTGGGACCAATCAATGACACCACTTCATGACGCTGATCTTCTCCCAACACACTGCGAATAGTTTCACTCATTCGCATATTATTCGTATTGTCAAAACCTTTTGAAGCATTGACAATAATGACTTTATGATCTAATACCGCTTTTACTTCTTCTAAAACTGAACGAACAAACTGTGTCGGTATAGTAACTAAAACATACTGAGCATCCTGTAAACAGGCGTTTAAATCTTTTGTCGCTTTGATTTTTTTATCTAAATCTACGGCAAAATATTTATCATTTCGATGATGAAGATTGATATCATCAATTTCATGCTGGTCGATCCCATATAGTAAAACCTCATGTTTATTATCCACTAAAACTTGAGCCAAAGCGGTTGCCCAGCTTCCGGTTCCTAATATTGCGATCTTGCTCATTTTAATCCCTCTTTCTTGCAATGATATGGATTGGTGTTCCTTCAAAGCCAAAGCTATCTCGAATTCTGTTTTCTAAATAACGCTTATAACTAAAATGCAGATATTCCGGATCATTGACAAATAAGATGAATGTCGGCGGACAGATGCTTACCTGATTTCCGTAATAAATTTTTAAACGACCACCGTTAAATGATGTTGTTGGATTCATTGCCTGAGCATCAATCAGCACATCATTGAAGACACTTGTCTGCACACGCTTGCGGTTATTTTCATACACCATCTGAATCAAAGAGAAAATGTTTTGTACACGCTGATGTGTTTTAGCGGATAAGAAAATAATCGGTGCATAATCTAAATATTTAAATTCTTCACGCAGTTTCTTTTCCATCTTCTGCATTGTTTTCTCATCTTTTGTAACAAGATCCCATTTATTTACAACTAACACAACCCCTTTACCGGCTTCATGAGCATATCCGGCAACATGACGATCCTGTTCAATGACACCTGTATCCCCATCAATTAACACTAAAATAACGTCACTCTTTTCAATCGCACTTAACGCTCTTAAAATAGAATACTTTTCAATGTTCTCATAGATTTTTCCTTTTTTACGCATCCCAGCCGTATCAACAACACGATATTTCTGACCGTCTTTTTCAAAAAGCGTATCCACCGCATCACGAGTTGTTCCGGCAATATCGGAAACAATAACACGCTCTTCACCTAAAATGGCATTGGTTAAGCTTGATTTCCCGACATTCGGGCGCCCAATCAAGGAAAAACGGATTTCTCCTTCTACATGGTCATCTACTTCTTCTGGTAATAGTTCAATAATCTTATCTAATAAATCACCGATTCCGATCCCATGGCTGCTGCTGATAGCGATCGGATCGCCAACTCCCAAAGCATAGAATTCATAGATATTATTCATAAATGCCTGATCATCAATCTTGTTGATGGCTAGAATGACAGGTTTCTTTGAACGCTGCAGCATTCTTGCTACATATTGGTCATCAGCATTCATGCCTTCACGCCCATTTGCGACAAACACAATCACATCGGCTTCCTCAATCGCAATTTCAGCCTGCATTTTGATCTGTTCACCAAAATCCTGTCCGGCAACTTCGATTCCGCCTGTATCAATCAGACGGAATGAACGTGTCAGCCATGTTCCATTCGCATAAATTCGATCACGAGTGACTCCCGGTGTATCTTCAACGATCGAAATACGTTCTCCAACAATACGGTTAAATAATGTTGATTTACCAACATTCGGACTTCCTACAATCGCTACTACTGCTCTTGACATGTACTTTCCTCCAATCGTTCATTGACTAATGTTATTACTTTATCCACCACTTCATCAATTGTCATTTCTGAAGTATCGATTTCCACAGCATCTTTGGCTTTTACTAAAGGAGAAATCGCACGGTGTGAATCATTATAATCACGCTGTTCGATATCTGCTTTAATCTGCTCTAAATTACTTTCAATTCCTCTTTCAAGGTTTTCTTTATAACGGCGCAGGGCTCTTGTTTCCACACTGGCAATTTGATAAATTTTAAGCTGAGCATCAGGCAAAACGACACTGCCAATATCACGACCATCCAAAATTGCTCCGCCGTTTTCTGCCATCTTTCTTTGCAATGCCACTAAATGATGACGAACTGCTCCGTAAGCCGCCACTTTAGAAGCCCCTTTAGATACTTCGTCACTGCGAATTTTATCCGTAACCACCTGCTGATTCAAGAGAACTGTATTATCCGGCATCAACTCTATTTCAACATCATTTAAATAATGTTCAATGGATGCTTCATCATTCAAATCAATTCCCTTTTGAATCATGTAATAAGCGACACAGCGATACATCGCTCCTGTATCAATATAAGTATACCCTAATATTTTAGCCAATTGTTTTGCAATTGTACTTTTTCCTGCCGCCGATGGACCATCGATCGCTATGGATATCTTTTTCATTCTTTATTACCTCCTACAAATGAAAACTAAGGTCAGCCCTTAGTTAAAATAAAAACAACTTTATAATATACCCTAATAGAGCTACCAGACAGATACTTAATACAACGATCATCCCTGTCAGCACTTTCATGGTGACACTTGATCCTTCTTCTTCTCCTTCTAGTTCCTCTTCATCTTCTATATCATCGATCTCGTCTTCTTCAAACACTTTATGGCGCTTAAATAAAGAACGTTTTTCTTCTTTTTCCTCTTCTTCTTCAAAAGCAGGTTCAACCTCTTTTGTTTCATCTTCTTCGTCCTCAAAGAAAATTTTAAAATGTTTCACCGGTTCTACAGGCGCAGGTTCAGCCACGAAAGGTTCTGCTATTTTTTCTTCCACTGTCTCTTTCACCGGTTCTAACAGCACTTCTTCTACAGGTTCATCCTCTTCAACCGGAGGAACTACAATCGGTGTCTTATCCACCTTTTTGATCGCACCGGATTGAATATGATTTAAAATATCTAAACGAGTATTATATTGTTCCCCTTTACCGGAAGTCATTCTGACTCTGCCAATTGCTTCTTCAATTTCTTTACTTTCTAACTCGGATTTTACTCCATCCAATTCATTTTCCTGATCACCTTCGTAATCTTTCACTTCCTGAATGAATTGTTTCATACGATATTCTCGCAATGTTGGAATTTTAGTATCATCTATTTCATCGCTAGATTCTTGAATGTCCTGTTTTGGCAAGGTTGCATCCTCTTTTAAAGACTCTCTCAAACTGCGATATTTATTCACTCTTGAACTTTTTTCCATGTCATTCACCACCGTTTCCATTATAGCATACTTTAATTATTAAATGATAATATTATAAAAAAAACTTTAATTTTCATAGGAACTAGTTTATAATGAATTATATATAAAGGAGGTTTATTATAATGGCAAAAACTAAAGTAAACGAAACTTGTATCGGTTGCGGTGCATGTACAGCAGTATGTCCTGAAGTATTCGATTTAAACGGAGACGGATTGGCAGAAAACATTTTAGGAAATGACACTGACATCCCTGCTGATTTAGAAGGTTCAGTTAAAGAAGCTGCTGAAGCTTGCCCTGTATCTGCTATCGAAGTAGAATAATGGATATTCAAAACCATTGAGAAATCAATGGTTTTTTTATGTGATATTAAAGCGCTGTGATAAAGATAACCTGATCTTCGTCACAGCTTTTATTATTAATTTGATTTAACTCGCTGAATTACACTGGATACCGCCACTAAAAATAAGATAAAGACAACGGTGAATATTCCAATATAGCCTGCGTTGAATCGATATAAGGGAATCGTTTGAATAAAGTTATCCAAAGATTCAAATCCGACTCCCAAAGAAACATATTTAGATAAATCAATGATTCGGTTAAGCCCGCTCATAATGAGAAAAGAAGATACAAGCGAAAGGCTCAGTGCACCAAACCCAATCAATACATTCTCAGTTGTATAAACAATATTTTTGATTGAAAATGAGTAATGCAGATAATCTAAAATACGTGCTGACCTTTTCATTTTATTATGTTTTGAAATCAGTAAGATGATAGTAATCACAACCAAGATAGCGATAATAAAATAAGATACATATAAGAATGGGTTAAACTGATCCGACACTTGTTTATTAATAGTTTTAAGCTCATCGCTGTAATCATACAAATAATATCCGGCGGTCGATAATCTTTCTTTCACCTCTTTAAAAGAAGATTCACTGTTAAATCGCAATACAAAAGAATTCACTAAGAGATTAGATTGATCTAAAGATGGATCATGCGCCTGTTTCAGCAAAGAAACAAATGTCTTACTTGAAAGTGCCAGCGTATTTTGGTCATTGTTTAAAACATCAACAGGTATTTCTATTTGTTTATATTGAGGCTCATAGATCTTTGTTGATCCTGCCCAGCGATAATATTGAAATGCCTTGCTTCCTGAAAAAACAGATAACCTGATATTGCTTTTCCCCTCTGAAACATTTGGCAGTTTGATCGTATTTTCCGCTAATGTATTATCTATTTCTATCGTATCGATTTGAACCTGTATCTGATCCACTATAATGGTCTGCGGCTGTTCAAGCAGCTTCATGTTGAGTACATAATCCTCTGCTCCTAACTGATTAGAGATAGCAATAACTTCATTTACATCTTTAATTCCGTCCATGAAAGAAACACTTAAACTATAATAGGAGTATTGCTTCTGATACCATGCTGAAATTTCGCTTTTCAAACTTTTTCCGGCGTTAAAGGACAGCATAAAGGTCATACATAACAACATTAAACACAGCATTATCAGGAGATCTTCTTTGAAGTGTGCTTTTATATTTTTTATTACCAATTTCCCTATTGGCTGCACCCCACAATAGTTTAAAGAGGTTGTCTGTAAAGGCGCTTCTTCTGCTTGAATAACTTCCACTTCTCTATTAATAAACGCATAATGTTTATTAGCGTATTTTAATAAAGATAAATCATGTGTCACCATAATTATCGTCATTGCACTTTGGTATTCCTTTAATAACTTCATCATTATCTGAATCATTTCAATATTCTGCTTGCTTGTTATTTCGTCTAAAATTAAGATATCCGGCTGCATCAGCAAAGCTCTCAAAAAAGAAGCCCGCTGTTTTTGCCCTTCGGAAAGCTGATAAGCCGGCAAACTTAAAACATGCTTCAGCTCCAGCAAGTCTAAATATTTATCTGTTTTTTCATCATTATCTTTAACAAAAAAATCAATATTCTCTTTTAAAGTCAGCTCATCCAACAGCATATTATTTTGCAGTACATATTCTTTATGATAAGACTTTAGCTCCGGCAAGTGGTACAGCATATTCAGTAAAGTAGTTTTCCCACAGCCACTTGCCCCAGTGATCATCACAAAATCATGTTTCTTTACTTCAAAGTTGTCAATATGAAAGAGTGGCTGATGATTCAACAATTGATTATAATTTTTTATTTTTATCATAAATCATCATCCTCCTTTAGTGTCATCACTGCATTCGTGTTCAAATGTTTTTTATAGTGCCAGTATTGAGTTCCACTCATCGCAATCACAACGATTAAAAAAGCAATGCTGATTTGACTCATGTTCATATGTAACAGCTGCAATTCATTGTCTAATGCAATTTGCAATTGAAAGACAATGGGGTTCACTTTAAATAAGAATTTATTAAAAAATGGAACAAAGAAATTTAAAATCACTAATTGCAGCATTAAACTGACAATTAGAATAAATATACTCTCAAAGAAATAAAACCATTTTACAGCTTTGTTGGAAAAATTAAACAAACTTAAAACATTAATCATACGATCTTTTTTATCAAGGAGCATTCTTAGTATCACTATAATGACCACAATCATGACAATCGCAACTAACGCTGAAATTATTCTGTAAATATCTTCTATGTTATTGAGATCTTCAAAACCTTTCATAATCGTAACCACCGTATTTTGATACTCATGATCATATTGTGCCGCAAGCAATTCATAGACTGAGACAACATTTTCTAATGCATCTACCGTTATCGTCATCGTCTCTGCAGAATCAGCTCGAATCATCCCCTCAGGAACTTCAGTTTGACTCACTAAATCAAGAAAATAATCATTTAGCTGTTCATGAAACATCATCCCACGATAAACATTTTCCTGACTGTCAAAGATACCTGTTACCCTAAACTCCAAATTCACTTCATTTAAGAAGGGGGACATCATGGAGAAGAAAGGATAAACCGAAGAGGGATCTTGATATTCTTTCATCTGATAATATTCAACATAGGGAATCACAACAGGAATAGTATCATTTACCATAATATTCAGCGCTTCAGCCGAATTACTGTCAATCATCATTTCAAACATTGCCGTTGGATAATCTCCACTCACAACTTTTGCCGATGCCTTTGAAATAAATGCATCCAGTGGAAGCTGTTCGCTTTCTTCTATACGTCCTGTTTCAGACTGCATGGATAGCTTGTGTTCTTCACTTCTTTGCCAACCGTATAAAAAATATTGTGGAGTCACATTGGTTATATGCTCCATTTGCTGAATCTCGTTAATTTCATTACTTAAAATACGAGTTCCCATTTTACTTGTGATGGCTATTTGTAAATGGTTAGGCTGCTTAGAAGCCACTTCATAATAATAACTTTTCAAATTACTTCCAATATTCGCTGATAAAAAGATCGTAATTGAGCAAAAGGCAACACAAAGGCATTGCAGAAGCACAATCCATTTATGATGAAGAAGAAAGAGACTTACATACTCCATAATCTTTAACTTAGAAGTCTTTGGTTTTATCTTTTCTTTAGCAGCCAATTCCCGACTTTCATTTATCGACTTTTTAATTTCTAATTTTCCATTTTCTAAATAAAGCACCTCGTCCATATATTTTTCTAATGACTGATCATGGGATACACAAAGGATCGTTAAAGAAAGTTCATTCTGCAAATGCTTGATCAGCTTCATGACTTCCTGAGTATTATGCTCATCTAAATTTCCCGTTGGTTCATCCATCAATATAAGGTCCGGCTTCGCAATTAAAGCACGGGCAATATTGACCCTCTGACATTCTCCCTGAGAACATTCTTTCACACGTTTATTTAAACAATGCTGAATATTAAGCGTTTGTATCAGATAATTGAAATAGGCTTCATCAACTGCTTGATCCGTATTTTCTATCCCACTTAATATATTTTCTTTAATATTCAATTCATTAATTAAATAATGATTTTGAAATACAAAACGAAGTAAAGAATGATCACATATCACTTCCCCGCTATCTACTTCTAAATGTTTTGACAATACATTTAAAAGAGTGGATTTCCCGCTTCCGCTCTTCCCCTGAATCATTGTCATTTTTGTTGGTTTAAACAAGTAGCTGATATGATCCAGAATGACTGTATCTGAATATTTTTTCACAATGTCTCTACATTCTAAACGCATTTTATCCCTCCCATTTTAATTTGATTCCACATTTCCCATAAAATAACATTCTTCTTAGTTTTAGACTACCATATAAAAATAGTTCACACAATCTTGTTTTAAACTTTATCTAAAATAAAAACCATGTCATTGACATGGTCTACTCTGTAACTTCTTTCTCTTTTTCAATATGTTTTTTAAGCCAGCTTCCTCGAACATAGTAGATGATAAACAAGATGGAAGTCGCTGCCCAAGTTACCGGATAACTGACTGTGACCATCGTAAAAGACGGATAAAGGGGAACAATCACCAAAATCCAAACAACACGTAAAGCACAGATTCCCAAGCACGTTAAAATCATCGGTTTCAATGATTCACCAGTTCCTCTGATTGCACCGGATAATATCTCAACGCAGACATACGTGAAATAGAATGGTGTCAAAAAGCGAATGATTTCACTGCTTTTATTGATAACTGCAGCATCATTGGTGAATAGCTGACTGAATGTTCCGCCAAAAAAGAAGAGGATCACACTTAAAGCGATGGATACTCCCATTGCCATTTTCAAGCAGACAACAACACTCTTTTTAACACGGTCAAATTTCTTTGCCCCAAAGTTTTGTCCCACAAACGTAGTAATGGATACACCAAAGGCTCCCATTGCCATCCAGAATAAAGAGTCTATTTTCCCATAAGCAGCCCAAGCGGCAATCGTATCTGTACCAAAAGCATTGATATTTGACTGAATGATAATATTAGAGACCGAATACATCACAGACTGTAAGCCTGCCGGCAATCCGATTGTAATAATTCGATTTAGAATTTCACGATAGAAACGAATCTTACGCAAATACAGTTTATATGACTGACTGGTTCGCATTAATACCATCATCGTTAATATAGCACTGACAATTTGTGAAATAACCGTTGCGATTCCTACCCCAACAACATTCATTTTAAATACAATAACAAATAAGGCATCTAAAATGATGTTGACAAAACAGCTGATAATTAAAAAATACAACGGACGTTTTGAATCTCCTATCGCTCGCAGGATTCCTGAACCCATATTATAAATTAGAGAAGCAATCATGCCAATAAAATAAATACGTGTATAGTCTACCGCATAATGCATAATGTCACTAGGCACTCCCATTGCCTTTAAACAACTGGGTGCAAAGATGATGCCGATCACCATAATGATTGCTCCTCCAACAATCGATAAAGCGATCGAGGTATGCACTGCCTTAGAGACGCTTTCATCATCTCTTGCCCCAAAGAATTGAGCAATAATAACAGTTGCTCCCGAAGATAATCCAACAAAAAAACCTACCAGCAGATTGATCAAGCTTCCCGTTGACCCAACTGCCGCTAATGCTTCTTTCCCTACATATTGACCAACAATAATGGCATCGATCGTGTTATATAATTGCTGGAAAAAAGTACCTACTAATATAGGAAAGAAAAAGAACAGCAATTGTTTCCAAATAATCCCCTCTGTAATTCCATTTAAGCCTGCTTGTTTTTGTTTCATAAATTTCCCCCTCCCCTAACAGTGTCTATATCTTAGCACTTTTTATATCTAGTGACAATTTAATTCCACATCATTTTTAAAACTTGAAAAAAGGGTATATCTTTATGATAGACCCCTGCTTATTCAACTATGATACAGCTAATTTTATTATGTATTCCTTATCTGAAGGAAGTTTTTTAATAGCGAATAAATCTACTGTTTCTGCAACATTCCCTTTATATTCTAAAAATTGCATAAAATCTAGTGAAGCACTTTCGTCTTGTGAAACATGATAGCATTCCGCAAACACATTATCCCATTTTGATCCAATCTCAACTTTTTCGTATTCGCCATCTATTCCTATAGACAGATAAGATAATCCATCATTATTTTCCATACTTACTTCACATACGGTTTCCTCAGTCAAATCGGTTTTAGACATCGTCTTTTTCATAACAACTGTCTGATCATTCGCATTTTCAACAATTAAACTCAGTTCTTCAAATTCTGCATCTTGTGCATAAAATAACACTTTGGCGTAAAGCTCATCTTTTTTTATTATGTAATCTTCATCCTTTAGTGTGCCCTTAACAATAAATTCGAATTTATCAATACCACTTGCTCCACAGCCAATACAGGTAAACATCAATAGTACCGACATACATAGTTTTAATAATTTCATCTTTTCCCTCCCTCTGACTTTAATACTCTTCTTGTTTTCATTATATAATAAAAAGAAAATGAAAGATAGATCATCATAAAGACAATAGATGTCAGTGGTATGAAATAAATGATTAAATCATATAGTGTAAGGGTGATAAAATGAAAAGACTTTTAAGTTTCTGCCTTATTTTTTGTTTTTGCATAACCCCTGTCAACGCCACAGAGTATTATGCAAAGAATTATATTGTGATGAATGCTGACACCTTGCAGGTTTTAGAAGGCAAAGAGATTCATCAGACACAAAGTGTGGCAAGTATTTCGAAGATCATGACTGCAATCGTAGCCATCGAAAACTGTGAACTCTCCCAAGAGATCGTCTTAAATGAATCCATTTCCAAAGCATACGGTAGTGCCGTCTATATACATATTGGCGATACTATCACCATGCAGGATTTATTGTATGCTTTATTGCTTCGCTCGGGAAATGATGCCGCCTTAGCCATCGCCGATCATGTTGGTCAAGGTGTAGATCAGTTTGTAGAAATGATGAATCAAAAAGCGAGAGAAATTGGAATGGACAATACCCATTTCAATAACCCCAGCGGTTTAGATGAGGAGGATGACGGAAATATATCCAGTGTCTATGATATGGCACTGTTAATGTCCTACTGCATCAATAATCCCATCTTCGCTAAAATCGTAGGTACTCAAACATACCGTCGTTTAGATCGCAACGGCAGCTGGACTAACAAAAATAAACTGCTGGCTAATTATGAATACTGCCTCGGCGGAAAGACCGGCTACACTAAAAAAGCGAAGCGTACATTGGTCAATGCCGCTAGAAAAGATGGCATCACACTCGTTTGTGTAACCTTTAACTGCGGAGACGATTTTGGACTGCAGGAAAACCTCTTTGAAACCTATTTTAACTGTTTTGATGAAATCCTGCTTTTTAATAAAGGAACCCACATCATTGATCATTATAAGTTTACATTAGATGAGCAATTGACATTTCCAGCTAAAAAAGATGAGGAAGTGAAAGTTTCTTATACCATTCAGCAAGATAGGATTGATCTGTATGCCAATTCTGAATTAGTTGGTTCTTATTCTTATGAATACTTACGCTCACCATTGCTCGATAAGATTTATGAAGTGTTCAAGCGTTTGATCTATGAATAAGATTTGGTCAGTCTGCATTGTTATCTGTATAGGTTATGGTTTATTGACTCATCAAGAAAATACCTTGTTTGCCTTACTTTTTGAAGTGCCTAACGATGCCCTCAACATGGCGCTTAAACTCACTTTAAATGCTTGCTTTTTCAACGGCATATTGAATATGGCTAACGGATGCGGTTTATTAGAGAAGGTATCTCATTTAATTCAGCCGATCTTAAAACATTTATTTAAAGGAGTCAATCAGGAAACAATGGGATATATCAGTGTACACCTGTTAAGTAATCTTTTTGGATTGGGAAGTGTCGCAACCATCAGCGGATTAAAAGCGATGCGCTTGCTTAAAGAGGCTACTCCGGATCGTTTGTCTAAAGCGATGATGACTCTCTTTATCCTCAATACGACTGGATTATCTTTCTTTCCTTCAACCGTAGTTGCCTTAAGGCAAACCTACGATACAACCCATAGTGCCGATTTTATACCTTATACAATTATGATCAGTCTGCTTGCTTTATCCATCGGCTTACTGATTATTAACTATAAATACCGTGAATAAGATCATTCTTATTTTTATTGCTTTTATTGTTATCTATGGGACCTATAAAAAAGCAAACTGCTTTGATTTATTTGTTGAAGGGGCTAAAGAAGGATTTACGCTTTTTATTCCTCTTTTTACTGCACTATTAGCATTAATGTTTTTTATTAATATGATGATCAAAACCGGACTTGTACAGACGATCTGTCAAATCCCAATCTTTAAAAATGTATCGAGCGAATTATTATCTATGATGTTTTTAAGACCATTCTCTTCCAGTGGTTCTTTATTGTTGTTGGATCAGATCTATCAACAGTATGGATTAAACCATTTCTTTAGTATGGTAGCCACCTTTATTCAGTCTTCCACAGATACTACACTTTATGTTGCCAGCTTATATCTAGGTTCATTAGGAATCAAAAATGACAACAAAGCAGTAGGCTTAGGACTGTTTTTAGATGCACTTGCAATCCTCTTCGCTTTTATCATGACAATTATTTTCTTTTAATCTTAACCGTTTTCCTGTATAATGCACTTGGGTGATAAAAATGGAAAGATTACAAAAAGTCATTGCCAAAAGCGGATATTCTTCTAGAAGAAAAGCAGAAGAGCTTATCGCAAAAGGAAAAGTGACAGTTAATGGTGAAACCGTCACAGAAATGGGTACAAAAGTAAAAAAAGGCGATGTGATCCAAATTGACGGAAAAACCATCGAATTTGAAAATAAAGTTTATTATGTTTTATACAAACCAAAAGGCATGATCAGTTCAGCGAGTGATGAATTAGGACGTCCATGTGTCGTTGACTTATTCAACGATATTGAAGAACGTGTATATCCTGTTGGTCGTTTGGATTATGATTCTACCGGTTTACTGTTTATGACAAATGATGGTGATTTTGCAAATTTAATCATGCATCCGAGCAGTCATTTAGAAAAAGTATATGATATTACTGTACGTGGCATCGTAATGGGTGAAACGCTTCACCAATTAGAAAAAGGAATTTATTTAGATGGTGCTAAAACATTGCCATGTAAAATAAAGATTACCGCTAAAAACATGGAGCATAAAAACACACGTATGTTAATTCGCTTGGTCGAAGGTAAGAATCGTCAGGTTCGTCGTATGTTTGAAGCGGTTGGACATGATTTAATTCGTTTACATCGTGCTGCCTGTGGCGGAATCAATCTAAAAGGAATGACTCCCGGAGAATATCGTATCTTAAAGCCTCAGGAAGTAAAAGATTTAAGACGATTAGCGGAAGAAGCCAAAGAAAAAAACAAAAACTTTAGACAAAAGAGAGGAAAATAAATCCTCTCTTTTTATATTTTCATTTTAGCTTTCGCAAAGCCAATGATATCTCCACCTTCTATTGGATAGATAATTAATATTTGATGATTGCTTTCAAAATAATATTCAGTGATTTCAGCCTCCTTTTGATAGACATCTTCCACTCCTTCTACCTCCACTTTTTGATAGTCCACTTTTTCTTTTACCATTACACGATCAAATCCCTCAATCTCAATATCTCTAAAATCCTCAATGCGATAACTTATAGAACTTTTTAATCGGTTAAAGGCATAATCACTGCTTGTACGATAATAAGTATAGTGAACTGATTTCCATGTATCTTCAATTTTTTGGCTAACATAATACTCTTCGTATTCAGGCACAAAACCAGTTTGATCTCGCTGAATTTTTTCATCAGTTATTTGAATTGGAAAATAATCTTCTTCACGAACCGTATCTACTGTTGTTGGACGAAGCGTTACTATCGCCCACATCGCAAGAGAA
This sequence comes from Coprobacillaceae bacterium UN01-12pH3A, assembly GCA_027676805.1. Lineage (GTDB taxonomy): Bacteria > Bacillota_I > Bacilli_A > Erysipelotrichales > Coprobacillaceae > Beduini. The sequence goes on along the minus strand of JAQENU010000012.1, from coordinate 52,932 downwards.
GCAAACAAACACCAAAAGACATATTCATGAATTGGAATGAAAAGAAAGATGATTGCAGCTATTAGGAATAAAATAACCCGATAGCTGATACCAAAAACCAAAAGAGAAAAAGCTAATAGTAAAACGAAAAGTCCAACATAATCCAAGATCGGAATCACCTTGTTTGTGTTTCTAATCTTTGTATTAGATAATCTCTTGTTCTTTTTTTCACGTTCATAATAGATATAAAGGACGCATGACATGATTAATAAAATGAGTGTCCCAACCCTACTTAAAACATAGGCACTGTTTGCCAGTTCAAAATGACCAGATCCCGATGCCAAAATCGGAATGATGACTAAAAACAAAAACAGCCACCAGTTCATTGAATAAGATTCCTTGTCTAATTTTACACATTCTGCATTTGGCCGTGTTTCTGTTTCATAGATAACATAATCTATAGAAGTTCTTAACAGCTTTCCTTGAATATCTTCTTTTAATCTCATTGGTCTAGGTAAAACAACATAATAACAGTTTTTGGGCTGTTCATTTTTAAAGATTAAAAACAATCGTGAAACATAACGAATATGATGACCTAATTTAGCTTCATCACTTAGATAGCGTGATAAGCCTGCCGTATCAAAACGGCGAAAGCGATTTAATACAATCATATTGCTCACCCTCCTATATTCAGTTTCATTTTAGCGAAACGAATAACTTGCTCAGTTGTATTTGGTGACTTATTCGCTAAAACTAAGACGTGATAGCCGGATTGAAAATAATAAAGCTGAACTCCTCCTTCTACTGTTTTGATATAAGCTCGTTCAAAAGAATTATCGTTAAACGATTCATATGTATCTAGTTGAATGGGATTCTCCTGCTGAATAAACAGATATTCCTCTAGCTTATTTAAAGTCCAAGAAGAAGTCACATGATAGTACTCGTACACGATGGTTACATTGTGCCTTGTCGTATAATCCCATGCCGCTAAATTTTCATATTTGGATACAAATAAGGTTTGATCATAATTATACATAGATACACTTAAAGTGGATGAAAAATAATCATTTAATATGATGTTTTGATCTTTCCTTGGATTATCCGGCAAAAACAAGAATACAATAAATACCGCTAGAACAGTCAATAAAAAGATGGAATTATATAAAGCTAAATGAAATAACAAGTAAAGAAAGATTAGAATTATAATGTAATAACTTAACCCGAAAGCAACAAGAAAACTTATGAATACTATCGTTAGCCAAAGGATTTTCCCAATATAATCCCATTTGTTTTTAAAAAGATATCGATGGTTTTCCTTTGCTTTCCTCAATGCCTTCTTTCTTTGCCATAGCCAAAGACAATAAAAGAGAATACAGATAACTAAAATTGGAGCAGTAAAACTCCTATATAAATCTCTACGGCTCCCAAAAAGAAAATTATTTTGAGAAGAATTAATCATCGAAAAAGTTATAAGGCAGATTATATAATTAGTTAAAGGCGTTACATAAATAGCCTTGGCAAATCGTGATTGCTTACGTATTTCAATAAATCCATCTTCCTCTTTTTCAAATGTGTAAATACGATATTCATAGGAAGAAGGAACAGCTTTTCTTTTCACTTTCTCAATTGGCTGGTCATCTGATAATAACACGGTAAAATAGATATCTTTTGGTTCTCCCTTTTTAAATACCAAAAAATCAGAGGTAACATATGTAATATGATTTCCGTCCAATGCCTGCTGATGCAAATACTCCGATAATCCTTCTTTATCAAATAAATAGACCGGGTTTAACTTAATCATCATTCTCCCCTCCTTTTTGTAACCCCTCTCTTTATTTCATCATACCATAATTCACATAATAAAAATAGTAGGCAAAGGGATTGACAAGAAAAAGAAATTGACATACACTATACATGAAAAGAACGTCTTCAGGGCAGGGTGAAATTCCCGACCGGCGGTAAAGTCCGCGAGCTGTTTAACAGCATGAATTGGTGCAATTCCAATACCGATAGTACAGTCTAGATGGAAGAGAGACATTTTTTTGTATTATAAAATGCCCTTTTATCGTGAAGATTAGTATTTTCACGATATTTTTTATATATAAGGGAGGAATATTTGTGAAAAGTACTAAAACAAGAAAAATGGTGATGATTGCGATCTTGTCCGCATTAGGAATGATCCTCAATTTAATTGAGATTCCCTATCCGTTTGCACCATGGCTGAACTTTGATCTTTCAGAGATCGTGGTGTTGTCAGCCGTTTCAACAATGGGAGTAATTCCAGCTGTCTTTGTTTGTATCTGTAAATTTTTAGCGTCTGTTTTATTTAAAGGTCCTGTGGGACCGATTGCGATCGGACAAATTACATCGTTGATTGCCAGCCTGAGTATTTGTATGATGTATTACTTATTAAAAAAGGTACTGCATTTTAAAAAGCCATGGGTGAACTATGCAGTGAATATGTTTCTAACCATGCTGACATTTGCCTTTATTATGTATATCATTAATTACTTATTTGTTACGCCTACGTACCTGATGAATAAACCGACATGGTATACACAATTGCCTTTCAATGTGGACATCATGGCATTTAATAAGCAGTATGGTTCCAACATTTCGATACCGTCATTGCTTAACTTTTTATCCCCATATGCACAGGCTATCTTTATTATTTATTTCCCATTCAATTTTTTAAAAGGCATCATCTGTGCAGTTGTCTATAGTTTTGTAAGACCGATAGAAAAGAATTACACATTAGAATAAAAACAATCCCCGTTCAATGAAACGGGGATATTTTTAAATATTAAAGTATTTTTTAAACGCTTTTGCAATACCATCCTGATCAACAGTATCCGTAATATCATCAGCAACGGCTTTGATTTCGTCCAATCCATTCCCCATTGCGATTCCGTGACCGACAAGCTGAAGCATTGCCTTATCATTGATCCCATCGCCAAAGGCATAGGTATTTTCCTTTGGGATGCCTAATTTTTCATACATATACTGACAAGCAGGACCTTTTGTAAATCCTTTCTTATAAACATCCATGCGAATGAGTCCCGTATAATAAGGAACCATTGTGAAATCTTCTTTCAACTCATTATAGCAGGCTTCTAGCTGTTCAGCTGTTTCAAATAACACACAGCAAGATATCGCTTCTACATCATCCGCTGTGAATTCTTCAATCTGATCAGTCGGACGTGCACGTGTCCCGGAAAACATTTCCCGATGATCGATCACCATCGGATCATCTAAATATTCGCACCAAGTTTGTACATGTCCGCAAAACATGCTTTTGCCTCCATGCTTTTTATAAGCGGCCATTTGTTTAACGATATCCTCTTTTGAAAAAATATCATCCAGCCATACTTCTTCATTAAAAAGAATGTAGTGTCCATCATTGAAAATATAACCGTCAAAATCAATATCCTGCACACTTCCCGGTGCACTTCCACGCGCTGTCGCAACCACAATATAATTTCCCTGCTGTTTAAATTCACTTAAAACACGCATCGTTTCAATAGTCGGATGCATCATACCGTTAGGCACATTGACCATTGTTCCATCAATATCAAAAAAAGCTATTTTCTTATCCATCCATTTTCCCCTTTATCAAAATAAACTGATATTTTGAATATCTTCTTCAGCAATCTGAGCTAAAGTGATTGACTTTAAATAAGTATAAAGTTCTTTATCCAAACGTTCATACACACGTTGATTAATGATGTCATTTAGCACATCATGTTTTTTATTGCCGCCTACATGAATTTCGTGATCCAGCATCTCCATAATATCAACAATGCTGATCTCATTTGGATCAACTATCAAGCGATAACCGCCTTTTGCACCTTTTACACTCTCAATAATGCCTGCTTTTTTAAATTCGGCGAAAATATTTTCTAAATAATTTTGCGAAAGCTCTTGTTCACTCGCAATAACACTGATCGAAAGCAGCTCTCCATTTTCCTGTGCCAAAGCAATCAGTGAACGCAATCCATATCGTACTTTTGTTGATAATCTCATAACTGTCTCCTATATTCATCCGCTAAAGACTGAATCGTTACATCCTCTAACACCAATTTCATATGGTCATACATTTTTTCCCATACCGGCTTACTTTTACAAATAGCTTCTCGCCTGCATTGAACCGAGTGAATACATTTTACCGGTTCCAAGCTTCCTGTCAAACATTCTAAGACTTCTAGTACGGTCAAATCTTTAGGCTCTATCAAAAAATGATATCCGCCATATTTTCCTCGGCTGCTTTGAATAATGCCACCTTTTTTAAGCAAGGAAAATATCTGTTCCAAATATTTTTCTGAAATATTTCTTTGAGTTGCGATTGTATTAATTGAAAATTGTGTATTTTCAGGACAGCTCGCCATATATACAAGTGCTTCTAATCCATATTGCCCTTTTGTTCCTATCTCCATAAAAAAGTCTCCTTTAGGTATATTCTAAAGGAAACCCTTTACAATTACAAGATTCGCCGTTCCATTTTACAAAATTGAAAATAATTACAGAATGGTCGCTTCTTCTAATAAAGTGATTGTTTTCTTCATTGGATCAAGCTCACAGGCTACACCATAAGGCAAGATGCCAATCGGCATGGCATGTCCGATATTTATATTATAGAAGATGACTAAATCTTCAAGCTGTTCTTCAAAAAGCACAACTTGCATGATTACTTCTTTATATTCTTCATAATAGGTTTCACTCTGCGGCTTCCCAACCACGATTCCCTTAATTACCCGTAATATTCCCTGAGCTGCCAAATTCCGCAAGGTGTACTTTACAAATTCCGGAGATGGCTTATCCTCACTGGTTTCAAAGAACAAAACAGCGTTTTGCCATTGTGATAAGTCAGGCCAGATGGCTGTCCCAACGATCATCATAAATACGTCCAGGCAGCCCCCTAACAGATGCCCCGTCACTGTCTGTTTCCCCTGCAGGATTTCATAACCATGTTGTTCCGGAATACGTTTTTTTAGGGTATGCTGATTTTCTTCTTTCCATTCAATAGAATCTTTGCTCCACAGAGGACTGGAAGGAATGGAATAACCCGTGATATCCTGAAATAATATTTTTCGCACCGCTTGCAACGTATAATCAAACATCTTGGTATATTCTCCAAATTCACACATGATAGAAGGACCATAAAAGGAAATTAATCCGGCTTTATACATCATGAAATGATTTACCGTACTATCTGAATATCCCATAAATATTTTAGGGTGATCTTTGATAATCTGAAAATCAATATACGGGAGCAAGCGAATGGTATCATCCCCGCCAATAGCGCAAAAGATTGCCGAAATTTCATCATCTAAGAAAGCTGTCATTAAATCCTCTGCTCGTTTTTGAGGATGTTTCATGATATATTCTGTGCCTTTTAGGGCATGGGGCATTGGAATCAGTTCAAGCTCCAGCTCATCTTTCATTCTCTTTTTAGCGATATTATATTTATGAATAAATTCTTTATCTCCAATACCACCCCATGATAAACTGACCATCGCTACTTTATCTTTGGGCTTTAATCGTTTCGGTTTAATCATGACTTTTTCTCTTTTAAATGATCTTCGCTAATGACAATGGCTGGGCATGCCGGCTGACCGATCAGTGTCTGATCAGCACCTTTAAGCGGACAGATACGAGCTTTATATTGAGGAAACAATGTATTCTCAAAGGGAATTCCCGAAGCATAGTCCAGTTCTTTAGCACAGCAAATAAAGCGATCCAAGATCGTATAATCTAATGGTTCTGGGTGGTGACTGATACATAATTTGTTACAGTTAAATGTCTTTGCTTTTTCAAGAGACTTTAAATAAACCGATAAAGAGAGTGCATCCGGTAAAAACAGCCAAACAAATGGATTCATCGCATCACCGGCATAAAACCATCGTTCTTCTTCATAGATCAGTCCGATACTTCCGGCGGTATGTCCCGGCACTTCCTTTACAGTTAAAGTAATGCCGCCTAAATCAAACTGTTCGTCTTCTTTTATTGTGCAGACCGGTTTTATCGGGGCATGAATATAGTGTTCTTCATCAAAATCACTTGGTAAGGTGTCCTTGGTATTTTTCACCCTTTCTACATTATCCCGTCTGGCACTTTCACTGTTGAAATATTCATAAGATTTCTTATCTTTTGAATGCATATAAACAGGGCAGTCACTAAACTGAAAATTACCGCAGGCATGATCTAAATGTCCATGACTATTGACTACGATCAGCGGTTTATCTGTAAGTGCTTCAACAGTATGACGCAGATCACCAAAGCCATAGCCGGTATCCCATAATAATGCCTGTCTGCTCCCCACAAATAAATCCATAAATACGCCCTCTGTACTGCCAATATGATAAATCCCTTCTTTTACTTTGATTACATTATAAAATTCTTTGCTTGTTTTCATCATTTTTCCTCCCTATACCTTTACTTTACTACACCTATGCCGTTTCATCTAGTAAAAAAGAATGAGTAATATCATTCCTTTTCTTGATTAGCTAACATTTCTTTTAGACAAAGTGTTGTATGTCCCTCTCTTCCGATAACGGTTTCACCATGAACTAAAGATGAAAAGATAGCTTCCTCACACGCATCTATAGCTGCCCGGAAAACCTTATCCATTTTACTTTCATGCAGTGTTTTAATATTCAGGATTTCCTCATCGGCATAATGTGGGATTGTATTGGCGGTAGAAAAAGCGATTGCGATATCTCCGCTGCCATTTCCCATATAAGAGCCTAAACGCCCTAATGCAATCGGCATGCGGCGACAGACACGTTTTAATTGCCGAGCATCTAAAGGAACATCGGTAGCAAGAATCATCATGATTGATCCTTTTTCCACCTCTTCAATATCTTCTGCCTTTAAATCATGATACGTGAAATCCTTTTTCAACCCAAAATTAGTTAATACCAGACTTCCGACATGATATTCTTTATGATCTATTGTAATAATACGCGAAGCAGAGCCAATACCCCCTTTTGCCCCAAAGCATGTCATGCCGCGCCCTGCTCCCACTGCTCCTTCTTCAAAATGCTCAGCGGCATTTTGAAAAGCCTCAAAAACATGCTCCTCTTTTACATGACAACCGCGAATATCATTGAGATATCCATCATTGCATTCTCCCACAACAACGTTAATTGTTCCTGTGGTTGTCCCAATATCTTCATTATCTTTCAGCATCAGTTTCACCAGTGCCTGTGCCGCTGTCCCAACACTTAGCGTATTCGTTAAAGCAATCGGACTTTCCAGTGTTCCCAATTCATCAAGCTGAACTAAACCTGTACTCTTGCCAAATCCATTAATAACTTGACTGGCACCGACATATTTATTTTGAAAAATATTATCTGTACGCGGCACAATCACCGTTACCCCGGTTTGAATAGTACGGTCAGACAGTGTGACATGCCCAACTTTTACTCCCGGAACATCCGTAATCAGATTTCTTTTACCACGAATTAACTTTGTTTTATATAATAACGTTCCCATCTTAATCCTCCTTGTGGATATTATATAATATTGAAAAAGAAAAGGACACAGTTTATTCTGCATCCCCATTCAGTAAGGTTAAATGATCGATAATTTCATTAAAGCTAATCGCAATATTCAATCCATGATCACCGATTCTTTCAAAATCCGTTAATGTTTCCGTATAGAAAGCACTATGTTCCGGTGTACACTTCTTATCTTTTAAACGAATCAGCTGATTCATTGAAAATTGCTTGTTGGCATCATCGATTTTATTTTCATAAACATCTACTTTTTCAATAATGCCAATCAGCTCTTTACGCTCTTTAACATTCAGTTCTTCAAGCAGTTTTGCTGTTAATTCACACATCTGATGAATTTCTTCAATTGCCTCAGAAGAGAAATGTTCATTATTGCTGTGAAGCTTCAATGAACGACTGGAAATATTAACAGCATGATCGCCGATTCTTTCTAAATCTCCCGCTGCTTTCAAGAATAATCCAATCGTTTTGCTTTCCTCAACAGGAAATTCAATTGAGATAGCATTGGTCGTATAGGTGATGATTTCTTTATTTAAATAATCAATATATTCTTCATCCTCTAATAATTTTTTATATGTTTTTTCGTCAAATTTCTCAATTAAATCAAACGAACGCTTTACATTGGTTGTGACATAGGACAGCATATTTTCAATTTCTTTAAACAGCTGAGTAATAATAATAGCGCTGGTTCCGATATGGAAATCATTATTAAATACTTTATAATCCAAGAATTTAGTTTCCATCTTATCTTCCATTCCAGCTTTTTCAGGTAAAATCTTATATGTCAGATTAACAAGCTTATACCCAAATGGCAATAGGATAACAGTAGTCACAATATTGAAAACAGTATGTACATTGGCAATCTGTGCCGGAACATTGCCCGGTGTGATGGATGCCATGAAGCTGGCAAATGGTGTCACCATACTAATCACTACAAAGATAACCGTTCCAATAATATTAAAGGATAGATGGATCAGTGTCGCACGTTTAGCGTTGCGGTTCGTTCCGATAGATGCAATCACCGCCGTAATACATGTTCCGATATTTTGTCCAAATAATACGAAAATAGCGTTTGGTAAAGTAATAATACCGCTTAATGCCAATGCCTGCAGAATTCCGACTGAAGCACTCGAAGATTGAATCACTGCCGTAAACAATGCTCCTACCGCAATTCCAATCAATGGATTTTGGAAGTTTGAAATCATACCAATAAATTGCTGTGACTCTCTTAATGGTGACATCGCATTGGTCATCAGTTCCATCCCCATAAATAAAATTCCAAGTCCGGCAATGATTTGTCCAAAAGCATCTGCTTTTTTATTTTTCACAAAAGTGACTAAGGCAACACCGCCAAATGCGATTAATGGTGCAATCGCAGTAATATCCAATGCAATCAGCTGCCCGGTAATCGTTGTACCAATATTGGCTCCCATGATCACCCATACCGCATTCTTCAAAGTCATTAACCCAGCGTTGACAAAGCCTACAACCATAACCGTTGTCGCTGATGAAGACTGAATGATCGCAGTGATCAAGGCTCCCACACCGACACCTAAAAAGCGATTAGACGTCAATTTTTCTAAGATCGATTTCATTTTATTTCCGGCCGCGATCTCTAAACCACTAGACATCATATGCATTCCATAAAGGAACAAGGCAAGTCCGCCTAACAAAGTAAAAATATCCGTTATTTTCATTAATTCCACCTCATAACACAACTTTAACATAAATAAATACCGAAATAAATATACGTAACATAAACTTAACGTATAATTAACAAAACTCTGCCAATACCTAAATTGAGGTGTTTTTTATGATTTGGATCTATTTATTGTTAGGAATTGGAATCTTTATTTTATTGTTGTTTATCTTTTGTGCATTGAAACTAAACCATCAGGAAGAAGAAAAAATAAGTCACCATCGGTGACTTATTTTACTTCGATTAAATGTAGGAAATTGGTTGCTCCACTGATCCCCGGTGTTCCTCCGGTCACAATGATTGTTTCTCCAGATTTAACGCCATTTTCTTTCGCAATTACTTCTGCTAAATTCAGCATGGCTTCACTGCTTTTCATAGATTTACAATAAGCCGGAATAACACCCCAGTTTAAAGCAAGCTTCTGCATCGCATCTAAATCCGGTGTCGCTGCAATCAGCTGACATTCCGGGCGATAGCGTGACATTTTACGCGCTGTGAATCCTGATTTTGTAAACGCGATGATTGCTTTTACATCAAACTGCATGGCTAATTCCGCTACCGATAAGCAGATCGCTTCTGATTTATCAGCAGGTGCTGTACGCAAGGCACGGCGATGTAAATGACCATAATCCAAATTGTCTTCTGTTGTGCGGGCAATCTGTGCCATCATCGCAACGGCTTCTACCGGATATTTCCCAGAGGCAGATTCTCCTGACAACATGATGCAGTCCGTTCCATCATGAATCGCATTAGCGACATCTGATACTTCCGCACGTGTCGGTCTTGGATTTTGCTGCATACTTTCTAACATTTGTGTAGCTGTAATAACGATTTTTCCCACCGCATTACATTTCTTAATTAATTTTTTCTGTACAACCGGAACTAAATCACCTGGAATTTCTACCCCTAAGTCCCCACGGGCTACCATGATGCCATCTACCACTTCAAGGATCTCATCCATATTTTCGACCCCTTCTTGGTTTTCAATCTTGGCAATGATCTGAATTTCCGGACAGTCATGTTCTACTAACAATCTTCTGACATCTAAAACGTCTTGAGCACGGCGAACAAATGAAGCGGCAATGAAATCCACTTTATTTTCACACCCGAAGATAATATCGGAAATATCTTTTTCTGATAAATAATCAAATCCTAGCTTAATTCCGGGAACATTGATTCCACGTTTATTTTTTAGGATTCCATCATTTAAACAGGTACAATAGATATCTCGGTCTTTAATGCTGTCGACTAATAAATCCATTTGTCCGTCATTTACTAAGATGTGATCCCCCGCTTTCACATCCATATAAAGGTTTTTATACGTAATAGAGAAACGCTCTTTATTCCCTAATACATCTTCATAGCATACAACGACTTGGTCACCTTTAACGATTTCAATCTGTCCGTTTTCAAAATCTCCTGTACGGATTTCCGGACCTTTTGTATCTAATAAAATAGCGACATTTGTTCCTAAACTGTCATTGATCTTTCTCATCATCTGAATCTTTTCTAAATGATCCGGATGAGTCCCATGTGAAAAGTTAAGACGCATACAATTCATTCCGGCTTTGACCATCGCAGTCAATGTATCTTCTGTTGAAGAAGCGGGACCGATCGTACAAATTACTTTTGTTTTCTTTGGTGTTAATTCTGCCATTTCATATCCTCCTACTATCATGATACCTCTATTCTACATCAAATAATCATAAATTAAAATAAAAATTATATAGAAAAAGGATAACCGATCGGCTATCCCACAGATTCGTTTGTTTTGTCATCTTCTTCGCGATATTTAGCGTCGAACAGATCTTCTTCCATGCTGGTTTGAGCAATATTCTGCAAATCCGGCAATTCATCTAATGAAGCAAGATTAAAAGCATCCATAAATTCTTCGCTGACACCATACAAAATAGGTTTACCCGGTGTATCTTCACGCCCAACTTCTTTAATGAGCGCTTTTGCCTGCAGTTTTCTGACCATGGCATCACTGCTGACCCCACGGATCTCTTCTATTTTGGTCCTTGTCACCGGCTGATTATAAGCAATGATGGCCAATGTTTCCAAAGCCGCATTAGACAAGCTGGCTTCTGCCTGACTGACCATCTTTTCAAAGTAAGGTTTAAACTGTGTTTTTGTTGCTAATTTATATTTACCGCCTAAATAGACGATCATCAATCCTTTTTGGTCATCTGCTTCAAACTGTTCCATCATATCTTGCATAATCGATTCTGTTTCTTTTACTGACAGCTCTAAAATTGCTGCCATTTCTTTTACGCCGCAGCCTTCATCACCGGTTAAAAACAATACCCCTTCAATGACCGCTCTATATGTATTTACATTCATTCCATAGCCTCCAAAAATATCTGATCAAACTGCTTTTCCTGCGTAATCGTTAATTCCTTTTTATTCGCTAAAGTCAGAATCGCTAAAAAAGTGACGACGAAATAATGACGAGTTGGATGATCAAATAATTCTTCAAAATTAACTTTTCGGTGATTTTTAAAATAATGGCGGATTTCATCACAACGGTCATCGATCGATATTTCTTTTTTGCCGACAGATGTGATTAAAGGAGAAGACAAGATCTTGCGCTGATACATTTTCTGCATCGCTTTCATCAAATCATAAATCTGTAAATTATCAGGGATCAGATTAGCTGTATCAATGGCATATTCTTCCATCGAACTGCTTGACTTGATATAAAACTGCTGACGGGATTCATAATGTTCCTTAAAATTTTCAACGACATCCTTATATTTTTTATATTCGATCAAACGCTTGATAAGTGCTTCACGAGGATCTTCTTCATAATCTTCGTTGATCTTAACCACTTCAATCGGCAGCAGCATTTTACTTTTTAATTCAATCAAAGAACTGGCCATGACTAAATACTCACTTGCCACTTCAAGATTAACAGCTTGATACTGATGCAGATAATCTAAATATTGATCGGTTATCTTTGAAAGTTCTAAGTTTTCTAAATCCATTTCTTTTTCTTTGATCAAATGCAGTAAAAGATCTAACGGTCCAACAAATTGATCAAGAGATACACGATATTCTTCCATATTCCACCTCTAATTTATGATTTTATCATATTTCTTCTTAAAAAACTACATAATAAAAAGCGAAATGAGTGTCACTTCGCTTTGCTTGATTTTGGTTTACGTATAAAAAAGTACAGCACTTTCTTAGGATCGAAAGGAACAAAAGGATATAGATAGTCATAGCCAAAAATATGCAGATGCATCAGATAAAGAATTAATATGAAGTTATATAAGACAAAGCCGACATTATGGAATATCCAAATAGCTAGAATCATCCCTAACTTAATATACTTGTTGGCTAATGAAAGCTCATAGTTCGGGGTGGCAAAGCCGCCGACATTGCTGATGGCACTATACAAAAGAATTTCAGGTATAAACAGTCCCATATCGATCGCCATTTCGCCTAACAGGACTGCGGCGATGATCCCCATCGCACTGGAGAGCCCGGTTGGGGTATGAATGGTCGCAATACGCAAGAGCTCGATGGCAATCTCCACCACAAATAACTGCATTAATAAATGATTAAATTCCAAATCGTTGACTCCCGCAAACAAGAAAATTCCTTTATTTCCGTTCATCAGTGTAAGCAGCCAAAAGGGAACCAAATATACAGAAAGAAACACCGCCAATAAACGAACTAAGCGAATCATAGTTCCAATAATCGGCACTTGGCGATGTTCTTCGACATGCTCTAAAATTTCAGATAAAGACGTCGGCAGCATCATGACCGAGGCTGACGTATCTGTGATAATCGCAAAGTTTCCCTTCGTCAAATGGGTAGAAACGATATCCGGTCTTTCACTGTAGCGAACTAACGGATAGGGATTATACACCTGATGAATAAGCAATTCCTCTAAAGCTCGATCCGACATCACTAAATCTTTAGTCGATACATTTTTCAAACGTTCCTGAATATCCGCTTTGATTTCAGGATCACATATTTCATCTATATAACATAAACATACATCGATCGGTGCCAAAGAGCCAATCGTGATGATTTCAAAGGTTAGGGACGGATTACGAATACGACGGCGAATCAGTCCGGTATTCGTTAACAGCTGTTCAACAAATCCGTCTTTTGCCCCACGTACGCTTTTTTCCGTTTCCGGTTCATTGATTGAACGGCTGGGGTATTTTCTTACTTCTAATACATAATATTGCTGTTCTACTTCAATAACGGCATTTCCGGATAATAAGGCAAGATCCAAGGTGCTTAAATCCGTTACTTTTTTGACACTGCCGTTAAAGAGATTTCCATCTAAATCTTTTGGATCTTTAATGAGCTCTATCCCAGCACAAAGCATCGTGATCTGATCATCACTGACGAGACTGGTAATAAATTCAATGGTATAAACATGCTTTCCTGACTGAATGATTCGCTTAGAATAATCGTAGGATTGATTCATGAACGTGGTTTAAAGATAATAGCGACAATAAAACCAAATAGGATCGCCGTCGTAATTCCGGCTGCTGTCAGATCAAACATTCCCATGGTCAATCCAAGCAATCCATATTCAGATACTTTTTCTAAAGCCCCATGCATCAAGGAATGTCCGAAGCTGGTTATCGGAAGCAATGCTCCGGCATGGAAAATACCAATTAAGCGATCATAAATATGAAATAAATCTAAGAACGAACCGATACAAACAAATAAGCTGGTAATATGTCCCGGTGTCCATGAAGTAAGCTCATAAATCAGCTGGGCGATGACACAGATGGCACCACAAAACACAAAGGCAAGTACATAATCCATTAGTCACACACCTCCAAACTAATCGCATGTGCAATTGAAGGAACACTTTCCTTCTGCATGATCGTAATTGGGGACATCAAAGCTCCGGTAGCTACGATCAATACTTTTTTCCATTTCTTTTGTCTTAACTGATCCATAATATAACCGTAGGTAACCAAGGCACTGCAGGCACAGCCGCTTCCGCCTAAAAAGACATCCTGCTTTTCTATATCATAAAGCAGTGTTCCACAGTCATTGTAATGATTGACTTCCATATTATCTTCTTCAAACATCTTGGTTAAAATCTTTTTGCCGTAATCCGATAAATCCCCGGTTACGATCAAATCATAGCTGTTAAAGTCACGATTGGTATCTGTAAAATGCTGTTTTAAAGTATCATAAGCCGCAGGTGCCATGGCACGTCCCATATCATTAACATTCGTTTGCTTGAAATCAATCACTTTTCCAAAAGTCACAGCCTCAATACGGATGTCTGACGGCTGATTGGATAATAAGATTGCTCCTGCTCCGGTAGCAGTATAAGTGGTTGTTTCCGGTTTTTGGATACCATATTCAAGCGGATAGCGATATTGACGTTCTGCGGTTGCGTTGTGTGAAGAAACAAACGCTAAAACAGAAGAAAAATAGTTTGATTCGATCAGCATGCTGCTAACGCCCATACTTAAGCATGAAGAAGAACAGGCTCCGTAAATCCCGATGTAAGGCACAGGATATTTAGCCGCTGTATATGACGTGGCAGTGATCTGATTCGTAAGATCGCCGCCTAAAATCAAATCAATATCATTCGGTTTTTTCTTTGCTTTTTGCAGGCAGCTGTTAATTGCCACTTTCTGCATTTCTCTTTCCCCTTTTTCAAAGGTCTTCTGGTGACAATACAAATCATCGAAGTAAACATCAAAATAACTTCCTAACGGTCCGGTATGTTCCATCGGTCCGGCACAGGTTCCGGTACTTTGAACATAGACGTTATGGAAAAAATGGGTGCTAGATTTTGAAGACATAACGAATCACCCCGAAAATAAATGAAGATACAATTCCGTATGTAATGACACTGCCGCCATATTTAAAGATATTAGAACCGATCCCTTGAATTAATCCCTCGCTCTTGCTTTCTAAAGCAGCACTGCTCATCGCATTTGCGAACCCTGTGATTGGAATAAACGTTCCTGCCCCAGCATGTTTGGCAATCTTATCAAACACACCAAATCCGGTCAATAAACACGTAATAAATACGATTGTAATGATCATCGGTGCGGTTGCTTTTTCTTGTCCGACATTTAGAAGCTCCATATAAAACTCTAATAAGAATTGACCGATCACTGCAATAACTCCACCAAAAATAAACGCATTAATGCAGTTTTTCACAATACTGCTTTTTGGTTTACAGCTGTCGGCAATTTTGTTGTATTTTGTTTCATCCATTTTTATCACCTCAATGATAGTATGTATAAAGATGTCGATTATATGCAAAAAGAAAAAGATTTGAGAAACTCAAACCTTTTCATTTGCATCAAACAGCTCTTCATAAATTTTCGTTAAAAAATTGGGTTTATGACGGTGATAAGAATGATAAATGCCTAATGTAATCAACAGTCCGCCGACACAGGCACAAAGCATATCGGTCATGCTGTCATGAATTCCTGTTGAATAGTGATTGATACAGTCATAATTGAAAAAGACCAGCATCGAATATTCATAAAATTCCCATAGTACCGCTATCGCTAAATTAAATGCATTAATAAAGATCAGCATGATATAGGCATCTTCTTTATTTTCTACACGGCGTATTTTTTTCAAAACACAAAACAGGATATAGCCTGCCATCGTCAGCAATAATCCACTGCCAAAATGAACGATCTTATCATAATAAGGCTGATTATAACCTCCTAAAGTACTGCCTACAATAGCGGCAAAGAAACAAAATAATAAATTTAAAATCATGATTCTTTCTGTCAGCTTAATATGTAGGAGTTTAAATACGATCGGGACAATAAACGGCACAAGACAAGATACAGGAACTAACCAGAGTTCCGTATGACCGTTTAAATTATAATAAACGGAATAAGCTAAACCAGCAAGATAAAAAAGGATTGTTGCGTTCAGCCAAAATGATTTTCTTTTTTTCATATTACACCTCTAACTTTATTATTATATGCCCCATCTAAATAGATTACCATCGATATACTAAATTAATTTCATTTCTTTAAAATGCTTTTCTATGGCTTTAATCACGCCGCTTTCTTCATTCGATAAAGTTTCATAGCGGGCAGCAGCTTTGACACCGTCACTTCCGTTTTTCATGGCATAGCTATAAAAGCAATGCTTCAACATCTCGATATCATTATCGCCATCACCAAATGCCATGCATTCCTCCGGTAAAATACCATATCGATCACAGATTCGTTGAATACCACTGGCTTTATGATAGCTTGGCACAATCAAATCAATATAGCCATGTCCGCTTGTGACTGGCGTAATTTTCCCGTTCATTTCTTTTTTTAAAGCATCGGTTAATGGATATGTTTTTTCCGGCGGACAGGTTAAGGCAAATTTCAAAAACTGATCATCTACACTGTAAAAATCATCCACTTTATCTAAACGATGTAAATACAATTGCATTAATTTAAAGAATTCATCCGGAACTTTACTTGATATATAAGCACTGTTTAATCCGCATAGGATCATTTCAATCTCAGGATAGCGTTCAAGAATATTTAAAATCTGATGGACTTCCTTTTTGGGAATATCAGCTGAAAACAACACCTCCTGCTGATCGATGACCAATGCTCCATTTTCCGCTACATAAATCAGTTCATCCTGGTAATCTTCAAAAAAAGATTTTAACTGATAATATTGATTTCCACTGGCAACTACAAATTTAATATCATTTTCTTTCATTATTTTATACAATTCTCGAAAACGCTGACGATCATATTCTAAATGATGATTTAAAAAAGTACCATCCATATCGACTGCAATTAGTTTAATCATTTTTTATCCCCCTTATGCTTAGAATCCTATCACATTTAAATAAGATAAAAAAATGAATTCCGTTTTTTGAAAGAAAAAAGCCTGAAATTAATCAGGCCTCTATATCAAATTCTTCTTTTAAAACCTTATGCAGCTGTTCTATCGGCAATCCGACGATGGTATAAAAATCACCGACATAATGATCGACAAGCATATCACCAGCGCCCTGAATCGCATAAGCTCCTGCTTTATCCTGCCATTCATTGCAGGCTAAGTATGCTTCTACCTGCTTTTCATCCAAGGTTTTAAAAACCACTTCTGTTTTGCTTGTAAAACTGACTCTTTTTTCCCCTTGAAGCACTGTAACACTGGTATAAACATACTGAGATTTTCCGGAGAACATCAAAAGCATATGCTTGGCATCCTGATAATCTTTTGGCTTTCCTAATACCTGATGATGGAAACAGACAATCGTATCTGCCCCAATCACAATCGCTTGTGGGTGAAGACGGGCAATCGGCAATGCCTTTTGATACGCCAAATCTTCTAAACGTAAATCTAAAGGCAGGCTGTCATCCATTATTTCTTCAATATTCGTACTCTCTATCGTAAAAGGTACCCCTAGCTGACTTAACAATTCACGGCGGCGGGGAGAAAGAGAAGCCAGGATAATATTATTCATTTGGCTTTGCTTCTTCTTTTTTAACCGGTTCTTTCTTTTCAGGCTTAGGCAGTAATGCTTTTGCGGAAACATTAACACGTCCTTTTTCATCAATATCCGTAACGACAACACGGACAGTATCCCCTAATTTTAATACATCAGAAGGTGCCGCTACTCTTTCATGAGCAATCTGTGATACATGAAGTAATCCATCCGTTCCTTCAAACAAGTTGACAAAAGCTCCGTATTTTTCTAAGCGAACTACCTTAGCTTCATAAATTTCACCTTTTTGAGCTTTCTTTACAATTGCTTCAATTAGTTTTGCTGCTGTATTGATTGCGTTTTGATCAGTATGATAAATGACAACACGTCCGTCTTGTTCAATATCGATCTTAACGTCATTTGATTTTTCAATGATTTCATTGATCATTTTTCCACCAGGACCAATAACATCTCTAATTTGATCAGGATCAATGTGCATCTGGAATACTTTTGGTGCATAAGCCGATAATTGCGGTCTTACCTCACTGATTGCATCCAGCATTGTTTTCATGATCTGTTCACGACCGATCTTTGCTTGTGCCAAGGCTTCTTTTAAGATTTCCTGAGTGATCCCATCAATCTTAATATCCATTTGCAAAGCACAGATTCCGTTTGTTGTTCCGGCTACTTTAAAATCCATGTCTCCCAAGTGATCTTCCATCCCTTGAATATCGGTTAAGATTGTATAATCGTCACCCTTTTTAACAAGTCCCATAGCAATTCCCGCAACAGGTGCAGAAATAGGAACTCCAGCCGTCATCAATGCCATTGTAGAGGCACAGATTGAAGCTTGTGATGATGAACCATTTGATTCTAATACTTCTGATACGACACGAATTGTATATGGGAAATCTTCCTCAGAAGGAATGACTTGAGCTAAAGCTCTTTCCCCTAATGCTCCATGTCCGATCTCACGTCTTCCCGGTGCCCCCATTCTTCCAGTTTCTCCAACTGAATAAGGCGGGAAGTTATAATGGTGCATGAAACGTTTCTGATCTTCTAATCCCAGACCATCGATTTTTTGATGTTCTCCCATAGCTCCTAATGTACAAGCAGATAACACTTGTGTTTCTCCACGAGTAAATAAGGCCGAACCATGAACACGCGGCAATAAATCTACCTGTGCATCCAAAGGACGAATTTCATCTAATTTTCTTCCATCCGGACGAATCTTCTGTTCTGTGATTAAACGTCTTACTTCTTCTTTTTCTAAGTCATGCAGAACGATTCCCACTTGTTTTAAGACAGATTTCTTATTGTCTTCGCTATCATAAGCACGTGCTTCAAAGTCTGCTTTTACTTCTGCCATCAAATCATCGATAGCTCCGTAGCGTTCTAATTTACCCGGAATGCTGACTGCTGCTTTCATACGATCATAAGCCATAGCAGTTACTTCATCTACGATTACTTGATCCAATGTAAATAAAGGAATCTCTTGTTTTGCTTTTCCACATTGCATTACAATCTGTTCCTGAAAAGCAATTAATTCTTTAATTTTTTCATGTCCGAAAGCTAAAGCTTCCAAAATAACTTCTTCACTTACTTCTTTAGCATCTGCTTCAACCATGTTGATAGCCTCTTTTGTTCCTGCTACTTCTAAGTGAATTTCACTTTTTTCCATTTCTTCTGGTCCGGCATTGACTGTAAATTCCCCATTTACATAGCCAACAGTTACTCCGGCGATAGGTCCATTGAATGGAATATCCGATAAACACAACGCCAAAGATGCCCCAAACATGGCAGCCATTTCTGGTGTCGCATCTTGATCTACCGATAATACAGTGTTCACGATCTGAACTTCGTTTCTGAATCCATCCGCAAATAACGGACGAATTGGACGGTCGATCATTCTCGCTGTTAATGTCCCATGTTCGCTAGGGCGCCCTTCTCGTTTTAAAAATCCTCCTGGGATCTTTCCTACAGAATACAATTTTTCTTCATAAGTTACTGTCAATGGAAAGAAATCAACATCTTTTGGTTCTTTCCCTGCTACAGCTGTTGACAAAATAACGGTATCATTATAACGTACTAAAACAGAACCATTGGCTTGTTTTGCTAGTTCTCCGGTTTCTACTGTTAATTTTTTTCCATAAAAATCTATACTAAATACTTGTTTTGACATCTGCTTTTTCACCTCATTTTTTCTCAAAATACATTATAGCATTTTTATTATGTTAATCCAAACAAAATTGAAATAAATCTTATCGTTAATAAAAAAGACATCGCATAGCGATGTCCTGGAAGGATTATCTTCTTAATCCTAATTTTTCGATTAAAGCACCATATCTTTCGATATCTTTATTTTTAAGATATTTTAATAAATCTCTTCTTCTACCGATTTTCTTTAATAACCCTCTATTTGAATGATGATCTTTTTTATGCACTTTGAAGTGACCGTTTAATTTGTTGATATCAGCAGTTAATACAGCGATTTGTACTTCTGGTGAACCTGTATCTCCTTCTTTAGTAGCATATTCTTTCATAATAGCTGTTTTTTCTTCTTTAGTTAACATTTGTTTTCTCCTTTTTTCTTAAACTTAGCGAATGCCAAGGTATCCGTCAGGAACTCAGATATCCTAGCGATTGCCGCAATCAAATTTATACCATAAATCCATGGCTTTGTCAATTATAAAAGATAAATATCATGCTTTATCTTTTTCACATAGGATTTAAAAGCTTCATCCTCCAAAGCTTTTGGATAACTCATGATTTTCATTGGAATCGTTTGGGACGGATCAAGATAAGACAGCATTTCATAATCCCCATCATTTAAGATCAACCCAAGACGTTCATAAAAGTTAACACGACGCTGCTTTAATTCGTTATCGACTTTTTCAACTTCAAGTAAGACTAGTTTTGTTTGACGAGCTAGAAAAGCCTGCATTACTTTTGAACCTAAGCCTTGACCATGAAATTTAGGATTAATTCCCAGATAATCAATAAAGATATAATCGTCTAAATCAAAATAGATCAAGATGCTTTCAATCGTATCCCCCTGCATCGTTGTCTCAATTTTACATAAGCCTTCATTGATAAAAGCTTCCAGTTGCTCACGCGGACGAATCTCATTTTCGTCAAATAATTCTTTCATTAATGCATACAATGCATCATTCATTCTAACACCCACCTTTTAATTGCTTTTCCGACACCATCTTCATAATACGCTTCCGTTATATATTTTGCCACCTTTTTGACTTCTTCTTCTCCATTTGCCATTACGACTGAGTTTTCAAACAATTCAAACATGCTTAAATCATTGAAGCTGTCCCCTAATACCAGAACTTCTTCCTCTTTAATCCCAAGCAGTGTTGCTGCTTTCAATAAAATTTTCCCTTTGGTTGCATCTCTATGTGTAATTTCAACATTATCCGGAAACGAAGAAAGATACGCTACATTGCCTAAAGAACTCAATCGTTTTTTTGCTTCCTCAATCTTACTCGTATCAATATCAAACGCTTCAATCTTAATAATCTTTTTAGTTGGCAGTAATGAGTGATAGTCCTCCACTTCTTCCATTCTGAAAATAGAATGACGTGTTTTTAATCGTTCTTTTACTTCTTCATAAGTCTGTGTTTTATCTTTATGTAAAGAACGCTGAATGAAGGCATCCTGTACATTTTCCACCGCTTCGATCGAATAGCGGTTATCGGTCGTATAGATCATGAATTTAATATCTAATGCTTTTAATATTTCAATTACCTCAATGGCTTCTTCTGCTCCTAAATAGCATGAACTGATGAGTTCTCCTTTTTCATCTATATATTCAGCACCGTTTCCAGTGACACATGCACATTCTACACCATGCTGCTGTGTGACCGGCAGAATATCCGTATAGGCTCTTCCTGACGCAATAACAAAGTGAATTCCTCTTTTTTTAGCTTCGTTTATCATTTCTACATTATATGGACTGATGCCCCCGTTTCCATCCAGTAAGGTTCCATCCATATCGCTCGCTATTAATTTAATCATATTTTAACCCTCCGCTTTTCTAGTTTAACACAGCTTTTGAAAACGCTTTATTTTTTTCTTCTTTAGTAAATAGTTAATAAGTTGAAAGAAATGTCTATTTGTGTTATAACTTTATAAGAAGGAGTGGTTAGATGGCATACGCAAAGGCTCCTAAAGCATCTTTAGGGCAAAAAGTAGTATTTGTTTTAGCAATGGTTTTCACATTTCCATTCTCATTAGTCTATCTGTTATTTTGGCGCGGACGCTGCGTTTACTGCGGTAAACGAATTTTATTCAACAAACATGTCTGCAAGAAATGCCAACGCAACGCAACAGGAATCGTAGATGATTTTGACGGAAAAATGCAAACCTTCTTTGCTCAGATGGGTTCAGTAGAAGAACTCGATGATATTTTAGGACAATATCAATATATTCTAGACCGTATCGATGGAATCGAGGTTATTTATGATGCACTGGATGATCAGGCAGATACAGAACGCATGAGACAGACTGTATTAGAATATCTAAAAATGAACTTAGAAACATGGTTCAACAATCATGAGGTTCAATTTATAAAAAATGAAGCCTATAAACGCGAAGTGGAAACAACGATCAATGAATCTTTCGTTGAATTTGAACAGATGAAGGATATCTTAACTCCTTATCTTACTAAATTAGAAGCATTAGGTACTGAAGAATAAAAACTATCCAAGCTAAGCTGGATAGTTTTTTAGTTATATAATGGCTGATTCTTCTTTTTGTCAATAAAATAAGAAACAATCCAAGTCGCAAGGATTCCGCCGATAAATCCGCCTAAATGTCCCCATAAAGAGATATTCGGCAATAGAATCGAAATTCCAAACATCAAAAGGATATTTGGCAATAACTGACGATAAATATGATAATAAACCCCTTTGTATCGATAAGCAATAACACACATGGCACCTAACAGTCCAAAGATCACTCCACTGATTCCGCCGCCAACGCTGAATGTCCCAATATCAAACAGGAAATACATGATATAGGGCAGCACATTCGTAAAAATACCGGATATCAATAAGATAAATGTATAATGCTTAGGCTTAAAGGTACGTTCCATAAAGCTTCCGACATTATATAAACTGTAGCAATTGACTAATAAATGCAAAATGCCAAAATGAATAAAGTTTGCCGTAATAAAACGCCAGTATTCATGATTGTATTCAATCAGCAAAGGGTTGAATCCGCCGGCCTGAATTGCCTGCGAAGCACTCATGGTTTCACGCCCAAACGTCATCACCGTGATTATATACACAACGATGCAGACCCCAATCAGCAATGATGTTAATTTATATCTTTTCCATTCAAATCTCATCTTGTTCTCCTAAAAATTCATAAATTGATATTTGATCATAGCTTTCTGTTTCTTTAATTTTTTCTTCTTCCTGATCGAGCAGTTCAGATAATGTCAATGGGGACTGAATCATATCCATCGTTAAGCCAATCGCCCCTAGTTCGATCAATCGCGCATTTCCATAAAACTCATCATCCATAATTGCCGCTAATTTTGTCCAACGCTGCGTGAAATTCTGCATTGCACTCAGCCATACAGCTCCGGAATTGATCTGTGAATACATGATGATGGCAACCTCTGATAAAGAAAAAACATACTGATTGCGATCAATCGCATGCACTAGATCAAAATTAGCGAAAGGATAGACGGCACTGACTAAAAGCATCTGCCCGTTTTTAATTGGTCGCAGGTACTCTTTCATTTCGATAATGATATTTCCGCATAAGAAGTTTACCGCTTTTCCGCCGATTCTTAACTGATGTTTCATCGCCAGTGTCTCTACACCGCGATTACCGCAGCTAATCAATGTATAAGCTTCTTCATTCAGCTTTGAAATCACTGCCCTCGTATTTTGATCGATACGGCGATTCGAGCGAATCGGTCCTGCCACACAAACAAGCGGATCCTTCAGCATCGTGATATCACCACTATAGTATAGGATCAATGGCATATTTTTTTTCATCTTTCGCTTCAATAGATAAGGATATTCTTCTTCATATTTGGTTGTGACTAGAACCCCTAAACTCTCCAAACGCTGAAGCTGTTCCAGTAAAAAGGCAATCCCCTTATTGCGAGAAGTAATCTTATATGCCAATTCTTCATCAATATCCAGATTGATCATAATGGCTTCATACTCCAAAGCCAGCAAGGCTGCCGGACGCTTTAACTGTGAAGCTCTCAGCATTTTTTCAAGATCGTTCCATTCTGTAACACTCATCGGCAATTCATCGCAGTCATAAAACTCACTGCAATAAAGAAGCAATGCAATACTATCAAGAGAGAGTCGCAGTCTTTGATGATTTAAGTCGTTCCATTCATTTTTCATTTCCATACCTCTTATATCCATCTATAGGTGATCTTCTCAATATTAAATAAGATAAAGAGAAGTTTTTTATACAAGTACAGGGTAATCATCAGCGATGATCCATTTTACCTTATTGTCATACCTTGTCATATTATCATATCATAAATCCCCTATATAAAAAAGATAGTACATTCTTTTATACTATCTTTTTTATAGAATTACTTATAGCGTTCAATAATTTCTCTCATCGAAGCTTCTTTCTTTTCAATATCCAATAAAAGTGTTAATTGGTTTCTGGCACGTATCAGATTATGTTTTGGAAAAGATGTTTTATAATAGCGATCCCCATCTAAATAGTCGCTTAAAAAGCGCAGTGTCTGCTCATAAACGATCACTTTCACACCATCCACTAAAGCATTGATTTCTCCTATAGTCAATGTATCTTTTAATGATTCTAAAAAACCTTTAGTGAAAGCTTCAAACAGTTCTAAATCAAAATAAACTTCATTTAGATCAGCATTGTCTTCATACGTATGATTGGCTCCTGAACGCAGTGCATCACCAAAATCATAGCCAATGAATCCGGGCATGATCGTATCAAAATCAATCACACAAATCGGTTCGCGTGTCGTTTTATCCATTAGAATATTCGATAGCTTTGTATCATTATGACAGACACGCTGTAAAATCTCTCCGGCTTCATAAAGCTCATAAAGGCGCTGACTGATGTTTTTGCGTTCAATCAATGCTTCAATCTCTGCTTTCGCTTCCGCAATACGCACAGGGTCTCCACTTTTTAAGCTTGTCTCAAACTGCTGATAGCGGACAGGCGTATTATGGAAGTCCGGTATGGTTTCCACTAGTTTTGATGCATCAAAATCACGAAGATTTTTAAAGAAAGCACCAAAACATTTTGCTGTACGATAAAAATCCTCAATCCTTTCACTGCGGTCATAGGTGAAGCTGTTTAAAATAAATTTAAAGATGCGATAATAATGCCCCTCTTCTGCCAAGTACAATCGTTCATCTTTCGTGTTGATAATTTCTAAAGTTGTTTGCCCCATTGCAGAAAGGTGCTGTGTAACTAATGCCATATTATTCATTAGTCCATCGACATTTTTAAAAATATGATGATTAATCCTTTGAAGAAGGTAATGTCCTTTAGTCGTAATGACCTGATAGGTATCATTGATATTTCCCGATTGATTTAGTAAGATTTGGACAATTTCTCCATTAATCTTAAATTGTTGGGCGATGTTTTTTATTTTTTTCAAGACAAGATCGTAGTCAGCTAGGTTTGTCTGATAGTGATCCAGCTGTTGGGTAATGCCGTCAATGACCTCTTGGCGGTCTTCTTTATAAGTGACCCCGTACCATTTTGCATCACTTTTAAGAATATGTACACGAACTTTTTCTTCTTTAATTAAGCTGTCAAAAACAGCCGGCAGATAAAATTCTGCTTTCTGAGGATTGTTTTTATAGTCGTTTTCTAAAAATAGCTGTAAGTAATGTTCGATTTCATTAAAGATATGATCATCAAAGCCCCACATGTTCATGGACACAATCTGATCTCTTTTTAATATCATCGGCAAATCACACTTTATTTGACCATCGTCATCATAAATCCCGGTGCATTCCTGAACCGTTTTTAAATATCCGTCTTCTTCATAGCAGATTCCGCGGCTGACTCCGCCAAAATGAGACAGTGTGTTTTCCAAACGATAGCCGACCATTGCATAATGCTGGGCATCTGCTTTTGTTTTTAAAAAATAATACAATTTAACAAACGATTCATAGCCATAGTAATCGTCTCCGTTAATGATTCCCATTGCTCCGCTGACCGCCTCTTTACAGCAGTATAAGGCATGTGCAGTTCCCAATGGTTTTAAGCGGTCTTCCCAAGGAGTCTGATAAACATAAGTAATATCAAAGTGATCATCAAATGAATGCTGAACCATTTGTTTCACAGCGTCTTCATTCTCTTTTTTTATCACAATAACAAATTTTCTGAATCCCGCTTTATAAGCATCATACAGTGAATATTCAATGATCGTTTTATCCTGCGGTAAAAAGGCATCCAGCTGCTTTAAGCCGCCATAACGGCTTCCTAATCCGGCAGCTAAGATGATCAATGTCGGTTCTTTCATATTTCCTCCCATAAAAAAACGTGTTTCCACGTTTTTTACACTTCGTTTTTCGCTTTAAAATCTGTTTTTGCAAGCTTCGCTAAAGCATCCTGTGCGGCTTTTTGTTCCGCTCTTTTTTTACTGGTTCCCTTGCCAACACCTAAGCACATCTCATCCATCATGGCTGCAATTTCAAATTCCGGGGCGTTGCTTGGACCCGATGTATTTAATAATTCATAATTGACAGTTTTGCGTGTGTCCGCCTGAATCAATTCCTGCAGCTTTGTCTTATAATCTGTAATGTCTTCATAATCTAAATCACTGGCATGCTTATAGATTGTTTCTTCTAAGATTTTACGAGCATATTTTGATCCAACATCCAGATATACGGCACCAATAAAAGATTCATACACATTGGCCAATACCGATTCACGGTCACGTCCGCCGTTCTTTTCTTCGCCAACACCTAAGAATAACACTTCACCGATTCCTAACTCTCTCGCAAAACGAGCCAACGATTCTTCACGTACCAATTTTGCACGATGAGTCGTTAACTGTCCCTCTGATTCATTAGGGAATTTCTTGAACAAGAAATCTGAAACATATAATTGGAGAACAGCATCTCCCATAAATTCCAGTCGTTCATAGTCATTGATCATCTCACGACGTTCATTGACATAAGAAGCATGGGTAAACGCTTCTTTATATAAAGCTAGATTCTGATAAGGAATCCCATGTCGATTTAAAAAATCAATCAGTTTCATTATTTAATCCTTCCTTCATTTTTGAAACCACATCTGCTTCTACCATTGTTTTTGCAAGGATCATCGCATTTAAAAAGGCTTTGGCATCACTTCCGCCATGAGCTTTGATTACCGGATGATCGAATCCCACCATCAATGCTCCGCCCGCTGAACGATAATCGAACGTATCCATCAATGATTTAAATGAGCTTTTCGCAATAAGTGCTCCAATTTTTCCGCTGGTTGAAGACATCAGTGTTTCTTTTAGTAGCTTCATAACCATTTTTGCTGTTCCTTCGATAGATTTCAAGGCAATATTTCCACTGAACCCATCTGTCACAACAACATCTATTTCTCCGTCTAATATTTCTCTTCCTTCAATATTGCCTTGGAAGTTTAAATGAGAGTCCTTCAACAGCTTATAAGTTGCCTGATGGACTTCATCTCCCTTTTTCTCTTCACTGCCAATATTCAGCAAAGCGACTTTAGGTGAAGCTATTCCATTGACTAAGGAAGCATAAATACTTCCCATGATGGCAAACTGAGTTAACTGTTCCGGCGTATTTTCCGCATTTGCCCCTACATCCAACATTAACACACCTTTACGGTTGTAAGTCGGCATCGTTGCCATCAGGCATGATTTTTCCACACCTTCAATTCTTTTTAAAAACAGCATGCAGCTCGCATAATATGCGCCTGTATTTCCGCATGAAACAATGGCATCTGCTTCATTATTTTTCACTAAATGAACAGCTTTAAACATACTGGATTCTTTTTTTCTTCTTACTGCCAAAATACTTTCTGTCATTTCCATGACATCTCTGGCATCAATGATCGTCACTTGCTTTAAAGATTGAAGCTCGCTCAGCTCTTCTTCTTTCCCAACAACCTGCAAGTGAACATCTTTATTATCTTTTATAAATTCTTTGACTGCTTCTACAACGGGTTTTGATCCTAGATCACCACTCATTGCATCTATGGCTATATTCATCATTTCTTTCACCTCGGCTACCATTATATCATATTTTATAAATTAGTCTAAATAAGTCTCATTTCTTTCACCTCGGCTACCATTATATCATATTTTATAAATTAGTCTAAATAAGTCTCATTTTTTTCAATTTTCTTTTCTAAATATTTACGGATCGAATAATACTGCGGCTCATCGATATGATCAATGATCTCCCCTGCATCGATGCGGGCACGCTCTAATATATTAAAGTCCTTCATGATATCTGCCACTAAAAAAGAGGGCAGTCCGCTCTGCTTTTGTCCCAGCAGTTCTCCGGGACCACGCAGTTTTAAATCATATTCCGCAATCTTAAAGCCATCGGCCTCATTTTCCAAAAAGGTCAGTCGTTCCAATGCTTCCTGATCGTTTGAAGAGGTAAACAAAAAGCAATAGCTTTGCTGAGTCGAACGACCAACTCTTCCTCTTAGCTGATGAAGCTGACTTAAACCAAAGCGGTGGGCATCATAAATGACCATCATGTTAGCATTTTCCACATCGACACCAACCTCAATAACCGTTGTAGACACTAAAATATCCAGTTCATGCTTCATAAAAGCCTGCATGATCTGATCTTTTTGTTCATCGCTCATTCTTCCATGCAGCAAACCGATACGAATCTTATCTTTATAGTAGGCACACATCGCCTCATAAATTTTGGTTGCACTTTGAAGATCCATCGTTTCACTATCCTCTACCAAAGGACATACCACATAGCATTGCCCGCCATCTTTAATATAGCTTTCCAGCTGAGGCAGAATCGGTTTCATGCTTTTGGTCTTCACCACTTTTGTTTTAACGGTTTTTCTTCGGCTTGGCATCGTATGTATTGCCGATACATCCTTATCCCCATATAAAACCATGGCGACAGTTCGTGGAATCGGCGTCGCTGACATCGTCAGTAAATCCACTTTATCTCCTTTATCCTGCAATTTCTTACGCTGATTAACGCCAAAGCGATGCTGTTCATCGGCAATCACCAGTCCCAGCTTTTTAAACTGCAAGGCATCTTGAATCAAGGCATGTGTTCCAACGACGACATCCACTTCATAATTTTCAATCTGACGATAAATGGCTTTCTTTTCTTTAGCCGGCAGACTCCCCGTCAGCAAAGCGATACGCATCGAAGTATTGACAAACAGTTTCTGCAAGGTACGATAATGCTGAGACGCTAAAATTTCAGTGGGTGCCATTAAGGCGCTCTGATACCCGGCTAAATGATTCGCATAGATAGCAATGCTCGCTACCACCGTTTTACCACTCCCAACATCCCCTTGAATTAAACGGTCCATAATATGCGGGCTTTGAATATCCTGCAGGATTTCCTTTGATACACTGATCTGATCTTCTGTTAACTCAAAAGGCAGATCATAAATATATTGATGCAACGCCGGAGTATCGAAGGTTTTATTGATTCCCACATCGATAGTATGCGTGTTTCTCTTAATAAAAAGCAACGTCATCTGAAACTTCAAAAATTCTTCATATTTCAAATATTTTAGTGCTTGCTTTAAATGGATTTCATCTTGAGGAAAATGAATCTGCCATAAGGCTTCTTTTAAATAAGGAAGCTGATAGCGCTGAATCAAGTTTTCGGGTATAAAGTCAATCAAATCCTTTTCTACGAATGTCAGTCCCTTTTTAATATAGCCGCTCATTGATTTTACGGTAATCCCACTTTTTAAATTATAGATTGGGTGGAATCCCTTTAAGCTTTCTAAGCTTTGCAGTTTGATATCACTTGCTACAACTTGGCTGGGACTTTGCAGCTTCCCAATAATGGTGACCACTGTCCCTAAGGATAAATGCGATCTTAAGAAATGACGATTAAAAATAGCGATAGAGTAAACTGTATCCTGATATTGAACTTTAAAGGTCATTCTTGACATGTTGCGGCGAATAAAGAAAATCTTCGGCTCCTCTATAATAACCCCTTCAAAAATCGTCTTTTCATCTACCAATACGGGTGGCACAGATAGAATCACATCATAACGTACAGGATAATAACGAATCAGATCCTCGATCGTCATGATTCCCATTTCTTGAAGCAAGGCTATTCTATTTGGATTTATTTTTAAGTAACTTAAATCGATATCAAACATATTATCCCACCTTTTGTTTAACATTATATCATGTTTGTATCAAAAGAAAAACCTAGGAGCTTATTGATGCTTATCTATTTCAATGATACGATCTGCAAAATCATGATAGAAGCTTTCTTCATGACAGACTAACAAAATACTCCCATTAAACTGAATCAATGCCTTTTTCAATGCACTTTTAGTCAGCTGATCTAAATGATTGGTCGGTTCATCTAAGATCAGCAAATCTGCCGGGCTCAGACCTAAACGGCATAGCTTTACCTTGGATTGTTCTCCGCCGCTTAGCTGTCCGATAGATTTTTCCGCAAGGTCACGTTTAATGCCATACTGCGCTAAGCTGCTGTAAATCGCTTTATTATTCATCTTGGGAAAAGCCTCATGCAGAATAGAGAATGGTGTCATGGTTAAATCCTCCCATTTCAGGTCCTGTTCAAAGTAGCGGTAGCTCACCTGATCGGCAAAGCAGCTTTTTCCTTTGAGCGGCAGCATTTCATGAATCAACGTCTTTAATAAAGTCGATTTTCCCACCCCGTTAAAACCGGTAATCACCACTTTTTCACCACCATGAATCAGCAAATTGATATTTTCAAGCAATGGATGGTCATAGCCAACACTTAAATGTTCCACGCTTAAAATATCTTTTGTCAACGCTGTTTTTTCCTTAAATCTGAAATTAGGAATCGCTAAAGTTCCCGGTGGTGCCAAACGTTCCAAACGTTCTAACTGCTTTCTTCTCCCTTTGGCAATCTTAGAGTTATTGCCCGCAATGTTCTTGCGAATGAATTGCTCTGTCTTTTTGATTTGTGCCTGCTGTGACTGATAGCGACGTAAATAATCTGCCTGTAAATGCTCTTTCTGCTTCACAAAATGGGAATATGAACCATAGTATTTTTTAATCGTTCCATATTCAATATCAAAAATACAGGTCGTAATCGCGTCTAAAAAATCAAAGTCATGGGAAACGACCATAAATGCACCTTTGAATTCCTGCAGATAGTCAATCAGCCAGTTGATATGTTGCTTATCTAAAAAATTGGTTGGTTCATCCAGCAGCAAAACATCCGGTTCTTCTAATAATAGTTTTCCTAAAATGACTTTGGCACGCTGTCCTCCGCTTAGCTGCTGAATTTTTTTATCTAGCCCGACAGCATTTAATCCCAATCCCTGAGCAATCTTTTCAATGCGTACGTCCAAAGTATAGAAATCAGATTTTTCCAAGGCTTCCTGATATTTCCCTGCCAGTGTCAAAAGTTCTGGGTCAATAGCTGATTTTTCATATAAATCCAGCATCTTAGCTTCCAGTTCATAGCTTTCTTTGGCAGTTGAACGCAGATAGCTCAGTACCGTTTCTTCCTGATCGATAACCGCATACTGATCCAAATGTCCGATTTTGATACCGGATTGCCAGAGGATACGGCCTTGGTCCGGCAAATATTCTTCAATTAAAATTTTAATAAGCGTGCTTTTACCGGCACCATTTGCCCCGACAATGCCTGCATGCTCCCCTTTATACAACTCAAAATTTGCTTCCTGATACAAAAGCTTATCAGCAAATTCCTGAGTTAAATTCGTTACTGTTAATAAACTCATTTTTCTTCTCTCCTTTATAAATAAAAAAAGACAAAAGACTATGACTATCTTTTGCCTAAAAAAACAAAAGATCATGAACGCATTGCCATGATCTCTATTATTTACCCTTCTAACGATAAATAGTATGCTTAAAAGGATAGCCAAGCTACCAGCTTTTTTTACTATTTATCGATGAAGTGCCTTTTTAATATAGATTATCTCCGTACAACGCCTCATCGTTTTCTTTTGTACGGAGCTGATTTTCTGCATCTTTTTACATATAATTGATAAAACATCTTGATCACCATCCGATAAGATTATAATCATTTTCTAAATGATTGTCAAACTCTGTGATTCAATGCGTAATGAACGATCTTCTCACATACATCGGCAAAATCAATACCGACTGCCAGTGCTTCTTGAGGAAGCAGGCTTGAAGGCGTCATCCCCGGTAAAGAGTTTGCTTCCAAACAGTATAAATTTCCCTTTTCATCCATCATAAAGTCGATTCGGGCATAATTTTTCAATCCTAAAACATCATATGCCTTTAAAGCTAATTCAGACATTTCTTTCGCCTTGTTTTCATCGATTGGTGCCGGCGTGATCTCTGATACTTTTTCAGTATGATATTTATTGAAATAATCATAGAAGCCTTCTTCCATGCAAATTTCAATGATCGGCAGGACATCACGATCTAAAATACCCACGGAAAATTCTCTGCCGCGGATAAAATCCTCAATCAATACCTGATCACAGAACAAAAAGGCCTCTTTTAAACTTTCTTCTAACTCAGCTTGATCCTTAACAATTGTCACGCCAATACTAGACCCACCGTTTAAAGGCTTTACGACACAAGGGATAAAAATATCCTCTATCTTATCATGCTTAGATATTGTGATGCTTTTAGCGATAGGAATATTATTCTGCATAAAAAGCTGTTTAGCGATTGCTTTATCCATCGCTAAACCACTGGCAAAAGAACCACTCCCAGTATAGGTGATCCCATATAAATCAAACACTGCCTGTATCTTTCCATCTTCGGCATTTGCCCCATGCATCGCAATGAAAACAACATCTGCTTTTTTACATACATCTAAAACATGCTGACCGAAATATCCTTTTTTTGATAAATGACTTTCATTTAATAGGAACGGCTTTGCCGTAATAACAGCATCTCCGATAAAATTCTTTTGACTTTCAAATAGAGCTTTGCTATCGATCATCGGTAAATCTTCACAGACATCAATTAAAATTGCCTGATGTCCTTTTTCTACCAGCGCTTTATGAATCAATATCCCCGAAGATAAAGAAACATCTCTTTCGCTGCTGGTTCCCCCTGTTAATACCACTATGTTCATCTTATTTCACCTCACAGCTATTATATGCTAAGCGTTCCTTTTTGGAAAGAAAATAAATGATATATAGATTTTCTTATATGCCTACTGCTATCTTATTTTTCTGCTTATTCACCAAATAGATAGCAAGAAGCATGCCAATGAAGCTTGAAATGCCCGTAGCCCAGTAAAATCCTTGAAACCCGATAGACGGCACAAAGCTATAGCTTACTAAGATATTAATAACTGTAACAACAAGATTGCAGAAAGTATAAGCCGTCATTTTTTTATAGCCGCGTAAATAGCTTTCATTGATCTGCCGTACGGCAATAAAGTAATAAAACCATGGCTCATGCAAAAGCAGAATGGCACCAAAATGAAGAGCTTCAAGATCCTGTGTAAACAATCTTAATAACGGCTGATAAAAACATAGGCATAGTATAAGCAGGAGGGTTGAGATCAGCATTAGGGTTTTATACGATATTGACATGCCTTTTTTTATTCTCGTGACTTGCTTTAAAGAAGCATTCTGAGCGATAAAAATGGTCAGTGACTGACTATAGCCATAAACAATAATCAATAAAAATGTAGTCAAGCGATTGGCTGCTGAAAAACCGGCAATTGCACTGATACCGATTGTTCCCAGTAAAGTTTGTTTAATCAATGATGAAATAGGTGCCATCATCTGCTGCAAAGTAGAAGGAAAAGCTAAACGAACCAGTTCAATAAAATACTGCCTTTGAATATCCAGCCAACAAAAGGCTTTCCGCAATACTTGTTTATAATAGCGATAAAACCCACAGACCAGTCCTATGCTTTGAGCAATCACACTGGCAAAAGCGGCTCCCATTACGCCCCAGTGAAAACCATAGACAAACAAAAGATCCAATGCAATATTGATAAAGGTGGTTAATGTGACAAAATACAGAGGATAGCGTGAATCCCCGCAGCCGATCATCATTTGTCTTAAAACATCGTAAAGCATTAAAAACGGCAGTCCGCCTATAAAGATACGGGCATACTGCAAAGCTTCATTCATAATTTCCAATGGTGTATGAATAAACTGCAGCAAGGGCAGAATAAAAAGTTCACCTAACACTACTAGGATTAAACTGATGATTAAATCATAAAATAAGATATTGTAGCTGATTTTAGTGAATTCCTGTGGAGCAGTCGTAGAATGTATAGAAGCAATGAATAGATTGGCTCCTAATTCAATTCCACCGGAAATAAACAAGAAAA
The DNA here is from genome assembly GCA_027676805.1 of Coprobacillaceae bacterium UN01-12pH3A. Taxonomy (GTDB): domain Bacteria; phylum Bacillota_I; class Bacilli_A; order Erysipelotrichales; family Coprobacillaceae; genus Beduini. Next base: position 18,840 of record JAQENU010000012.1, on the reverse strand, counting down.
CTAATAAAACCGTTGAAGCATTGGAAACTGCCGCTAAAGCGTTTGTCCCTAGTTTTGAGCCGATAATCATCGCATCTACCATACTGTATAGCTGTGAAGCCAACATGCTCAATATAATCGGAACAGAAAAACGAAGCAGTCCCTTTGAAATATTTCCAAATATTAAAGAATCTTTCATAATTGATTCCCCCTTGTTATAATAGGATAAAGTATCCAGCAGCCGGATAGTCAAGGAGGAACTGTATGAAAATTCTTAACGACCAAATTTATCTGACGACCGGTCAATTTGCAAAGCTATGTCAGCTAAATAAGAAAACTCTGTTTTATTATGATGAGATTAATTTATTTAAACCCTGTTATTTAAGTGAAAATGGCTATCGCTATTATTCCATCTTTCAATTGGATAAGCTCTCATTGATTATTTCTTTAAAAGATTTGGGCATGTCTTTAAAAGAGATTAAAGCTTATCTGACAGATTCCGATCATCTCCAGCTTAATCGGAAATTAAAAGAAAAAGAAGCGGAGATCGACGCTAAAATCCTACAGCTTCAATCCACACGTTCTTTTCTAAAAAAGGTTGTAAGTAATAACGAAGCATTTCAATCCCATTTGAATCAAGGCTTTCTCATCGCCGCTCAGCCCAACGAATATTATGAAATCATCCTGCCTTTAGAAAAACCAAGTGGCAAAATGATGATTACGAACTATTTAACTGATGGATTATTTACCGGGCATTATATCGATAATCACCATTCCTTTTTATACAAGAAGGTTGAAAAATCAGATCACTGCATTGAAGCAGGGAATTATCTCTGTTTATATTTTCATGATTCCGGCTTTTCTGTTCAAAAGCATATTGAAGAGACTAAAATCTATGCGCAAAAGAATGCTTTAGCTATAGAGGATGCCTTCTTTATTGAAGCAAATGAGATTCTTTACAGTCAGCAAAACAGCGGAAATATTACAGATCATTACTTTTATCGATTGAGTGTTCGCATTATCGATAAAGGAAGCAGGTAGTTTTTATTGACATGTCTTTAAATATCATGTATTATTTAAATGTTGACGGAGGTTTACCCAAGTCCGGCTGAAGGGATCGGTCTTGAAAACCGACAGGGGGTGGAAGCCCCGCGGGGGTTCGAATCCCTCAACCTCCGCCATTTTTAAAATTTCATATCGCGGGATGGAGCAGTCTGGTAGCTCGTCGGGCTCATAACCCGAAGGTCGTTGGTTCAAATCCTTCTCCCGCAACCATTATGGTCTGGTAGTTCAGTTGGTTAGAATGCCGCCCTGTCACGGCGGAGGTCGCGGGTTCGAGTCCCGTCCAGACCGCCATCATGGTTCCGTAGCTCAGTCGGTAGAGCAGAGGACTGAAAATCCTCGTGTCGCTGGTTCGATTCCGGCCGGAACCACCATTCAAAACGTAATGTGGAAGATTTTTAGATATCTTCTTTTTATTTTATATAAGAAAGGAATACACAAGAGTATTCCTTTCTTTTTTATTCAGTTCCGTTATGTTTAATAATATTTTGATACCAGTAATAAGAATCCTTGCATATTCTCTCTAAAGTTCCATTACCTTCATTATCACGATCCACATAAATAAAGCCATAGCGTTTTGCCATTTCTCCGGTAGAAGCTGAAATCAAATCGATAATCCCCCATGGATTATAGGCGATCAGATTCACACCATCCTCGATTGCCTCAGACATTGCCTGCAGATGCTGCTTATGATATTGAATACGATAGTCATCGTGAATCTTTCCGTCAATACATTGATCACTTGTTCCCAAACCATTTTCGACAATCATTAAAGGCAGCTGATAACGACCGTAAATTTCATTCATGAAATAGCGCAGTCCTTGTGCATCTGCTGCACTTCCCCAATCAGTATAGTCTAAATAGGGATTTTTAGCGCCTAAAGCAAAATGTCCATTTGCTTTTGAGGCATCCTGATGTGTTGTGGTACATGAAGTAGCATAATAGGAAAAGGAATAGAAATCAACTGTCCCCTCTTTTAAGTCCTTTTTATCCTGTTCACTTATTTCTAACTGAACATCATATTCTTTCCATAAGCGTTGAGCATAATAAGGATATTCCCCACGACACATGACATCTGAACAATAATAGATGACTTTTTGCCAGTAATGCTGATTAGCTGCAATATCTTTTGGATCACATGTAAAGGGGTAGGAAGTAATACCGCAAAGCATGCAGCCCACCTGATTATCCGGATCAATCTCATGAGCCATTTTTACCGCATGACTGCTTGCCACAAACTGATGATGCAGCTGCTGGAATGAATTCTGATATAAACCTGAGGAAGCATTATTATCCATAAAATCAAAAACCAGTAATAATTGATTGATCTCATTGATGGTCAGCCAGTATTTCACCACTCCTTTATATTCTTTAAAGAGTGTTTCACAGTAGCGATCAAAGCATTCAATGACTTTACGATTTTGCCATCCTCCATAGGTTTCCTCTAAGTAAAGAGGAATTTCATTATGAACGATAGTGACTAAGGGTTCAATACCATAGTGACGCAGTTCCTCAAATACCTTGTGATAAAAATTCAGTCCTTCCTGATTAGGCGTTAATTCATCTCCTTTAGGAAAAATACGCGCCCATGAAATAGAAATTCTTAACATATTGATGCCTAGCTCAGATAAAAGGCGAATATCTTCTTTATAGCGATGATAGAAATCAATGGCTACATGATTAGGATAATATTCGTCCTCTAAAACAATGCCATGACATCCCTTAGGGATCTTATCGAATATTGGTCCGCGTTTGATCTGCTGTGTCGCAGGATCGATATAAGTGACATTTCTCAAACGATCTTTAGCCCCAGCCGTTGTCACATCACTCATAATTAAACCACGTCCGCCTTCATTATAGGCACCTTCACACTGATTGGCAGCTAAGGCACCGCCCCAATAAAAATTCTTTGGAAAACTCATCTTTTACCTCCGTTCTCTTTTTAGATGACTTTTATTTCTTTTATAAATCAGGTAAAATAGAAAGCAGGTAGGAGGAATCGATATGCACTTAATGGATAAATTAAACCAGATCATTAATGAATCTACATCGGACCGCATGGAGTATTGGTTTGCGGATTTTGTGAAAAGCCATTTTGATCAAGTAGGGGAAATGACAATTGAAGATCTGGCTAAATCCTGTCAAACCTCAACTTCCAGTATCTCAAGGCTAATCAACCAATTTGGCTATGAAAACTATAAAGCTTTTCGCCATGACTGTGCGTATAATGCCAAAGCTTTAAAACAGCACATGATTTTGTCTCAGGATGTGTCTCCTTTGCATTTAACTCCCGGGAATATAGATCACTATTTTAATCAAAGACTGCTGCCCTTTTTAAAAGCAATTCAAAAAAAGGATATAGAATTTGTTCGAGATGTCTTTGACTATTACCAAAAAATATATTTGATCTCGATGGTCTCTATGAATATTGTAACGCAGCATATCCAGCTTTCTTTGAGCTATACTCATAGAGAAAAAGTCATCATCATTGTTAATGATTATACTCAGCTTGCTTCTCTTTCAAAAGAAGATTGTGTGATTGTTTTTTCCAATACCGGAAATATTTTCAAAGGTGAAAATCGTGTAGGACGACATCTTTTGCATTGCCAAGCCTATAAGTTGCTGCTGAGTGCCGTCGAGGATTCTTCTTTAACTTATTTATTCAATCACTGTATTCCCGTTTTCAAAAATGCCGCACAACCGCAGTCCTTGGCAAATTCACAGATCTATGTGCATCTCATGTTCTTTTTTATAGAAATGGTACTAACCTCCTAAGCTTTCTATTTACATCCCTATTTTAAATGAAGCCGCATCATAAAAATTAAAACTTGCAGAAAATGCAAAAAATGAGTTAGGAAGTTCTCCTAACTCATTTTTATCTTAGATAAGTTATCTCATCGATTAACTCAATACCTAGATCATTTAAATACTGGGTTGCCTTCGCTTCCCATTTTTCATCTTTATATTGAAATAAATCATGTGCATCGATCCCTAAGATCGCTGTGTTGTTGTTTCTGGCTGCAATTTCCCAAAAGCTTTCATTTGGATAATGACGTTGTGTACTATAGCCTAACAAGTTAAATTCCAAAGGAATATTCATTTCTTTTGCGGCAACGCATAAACGTTCCATCTCCAATTTATAAATGGGACTTTGAGCATCATAATAATGAATGACATCAGGATGTGCCACATAAGAATACAGTCCTGTTTTCATTGCCGCAATCGCATCATCTACATAGCGTTTCAATATACGATCATCAGCAGTCTTGGTTCCATAATAAGGTCCATGTTCATCACTGTCTTTAAAATGATTGCCTAAAATGATATAATCAATCTCTTTTTCCTTTAAAGTTTCTTTTAACCAATCCATATACTGAGGATAATATTCACATTCTAAACCGATTTTTACTTCTATTTTATCCTTATATTTTTCCCTTAGTGCTTTCAAGGTCTCTAAATAATGATCTAATTCAGATAATTTCATACGCATCGTTGGAACAAATTTAGAATTATAATGCCAAGGAGAATGATCAGAAAATCCGATCACGCGGTGTCCGGCTTCAATCGCTGCTTTGATGTATTGTTCTTCAGTTCCGCGCGCATGGTTACAGCGTGGTGTATGTGTGTGGTAATTAGCTTTCATAACGTTCCTTCTTTCCTCATTTATTATATACAAAGCGCCCTTTTTTGCCAAGCGATAAATATTTATTTTACTTATTCTTAAAAAAGAAAGTATATTCTTTACAAAAAGACTCCCAAAGCGCTAAATAAATGCTTTAAGAGTCTTTGATGATGCCCACCATTTCTAACAAATAACGAGCATTGGTAGTATGACATCGTCCCGAACGAATATGATAGTCAAACGTAATTTGCTTATCCACATAATCTTCTTTAAAATGATAATTGCTGAGTGGCAATGTCTTTTCTAAATCACACAGTTCAAAATCATGTGTTGATACAAAAACCAATACATTATCCTTAATCAAACGTTCAATAGCAGCTTTAGCTCCCACAATGCGATCTGCGGAATTCGTTCCTTTAAAGATTTCATCAATAAAACAGCAAACCGGAATATGTTTATCACTTTCATCAATCATCTGTTTTATACGTTTTAATTCAGCATAGAAAGTCGAAGTTCCGCTACTTAATTCATCTTCAATTCGCATAGAAGTCAAAACCTGCATATAAGACAGTGTTGCTTTTTTAGCACATATTGCACCTCCTGCAAAAGCTAATACCATATTAATGCCTAAAGTTCTTAGGAAAGTAGTTTTACCTGACATATTTGATCCTGTGATAATATTAGCTTGATGAACCAAGTGAAACGAATTTGCAACCGCTTCTTCCTGATTCATTAACGGATGATAGACATCATTAAAATCAATCATTAAAGGACTATCTATTAATGTTGAAAAAGCGGTGACTGTTTTTGTCTGAGGAATAATAGCTAAACTAAGCAAGGCTTCAAATTCACCAAATTGATCAAACCAGGTCATTACTTCTTCACCGTATTTCTTTTTCCATTTAGCTAATCGATCAATACACAGCAAATCATAAATGGCTAATCCGTTTAAAAAGAAATTTCCAATGACATTTTGACGTTGACTGATCATTTCACTCACTAAATAGATGTCATGAATGCCTTGGGCTGCTTTTCCATTTTGAATATCTTTTAATAACGCCATTAGATATGGGGAATGATACTGTTTACTTTGGATCAGCGCGAAAATACTCTGATAGCGATTTAATGACTTGGAAATGGAATGCACCAATTCAAAGTGACTATGATAACTTAATCCTCCAATATTCGCCACTAATAAATTGACCAAGATGCCTAGAAACATCACTGATCCACTGGCGGCGCCAAACACTTTAAATAGACTTAGAACGATGATTGTCACCGTGACGAAACGAACAATCCAGGCATATCGCTGAGGCCTGATTCCCTTTTGTATTTTCTTTAGAAACTCTTTTAAGGCAGCAACATCATCCTTTTTATTTGTATCTACCAATAATGTCTGAATCTCAATCGAAAAGTCAATATTTTCAGCTAATTCCTTTACAACTGCTTGCCGTTGGTTTAACTCCTCTAAAGAATAGTTTGGATGAACAAGACTATCAACCAATTTTTGCTGTCCTAATGATGTTTTCGCAACATTAATATACTGAAACAAGGAATGCTGTCCTAATAAATCTAAGTCTTTAGCAATGAAATAGTCATTCTTTTTATATCGTTCACCGGTCTCTTTAAATTCAGACCAATGATGATCAAATCGATCTTGATATTGTTTTAACACTATCATCTTATTTTCATGATATATCAATTGTTTCTTTATTTTCCCATGAAAATATACTAATCCTAAAAAGATAAGGATAGATAGTCCCAGCATTGAAAAATAGGGAACACTTAAATGGGTAATATTAATATAGACAAAAAGCAAAAAAATAACCAGGACAATCGCTCTTAAAAAAGTATAGCGATTCGATGTTTCCTTTAGCTTACGAAGGATATTTTCTTCTGTCTGATAAAGCTCTTCATAATGTTTCTTATACATAAACTCACCTTCTCTTTATTGGTAAAAGTATACCATAGATTTTACCTATTGCGAAGATGTATAAAAAGGCAATTATATACAAAAAAACACAGATTGTGCAATCTGTGCTCTTATTGTTTGATATATCCTTGACTTACTAGTTCCTCAGCAGTTTTATCAAATGAAAAATATTCATTCTTAGAATATGGCTGATCGTAAGTTACAGCATCTTTATTTTTTCTAGCAGTTTTATAATCAATTGTTTCTTTGCTTTTATAAGATTTGTTTTCTTCAATTGAATATTCATAAGTCACGTATTTACTGCAATCTGTCCCGTTGTTTCCACCCGGACATGCACGATAAGCTTCAGATTCAGTTTCAAGATCTCCAATGTACTCCTGATAAGTTGCTTCATCTGTAAAGGTAACATTTAATTCATCTGTAGTTTCATCTAACCAGTCTGTTTTACCTTTTTGAGTTCCTTTTAAAGTCACGACTTCTTCGTAAATAATTCCTTCATCTTCAAATGAATATACGTATGTCGCCTCCAATGGTTTTGATGAGCTGCATCCCGCTAGCAGCATAAGGGCTAAACACCCAACTAATAGTTTTTTCATATCATATTTCTCCTTTTATTCCCTACATATAGAATATCACAAAAAGAAATAAATTTCACCCCAAAATGTCACAAAATGTTAAAAAATTGTATTTTTTCTTCAACAATTTGTTCATCATCTAACATTACAAGCAACTCATTCAGTCTTCCTTCCATGTTTTCACTGGTGAACAGCTGATTAAAATCATCACGATTAATTTTCATGCTTTGATCCGAGAAATAAAATTGAATACAATTCATATTATCGATGTAACTAAAGGCAGCTAAAGAGTTATATAGTATTGACTTATAGACATAACGCTCGTCTCCATTTATTGTATCAATATTCCAGCTAACATCATGATAGTACACATTTAGCTGATAATCTTCACTCAAAATTTCAATGGAATAGCCATATTGATTCAAGGGCAAAGCACTAATCAGATTTCCAACTTTGGAATTATCTCCGATATAGGCTGTATGAAATCGTTCTAAGGAATGAAAATATGAACTGCTGAATAGATCCGTCGATTCCTGTGGATCGGTATATAAAGGCGTATAGATAGGAGGTGTCATTTCCGGAAAATGAAAAACAGTCTGATTGAGAAAAGGTAACAAAAAGAATCCGATGCCAAATAAGATGACCAATCCTAATATAACCATACGGGTATTTAAGTGCTGAGAATTTTCTTTTACGATCTTATCTGAATAATCAATTGATGTTTTCAATATTTCCTGTTGTGGCGGCGGTGCTTCAAAATGTCTGCCATTTAGTAACTCAATAACCGTTACTCCAAGCACATCGCTAAGTTTTTCAAATAAAGAGATATCAGGACATCCGCGACCGCATTCCCATTTTGAAATAGCTTTATTGGTTACATTCAACTGATCAGCTAGCTCCTGCTGAGTAAATCCTTTTTCTATTCTTAATTGGTGTATGAAGCGTCCAATTGTTTTATTATCCATATGTCTCACCTCTCTTGTATCCTATCATAATCCTTTGATTTTTCCTATCTACCCAACGTAGAAATACAATATTATGTGAGATATTCAGCTAAATTTTATTTAAAATATTTATCGTGTCTTTTTGTATTCATTTAAAAAAGGGACAAAGTCGTCCCATAATAATTTAGTCAAGTTGATCAACACACTAATCTTCAATCTCAAGCAGATTAATCGCATCAATTTTTTCCATTAATTCATTCTGCTTATCTTCAAACAATAACTGTTTGTTATGCTCATAATATTTCTTGCAGCCATGAGAATAGATATATTTAGAAATACCTTTATTAATTGTCATTTCAGTAACTAAAATCAGCATTTCCTGTCCTTCCGCAAAGACTTCTTCAAAGAATTCAAATGTATGATTTAAAGCACTCTGAGCTGTTTCATCCTCTTTCTTTAATTCTGTCAAAGCTTTCTGCAATGCACCTTTTACCAAATTTGCCGGACTCTCCTGACTATCATCTAATTTTAATGCTTCGACGATAGTATTTAATAAAGCGATAGTGTGATAAACTTCAGCTTGATATTCGCTAAAAAGAGCGTTACCTGATTCTTTTTCATTTAACTCTGCTTTTAACTCCAGTGTTTTCGCTGTAATATTTTGAATATAATCTTCTTTTGTATTACTTATTGATTGGACTTGCTTTATTTCACCCATTGCTTTACGAATAGAATCCTCTAATTCCACAGTTTTAGAGATCGTATCATCTAATTGAGACATAATCAATGAAATCAGAGATAATCTTTCATCAAATTTGGCATTTTTAGCGCGTAGTTTAATATCCTCTGTACTTGTTCCGTCAATGATGGAATCTACTTTATAATCTGCCTGATATTTATGGAATAGCTGATAGTAATGAGCAAAATCTTTCGCAATCATTTCATCTTGAATGTATTGAGCAATAAGATTGTAATCCACTTCGATATTATTCATCTCATAAAGAATAATCATCTGACTTAAATCGTCCCAACCTCTAGCTGTAACAAAGCTTTTGCCATCTACTGTTGTAGAAATACTGTAGAAGTTGTTTGACTTAATACTTAAATATGAAGTGACTACCGGATGAACATTCGTATTGACAGCGAATTCTTTCCAAATTTCATAATCCGCTTCTACCTCAATTTTTTTAAGACGATCCCACATCGCAATATCAAATTCTTTTACTGAATTGTTGTATTCAGGGGGATTCCCCGCAGTGACCACGATCCATCCCTCCGGTACCTGATGTCTGCCAAACGTCTTATACTGTAAAAACTGCAACATTGACGGTGCCAATGTTTCCGAGATACAGTTAATCTCATCTAGGAATAAAATCCCACTGTCTTTATGCGTTGATTCCATTGCATCGTAAATAGAAGCAATGATCTCACTCATTGTATATTCTGATACTCGATATTCCTCATCTCCATATTTTTTATCTACAATAAAAGGTAATCCCAAGGCACTTTGGCGTGTATGATGTGTCATGGAATAAGAAACTAAGGCAATATCCAATTCCTGAGCAATCTGTTCCATAATTGCTGTTTTCCCAATACCCGGTGCCCCTACCAAGAAAACCGGTCTTTGTTTGCTGACAGGAATCATCGCATTTCCAAACTCATCCTTTGTTGAATAAGATATAATCGCATTCTTGATCTGCTGTTTTGCTTCTTTTATATTCATTACTTTTCCTCCACTATCTGTTCATTTATTATTTCATCTTCATCTAATATATATTTAATTGCCCATGAAGGGACTTTAGCGTCTACTAAGTTTCCCTTGTCTAAAAAGACAAAGGCGGTTAAATAATCGGGTTGTTTCTTAGGATAGCTTCCATCTCCATCCGTAAAATAAATGAGTCCTTCTAAATTAGTAAATTCTTTCTTCATGATTAAATCATCAACATAATCAAATACAGGTCTAAAATCGGTTCCGCCTAATCCGTGTATTTCTATATTCTTAATATAACGATCAAACTCCGATAAGCTGGTAATCTTTTCATCATGCTGTATTTGAGCATCACATTGAATAATATGGATATTAAACTTATTAAAGAAGTTTTCTCTTTGCTGAAAAATATTATATGTTTTCTGTAAGAAAGACTGCACGATCTCGCCGGATACTGACCCCGATGTATCAATCGCAATCACAAAATCTCGGATGCTTTTTGTTTCCTTGTATTCTAAGGATTCAATTAGTGGCATGTTTTTATACAACTGCAAGCCATAAGTGTAAAACACATAATCAAATTCTTCATCATTGATCATCTGCTTCTCACCGGTTGTCATAAACTTTCTCAAAAAGGTTGTATAGTTATATTTTTCTCTGTTTAAACGGGCTAAAGACTGCACCATCGAACTGGCTTGTTCACCATACTCTTTAGAGAATGTTTCAAGATCCGTTTCAATTTTCTCGGAAATTTCTTTCCACTCCTTCATAGAATCCTTGATCTTAATAATTTCCTGATCACTTAATTCATCGTTTTCTTTATTTTGGTCATCCGATTCTTCGCGATCCAGCTTTGATTCATCATCCGGCTCATCAGATTCATGAGAAGCATTGTCAAAACGATTTCTCCCGGATTTCGTTGGATCATCCTTAGATTCTTCGCCATATAAATTTGTAGAACTGTTTGTAACATCACGGATCGAATACCAGCGGGAATGGTCATCAAAATAAAATAAATCACTCAGCCACTTTATTTGATCCGAATTAAGCTCATCTTGTAAGTAATGATAAACCTTTTGTGCTGTCAAAAGATTGATCTTACTTTTTAGTTTATCGATCTCTTTATTCATCTCTTCACTGTTGGCAATTTCCATACAATCCAAATTTAATTCCATAATCATATTTTCAACGGCTATATCACACGCTAAATTCCATAACTGCCGATTACAGTTAAACGTTAAATATTGATGTCTAAAAATAGAATGAAGCACAATATGCAAGTAGCCGCGTGTCAGTGAATTTGGATTATTCTTAAATGTCTTAATCAAATAAATAGGATCATAGTATAAATAGATGCCGTCACATTCAATGGATAAGGAATTAGGCACAAAGATATACTTCGCTAAAGCAATATCCATGAATCTCAGGTGCATCGTAATCTGACTGATTAAGTTTTTAAATATTTCATTACATAGATCAATTAATTCATTATCCATATTTTCCACCTTACTTTATCTCAATTTATTTACTGCTAAGCAAAACTTAGCGTTATTGTATCATACTTTTTTAGGAGAAAAGAAATTTTTTATATTATGAAATTAATTTCTGAAAACAAAAAATGGCATTCCTGCCATTTAAAACATATTCATCAATTCATCTTCTAAGCTGTTGAAAAGAGGCTCACTTTCTTTATTTTTGTATTCCATTAATTTTGCCTTCTGATCACGATCCGTAATGATATGAAAATAAGGCTGTAAGTCAGCTGATGTGATAATTCCAATCTCTAATGCTTGATTTAACGGAGCATATCTTTTTTCACTAATCAGAAATTCGATCAGCTCTTTTTTATTTTCACGACAAGCCTGCTCATAATTTTCTTTCTGCACACCTGTATGATTAGAATAAGTCTCTAAAAAATTGACCAATAAAATCAATTTAGCGTAAGGTTTCCAGTCCGTTAAGTTTAAATTGGGAAGATAGGAATTTATAAACTTATAACTCTCATCTTCTTTTCTTCTAAAACTAAGCATCCAATTATCATCAAAAAAGACAGGTTTTAAAAACAACGTATCATTTGAATCAAAAGTTAAAGTGCTGCGTGTCAGAAACGCATTTTCTCCAACCTTTTTTAAATTCTTTGATACTGTGATATTCTTCAGGTTCACGCAATTAATGAATGCTTTTTTACCAATGGTCGTGAGTCCTTCAGGCATGATAATGGCTTTTAAACTAACACATTCTTCAAAAGCATTTTCGCCTATATTCAATAATGATGCAGGCAGTTCAATCGTTTCCAACTTTGTACAAAATGCAAAAGCACTGTGATCAATCGATTGAATCGAATCAGGAAGATAAACATTTTTTAAATGACCGCATTTATAAAACATACTTTTCCCAATTGATTTAACCGTCTGGGGAATCGATAGGGTTTCCAACCTTTTACAACATGAAAAAGCCCCTCCGCCGATCAATGTCACCGATTCTGGAATGTCAATCCTTCTTAAACATTCACAGCCATAAAAAGCGTGCGCTCCGATTGATGTCACCGTCTCAGGAATTTTAACTGTCTCTAAAGTCTCACAGCCATAAAAAGCAAAATCATTGATAGAAGTTACTGACTCCGGGATCACAACATTGGTATCTGTTCCATTATATTTACTTAGATTTCCGTTAAATATACTAAATTCTTCCATATTATACTTCCTTCTCCCACTTCATTTATATCATTTTTATGATAACATATTTCTGTTTAGGGATACATCTATTATTTTATCTAATTCTAAATACACATTTCCACTATCTTGTATTATAAAAATTCTCTCATATAATTTTTATAGACATTCCGCGTAGATATGTTTAGTTCAATCGTTTGTTGCAGATTATTAATCAAAAAAGAGAGACTGCAACCTTTTAGATCGCAAAATCTCCATTTTCAAAAATAACAACTTCTTTTCCATCTCTTGTATGTCCTACAATTTTTGTATCTTTTGCCCCAATCATAAAATCAATATGAATGCTGGAATAATTTAAATTCTTTGCTTCCCAGTCTGCTGGCTCCTGACTTGTTACTCCCACTGTATTAGGGAACCCTTTTCCCAAAGCAATATGGCAAGAAGCATTTTCATCGATTAATGTATTAAAATAGACCAATCCGCTTTCACTGATAGGGGAATGATAAGGGACTAAAGCCACTTCTCCTAAATAGCTGCTTCCTTCATCCTGATAGATAATGCCTTTAAGAAGTTCTTCTCCCATTTCAGCGTGAACTTCCACCACTTTTCCATCTTTAAAGCGAATCGAAAAATGATCGACAATTTTCCCACCTAACATCAATGGCTTTGTGGAATAGACAACACCATTCGTACGATATTTATCAGGTGATGTACATACTTCTTCGGTCGGGATATTCGGTGAGTATTTAATCTCTTCTGGATTTTCTTTCTTTTTCGATCCCCAGCTGTAATCTTCATGGAAACCAAAGACGATATCCGTTCCATTGCTTGATGTCATATGGAGTGAATCTAAATGGAAGTTATCCAACTTTTCAGTCAAGATCTGACGACGCTTCGCATTTTCTCGCCAGTTATCATTTGCATCACTATTTTCATCAACATAAGCTAATTTAAATAATAATGTCCAAAATTCATCTAATACTTTGTCCTTATTTACTTCCGGCATAATGGCTTCTGCCCATTTTTGATTAGGCACCGCCGCAATACACCACTGCACATGGTCTGTCACAATACGGCTACGAATCACATTTCTTAGATCATTAGTAAAGGAATGCACGGCACCCGCTTTACTTTCTTTCATATCTTGCATTAAATAAGGTTGCGGAGAAGTCAGCATCAGTGAGCATGCACCTTGTCTCAAATAATAGTCCAAACTTTCTTTCTGCCAATCCAGCACCTCACTTATTTTTTCTTCGGCTAAATAATTCGCTCTAATCTTTTGATATACTGGATCATTATAATGGCAAACAACGTCACCCGCACCTGCTTCAAATGCTTTTTCGCTCACCACTCTTGCAAATTCTGCACAGTCAATCGGTGACTCAATGATCAAGGTTTGACCCTTTTGTAAGTTCACTCCAGTTCTTACTAATAAATCCGCATATTTTTCCAACAATACTTTATTCATCATATCCCCACTTTCTATTATCAGTATACACGTTTTGTCTCAATAGGGTAAGTCCTATAACGCCCCAATGATTCTTTCCACTTTATTTTTAATAATTGCTTCATCCGCTTCACTAATAGATTTACTATGTACTGTTCTATAACCCTCCACAAACAAAAAAACAAAGAAACTCATTATCGTTATAAAATGCTACCTATCATTACTAATAATTTAAATTTATTCCAGTAAAATTATATAATCTTTATGACTAATACTTTTTAAGTAAAAAATAACAAAAAAGACAGTGTATTTCGAAGAAAACTCTTCTTTAAACTTTGCCTTTTGCTAAAATATAGTTAAGAATTCAAAATACTATTAAGACTAAAAGAATTTATAATTTTAATTCAATAGATTATCCTGGATTTCTTTATATATCGATAAATAAATATCTTTAATACTATCTAATTCCTCATTAGAAATAATATGATTTGTCTGATATATAAAAAGTGGAGGTGCATTTTGTGTAAGTTTCAAATCCAACTTTTCAATATCACTAAATTCACATTCAGATAAGGCATATGTAATATTAGGTGTCTCATTTACCGGATACTTACTATAACTGTTCATACTATATGTATATACATTTTTTTCAGGTAATCCTTTTAGAAAAACAATATATTCTTTATTTTCATTTAAAGGTGTATATAGTATATCATTAAAAATAAATCTTGATCCGTTACTGCTTTTTTCAATACCATATGGTTCTACTATTGTAATTTTGGATTCACTTAATTGACCTAAATAGACATCTTCTATTTTCACCTCTGTTCGAATGAGATCATTTTTTTGTGTTTTATTAAGAACTGTAACTTTAACAATAACCTCGCTCTCCTGTTTTAAAAGTTCTAATGTACATGGTTTAAAATATATTTCATTATTTATATTTTCATAATATGGTGGTAATTTTCCAAGGTTGAAAATCGTATTATTTTTTGCTTCTATATATTTTTCTTTAAAGCTCTCAATTGTGAGGTTATATTTAAAAAATAACATAACTAAGAAATTTAAAGTTAACAAAACAAGAATCCATTTATACATTTTTTTATTTTTCACTTAGTTTTATCTCTCCCCCATTGAATGAATATACGTAATCACATAATTCATTAATATCATATTTATTATGTGAAGTTAAAATTATAATTTTATTTTCCTTCATCTCCCTTAATACTTTATGAACTATCTCTACACCTTCCTCATCCAAGGCATTCGTCGGTTCATCTAACAATAATATTTTTTGATCCTCCATTATCGCCTGTGCTATACCTAACCTTTGTGTCATTCCCAAAGAGTAGTTCTTCATCTTATTTTTATTATCTGGATTTAATTGCATTAGTTTCATTGTTTTAATTATTTGCTCATTACTAATTTTCCGGTTTATATCAGCAAGCAACTTTAAATTCTCATAACCTGTTAAATCCAAAAAGAACTCAGGCTTTTCAAATATAACTCCTACATTTGGTAATATTTTAATATCTTCTCCTACTTTTAAAGTATTATATAATACCACTCCTTCAGATGGTCTAGCAAGACCAGAAATAATTTTTAAAAGCAACGTTTTACCACAACCATTTGTACCAATTAAACCATAGATTTTACCTTCATGAAATTCGATATCTACATTTTTAAAGATCTCTTGACTTTTAAATCGTTTGCTAACACCTATTAAAGAAATTTTTTCCATTTTTCTCCTCCTCATGATATTCAATAAGATATACTAATACTACTAACAAAACAATAACTAAAAAACTCCAAAGTATTAAATGCTGATTCAAAAGTAAAAATATGTTTTTTAACTCTGAATTCAATGGCACAATAAGTAGATAAGTCATTATAACTGTTATAATAAAAATATTACTTCCCGCTATTGAATCCAATACTATACAGCTAATATTATGAAAAGAGACTAAAAACAACATAAATATATATTGATTAAGCATATCCCAGATAACATGAGTAAAAATTAACTCATATTCACTTTTATTTGAAATACAATATATTATAATAATTTTGAGAATTAAAAAATACATTACTAAAATGCATTCCTTTATGAAAACCTTTAATACATAGTCCCTTCGTTTTACTATTCTAATAAAAATAAATAAACTTTTATTTATAATTTTATCCTTAAAATCTTTCCCCACAAATAACACTATTAATATGAAAGGCATTAAATTTGTTATAATTTCAATAACAGAAAACGCATTAAAATTTTCATAATTAATCTTAATTGTAAATAAATCATTAAGATCATACAAGTTAACTGGATATAATGTACACGAGATAAATAAAAATACTATTAAACATAGGGATTGTAACCATATTCGATTATTAAAATTTTTATACATATCGAATATTCCTTTTCTTTACAATGATCAATAGACTGATAATTAACAATACATTGATAAAAAATAAGACTACACTCCCCTTAAACAAAAAATAAATTACATCTAATCTCAAATCAAATAAGATCTTTCCTCTCCAAATTAAAATAAATTGACTCAATATTATTATCGTATATACTATACCTAAAGCAAAACTAAATTTTTTAAAATATATATGTAAATTCATAATTAATAATGTTAAAAATTCATAAATTAATAAAGTAAATAAATATAAAGTAAAAAAGTAATAAATATAAAGTTTTGTT
>JAQENU010000012.1:0-2181 GCA_027676805.1 Coprobacillaceae bacterium UN01-12pH3A | reverse complement strand
AGTAATAAATATAAAGTTTTGTTATTACAAATCCAGCTAAATAAAAATAACATAACACAACAAATGTTGATAAACCAAATGCGATTATTATGTTTGTTATGGTATAGTTTCGCATAGGCTTTTGACTCCGTATATTACTATACAATAAGTTACTAAAATTTTGGTTTCTAGATAAATAATAGAATAGAAATGCCGGTATTATAAAAAATATAAATTGTGAATTAATAAAAATAATATATATTTCTGAATCAAAATTCGGTGTGCAAAGGCGATGATAACAAAATACAAAGATAATGCCAATAGGGATAATCTGGCTAAATTTCGAATGCATGATATATCTCAATCTAACCATTGTCAAGATCCCCCTTACTAAAAAACCAGGTTATAATAACTGTAACTAGTACAGATAAAATAATAATTATTAACCAACAAACTGGAACTATGGACGCATTCTGAATATCTGTTAATGGAGTTAATAAACTTACAAGTGTATATTGTTTATATGGCATAGGTAAAAAATATGTTGGAAAGCAAGTTATTCCATAAAAAATAACAAAAGGTAGAATATTTGAAATTATTCTTTTTTTAGTAAACATTGTTATTAAAAAAGAAAAGACTGAAGATATACCCGCCATTGCAGATATAGCGCATATGTATATACAATAATAAAATATTGGATGATTAAAGTATAGATTATTAAAAGCCGTACTATACATAAAGTTTGCTCCATACTGAATTATTTCCAAATCAGAATGTTTAGGGGTTAGTGCATAAAAAAATGAATCATTGGGTAGTAAAATTATCCAACTTATTACAAGTGTTAAAAACATAAATAAGAAAGCTATTATAAACCCAATGAGAAAGGAAAATACACACTTGACAATTAAATAATTTAATTTGTCTAATCTAGTATAAATAAAAGGAGCTACTTTATAATCTTTAAAATAAAAATTTCCATTTAATAATGGTATTACAATAGGTAAACAAAATATAAAAGCATAAAAAAATGGAGCTTTTGAAATATCTGAAAAAAAATAATTATTCTCTATTCTTCCCAATTGGCTTAAGTTATGGTTATTATAAAAATATGCTATTTGATATAACAATGTAAAAACAAGAACAAGCAGAACTATTTTTTCTATTACGTTTCTTTTTTTTAATATTTTAAACTCAAATTTAATTGCCGAAAGCATTCATCTTCACTCCTTAAACAAGGCAATAGTTTAGTCTAAAACTATTGCCTTTTAAAATCAATATTGTGTTACACCACTAATAGTATAAGAACCACCATTCCATACAGCACTATATCTTGTTATAGATACAGTTGATCCTGCTGGAGTTGAATATCCAGCTCCTGCATAAGAGCCTTCCTTCACAGTATATGTACACAAATGATTTCCACCAGACGCATGTTCAAATGTTACGTTATCTGCCGTACTTCCGACTTGATATAAATCAGTTCTCCCATAATTACCGCCATTTGTTTTGGAAAAAGTCAATGTTAAGCCTCTTGAAAAAGGGGCAATCGTTAAATCACTAAATGAATATTCATTTGCTTTAGCAACATTAACTATTCCAACAAAAATCATACAAATCAAACTAACTGTAAATAATTTTTTCATACTTACTCTCCTTTCTACTTTGTAATCATTTGAAAATAACATGTTAATTTCTATATTTAATATAACAAAAAAGCCGCCCTTATACAAGCGCTTACAATTTGAATGCAACAGTTTTCGAAAAAACACTTAATTTAAAGATTTTTATCTAATATTTAATATACTTTAACAGACCCTACTTCATACGATAATCTTACTTTTATTTAATATTCTTACAAACAATAAAAAAGTGGAATTATCATATAGAAAAAGACTCTATGATCACTGTTTTAACTATTTTATCAATACTTTCCCATATCTGTAAAAACTTTTTTTCAATAGAGAAGCCCTATAATGCCTCAATAATTTTTTCCACTTTATTTTTAATAATCGCTTTATCCTCTTCGCTAATTGATTCAAGCTGCACTATCCCATATCCATTAATATGAATTTGATCATTATACGCAATATATCGGATTTCAATCCGTCCATCTTCCCTTTTTTCATACTCAATAGAAACAATAAAACCATTTACAAGGAATTGAACCAACCCCTGTCAAGTAGACATGGGAAATAAATAAAA
>JAQENU010000011.1 GCA_027676805.1 Coprobacillaceae bacterium UN01-12pH3A | reverse complement strand
ACCTCCATTAATTTATTGTCCAATTAATGGGGTGCACTTCACTGAAGGGCTTTTATTTTTGATGTCTCTCCTCTTTCTTTATGACACTATAATTCTTATGTCCATTTCTTACAATACATAATTAAATGTTGAGCCTATAATCCATATAGCACTCTAAAAAAAGAACTGTTAATAATGACAGACTAATATTTATTTTATTTAAAATTATCAGTATTTTGCTTAAAATGAAATACTTTATTGTAAGGAAAGGAAGTGAACAAAATGATAGTACCTTATTTAGTGTTCAATAATAACTGTGAAGAAGCATTTTGCTTTTATGCTGAAGCGTTTGGCGGTGGAAAAACTGTTTTTGCTCGATTAAATAATGATCCCAATCATCCGGTCATGCATGCACGCGTTTCTTTTACAAAATATGATGGCTGTCTGATGGGCGCCGATACAGGCAAGAATGTTTCAATTTCCGGCATAGCAATCTGTGTTGTGCTGCCTTCACAAGAAGCAATCGAAGAAATATCTGAAAAACTTGCCGAGGGAGGAAAGCTTATACAGACCTTTTTGCCACATCCGCCTCCACATCAAGATGAGAGCGGTGCTGAAGTACTTGATCGGTATGGGTATACTTGGTATTTGAGTACATAATCAAGACAGTACATTATCATAAAAGAATAATACATCTTAAAAGCCTTGATTAGAAGGCTTTTTAATTACGCTTTTCCCATTAGTTTAAGTATGCTTATGAAAGCAATTAAGACTGTTTTTTTACTCATTGTGTTAAAGAAGGAAAAAAACGTAAATACTATAAACAGATGCTGCTTGAAAAATGTAAAATATGGCAGATGTGTTAAAATAATAATGAATAGGGTGTCTATAGGAGGAAATAAGATGAAAAGGGATCATCGGGTCTATGCGGCTATTGATTTGAAATCTTTTTATGCATCGGTTGAATGTCAGGAACGAGGACTCGATCCTTTGACTACTAATTTAGTTGTTGCCGATTCAAGCAGAACAGAAAAGACAATCTGTCTCGCTGTTTCTCCGTCTTTAAAGAAATATGGAATAGCCGGCAGAGCAAGATTGTTTGAAGTTGTTCAAAAAGTAAAAGAGGTAAATCATCAAAGGCTGAAAAAGGCAAAAAGATATAAATTCACCGGTAAATCTTATGATGATGTAGAGTTGCAGAAAAATCCTAATTTGGAGCTTTCTTATGTTGTGGCAACACCGAGAATGTCATTTTATATTGAGTACAGTGCAAAAATATATGAAGTATATTTGAAATATCTGGCTCCACAGGATATTCATGTATATTCTATTGATGAAGTTTTTGTGGATATCACAAGTTACTTAAACACAAATAAAATGACAGCGAAGGAATTTGTAAAAAGAATAATTATCGATATATACGAAACCACCGGAATAACAGCTACAGCTGGAATTGGTACAAATCTTTATTTATGCAAGGTCGCAATGGATATCATGGCAAAGCATGTTAGAGCGGATGAAGATGGAGTCCGAATTGCACAGCTTGATGAATCCAGATACCGTCAATATTTATGGAGTCATACACCATTAAGAGATTTTTGGCGAGTAGGAAGAGGGTATACGAAAAGACTGGAGAAATTAGGATTATATACAATGGGGGATATTGCAAGATGCTCCCTTGATCATGAAGACTTATTATACGATGAATTTGGTATTAATGCAGAACTTCTGATCGATCATGCGTGGGGATATGAAGCTTGTTCTATGGAAGATATCAAGGCATATCAACCTGAAAATCAAAGCATTGGCAGCGGGCAGGTATTGAGTGACCCCTACGACTTCAAAAAAGCAAGGCTGGTGGTAATCGAGATGGTGGATCAGCTCGCTCTTGATTTGGTGGATAAACAGCTGGTGACAGATCAAATAATATTTACAATCGGTTACGATAAAGACAACCTTGCTAATCACAGTTCTTTATATAGCGGTGAAATAACAACGGATTACTATGGGCGCAAAATACCGAAACATGCTCATAAAAGTATTCAGCTTGAGATGTTTACCTCATCTTCAAGTTACATTATTAAAAAAGTTTTAAGCGCTTATGATAAGATTGTGGATAAAACATTGTATATCAGAAGGATTAATATTTCTGCTAATCATGTGAGGTACGAAGGGGAAACCCAAAATCAGGAGATCGTTATGCAAATGAATTTATTTGAGGATTATGAAGCGATTGAAAAACAAAGGAAAAAGCAAAAAGAGGAATTGGAAAAGGACAAGAGAATACAACTGGCAACATTAGCAATTAAGAAAAAATATGGGAAGAACGCAGTTCTAAAGGTAATGGATCTTGAAGAAGGGGCAACCGCTATTACTCGTAATAAAACAATTGGCGGACATAAGGCTTAGGGATAAACTATGAAAAAAGATATGCATCATTATGAGGATATTATTAATCTGCTCCGTCCTATTTCTAAGAAACATCCGCAGATGTCAAGACAGGCTCGTGCTATTCAGTTTGCACCCTTTGCAGCACTCAATGGATATAAAGAACGTATCAAGGAAACAGAGCGATTAACGATTCAAAAGAAAGATCTTGATGCAAGCCAGCAAGAGATCATTAATAAGAAATTACAAGACATCCTTAAGAATATTGATGATTGTCCAAATGTCATGATCACTTATTTTATTGCGGATTTAAATAAGGCGGGCGGAAAGTATATCACAATGACCGGACAAGTAAAAAAGATCGATTCCTATCAAAAACGTCTTGTATTATTAGACGGCACTATCATTAAGATCAGCGATATCTGTCAAATTGATATATTATCAGTTTTAAATGAATACAATGGCTAAGCGTTATCTATATAAAGGAATGTGGTAAATCTTATTAATTGGAGTTTAAAATAGATACTGAATATCACTTTTTATGTGATAATTTTATTCCTTGTAAAAGAAAATGACTTAACAGTGAGACAATGCTATAATGGATATACGAAAGTTCTGTATGGGACACAGAGGTGATTAAGATGAGTGCAGGAAGGAGAAACACTGATGGAAGGAATGCGCTATGAATTTATTGGCAAACCCTATCTATATTCATCATCAGATGATGTAGGTGGATGGACCATTGTTCCTCTTCCTGAGGCTTTATCGAAAGAAATAAGAGATAATTTTAAACTTTTGGAAGAGGGCTGGGGACGAATGAGAATTACCGCTAAAATTGGTAATAGTGAGTGGCAGACCTCTATTTGGTACGATACTAAACAAGGAACCTACTTTCTTCCATTAAAAGCAGGGATTAGAAAAAAAGAAAAGATTATATGCGGTCAAGAGATAAACATCGTTATCTTGATTTAATAAAATTCTTTTAAGAAGGATTAAATAATGCTGGAGGCAATCATGAATATAAAAAAGGTGACAAGTGGGAAAAAAGATTATTTAGATTTATTGTTATTGGCTGATGAACAAGAAAATATGATTGATCTATACCTTGATCATGGAGATATGTTTATTTTGCAGGATGGTGGAATCAAAGCGGAGTGTGTGGTTACAAAAGAGGCGGATGGTGTTTATGAACTAAAAAATATTGCCGTATTGCCCGGTCATCAGCGAAAAGGATATGGTAAATATCTCATCCAATACTTATTTGCATATTATCCGGATTGCAGTGTTTTATTTGTTGGCACTGGAGATTGTCCTTCTACCCTTTCTTTTTACCATAGCTGTGGTTTTATAGACTCACATAGAGTAAAAAACTTTTTTGTTGATCACTATGATCATCCTATGTTTGAAGATGGCAAGCAACTTATTGATATGGTTTATCTTAAAAAAGTACGAAAATAATATATATACTATGTTAATTTAAAAAAGAAAAAGAGCTGCCTATATAAGAGGCAGGCAATAGAATAGAAAGTAGAATATAAGTCACGATGGCGATAGTTGTCGTGTATTTTTATATCACTGTATAATTCTGTTTTGAAATAATGATATCGTTCTTACTCACCTTTAGTTGATAGCAGTTCATTTTTTATCTCTAGTAAATTTTGCCATAACAAAAACCCCTCTGCCGATTCATCCAGCAAAGGGGAATATATCATTATCCAAATAATGGGATTGATTTAAAACTATTTTATCTAACCTTCAACCGTTTCTTTAATAAGCTGCTTATCATACATTTTCATAAAAGGCAGTATAATCGCAATATCCAGTACTAATAGAATGGCCCATAGGATCACGGCTTTAAAGTCCATGGTCGAAAGGAAAGCGGCAAGTGGTGCCGGTGTTGTCCATGGTACAGTTAAATACATCTTACCCACGATACCTGTACTCATGGAAATATAGGCAATGGTTACATTAAGCAACGAGCTTAGGGTTATTCCAAAAAATGTATAGACATTTAAAACAGTAGGAATACCAAAAATGAGTGGTTCATTGACGTTAAATGCTGTTGAAATCGGTGCTACCTTACTGATGGATTTTAATTGCGGCGATTTACAGAAAATAATTAGTGTAATCAGGATAGCAGTATAAGTAAGCCATCCTCCATAAATACTGTTGAAGGAACCAGCGAAAATAGCGGTCATTGGTTTTCCGGCATTATAAGCTTCTAGGTTTAAAGCAATATTAGCGGTAGTGACAGGCGTAACAACGGCACTTACCATGTTGTTGCCATGAATTCCGAAGAACCAAAAGATTTGCGTTAGTAATGTAATAAATAAGATAGAAGGCAATGATCCTGTAGCCGATAATAATGGCTGGAAGATTTTAAAAACTAACTGTGTTAGTCCGGCTCCGGTCATAGAAGTACATAATAAGTTTATTCCAAAGAAGATAAATGTCGATACGATCAATGGAATCAAGACTTCAAATGGACCGGATACATTAGGCGGTACAGATTTGGGCATACTGATTTTTATATTGTGTTCGATTAAAAAATGATTGATTTCTACTCCCGCGATAGCGACAATGATAGCGGCAAACATACTGGAAGCTCCCAATTGTGCTGTAGGAATGGCACTCACTGTTGCTTCACCCACTTTATAGGCTTCTGGTGCAGCAGATATACAGGTAAAGATAAATGTTGTGACAAGTGTATTTGCGATAGCATTCATTTTATAATGAGTAGCTAATTTGTAAGTAATTCCCGCAACTACATAAATGGAAATAATGCCAATAGTCAAATTATAAGGTATCATCAGTATACTGGAATATTGGCTTGCCCAGTCCTTCCATGCCAGCATAAACTGATAAAAGAAATTCGTTCCTTGTAAATTGGCACTGACCGGTGGTGAAGAAATTAAGATCGACAATCCACCAATGATGGTAAACGGCACTAAATACGTTAAACCATCACGAATGGAAGCAAGATGGCGCTGACTGCTTAACTTAGATGCTGTAGGTAAAATAAACTTTTCAATTTTTTCTTGAATTTTAGTAATAAGTAGGTTTTGATTATCCATGTTTGTATCCCCTTTCACTTTGTAATTTCATTTTATTATAAATAAATAATTAATTCAATATATTTTTATATAAATAGTATAAAATATTCATTAACTTGATTTAATGCCGGGTTAATGCTATTATATTTAATATATAAATATTTAATACCACAATATTTAAAATATTTAAGAATAAAATATACAGGAGGAATAAAAATGGATATTGCAATACAGAAAAGGAATATTACCCCGGATAAGGCCTGCTTTATGGGGGGGTATGAACGACAGCAAAAAAGCATAGGGGTTTTAGATGAAATTGATATGATCAGCTGTGTGATGAAATTTGACAAAGAAATACTAATTTTTTGCTCCATCGATACAATTTGCATAGAAAAAGAATTTAGAGATGCTTTGGCAGACTATTGTAAAGAAGAATATGGTATATGTGATGATCAATTTAATCTTTCTTGTATTCATACACATTCAGGTCCGGCAATTTTTAAACTGCCAACATGCAATGAAGCATGTGAAGGAGAACTGAAGCAGCAGGTTTTTGGTTATTTTAAAGAAGACCTTGCGATATGTATGAATAGCTTACAGGAAGTAACATGCACTTATCGTACAGGGTTAATAGACGGCTGTTATGGGAACCGTAATATTATAGGCGGAAGTCAGGATAAGGAAGTTTTCACGATGACCTTTTATCAGCAGGAAAAGGCTGTGGCAATGCTGGTGAATATGGCATGTCATCCAACGATTTTAAATGGTGACAACCTGTTGCTGTCTTCAGATCTGCTGGGGAATATACGTGAACAGTTATCTGCTTATTATCATGTTCCGGTAATTTTATTTAACGGTGCCTGCGGTGATGTCAGCACACGATTTTATCGAGAAAATCAGCAGTCGAATGTTGTAGAGCTGACTGCAAAAAAAGTAGTAAAGCAAATTATTAGTCATAAAGAAGAACCAATCGAAATGAACTTTATAGGAAAAGCAGCATTTGGTTTTAAAACGGTGTTTGATATTGAGCACGATAATTGGACTAACCGTGAAATTAAACGCATGCAGCAGGATCTCAACAATGATTCAGAAAAGTATCGCTTTGAGAAGAACTTACTGCATCGCTTAGAGATAAAAATGAAGATGAGAAAAATAGAATGTGATCTAATGAGTCATGCCTATATCTTTGATAAGCTTCTCATCCTCACGATCCCCGGAGAATTGGTTTCAAAGGTGGGGTTAGCACTCAAACAGAAATATCATGATTACCACGTTATCCTCATCGCCTATTGCAACAACTATGTGTCTTACTTAGTAAATCAGGAGGACTATGGCCAATATTTTGAAAGCTATGTGGCTATTACTGAAAAAGGAACTGTGGAAACATTAATAAATGGGATTACAGCGAAGATTGATCAGCGATTAATAAATAAATAGATATAGAAAAACTGCAATGAAAGAATAATTTAAATTCATTTTGCATCAACAGATGAATTTATTTTCTAACGCATTGCAGTTTTTATAATGTTGTATCATGTTGTTCTTTATCAATCAGTAAAGCTAAATGGGAAGTCAGCAAATCAACAAAAACAAAGAATTCCACCTGACTTTCTAATCTTAACGAATAATCGTTTCGTACTGCAGGGGGCAATACTGCCATATAGTCTACTTTGTTTTTATATTTATTGGCTTGTGTCATTGTAATCAGCAGGACTTTAGCTTTAAATTCATTATCTAAGCTATCGTAAAGGACTTCTAAAGCTCCTTTTGAGGCACGAACTGAAAACACGATGATAAGATCGTCTTTTTGAACAATCTCTTTAATATCGCTTATTTCAGAATAGGAGACACTGCTTGCATAAAGCCCAAGCTTCCTTAGGTTAATTTCAAATAAGCGAGCGGGAAGAAAACTCTGACCTACTCCGGTAGTAAAAATATGCTTTGATTTAAAGATACAGCGGGCGAGTTCAAATAGTCTTTCTTTTGTCATTATATGATCAAGATCTTTTAATAAACTAATATAGTTTTCAATGGCAGGCAGATTAAAATTCCCACTTGATTCCTTTTCACTGGTTTTAATTTTAGCGTAAGAATAAATCGCAAATTTAAAATCAGCATACTTATCAAAACCAAGTTTCTGACAAAAGCGCGTAATACTAGGCTGCGATACCTTACATATTTTAGCTAAATCGACAATGCTGTTGCGGGGAACTATTTCCGGATCAGCTTTGATTGTTTCATATATTCTCAGGTCACTCTTAGAAAAGTTGTCAATATTCATTTCCATTTTCAAAAACGGGTCCATAAAACCACCTCTTTTTAATATTGTACTAAAAAGTAAAGGAATAGTATATAAAATTTTGTCTGAGAAGGTAATCAAATTCAATGATATTACTTTTACAATAAGGACAATATCCCATCATTATGTTTCTACTTTCTTCCAGTCGATATTTTTTATATCCTTTTTAAGAAACTGAAAAAGTTTCTTTTTATTATTGTGAAATACAGCATAATATTTGATTTTAGCTGCCTCGTCACTAATCGGAATATTGATGCGGTTATTGCTGTCATTTCGCATTAAAGTAATATTTGTCCTAAAATGCGGCAAAGCAGAAGAACGTACTATTTCATTAAAAACAGTTTCATCATTTTGAACTAAAAGGTGAGAATCAGGAATATAGGTTAAGCAAATTTCATTCCAAAAGCCAATTCTGGACAGAAGCAAAATACTCTCACCATTAAGATCGTCAAACGATACTTGATCAAATAAGGCAAGCGGGTGTGCCGGAGGCAAGGACAGGTAAAGGTCTTCTTCAAATAATTCAATCGACTGATAATCTTTATTATGATAGGGGTAATTGAGAACAATAAGTGTGTATTGATCGTTTTTTAACCCGTCTATAAGATAAGAATCTTTATTTTCAATATCCTCTTCAATTTTTATTTCCGGATATTTTCCTTTTAATAGATAAGATAATGCCCATATTGGTGCAGGGGCTAAGGAACCTATTGAGATAGTGCTCGTTGCTTTATTTAAAACAATCAGTTCATTTTTCATAACAGAAGTCATTTCCAAAATCTTTTTTGCGTGTTGATAAGCAAGCTGACCGTTCTCATTTAAAATAACTTTATTTTTAGTCCGATCAAACAGTTCCACTTCCAGCTCTTCTTCAAGTTTCTTTAGAGAACGGGTTAAAGCCGGCTGAGATATAAGTAAAACTTCGGCAGCTTTAGATATGGTTCCCTGTTCCACAATAGTGACAAAATAAAGTAATTGACTGAGTTCAAACATATAGAGATTCCTCCTTTCACTATGCATTTTAATTATAGCACAATGTGATATTGATATTGTACTTTTTTAATAAATACAAATAAAATGAAAGTGTAGAAGGAGGGCGCATATGGAGTATATTCAATTTAATAATGGATTAAGTTTACCTGTATTAGGATATGGCACTCTGCATATTCCGCCAAAAGATACAAAAAGATGCATTCTTGAAGCACTGCAATGTGGATATCGATTGATAGATACCGCTGCCAGCTATTTTAATGAAAAAGAAATAGGAGAAGCACTCAGAGAATCGGGTATCCCTAGGAATGAGATCTTTATTGCTTCAAAAGTTTGGGTTCAGGATGCAGGGTATGAAAACACCCTGAAAGCTTTTCAGACAAGTCTTGATAAGCTTCAGGTAGATTATCTTGATCTCTATTTAATTCACCAGCCCTATAGTGATTATTATGGGTCATGGCGTGCATTGGAAGAACTCTATCAGGCAGGAAAAATTAAAGCAATTGGGATATGTAACTTTTCCAAAGAAAGATTTGTTGATCTTTATCTGAATTCTAAAATTTCTCCTATGATTAATCAGATTGAGATTCACCCCTTTTATCAGCAGGAGGAAACAATTGCATTGATGAAAAACTATAATTGTCAGCTTCAGGCATGGGGACCTCTTAATGAAGGACAAAGGGAAATCTTTGATAATCCGGTTCTAAAAACAATATCACAGAAGCATCAAAAATCGATTTCACAGATTATTCTACGATGGCATCTTCAAAAGGGCATTATGATGATTCCTAAAACAGTTCATCAGGAAAGAATGAAAGAAAACATAAATATCTTTGATTTTATGCTGGATGATGAAGATCTTAATGAAATAAGAAAACTGGACATTGGTTATAGTGAAATTATTGATCATCAGTGCCATACTACCGCTAAATGGTTGAATAAGTATAAAATACATGACTAGTTTAACCAAATAAAAGTGGGTTGTATTAGGAAAATTAGAAAGCATTTACTAAAACTAAGGAGGAACAAAAATGAAAAAAAGACAAATTGGTAAAACAGGGATGTATGTGAATACTGTAGGACTTGGGTGCATGGGATTTTCTCATGCCTATGGGATGGCAGAAGATAAAGACACAGCAGTTCATACGATTAGGAAAGCTTATGATTTAGGCTATGATTTCTTTGATACAGCGGAATGCTATACGGGGGAAAATGCTGATGGAACCATTTCTTACAATGAAGAATTGGTGGGAACAGCTTTAAAGGATATTCGAGATAAAGTCATTATAGCGACTAAATTTGGGGTGCAACATAAAGGTGATCATTTAGAACTGGATAGTTCACCCCAAGCAATAAGAAAATCGCTGGAAGGAAGTCTGGAAAAACTTCAAACGTCCTATATTGATCTCTATTATCAGCATCGAATCGATCCAAAGATAGAACCGGAAGTTGTGGCTGGGGTGATGAAAGAGCTGATCGCAGAAGGTAAAATTAAGGCATGGGGAATTTCCGAAGTCAACGAGGATTATCTAAGAAGAGCTCATGCGGTTTGTCCTGTATCCGCTATTCAAAACCGTTATTCAATGATGGCAAGATGGCATGAAAATTTATTCCCAGTATGTGAGGAGTTAGGCATTACCTATGTTGCTTTCTCACCTATGGCAAACGGTTTGCTGACGGGACAATTTACACCTGAATCCAAGTTTGAGGAGGGGGATTTCAGAAATTCAATGCCTCAATATCAAGCAGAAGGATATGAAAAAGCACAAGCACTTTTGGCTTTATTAAGGGACATGGCAAATCAAAAGAATTGTACAATGGCACAGCTGTCAATGGCGTGGATGATTTGTAAGAAAGATTTTATTATCCCGATTCCCGGCAGCCGAAAAGAAAGCCGATTAACAGAAAATTTTAATTCTGGAAATATTGAGCTGACAGCTAAAGAAATTAAAAGGATCGATGATCAGTTAGACACCATGGATTTTGCCGTATTTGGCGGACACTAATATAAAAAGGAGAACATAACATGAATTATTTTACATTAAACAATGACACAACAATTCCAGCAGTTGGGTTTGGGGTCTTTATGATTCCTAATAACGGTCCTACTTATGAAGCTACATTAGCTGCATTAAAAGCAGGTTATCGTCACATTGATACTGCGGCAGGCTATATGAATGAAAGCGATGTGGGAAAAGCCATTAAGGACAGTGGTATCCCAAGAGAAGAAATCTTTATTACATCAAAATTGTGGCTGCAGGATTACGGCTATGAAGGTGCAAAAAAGGGGATAGAAAATTCTTTAGCACTGCTTGGTGTTGACTATCTTGACCTATACCTACTGCATCAGCCTTATGGTGATTATTTAGGCGCATGGAAAGCCTTAGAAGAAGCGGTTGAAGCAGGAAAAATAAAATCAATTGGAATTTCCAATATCACGATTAATTTATGGAATAAATTTAAGGATGGCATGACTGTAATGCCTGTAGTGAATCAGGTAGAGTTTAATCCTTTTACCCAGCAAAAAGAGTTAAGAAAAGTGATGGATGAATATCATATTCGCTTAGAAGCATGGTACCCATTAGGACATGGAAATAAGGATTTATTAGAAAATGAAACAATCGTCTCTCTGGCAAATAAATACAATAAAAATGCTGGTCAAATTATTTTGCGATGGATTTATCAGGAAGGTGTGATTTCACTTCCTAAATCAACTAACCCAGAAAGAATGAAGGGAAATATTGAAATCTTTGATTTCGAATTAAATGAGGTGGAAATGAAAGCTATTCAAGCTTTGGATACAGGGATGGGAACACATAATCCGGAAGATCCGGCAAATGAAACACGCCTAATGGGATTGAAAATTCACGATTAAAGGTGGGAGAAATATGGAATATATCTTATTAAACAATGGCGTTAAAATGCCTAAGCTTGGTTTTGGAACCATCAACCAATTTGGTGAACAAATCACAGATAATGTGAGCTATGCATTGAATAATGGCTATTTATTGATCGATACTGCCAACCGCTATGGAAATGAAGTTGAAGTGGGCAAAGGAATAAAAAAATCAGGAGTCAAGAGAGAAGAAATCTTCTTAGAAACAAAACTGGGTCCGACATTATATGAAAATGATCAGGCTATTGATGACACTTTAAAGCGACTAGATGTTGAATATATTGATTTAATGGTTCTGCATCATCCGGTAAACAATTATATCTATGCCTATAAGATGCTGGAAAAAGCATACAAAGAAGGAAAATTAAAAGCAATTGGGTTATCCAACTTCCCTGTAGAAAAGATTCAGGAAATTTTAGATAACTGTGAAGTTGTACCGGCTGTTATGCAAGTAGAATGCCATCCCTATTACCCAGCTGAAGCGGTTAAACCTTTTTTAGATGAACATCAGATTGCTTTGCAGTCGTGGTATCCGTTGGGACATGGCAATGCAGGGATGCTGAATGATCCGGTGTTTGTACAGTTGGCAAATAAGTATCATAAATCTACTGTTCAAATCATTTTGAGATGGCACACACAGATGGGATTTGGATTAGTGCCCGGAAGCACTTCATTAAAACATATTAAAGAAAATGCAGAAATCTTTGACTTTACTTTGACTAAAGAAGAGATGGAAATGATCAAAAGTGTAAATAAACATCAGCCTTTCTATATTGTTACAAACGACTCTTTAGAAAGACTGGCAAAAACTAAATGTAATTTTGAGGATTAAAAAATAATAGTCCATTATAAAAAGTTTAGATTATAGAGAATATATGAAAATCATGAAAACAGACGATTTAAATTTAGGAGGAAAATAAGATGATATTTTATTTCAGCGCGACAGGAAACTGTCTGCATATCAGTCAGCAGTTAGACAGCAATACACAAAGCATACCCCAGGTTTTAAAAAACGATCATTTAGTATTTGAAGATGAAGCCATTGGGATTGTAACTCCTGTCTATGCAGGAGAGATGCCTCATATAGTAAGAAGATTTATCGAAAAGGCAACTTTTAAAACAGATTATTTCTATATTATTTCAACCTATGGAATGAATGACAGTGTTGCTAGTGAATGGGCAAGCCAGTTTTGTGAAAAGCTGGGGATTAAAGTACATTATGCTAATACCTTACAGATGGTGGATAATTACCTTCCTTCGTTTGATGTTGACGAACAAAAAGCAATGGATAAGAAAATTCCTGAACAGCTGGCAATTATTAAAGAAGATTTGAATCAGCGCAGGAATTATATCAAGCAGCCCACAGAGGACGGACGTGAAAAATATAATTTAGTCAAGGTAAGATTTACAGAACATCCGGAATTGAACAACGGTGAACAGATCAAAATTACAGATAAATGCAGTGGCTGCGGTATATGTACTCGTGTTTGCCCAATCGGCAATATCAAGCTTGTTGATGGGAAAGCAGTAAAAATCAACAAAACATGTGAATTTTGTTTGGCATGTGCGAATAATTGTCCTTCTAAAGCAATTATTATGTCTATCAGTGATAAAAATCCGAATGCCAGATTTAGAAATGAAAATGTTCGCTTGCAGGAAATTATTAAAGCTAATGAACAGTAAGGAGAAAATAACATGGAATATATAACATTAAATAATGGTGTGAAAATGCCAAAAGCAGGATTTGGAGTATTCCAAATCAAAGATAAAGAGGAGTGTGTCAGAGTGGTACTAGACGCTATTGATGCGGGATATCGTCTAATTGATACTGCACAATCTTATGGAAATGAAGAGGCAGTAGGAGAAGCAGTCGCAAAAACGTCTGTTCCCAGAGAAGAATTATTTATCACAACGAAAGTCTGGATTTCTAATTATGGATATGATCAAGCCAAGGCTTCTGTAGAAGAATCTTTAAACAAAATGCAGCTGGATTATATTGATTTAGTCTTATTGCATCAGCCGTTTAAAGATTATCATGGTGCATATCGTGCTTTGATTGATTTATATAAACAAGGTAAAATCAAAGCCATTGGTGTATCTAATTTTTATCCCGATCGATTAGTTGATTTGGCACTAGACAGCGAGGTTGTACCAGCAGTGAATCAAGTAGAGGTAAATCCTTTCCACCAGCAGGATCAAGCTTTAGAATACAATCGCAAGTATGGAGTACAGTTAGAAGCATGGGCTCCGTTTGCAGAAGGAAAAAACGGTATCTTTACTAATGAAACATTAGCTGAAATTGGAAGTAAATACGGAAAATCGATCGGACAAGTTATTTTAAGATGGCTTATTCAACGTGGTATTGTACCTTTGGCTAAAACGGTAAGAAAAGAAAGAATGCTGGAAAATATTAACATCTTTGACTTTGAATTAAATGAAGAAGATATGCAAACAATAGCGTCATTAAATACAGATACAAGTTCGTTCTTTTCACACTATGACCCAGCAACCGTTGAAATGATCTGTGGTTTAAAAAGATAATTAAAGAATATAAGTCTAAACAAAAGGGGGAATATCAATGGAAAAAAAGGTTTTAGAAGTTTCTCAGGCTTTTTGGAAAGCTATGGAAAACGCTGATGAAAGCGGAATGCGTTTATATTCAGATGAGAGATGTCAATTTGTTCATATTGGCATCACATGTGATTTAGATAAAGAAGTAGAGTTTTATACAAGCGGCACTTTTAAGCCAACACAGATTACATTTCATAATCAGAAAGTTAATCTTTTTAATAACACAGCTGTTGTTTTGACAGATTGTGATTATGCTTTATTATTAGATGGAAAGGAAACAACCCATCATTTTATGGTGACAGAAGTTTATCACTTTAAGGATGATTGGAAGTTAATACAGTTTTCGTTTACAGCCCTTTTGTATTAGTATTCTATTATGATTAAGCAGATATCAAAGCAATATCTGTTTTTTCTTTTATTTCAAACTGTGAATTAAAGGGCTGGTTTTTAAAAGTGAGCCCCTTTTTTATTTGTTTTATGATAGAATAAGTAAAAAGGAGACGACTATGAGACTATTATTTAAACAACGACTTTTTTCATGGCTAGATAGTTATGATATATATGATGAACATCAACAAGTTTTATATACTGTTCAAGGAAAACTGAGCTGGGGGCATTGCCTTCATATTCATAATGATCGTGATGAGCATATCGGCACTATCAAAGAAGAGGTATTAACTTTTCTTCCTAAATTTAATATGTATGTTCAGGATCAGTATATTGGGCGTATTTATAAAGAATTTTCTTTTTTCAAACCTGTTTTTCGCCTTGACTGTAACGATTGGCAGGTTAACGGAGATTTATGGCAATGGGATTATCAGATTACAGATGCTCATTCTCAGTTGATTGCGACTGTTTCTAAAGAGGTGTTTCATCTCACTGATACTTATGTTATCGATGTATTAGATTCACAAAATGCACTGTATGTTTTAATGATTGTTTTAGCTATTGATGCGGAAAAATGTTCACGTGGTAATTAAATATAAATAAACGTTACTAATATTTGCAGCTATGTTATTCTGTGAGACAGCATCGTTATAATAAAAAAGAAATCGAAGATAGGAATTAGGTTAAATATTTAGAAGTATAATCCGTTACTATTTTAATAGTTTAGAATGAAATGGTCAGCACTTACAAAATAAGTGCTGTTTTTGCTTGATTTACACAATTAAATCTAAAATATGGTACACTGGAGATAATGATAAAAAAGATAACTGTACATAGATAAATGGAGGATAAATATGGAAGCAGAATTTATAAACTTAACCCCAGATAATTTAGCAAGTGAACATTTAAGCTGTATCATACGTACAAAGACAGTTCATCAGGGCATCGAGGGAAAACGTCAGTGGCTTGCAGATCGATTGAAAGAAGGACATGTTTTTAGAAAGCTGAATGAAAAAGCGACGGTGTTTATAGAATATGCGCCTTGTGAAACGGCATGGACTCCGATTATAGGGGATAATTACTATTATATGTATTGTTTATGGGTAGAGGGTGCTCATAAAGGGAAGGGCTATGCCAGCTCACTGATGGAGTACTGCATAGCCGATGCGAAAGAAAAAGGTAAATCCGGTATCTGTATGCTAGGGGCAAAAAAACAAAAGGGATGGCTTTCTGATCAATCCTTTGCGAAAAAGTTTGGTTTTCAAGTAGTGGATACGACAGAAAATGGATATGATTTGCTAGCCTTATCTTTTGATGGAACCGTGCCAATGTTTGCTCCAAATGCGAAAAAAATGGAAATCGAGAGTAACGAACTGACGATCTATTATGATATGCAATGTCCTTATATCGATCAATATATTCAAAGAATAAAAAAATATTGTGAACTAGATGAAATACCTGTCAATTGGATTTTAGTGGATACATTGGAAAAAGCTAAGGCATTGCCCTGCGTTTTTAATAATTGGGCAGTCTTTTATAATGGCAAATTTCAGACAGTAAACTTAGTAGATGCTACTTATATAAAAAGAATCATCAAAAAATAAGAACGGTGATGCTTACTCATAGACAGGGGAATAAGAAAAGACAGCTGTATTGATAAATAGTATTGCAAAGGAGGAGAGAGATGAAAGAATATTTTTTAAAAACAAAGAGAATTGGTTTTTCATGTTGGGAACAAGGGGATGTTCAACTGGCAATCGAGCTTTGGGGAGAACCGGAAGTAGCCCGTTTCATATGTGCTGAGGGGAGTTTTACGATACCGGAAATCAGAGAAAGATTAAATTGTGAGATTTCCAACCATAGGGTATATGGGATACAGTATTTTCCTATCTTTGAATTAGACAGCGGACAACTGATTGG
This sequence comes from Coprobacillaceae bacterium UN01-12pH3A, assembly GCA_027676805.1. Lineage (GTDB taxonomy): Bacteria > Bacillota_I > Bacilli_A > Erysipelotrichales > Coprobacillaceae > Beduini. The sequence continues at coordinate 88,968 of JAQENU010000011.1, read as the reverse complement.
GTGCTGTGGACTGCGCCCATACAAAGAGGAAAAGAATATATTTGAAATTGGATTTCATTTAAAAAAGAAATATCAGAAACAAGGACTTGCCTTTGAAGCAGCTGCCGCAATCATTGAGTATGCTTTTTCGGTTTTAAATACTCAAGAATTAAAAGCAGGTCATCATCCACAAAATATAGCGTCTAAAAAACTTTTGGAAAAATTAGGCTTTCACTATGAATCAGATGAATATTATGCACCAACAGGACTCGAACATCCGACATACTATTTGAAAAAATAATAGAAAATGAAAATTGTAAAGGAGATTTAGATGGAAATTCGATACATGTCACCAGCAGACGATAAACTGTCAATAAGTAAAATATATGTAAAAAGCTGGAAATATGCTTATAGAGACATACTTCCTCAAGATTATTTAAATTCTATTTCAGAAGGAGAGTGGGTAACCCATTTATCTAATCCCAATCGAAAGACGCTGCTTTGTTTGGAGAATGATATAGTGGTAGGAACAAGCAGTATCAGTAACTCTCGTTTAGAACAGTTTGAAGGATGGGGCGAAATTATTTCAATATATCTATTACCTGAATATATGGGAAAAGGATATGGAAAGAGGCTTATAGAATTCGCTGTATCAGAGTTAAAAAAACTAGGATACAGCAATATCTACTTATGGGTGCTTGAAAAGAACGTCAAAGCAAGACACTTTTATGAAAAAGCGGGTTTTATATTGACCGAGGATTATTTAAATGCGAAGATTGGCGGCAAGATGGTAAAAGAAGTCAGGTATATCTACAAAGACTGATCGAAAACTGCTTTTAAAATTTTTCACTCTTTCATATCACTTTATTTAAAATAAAAAAACAGCTAGGGATTGTATTTGAACTAAATCTCTAGCTGTTTTTGTTTTATTCTATTGGAATATATCTTTTTTCCTCGACTTGTTTTATCGTGTCTTTAGGAATTGAAATCTTTAATTCACCATTATCAAATGATGCTTTAATGTCTTCTTCTTTAATACTGTCACCAACATAGAAGTTACGTGTGCAGCTGCCGCTGTAGCGTTCACGTCTAATAACATGCCCATCCTCGTCTTTTTCTTCATTGCTGACATTTTTTGATGCATTAATAATTAAATAGCCATCTTTTAGTTCCATTTGAATATCTTCCTTTTTATATCCGGGGAGCTCCATGTTCAACAAATAGTTTCCGTCTTTTTCAACAATATCCGTACGCATCTGTTCTGTTGAAACATGTTGGAATGGATCATGAAATAAATCATCAAATAAAGAATCAATTGCAGGTAGGAATTTCATAAAAAATCGCCTCTTTCTTTTATAACTTTTCCTCAAAATGATTCTCAGTAATAACGCTGGGAAATGAAATTATACTACCTCGTTAGGTGTCCTCCCTAACTACATTTATATTATATCACAGTGCTTTAGCACTTTCAAGTAAAGAGTGCTAAATATGAGTATATTTTAAAGTAAAACAACATTGTTTCTATAAATCCGCCGTATTTATAAAATATAATAATAAAAAAGAAATTTAGTAAAATAAATGGAAAAGATAAGAAATACATTGTTTTTTTAGTATTATAAATAATCTTTTTTATTTTTTGAAAATTGAACCGATATGTGAAACAAATTTCATAATTTAAGATATTGCAATGTAAGCCTTTTCAACTAGCTATAATAAATTTATAAAATATAATACGGGAGGAAAGTGAAGATGAAATTTTTAGAAGAAAAATTTGTCCCTCTTGCAGCCAGAATTGGGGCACAGAGACACTTGGTTGCAATCAGGGACGCCTTCGTTGTGAGCATGCCAATTACCATAGTCGGATCGATTGCGGTATTGGTCAACAACATCCAAGGTGTATTCGCTAAAAATGGATTGAACATTGTTTCGATTCAAGAGGGATACACAAATTTCATAACGTCAACGGGAATTAAAGACGTGATGAATGCTGTCAACAAGGGATCCATCAATATGATGGCGATCTTGTTAGTTACATCTTTGGGATATCAGATGGCAAAAGGATTAAAAGGAGATGGTATTGCCACTTCTGTCGTGTCTTTAACTTGTTATTTGGGGCTGGCACCGGCTGTACAGACATTAGCGAATAATTATAAATGGGAAAGCGGTGCAAAAGGAGTAGAGGTGCTGACATCTGATGTAGCAGGCGGCGGTATAGCTGCGAATAAGCTAGATTCAAATGGGTTATTTGTTGCCATGCTTTTAACAATTGCAGTTTCTGAAATCTTTGTCAGGCTATCAAGAAATGATAAATTAAAAATTACCTTGCCTGATGGAGTTCCGCCAGCAGTAGCGGGATCATTTACAGTATTAATTCCGGCTATTCTTACCGTTATTGTGATAGTAGCAGCAGGAATTTATATTGATAAATTAACTGGAATGAACTTATGGATCATTACTCAAAAATTCGTATCCGCTCCGTTAAACAAAGTGGCCGATACATTAGGGACAGCAGTATTAATAACATTTTTAAGTAATTTCCTTTGGTTCTTTGGTCTGCATGGGAAAAACATCGTAGGATCTATTACGACGCCAATTTTTACTCCATTAAGCTTAGAGAATACACAGGCTTATGAAGCCGGAAAAACCGGAAAGGAAATTCCAAATATTATTAATGGTGTCAGTGTTTATACATCAATCGGTGGATCAGGAGCAACATTAGGACTGATCATCGCCGTCTTGATCTTTGGTAAAGTGCAGGCTGAACGTACAGTGATCGGTATTTCCGTTGCACCGGGGATTTTTGGAATTAATGAACCGATCACCTTCGGTGTACCTATTGTAATGAATCCGGTGTACATGGTACCATTTGTCTTTACTCCGGTGATTTTAGCAACCTTGTCTTACATATTGATGGATTTAGGTGTAATTGAAAGAGTATGTCTATCTGCTCCTTGGGTAACGCCACCGGTACTATATCCATTCTTAGCAACCGGCGGAGGAATTAAAGGCGCGATCTATCAGGTTATTGAAATTGTTGGAATAACGCTGATGTGGGCACCATTTGTACTTGTCTCTAACAAGCAAAGTGCTCACGCTCAATAAGCGGTAATTAGTGCTCCACAAACCAGAGAGTTCTCTCTGGTTTTCGTAAGTAGAGAAAAGCATAATGCATTAAATATTGATAATAGTCGCTTTATACAGAAATTTGGGACAAAATCAAAATATTGTATTGAAATTTTATTTTGATATCTGCATAATAGGATTATTGAGATCAATCATATTTAAGTTAATAGTTCATGCTGAAATTGGGGATACATTATTGTCTGTGAAATATTAAAATGAAAGAGCGCTGAACTGGGACCGGCAGCTCTATTAAAAAAATAAGAGAGAGAGGAATCAAGATGAAACATAGAGGAATTGTAAGTGGATATAAAGGGATGGTGTCTTCTGCTCATACATTAATTTCTGCTTCTGGTTTAAAAGTATTAAATCAGGGAGGAAATGCAGTGGATGCCTGCATTGCGATGGCATTGACGAGCGGAGTGGTATTACCGGATATGTGTGGTTTGGGCGGAGACGCTTTTATGCTTTACTATGATGCGAAAACGAAGAAGATCACAGCTATAAACGGTTCCGGAGGGGCCCCTAAAAAGGCATCTTTGGATTATTTCAAAAGCCATGGTTATGAAAGAGTACCTGGGGATGGAATGTTATCTGCGGCAGTACCGGGAGCTGTAGATGTCTATTTCGAAGCCTTAAAAAGATATGGAACAATGAGTTTCGAACAAATCAGTGGGGACGCTGTTGATTTGGCTGAAAATGGAGTGCCGGTATCAGAAAAAGTAGTAAGACATATGCACACTGACTACGATAAAATGTGCCGATTTAAGAATTTAAGTCAGATTTTCTTAAATGAAAATAAACCTTATCAGTTTGGGGACTTAGTTTATAATAAAGATTATGCAGATAGTATTCGTTATTTACAAAAACATGGGAGAGATGGTTTTTATAAAGGTGAATTAGCAGATAAAATTGTTGAATATTCAAAGAAGAATGGAGGACTTTTTGAAAAAGAAGATTTCATTGATTATCATTGTGATATTTTAGAACCAATTTCTGTTGATTACCGAGGATATCGTGTTTATCAGACACCACCGGTTTCACAGGGAATTATTCATTTAGAGGAGCTGGCGATTTTAAATCATTTTGATATGTCCAAATATCAACCGGACAGCGCGGAAGCAATCCATCTGATGGTCGAAGCAAAAAAGGTTGCATTTCATGATCGTATGAAATATTTTGGTGATCCTGATTTTGTAAAAAATCCTATTGAACAATTATTAAGTACCGAATATACAGGCAAAATAGCGTCTGCTATCCAAATGGACAGTTGTTTAAATGAATCGGATATATTTGAGCCGGATCTAGGGCATACTACAAGCATGATCGCAATTGATAAAGATGGAAATGCAGTATCATTCATACATAGTATTTCTGCTACGTGGGGTTCAGGTGAAATCGTTGACGGTACCGGTATTTTATTGAATAATCGTGCAGGAACAGGCTTTAACCTTAAAGAAGGGCATCCAAATGTGATTGCACCCGGGAAAAAGACAATGCATACTTTAAATACGTATCTGATTACAGATCAATTTAATAATTTAAGATATATCGGAAATACTCCGGGTGGAGATAATCAGCCTCAATGGAATATGCAGGTTGTCTGCAATCTGTTGGATTTCGGACTCGACGTACAAAGCTCCGTCGAACATGGAAAATGGGCAGATATGCATACGCTCCATAGTGACGGATCCGTCTCTCATGTATTAAAAATCGAATCACAGGTAGGAGAAGAAGTGTTGAATCGCCTTAAAGAAATGGGACATGAGCTGCTTATTATTGAACCGTTTACTTGTTCCGGAGCTTCTCAAATCATAGAGGTTCGTGAAAATGGATTAAGATTAGGCGGCAGTGATCCACGTGCGGATGGAGCTGCTATGCCGGAAGTATAATTGAAATGGAGATATTGATATGAAAGAATTTTGGCAATTATATTTAATTTTTGCTCGAATAGGAAGCATTACCTTTGGCGGTGGCTATGCTATGCTGCCTATTCTTCAAAGAGAGTTAGTAGAAAATAGACAATGGGTAAGTGATGAGGAATTGATGGATTACTTTGCAATAGGTCAATGTACACCGGGAATCATCGCATTAAATGTGTCCACCTTTATTGGAAATAAGCGCAAAGGGATTCTTGGCGGGATTATTGCAACGCTGGGCTTTATTACGATTCCTATTATTCTGATTATTATCATTGCCCTTTTTCTAAATAACTTTTCCGAATATGCTATTGTTAAAAATGCATTTGCCGGAATTCGAGTATGTGTATGCGTACTGATCTTAAATGCAGTGGAACGCTTATGGAAAAAATCCATCATCAGCAAGACTACCTTTTTGTTGTTTGCGGTGATCTTCTTATTAACGATTTTTACTGAAATACCGTTATATTTATTAGTCATTTCTTCTGCGGTGGCAGGGATCGTCATTAATGCTTTAGAAAGGAGCCACGAACAATGATTCTGTTACGATTATTTATTGAATTCTTTAAAGTTGGGCTATTTTCTATCGGCGGCGGATTAGCGACATTACCGTTTCTTTATCATTTGTCAGATACAATGCAGTGGTTTACGCATGCAGATATTGTCAATATGATCGCTATAGCGGAGTCCACACCGGGGGCTATCGGAATCAACATGTCTACTTATGCCGGATTTACAACAGCAGGATTTTTCGGTGCAGTGATTGCTTCGATCGGACTTGCGGCACCCTCTGTTATTATTATATTAGTGATTGCAAATCTGCTTAAAAAGTTCAAAGAAAACAAGCATGTGCAAAGTGCCTTTTTAGGATTAAGACCGGCTTCTTTGGCAATGATTGCGGCTGCCGGAATTAGTGTTGTTAAAGTGTCTTTAGTCAATATACCTGCTTTTGAACAGACTGGTCAGGTGTTGGATCTATTTGTATTACCTGCGATCCTATTAGGGGTTGTGCTTTATATTTTATCAAAGAAAACGAAATGGAATCCGATTGTGCTTATTGCTTTAAGTGCGGTAGCTGGGATTATTTTCCAATTTGCCGGAGCTTAGTGGAAAAGTTATATAGACTGATGAGATATAGCTTTATTTATTAATTTACTTAATTAAATACTTATAAAGATATGAGAATAAGATAGCTCATATCTTTTTTTATATAGTTTTTAATTATGGCAAGGTATGTAATATAGGTATTTGTTATTTTATGAATGCTTCTATAAGATAAATATAGGAGATGGAGACATTCTTTGATGAGGTTAAATAAGTAAGAAGAATCCGATAGAGGCAATGCAGCTTCATTGGGGTGGAAAAGATAGGTGTAGGGAAAGTCTTCATCGAATGGCTGTTTATAAGACAGAAGTAAAAATGAATTATCCGATGTAATAGAGAGGGAGCGAATTAAAATGAGTAAATTATTAGTCGTTGTTGGCAGTGGAACTAAAAAGGGGAATACCGATCAATTAGCTGATTCATTTATTAAAGGGGCAACAGAAGCAGGACATCAAGTACAAAAAGTCAATTTAACCGGTCATATAGAAGGGTGTCAGGGCTGTGGAGCTTGTCAGCTAAATGGAAATCACTGTGTTTTAAACGATACTATGCAAGAGATTTATCCATTGTTTGAAGAAGCAGAAATGGTGGCTATGGCTTCACCGCTTTATTTTTGGAGCATTTCCGGCAGATTAAAAAGCTTTATTGATCGCTTATATGCAGTATCTACAGATGATGAATATCCTCATAAAGATACAATGCTGTTAATGACCAGTGGAAGCAAAGGCTTTTATGCCTTTGAACAGGCAGTTTCATTTTATCGATTCTTTATCAATGCCCTTGGCTGGACAGATCGAGGTATGATTCTTGCGAAAGGATGTAAAGGGGAACCCGGGCATCGCTTTATTGAAGAACATTATTTATTAGAAGCTTACAGATTAGGGCAAACAATTTAAACATGTGCTCTTAAAGGGGATGATGGACCATCAATTCATTAACCAAAAAAGAAGCAAAAATAAACGGTACGAGGTTGATAATATCCTCGTATCTTTTTAATTCATTATAAAAAATAAGTGGATATGATAAGACGTTTTTAGATCCTCTTTTAAGAGCTTAGTATGCTTAAAAAACATAGCTTTCTATTTGATATAGGTATTTGATATTTCAATAATGTCAACCTAAAATAAGATTAAGGAGGGGAACTTATCATGAACCAACTATCAAAAGAGAGGATTAAACAAAATTTAGAGGATGCCGGATGTGAAACGCAGACGATAGAAACATTTTTGAAATATAGAGAAAATGAAACTTTGCAGAAACAAATATTATTTTTGAAATGTCAAAGATGCGGGGTGTTGGAAGAATTACATCAGGTTCAAAAGAAAATCGATTGTTTAGATTATTTAATTTATATATTAAAAGTGGAAATGACAAACAAAGACGTGTAAATATTGGTGCTATTGAAATGATATGTAAATTTTGAGTATTGATTTATAAATAAAATAAGAATTGAAAATAAAGAAATGATATTTTATATGGATAAACAAGGAGGAATTATAAATGGAATTAGTAAAACAAAAATATTTAAGCGGAGAAAGAGCTTTATTCCAAAGTGAAGGGATGAGAATAGAAGATTCAGTTTTTGCCGATGGGGAGTCTCCGTTAAAAGAAAGTAAAAATTTGGAAATAGATCAAAGTGTTTTTAAATGGAAATATCCTTTATGGTATTGTCAAAATGTACACATGACTAACTCGGCATTACTCGAAACAGCACGTTCTGGGATTTGGTATACACATCATATCCATATTCAAGACAGTGTTATTGAAGCCCCAAAAACATTCAGACGTGCAAGTGACATTACTTTAGAAAATGTGGATATGCCCCTTGCAGATCAGACATTTTGGAATTGTCAGGATATAAAATTGAATAAAGTCACTGTCAGGGGAGACTATTTTGCTATGAATAGCTGTGCGATCACAGCAGATTATTTAAATTTAACCGGGAATTACTGTTTTGATGGGGTGAAAAATTGTGTTGTGAGAAATTCTAAACTGCTGTCTAAAGATGCCTTTTGGAACTGTGAAAATATAACAGTATACGATTCAACCATTATTGGGGAGTATCTAGGATGGAACTCTAAAAATATAACCTTTATTAATTGTACAATCGAGAGTCTTCAGGGCTTATGTTATATGGAGAATGTGAAACTGGTCAACTGTAAATTAATGAACACGTCACTGGCTTTTGAGTATTGTTCAAATATTGATGCAGAGATTAATTCACATATTGACAGTATAAAAAACCCAATCTCCGGAGTTATCCGCGCCCAAAGCATCGGAGAAATAATTTTAGAGGAAAGTAAGATTAACCCTGCGGAAACCAAAATTGTTGCTGAAAATAAAAACTTCAATGATTTACCTCAGTCGGAATGCTTGCACTGTTAGAAATTTAAAAATATAAGGAGGCGGACAATGAAAATATATCGAGTGATTCTAATCATTTTATTCGCCTTAATGATGACTGGCTGTCAAAGTAAACCAATGCAGGAGCCTGATGCTTTAAATTTTACAGAGGTGGAGAAGAATGTGATGAAAATAGAAGTATTATGTGAGGATAAAAGAGTTGTTTTTCAGCTAAATACGAGCAGTGCAAGTAAATCCTTATATGATCAGCTGCCCTTAGAAACCGCAGTGAATGACTATGCGCATAATGAAAAAATTTTTTATCCGCCCAATTCGTTAGATTTAAACGATACCCCTATGGCGGCAGGGGATCAAGGAACCTTAGCTTATTTCTCTTTGTGGGGAGATGTAGTCATGTATTTTGACAGTTTTGATGTCTATACCGGACTTTATGAATTAGGGCATGTGATAGAAGGCGAAGAGTGGATAAGTGAATTAACAGGAATGATTTCTATAAATAAAGTTGAAAGTTAAATGAGGTGAAAAAGATGTATGACTTTTCAAAATTAACCAATCGGTTTAGTACGGATTCATTAAAATGGGAGGTTATGGAGCATGAGCTTCCAATGTGGGTGGCAGACATGGATTTTGAAGCTGCCCCGGAAATTGTCGAGGCATTAGAAAAAAGAGTGGCTCATAAAGTATTTGGTTACAATATTGTTCCCAAGGAATACTTCGAGAGTATTCAGAAATGGTGGGAAACACGTCATCATTACGCTATTCATCAGGACTGGATGATGTTTTGTACCGGTGTCGTTCCGGCTATTTCTTCTATTGTCAGAAAAATAACGACAGTGGGAGAAAATGTTTTGATTCAGTCTCCGGTCTATAATATTTTTTATAATTCTATTTTAAATAACGGACGACATGTTTTATCAAGTGATCTAGTTTACAGCGACGGGGAATACCATATCGATTATGAAGATCTGGAAAAAAAGCTGGCACTGCCGCAGACAACGCTGATGATCTTATGTAATCCTCATAATCCGATAGGAAAGATATGGAAAAAAGAAGAATTAAAACGTATTGGCGATTTGGCGGCAAAGTATCATGTTGTTGTGGTTTCTGATGAAATCCATTGTGATATTGTAGCTCCCGATAAAGAATATATACCTTTTGCGAGCATTTCAGAAACCAATTTAAAAAACAGTATTACCTGTATTGCTCCAACCAAGGCATTTAATTTAGCGGGATTGCAGACCTCTTGCATCGTGGTCCCTAATGAAGTATTGCGATATATGGTCAATCGCGGCATTAATACCGATGAGGTGGCGGAACCTAACAGCTTTGCTGTGACAGCATCCATCACCGCTTTTGAAAAAGGCGGGAAGTGGCTTGATGAACTAAGAGTATATATCGAAAACAATAAGCAAACAACAGCAGCCTATATAAAAAACAATATCCCTGATCTTTATGTCGTCCCCAGTGAAGCTACCTATTTGTTATGGATTGATTGTGCTAGAGTTTGTGCAAACAGTGTTGAATTAGTACAGTTTATTAGAGAACAAACGGGTCTGTATTTATCTGATGGGCTCGAATATGGGGAAAATGGAAAGTGTTTCGTGCGCATGAATGTAGCTTGCCCACAGGAAAGATTAATGGATGGATTAGAACGATTGAAGACAGGTATTGACAAGTATAAAGAGTTAAAAGGATAAATTAAAAAGAACACAGGGATGTTCTTTTTTAATATGTATTCGGCGGTATAGGAGTGTATTAGAAAACTCCAATTGAGTTTAACTATTCTCAATTTATTAACTAAAAGATTGAGAAGGTTTATCTTATATACAATTGGAGTCTGCATCATTACTATTGCTCTCTATTTTTTTATAGATAGATTATCGATAGTAATTAATTTAAAATTTATCAAGATTGAAGCTTGGCGGGACATCATTTGGATCAAAGTTTTGACCGTCCAGATCAGATAAATCAAAATAGATTCTTGAATCCTTAGTCACACCCCAATCTTGTTGTGATCCGGCTGATTTTTGAATCTTATTAAAGGCTTGTCTAAACATTGTATTATGAGCTTCTTCACGATTTAATAAGAAATCAATCGTTTCTCTTACTCCCTGATCATCAATTTGACGATAGAGATTTTGATAGACTACTTTAGCACGTTGCTCAGAAGCAATATCAGATAAGATGTCTGCAGCCAAATCTCCGGTTTCATTTACATAAGCTGCTGTCCATAAATAGCCGGAAGCATTTGCCAGCATAGGCGTCAGTCCGCTTAAGACATGGGCTTCGACATTTCCAATAGTTGCATTATTGGCATTAGGTTCATCTCCATTTAATAGGTTAATGAGTTGAGCAATCATCTCTAAATGGCATAATTCCTCTGTTGCAATATCTAAGAATAGATCACGTATCTCTTTATCACGGATACGAAAACTTTGAGCGAAATACTGCATAGCAGCTTTAAGCTCACCCTGCGGTCCGCCTAATTGTTCCTGCAATAGAGTAGCATAGTTAGGGTTGGGCTTATCTACTTTTACAGGATGTAAATAACGACTTTCATATTTAAACATAATTTATTCACCTCATAGTTATTATTGCTTGATTTATAAAGATTTATTAAAAAATCTTAATATTGACAGTTTTTAAAGAAAATACGACTAACATGAAAATAATCAGCAGCTTATAAATTTTTGAGTATTTTATGATTGTTTATTTAATGGTATAAAATGAGGTGTATTTGCTATTACTTATTACAATATCTTGATCTATTTTTTAGCTGTAAGAGGTTATATAAAGCAGATTTTTTTAAGAAATCTGTTTTTTGTGTTAATTTTAAAAAGTGAATTTGATTGAGACCATGATATAAATATAGTAAGATGAAAATAAGATGGAGGAACATGATAATGCTGATTGAACAAAAACTAGAAGAAATAAAACTATCCTCTGCTCAGCAAACAGTAGCTCAATATCTTTTAGAGAAGCGCAGTGCAATCGAGTACATGACGATTCATGAACTGGCAAAGCAGACTTATACCTCTACGGCTACAATTATCCGTCTGGCAAAAAAATTGGGATATAATGGCTATCAGGAACTAAAAGATGACTTTTTACAGGAGGTTCATTATTTAGACACTCATTTCAACAATATTAATCCGAATTATCCTTTTGATCCCACCGATAATATTCAAAAGATTGCCGGAAAAGTATCAATGCTGGAAAAAGAAACCATTGAAGATACATTGACATTGATTAATCATGATTCTTTGCAGAATGCGGTTTGGACAATGAAAAAATCAAGACACATTCATTTATGTGCGATCTCTTACTGCCTGCTTTTAGGACAGATGTTTAAACTGGATATGATGAGAATCGGAGTATCTGTGAATATTTGCGATCTAAGTGGTGATGAACTGTTTTTGCCGGCTCTTGTAGATAAAAAGGACTGCGTTATTTTTATCTCTTATTCAGGACAGATCGATAAATTGTGCTTATTGGCAAAACAAGTGAAGAAACAAGGGGCAAAAGTCATCGTGATTTCTGCATTAGGCAATAATGAATTGAAAAAATATGCCGACTGTGTTTTAAATATTTCAACCCGTGAAAAGCTGTTGTCAAAAGTAAAAGGATACGCCAATGAAGTCAGCATAAAGCTGATTTTAGATATTCTTTATTCCTGTTTTTTTGCGACAGAGTATCAAAGAAACAATGAAAAGAGAATTGAAATCAGTCAATTTGCGGAAACGAGTGTCTATTCAACTAAACGGGATTCCACATTAGGGGTCATGAAGGAAGAATAGCGTCATAAGAGTACGGATTTCTTTCCTTATTATTCATTTTATCGAAACAAAAGGTCGATTTAGTGAAAATCGCTTATCTTTAAAAAAGAAATGAACTACTATTTGATCGTATAAAAATGATTAGGGGGAGAGTATTATGCTGCATTATTTACCGGGTTGTGATGTAAGAAAAAATCATCCTGAAGCAGTTACAAGGATGCAGGCGTATATGGAAAACAAAGGCATTGTGATCGATCAATGCTGTCGGGTAAAAAATAAATTCTTACAGGACAAAGATACCATTATTCATAATTGTACACTGTGTCAGCTTATCTTAAATGAGGTTTATCCTGATAATGAATGCCTCAGCCTTTATGAATATGTTTTAAATGATCCTCGATTTCCTTGGGCAGATCATCATGGAGAAATAATTACGGTTCAGGACTGTTGGCGAGCACGAAACAACAAGCCGTTACAGCTCGCAATAAGAGAATGCCTAAAAAGAATGCGTTATACCATTATTGAAATGGATGAAAATTATAGTAAGACGACCTACTGCGGTGTTTGGCTGAATAATGCTCCGGCAAAAGATTGTGTTGAAATTGCGCCAAAAACTTTTGAAAAGATAACTAAGAATCACCTGCATTTGCTTTCTTTAGAAGACCAAATAAAAAACATGGAACAGTGGGTTCAGCAATATACTACGAAACAAATTCTTGTTTACTGCAACGGCTGTGAAAAGGGGATTAAGCTTGGTGGAAAGCAGCCCATTCATATGATTGAACTGCTGGCAGAAGGATTATAACGATTAACAACGGAAGGGAGAACATTATGATTGCAGAAATGATGAAGAAAATGATAGAACAGGCGAATGGGAATACACATGATATTCACCATTTTATTAAAGTATGGTCTTATTCTAAAACTATTGGAGAATTAGAAAAGCTAGATGCGAATACACAGCTGATCTTAGAGATTGCTGCTATTACACATGATATTGCCTGCCCTAAATGCAGAGAAAAATATGGGAATACTAACCACAGTTATCAAGAAAAAGAAGGAATGGTGCTTGTTTTAGAATTTCTAAATGAATTTGATTTAACCGATGAGCAAAAAGCAAGAGTGGTATATCTTGTAGGACATCACCATACCTTAAAAGATATTAATGGACAAGATTACCAAATCTTGATTGAAGCAGATTATATTGTCAATGCAGATGAGATGAATTTTTCAATGGAAAACATTAAAAACTTTGCAGATAAGATCTTTAAGACCGAAACAGGATTGTCTTTGCTGAAAACAATTTATAAATTATAAAGAATGATAAGACATAGAGGATGAATATCTTAGATAGGTATTCATTTTTTTATTTTTTCATAAAAAGGTATTGACTTGGAGTTTACTCCATAGGATACAATTTTCTTGTAAAGATTAACTAAAGAAAGAAGGATAAAGCATGGAAGATAAGTTTGGTTTTGGTTGTATGCGTTTGCCAATGAAGGGTGAACAGGTAGATTATGAAGAATTCAATAAAATGATTGATATGTATATGGCTTCCGGGTTTAATTATTTTGATACTGCCCATGGTTATTTAGGGGGAAAAAGTGAAACCGCAATTCGCAACTGCCTTGTACCTAGATATCCAAGAGAGAGCTATGTTTTAACAAATAAGTTAACCGGCAATTTCTTTAATTCAAAGGAAGATATTTATCCTTTGTTTGAAGAACAGCTGGAAAAAACAGGGGTTGAATATTTTGATTATTATTTAATGCATGCTCAGGACAGAGAGCATTATGCTCAGTTTAAAAAATGTGAAGCCTATGAAGTGGCTCAGGAGTTAAAGGCTGCCGGAAAAGTAAAACATGTCGGTATCTCATTTCATGATACAGCGGAAGTATTGGATATGATTTTAACGGAACATCCGGAAATCGAAATCGTACAGCTTCAATTTAACTATGTTGATTACAATAGTGCCAGTGTGCAGGGGAAAAGAAATTATGAAGTCTGCCGTAAGCATCAGAAGCCGGTTTTAATTATGGAACCAATCAAAGGGGGCGGATTAGTGAATTTGCCTGACGAAGCAAAAAAAGTACTGGATGATTTAGGAACCGGTAAAAGTTATGCAAGCTATGCAATGCGTTTTGCCGCTTCTTTCGAGGGCGTATACAAAGTCTTATCGGGGATGAGCAATTTAGAACAGATGGAAGATAATATTGATTCTATGAAGGATTTCAAGCCATTTACACAAGAAGAGTTTGAAGCTGTTCAAAAAGTAACCGACATTTTAGATAGTTTGGGCGGAATTCCGTGTACAGCTTGCCGCTACTGCACAGACGGCTGCCCGAAAAAGATATCAATTCCTGATCTGTTTAACTGTTATAATGCGAAAAAGCAGTTCAATGATTGGAACAGTGATTATTATTACGGCGTTTATACAAAAGAAAACGGAAAAGCAAGTGAATGTATTGGCTGCGGTCAGTGCGAACGTGTCTGCCCACAGCATCTGAAAATTATTGATCATTTAAAAGAGGTAGCGGAAACATTTGAAAAGAAATAATATAAAAAGTCCTTTTAAAGGACTTTTTATGATGTAGTGTCAGCAGAATCAATTATTTATGATAAGTCTTCTTACTGGGATTTTTATCATCGGGAATGATGTGGTCGATCACTTTTCTTTCCTTTTCAATTTTATAATTTAAATACTCGACTCTTTGCTTTGCCTGTTTTAACTCCTCATTAGCAACGTCTAATTGTTTTAACAGAATCTCCAATCTTTTTTTGATCGCTTCATCTCCATCCTGCTGACATAGGATATGGAATTCATGAATAGCCTCAATAGACATCTCCAATTTTCTAAGATATTTTGTTCCTCTCAGCCAGTCGAGGGCTTGTTCATCGAATAAGCGCCTGTTGTTTTTATCTCGTATGACACTGGGAATGAGATCCTGATCTGTATAATAGCGTACAGTATGTTCTGATAGATCCAAAATCTGGCATACTTCTTTTAATGTGTACATAAAATTCCTCCTTTATGAAAAAATGCTTGACCTCGCGTTACTCGAGGATATTACAATCATTCTAGCAAGAATAATAAAAAAAGTAAAGGAGCGTAAAAATGAATTATATAAGATTAAATAACGGAATTAAAATGCCTCAGTTAGGATTTGGTGTATGCAGGATTCAAGATTTAGAAAAATGTGAGGAAGTTGTATTAAAGGCAATGAGATGCGGCTATCGTTTATTTGATACAGCGGCAATCTATGAAAATGAAGAGGCTATTGGAAATGCGATTCAAAAGTCCGGTATTGCCAGAGAGGAATTATTTATTACTTCTAAATTATGGGTAACAAATAATAGCTATGAAGGTGCTAAAGCGGGTTTTCATGAGTCTCTGAAGAAGCTGCAGTTGGATTATATTGATCTGTATTTAATCCATCGTCCATTAGGCGACTATTATGGAGCATGGAGAGCTTTAACGGAATTATATAAAGAAGGAAAGATAAGGGCAATCGGAGTTTCTAATTTCTTTAATGACAGTCTCTATGATCTTATTTATAATAATGAGGTTCAACCGGCTGTCAATCAGATACAATGTCATCCGTTTATGCAGAGAAAACCGGAGGTTGTACTGCATCAAGAATTAAATGTTCAATTAGAGGCATGGTCTCCTTTTGCGGTAGGGAATTACAATATTTTTCATAATGAACAGTTAGTAAAGATTTCTAAAAATCATCAAAAGAGTGTTGCTCAAATCATTTTAAGATGGCATATTCAAAGAGGGCTAATAGTTATTCCGAAAACTGAAAACTTTGAAAGAATGAAAGAAAATATTGATATATTTGATTTTAGATTAAGTGATGAAGAAATGAAAGCAATCGAAAAACTGGATATGGGAAAAAACGAGGATACAGCTTATCGTTTAGAAAGCTTGAAGAGAGTGTATGCTATTGAATAATGAACTGTGTATTAAAATAATGATCGGTAAGGGGGGCTATAATGTTTACCAATAAGGATTTAAAGAATATGATTGTCCCATTATTTTTTGAACAGCTGTTAGTGATGTTAGTGGGAATCATTGATACATTTGTTGTTAGTTATTCGGGTGAAGCAGCAGTTTCGGGAGTATCTTTGGTCAATATGTTCAATACGATATTTATTTATCTTTTTACAGCTTTGGCTTCCGGAGGAGCTGTTGTTATTAGTCAGTATATTGGAAGTAAAGACAAGCTTCGATCCGTTAAATCTTCCAGTCAGCTTTTGATGTTCTCAACTTTGTTTTCTGTTGTTTTAGCTGTATTGGTTCTTATTTTTAATCAAAGCCTTCTGACGACACTGTTTGGTAAAGTAGAAAGTGATGTGATGAAGGCATGTGTTACATATCTAAAAATATCTGCCTATTCTTATCCAGCTTTAGCAATTTATAATGCCGGAGCGGCAATGTATAGAAGTATGGGGAAAACAAGCACTACGATGTATATTTCAATTGCTTCAAACATTATCAATACGATTGGAAATATTATTGGCGTTTTTGTTTTACATGCCGGAGTAGCCGGAGTTGCCTATCCCTCGTTAATTGCAAGAGTATTTTCAGCAATCACCATAACAATTCTCTGCTTTAATCAAAAACATTTAACGTATTACGTAAAAGAATGGCTGTTTAAATGTGATAAAGAACTTTTAAGTAAAATTCTAAAGATTGCAGTTCCAAATGGTATTGAAAATGGCATCTTTCAGTTAGTAAAAGTGGCATTAAGCAGTGTCGTTGCTTTATTTGGAACCTATCAGATTGCAGCTAATGGCGTTGCTCAAAGTATTTGGTCATTGGCAGCCTTGATTGGCTCTGCCATGGGACCGGTCTATATTACGGTGATTGGGCAGTGTATGGGGGCTAATGATATTGAAGGCGCTAAACATTATTTTAAGAAAATGATTAAGATTACCCTCGTTTTATCAATCCTTTGGAATATCTTTGTTTTTATGATGACACCATTGTTCATGAAATTTTATGCATTATCTGATCAGACCAAAGATTTGATTATTATCTTAGTACTCATTCATAATTTATTTAATACCGTTGCCTTTCCGTTCTCCGGACCGTTAAGCAATGGCTTGAGAGCAGCGGGCGATATAAAATTTACAATGATTGTGTCAATAGCTTCTACAGTATTTGGCAGATTTATCTTTTCCATTATCTTTGCAATATATTTGAATTTAGGTGTTATAGGCATCGCCTTAGCAATGTGCTTCGATTGGAGCATTCGGGGAATTATCTTTTATTTCAGATATAAATCGAATAAGTGGCTGCAGTTTAAAGTCATTTAATCAGAATATTCCTACTGTTATCAACATATTATTATTGGGGTGATAGAGATGATAACATATAATACAGAGCTGCAATTACATCAAAGCTATAAAATACCAGCCTTTGAAGGTTGGTATTTTCGTGTAGTCGATAATCAAATTTCCGTTGCTGTCATTATAGGCATTGCCAAAACAAAGGAAAAACAGGAAGTATTTATCCAAGTCTTTCATACATTAAGTGAAGCAATGGAAAAAGTCAGTTATGATATTGAGTGTTTTCAGTATCAAAAAGAACCGTTTCAGATTATGATTAAGGAGAGTTTTTTTAGAAAAGATCATCTTCATATTGAAGATCAGCGATTATCTGTCATGTTGGATATTGACATAAAAGCACCTAAACTGCTTCGTCAGACAAAATATGCACCAACTATTATGGGACCGTTTGCTTATCTTAAAAACATGCAGTGCAATCATGCTGTTTTGAATTTAGGGAGTCCGACACATGGGACACTCGTATATCAGCATCAATCTTATAATCTGAAGGGAATCCTTTATCAGGAAAAGGACTGGGGGAATTCTTTTCCTAAAAAATACATCTGGGTTCAATCGAACTGTTGTCAGGAAAAGGAAGCCGTTCTATTTTTGTCATGTGCTGCGATTCCGTTGAAATGCATCGGCTTTACTGGGATTATCATGGTCTTGATGATTGGCGATCAGCAGTATCGCTTTGCTTCCTATTATGGGGCTTTAATTACGCAAGCTAAAAAAGTGCTGGATACTTACCAGCTTACGATCAGACAAGGCAAATATACGATTAAATTCAAAATAAGAGCCGGAAAGACATATCGCTTAGATTCCCCGGAAAATGGGATGATGCAGCGGAATGTTGAAGAATCTCTGCTTGGTCATACGGAGATAAAACTATATAAATATCATCAGTGCTTGGATACACTTTCTTTTGATCACTGCGGTATTGAAAATGACCATTTCTTTATATAAATATTAAAAGCATCCTCTTGAAGTCATTTCCTCTGGTTGAAAGCTCAACTTTTGAAGATGATTCATTGAAGATGCTTTTTAGCTGAATTAGGGTTGGAAAAATAATTGAAGCAGTTCACTGACCATCATAATGGTATAGCGTATTTCCCCGCTTGGAGTACGTGTAGAATGACAATCTTCATAAAGAATAAGAATATTTGTCTTTTCAATATCTTTTGTATAATAAATTATACTGGAAATCGTTTTGCGATCTAAAAACCATGTTTTGATCTTCTCGTCATCAATCATTTGAACATTTTCATAAGCAAGAAACTTATTTCCGGAAGTTACCTTATTGATGAGAACGTCTGCCAGTGTCAGTTTTTCTTCTTCTAATGCAAAGAGATTCTCTCTTATATATTGAAAACTTTTATCATAAGAAGAATCATGCAGCTCATAGATTGTAATACGGTCACAGTCGAAGGCTCTTGCCATCATTTCCAGCAGAGAAGGAATTACGGTTTCTTTATTGGGTTCTTCTAAAAGACGCTGCAAAACATATTCGATAATACGGTCATGAAATGTTTTCTGCATATATCTTTGAGGAAGAATATTATAAGCATTTTTAGTTCCGCTATCCTGATAGATACGATAGCGTCCCTTGCCATCTTTTTTTGCTTCATATAAAGCAATGTCGGCACTTTCTAATAAAGAAGTGAAATCAAGTCCGTCTTTTGGGTAAAAACTGATACCAATGCTGCAGTTGATTTTAAAGCCAAAGGCTTCTCTCAAACTCTCTCCAAAAATATCCTGTATGCGTTCCACTTTATCAATTGCGACCTGTGTATTGGGAAGATTCATTAAGCAAATAACGAACTCATCTCCGCCGATACGCGCAATAATATCGTTTTTACGGATGACAGAGGTTAACTCTTCACTCATTTTTGTTAATGTAAAATCCCCTTTCGCATGTCCATACACATCATTGATCATTTTAAAATCATCGACATCAATTAAAATGAAGGCAAACAAAGCATCTGTGACAGAGATGTAGTTTTCAATGCAGCGAATACATTCTCTTCGATTGAATAATCCGGTCAGAGGATCTAATGCGGCTTCTTGACGTGATTTTAATATTTCCTGCTTCTGATCATGAATATCCGTAATAACGCCAATGATTTTAATTAGCCTGTTGTCATTGTCCCGCAATGCCGTTGCTTTGACATGCACCCAGCGGTATCCTTTATTACGGTACTTAAGACGATATTCACATTGCATTTCATTTTTTCCGGCAATAATCGATTGAAATCCATTACGAAGGGGGAGAACATCCTCTTCATAAATAATATTCGTTTTAAACATAGAATCAGGAAAGCCTTTAGCCGGAATAGTATAGCCGAATTTCTTTTCTAAATTATCCGAATAATAAATCTCGTGGAGTGCACAGTCATATTCAAAGATAATATCTTGAGTCTGAGAAAGAATAAAATCAAGTCTTTGCTGGCTTATCATCAAAGTATTCTCATTCGTTTTATTATCCGTAATATCATGGAAAATACAATGGTAATAACATTCACCATGATCATCCCGCATCAATTGGGCACTAATCCACACCCATTTTAAAATATTGCCTTTACAGACGAGACGGTTTTCATACATAAAAACCCCATTTTGTTCAACTTGGCTGCGAATCTCTTTGCTTATCTGTGCCCGTTCTTCCTCATAAATAGAAAATAAAAGTTGATTATTGAATAGGTCTTTGAATTCTTCTTTTGTATAACCCAGTAATTCATATAAGGAGTCATCAGCCTTAATTAACGTAAAGAATGCGTTGCACTGACAGTCAAACACGCCGCCGATATTGCTTTTTACAGTTGATATCTCTATATCCATAAGCTAACCTCCTTTCATAAATATAAAATTTTTATCGTATTCTATACTGTCATTATACCACTAAGTGAAACGGGATAAAGGTGTTTTGCCAAACTTAAAAGTAAAATTGTGACAGAATTTGTGACAAAAAAGCAATATAAGAAACCTTTATTTAAAAAAGTATTTATAATTAATATAATTTATGTATATTTATACTATTACTTAATTAAAGACAAATTATATTATGATTATCCTTATAAAATATATTTTATAATTTTTTTATTAAAAAAATATAGAGGGGATAGTGCGAATCAGTAGCCAGTAAAAAAGGATAAATGATATAATAAGCCAACAGTATTTAAAGGCATAGCGGAGGAATATATAATGTGGATGGATAAAATGAATCAAGCAATGAGGTATATTGAAGACAACCTGACCGGGGAAATCAATTTAGAAAAGATTGCTCAGATCACATGCACCTCTTCTTATAATTTTCAACGTATGTTTTCTTATATGAGCGGTGTGTCATTATCAGAGTATATTCGCAGAAGAAGAATGACACTGGCTGCGGTCGATCTGCAAAATAGTGATGAAAAGATTGTCGATATTGCATTGAAGTATGGGTATGCTTCACCGACCGCGTTTAACCGTGCTTTTCAAAGTGTGCATAGCATTGCTCCCTCTATGGCAAAAGATTGTACATATATCTTGAAAGCGTATCAGCCCCTTCGTTTTATTGTAAAGGTAGAAGGCGTAGAAGAACTAGAGTATCGGATTGTAAGAAAAAAGGCTTTTCGTATTACCGGCGTTCGTTATTCTCTTGATCCTGATTTAGAAAAGAACTTTGAACGGGTTCCAAAATTATGGAAGGAAGCCGGTAAGAATGGAACAATTGCTAGACTGGCTCCCTATATTAAAACAGAACCGTTTGGTTTGCTTGGTGTAAGTGTAGGGGATAAAGAGAATCACTGGCACTTTTATATTGCAGCTGCAAGCAATGAGGAGATTTCAGAGATGGATAGTTATTGGCTGCCTAAAGCAACTTGGGTTGTTTTCAGCAGTGAAGGGACACATGAATCCTTGCAGCAGCTAGAAAAAAGGATATGGACAGAATGGTTTCCCAATTCTGGTTATGAATATGCGGATGGTCCAATCATTGAGGTCTATCAGGATCCGGATCCCAAAAATTCTAAGCTTGAAATATGGATGATGGTCAAAGATAAGTAACTCTCTTTTTTGGACACATTCTGAGAGGAAAGCTAAATATGAATTGAGTATACTGGTTATAGATAGGAGGAAGAAGGATATGAATCAACCATTTAGAATTGAAAAAAGAGAGGGTTTTCGAGTTGTTGGGTACAAGCTGACAACTACAAATAAAAAGAAACAGGGGACAAAAGATATTCCCGCTATGTGGGCAAAGTTTAAAGAAGGAAATCAGCATGAAAAATTGATGACGCTTATGAACAAAGAACCTTATGGTGTATTTGGGATTAATGCTTATAATACAAATCAAGCAGATGCTCGTGAATTTGATTATTATATTGCGGTATCAAGTGACCAAGATGAAGAAGATACAATGGTCTCTTATATTGTGCCGGAAGCAACCTGGGCAGTGTTCCCTTGTACAATCGAAACGATGGGGAAAACAGAAGCGATGGCAATTATGAAATGGCTGCCTAAATCAAAATATAAGCCATTAAATAAAGGCTATATCACAGGAAAGATGAAGTCAGGAGCACCGGATATTGAGTATTATGGAAAAGATGGCGTGATTGAAGTTTGGATTGCGGTTAAGGAAAAATAAAATCACCTTGTCCTAATCGGTAAAAGAATTATTAATCTAGTGGGGTAAGCAACAAAAAAAGCTTTCAAGACATAAGTCGGGAAGCTTTTTTAGCTAGTTATGGACGTAAACCGGAACCCCCTTGCAAGACAATGGTTTCACCGCTGATAAAGCTGGCATCTTCACTTGCGAGAAAAACACAAGTACGGCCGACATCCTTTTTTGCGTCGCCAAAGCGCTGTAATGGAATATTGTGAATCGTTTTGGCATATTGATCCGGATAGTCTTCCTTCCATTTCAACATCTGGAGCGTTTCAACTAAGGGACATATAATATTGACATTAATGCCATCAGGTCCCCATTCTGTAGCGGCAACACGGCTTAAACCGCGAATGCCTTCTTTTGCCGCCGCATAAGAAGATTGACCGATGCGTCCGGAAAAACCTGCACCGCTGGCAAAGTTGATAATCGTGCCTTTACTTTCTTTTAGATAAGGATGGGCTTCACGCATATAAAAGAATGTAGCATAAAGACCGGTATTGACAGCTAAGGCAAAATCTTCTTTCGTATGCTCAATAAACATTTTACCGGATTTGCTTGCCATTGCATTATTGATCAGTACATCAAGATGACCAAAGAAATCTATTGTTTTCTTAATAACATTTTTAACGTCTTCTTCTACTGCGCCATCACCACGGATCGCTAAAACACGGTTATGGTACTTTTGTTCTAATTCTTCCTTAGCTTTTAAAAGAGAAGCTTCATCACGTCCGGTAATCACTAAATCAGCGCCTTCTTCACAAAAGGCTTCACTGACACCACGACCGATCCCTTTGCCACCGCCGGTAATTAAAACAACTTTATTTTTCATTTTCATAAATCTTCCTCTTTCGTTGGTTTAGTGGTTTTCTACACATAGATCTTCTGCGGTTAAGATTTCACCCGTCTCTTCATTGATATAAGCAATACGTACAGGAGCACCATTATGTTTCAGGCATTTGAAGCTTTTGTCAAGATGCTTGTCACCCCAAATTAGAATGGCATTATATACATCATCGAGATCCTGACTGCTTTTTGTTAAATCATATTGATAACGGGGAGGATGCTGTGAATAAAGATGACAGTCAAGCAATTCCTCATTGCAAAGATCTTTTAATCGTTTGCTTAATAAATTGGTGGGGATTCCCGGAAGAGCTTCACTGATTTCCTTGTAGGAATGAGCACCGCATTTAATCGCATGAAGTATTAAAAGGGTCCATTTATCTCCGATTAAGTTTAAGCTTTGAGCAATATTGCAGGGCAGATCATATTGTTTTTTCATCAAAATACAGCTCCTTCTTTTTGATTAGTTCTAATTGATAGCTAAAGTTTGACTGATGAGCTTTTCCATCATTTCTTTTGTCAGCTGACCTTTGGCATAACCATATGGGGTTCCATCTCTATTAATCATCAGCGTTGTTGGAAAACTATTGATACCAAAGTATCCAAACAATGTGCCATCGTCAAATAATACGGGCATAGTATACCCATTTTCTTCTATAAAATCAAGAATATCGTGTTTTGATACACCTCGATCCCCCGGAAGAACGGTGGTCAATATAACGACATCTTTACTCTCTTTATATTGCTCAGATAATTCCTGAATATGTCCAAGTTCTGCCACACAGGGCGGACACCAAGTTGCCCAAAAGTTTAAAAAGATAATTTTTCCGCGAAGATCTTCAAAACTTACCAGCTGTTCATTCTGATCATAGAGAGCAAAAGTAAGGGGTGAGTTTTTAGTATCTTCTTTTTCTTCCTTTGCTGTTTCGTTTTGTGCAATCGGACTTACATAATTGCTGATACTGTTGCCTTTTCCTGTAAACATCATGATTCCAATCAAAATCAGTATGACAGCTCCTATTTTAACGCTATAGTTGACAAAGCGCTTGTATTTAGAAAACCAGTGCAAGGCTTTGTTGGTAAAGATTCCCAGAATTAGAAATGGAATCGTCAGTCCTAAAGCATATGTCAGCATTAATAGATTACTCATTAAAAAGCTTTGTGAGCTATTGGCTAAAAGGAGTATGCTCGATAGAGCGGGACCAATGCAAGGAGTCCATGAAAAGCTGAAGGCAAAACCAAGACCAAAAGCAAATAGATAGGTGGGAATATTTTTCTTTTTGACTTGAATGCGGAAAGTTTTTTCTAAAGTATTGAATTTAATGATACCCAGCTGGTGAATGCCTAATAAAATGATTAGTATTCCTCCGGCACGAATAATAAATGTCATGTGTTCTTTAAAGAACTGACTGAAAATATTAATTCCTGTATTTAATAAAAGCAAAGCAGAGAAGATTCCGATAATAAAACATAAGGTTAATACCAGAATCTTTCGCTGAGCATGTGGGTTTTCGTTATCGATCTGTCCGCTCAGATATCCCATATAAACTGGAAGCAAAGGCAAGACACAGGGAGATAGGAAGGATAGAAGTCCTTCTATAAAAACAAGTAGGAAACTCACGTTATGAACTGACATAGCTTAATATTCCAATAATTTTTTTAATTGATCATAAGGCCGAAATCCGACTGACAGATCGTGAATTTTCCCGTTTTTAAAGATAGCCAAGGTTGGAATTGTTTGAATGTCGTAGCGTTCGGCTAAAGCCAGCTGCTGATCAATATCTACTTTTAATACAGGGATTTTTCCCTTGTATTCATTTGCTAATTTTTCAATATGTGGGGCTAACATTTTGCAGGGTCCACACCATGCCGCAAAGAAATCTACAAATACAGTTTCATTGCTGGCAATGATTTCATCGAATTCTAATTCATTTGGATATATAACATTTGACATATGATTCTCCTCCTTTAAATTGTAAATAAATCATTTAATGCTTCTGACATCGTTGGGTGAGTAAAGATATGATCTCTTACTTGTTGGTATGGCAGTCCAAGGTCCATAGCTAACGCTACAAAATTAATCATTTCTTCAGATTCTGCACAGAATAGGACACAGCCTAAGATCTTATCGGAACTTTGATCAATAATCGCTTTCAATATAGCATTAGGCTGAGAAATGACATTAGCCCTTGGAATAGCGGTAGCAGGCAGGTGTGCGATCTTTATATCATATCCGGCTTCGATTGCTTCCTGCTGGCTTAATCCAACACGGGAAAAGGTGGGTGAAATAAAGACAGAGTAAGCAACATTGCCACGATTTTTAGTAGTGCGTTTTCCTTCACCGAATAAATGATCTTTGACGATGCGATAATCATCTAGTGAGATATACGTAAACTGTAATCCCCCATTCACATCTCCCAAGGCATAGATATGTTTTTCATGAGTTTGAAGATGCTCATTGACGATAATATTTCCGCGTGGATCTAATTGAACATGGGTATTTTCTAAACCTAAATCGTGAGTATTGGCTTTGCGTCCGGTTGCCAGCAATACGCCGTCAAACGTTTCTTCTCTTTTATTTCCTTGCTGATCTTGATAAGTAATACGTACAGTTTCATCCATATTTTCTACGCGTGTTACACTCGCATTAAAATGGAAACGTACGCCTTGATTTTCAAGTACCTTTTGAATTTCCTGCGCAACATCTTCATCTTCTCTTTGAACAAGACGGCTGCCAAATTCAAAGACGGTAACCTCACTTTGATAGCGGGCATACATGCTGCTGAATTCAAGACCGATATAACCACCGCCGATGATCGCTAAGCGTTTAGGTAGTTTTTCTAAACTCATCATTTCTGCACTGGTGTAAATATTGCGTGTATCTAAAATTCCTTCAATATTGGGGATCACAGGGGTTGCACCTGTATTAATAAAGATACGTTCTCCATAAAGGGTATCTTCCATTTCTTCATTTTGAATATGCACTTCATGACTGTTTTTAAACGTCGCTTTTGCAGTATAAATAGTAATATTATCAAGTTGATTCAATTTATCGAAATTCTTTTGACGAAGCTTTGCTACTAAGGCTTCTTTATTTTTAACGGCTTGTGAATAGTCTGTTTGTCCCGCTTGAATAATCAATGATTTTGATGGAATGCAGCCAACATTAATACATGTTCCGCCATACATCTTATTTGACTTTTCAATCATGGCGACCGATTGACCGCGCTTCGCTAGTTCTCCGGCAAGGGTTTTTCCTCCTTTGCCAAAACCAATGATAATCGCATCATATGTTTTCATAATTTTGTTTCCTCCTTTTGATTACACTCTCACTATAACACTATGAATTAATTTTGTAAAGTAACTTGATTAAATAAAGTGACTTATTTTAAAATTGCAATGCTGATGAATAATTGTGATATAATAAAAATATTGGAGGGATAAAGATGAGGAAAGTAATTTATCATGTTGATGAAAATGAAAAGTGGCAGCTATGTCTTAGCAATGTTCGCAATATGCTAAGCTATGGTAAAGAAAACAAAACTGCTTTTGAAATTGAAATTCTAGCAAACAGTGTGGCTGTGTTAAAGTTGAAAAAAGAAAGCGAATGGGAATCCGTAATTCATGAACTCCTTGAAGACGGAGTGGTTATTGCGGCATGCCAGAATGCTTTAAATGCACAAAAAATAATGAAAGAAGATTTGATTGAACAAATTATAGTTGTCCCGGCAGGGGTAGTCGAACTGGTTATTAAGCAAAATGATGGATTTGCCTATATTAAACCATAATTAAAAGGGAACGAGTGTTCCCTTATTCTGTATTCGCTTTTACTTCCTTTGTTTGTTTTAGTGCATTTTCTTTTTTTATTATATGCATTCTTAATAATTTGTAGAGACTGGCTACTGTTGGAATTCCTAAAAACATTCCCGGTATTCCGGCAACAGCACCAAATACGATAACCGAAGCTAAAACGTAAATACCCGGTAAGCCCACTGAATTTCCTACTACACGAGGATAAATGACATTACTTTCAAACTGCTGTAAGATAATGAGATAAACCAAAAAGGCTAAAGCCTGCATCGGACTGACGGTAAATACCATAAATACCCCAATCGCGCCGCCGATGTAAGCACCGATAATCGGAATGATATTAATCGTACCTACGAGTGTCCCGATCATAATCGCATAAGGCATTTGCAGAATCATCATTCCTAATGCACATAAGGAACCGAGAATAGCGGCTTCGATGCACTGCCCGCCAATAAAGGAGCTGAAGGATTGATGTGTCACTTTTAATACAACGCCGATCTTTTTGCGTTGATCATCATTCAAGTATAGAGCGGTAAGACGATAGTAAAGATGGATAAAGCGATCTTTATCGATTAGTAAGTAAATCGCAAAAACGATAATCAGCAGCAAATTGAAGAGACTGCCCATAATGGAACTCACAATATTAAACGTTGTACCTAGAACACTGCCTAAGCCATTCCCGGCAATCGCTAGGAAGTTATCCACAATACCTTTCCAGTTGAGTTGAAGATTGTTTAGATACTGAGATATATCCGGCATATTCTCGAAAGCATCAATTAAAAATACTCGTAGCTGTTCAGCATATGTAGGAATGGTTTCGATGAGAACGGTCACTGCCTTTAAAAATTCCGGAACGATAAGATTAATCAACAGGTAAAAAATCAACGCTATTGTGACTAATGACAGAACCACTCCAAAGATTCGTTTTCTTTTAATAAGAAAAGGCTGATCTGTTTTCACAATTAGCTTTTCAATCCGGCTCATAATAATATTGATGACATAGGCAATCAT
Source organism: Coprobacillaceae bacterium UN01-12pH3A (assembly GCA_027676805.1). Classification (GTDB taxonomy): domain Bacteria; phylum Bacillota_I; class Bacilli_A; order Erysipelotrichales; family Coprobacillaceae; genus Beduini. Next base: position 61,066 of record JAQENU010000011.1, on the reverse strand, counting down.
CGCCGCTAAAATTATATTTGCAAAGGCGGCAAATACTAAACTAATTGATTTTATAATAAAGTTCATATTGGTTACCGCTAATATCAATAAGACAATGATAATCAGATATTTCATTATCAATTTATCTATCTTTTTATAATCCATTTTATTGATCACACTCCTTGAGATTTTGTTAATAAGATTATACTATAAACATAACAAAATAAGTAGTTATTCGAGTATTTAATATGTTTATTAGAAACGAAGATAAGAAATATCTTTAATATTGATTTATCCTAGTAGAATTATGCTGATTAATGCAACATTTTCAGGTAATTTTCTGTGATTTTTGGTCAAAACTATTTCTTTTTTATTGGTTTTATGTATACTATTTATAGAGGGACGTTAAATCAACGTATGGAGGAGATAAAAGATGTTAAATAAGATTAAACAATTGAAGAAAAATAAAAAAGGATTTACTTTAATTGAATTAGTAGTTGTGCTTGTGATTATCGCGATCTTAGCTGCTATCACAGTTCCTGTTGTAACAGGATATATTGAAGATGCGAATGATGCACGTTATGTATCAGAAGCTCGTTCAATCTATTTAGTTGTGCAGGCAGAAGAAGCAAAGGCTACTGCAAAAGGTACGCCACTTGCCAACTATAGTGATGTTGTAACAACTGCTAATGATAAGATTAAAGATACAGCAACTGGAGGCGACAGTATTGAGGTAAAAGATATTAAGAAAGCTGGCGATGGTAAATATACAATCACTTTTATAAGCGGAGACTCTAAATTAATTACTGCTACAATTGAACCTAATAAGGAAATTACAGTAGAAAAAACAAAAACTGGAGCATAACAAATCTAAGCATAATTATCGGGGATAAATATTCTCGATAATTTTTCTTTATAGAATAAATGAGATAAATTTGACACGATTTGACAAAGGTCGAACTATACAAATTATAGTGGAAAATGCTATAATAAATAATAAGTGCATTGTAGGAGGAAACCATGTCCGGAGCGTTAGTTATTATCGGAGTTTATTTGTTTTTAGTTGGGAGTTGTGTGGCAAGTTTTATCAATGTAGTGATTGACCGAGTGCCACAAGGAAAATCAATTGTAAGTGATCGAAGCCACTGTGATGCTTGTCAGCATCCGATTAAAGCTTATGATCTGATACCGGTCATCAGTTATATCCTATTAAGAGGAAAATGTCGTTACTGCAAACAAAAAATAGGCTTGCGATCATTTTTAATAGAATGTCTTGGCGGGCTGATGATGTTATTTTGTTTTTATCGTTTTGGCGTATCTTGGATGACGCCTTTATCATTTTTAGTATTTATGATTTTACTTGCAATTACGATGATTGATTTTGATACGATGACCATTCCGAATGGATTAGTTATCTCTCTTTCTGCTTTGGCAGTGTTACACTATTTTATTTGTCCGGAATTAGATTTACTTACGCGAGTAATTGGGATGGTCAGTGTGAGTGGAATTATGCTGGCAATGACATTGATGATACCGGATAGTTTTGGTGGCGGCGATATTAAGTTAATGGCGGCAAGTGGATTTTTATTAGGCTGGGCAAATAATTTATTAGCGGCGTTTATTGGGATTCTTATAGCCGGCGTATATGCAACGTATTTATTAATGACAAAGAAGAATTCAAGAAAAGATCATATAGCCTTTGGACCATATCTTAGCATAGGGATTTATTTGGCTTTATTATATGGAAATGATGTGATTCGCTTGTATTTATCACTATTTCATTTATAGGAAGAGGGTGTGGTATGGCTACATATAAATATACAGCGCGAAATTTGGCTTCTAAAAAAACAAGCGGTGAGATGGAAGCTCAAAGTCGTGAAGAGCTGGCAAGAAAACTGCGTCAGGATAATCTCTATCTTATTGACTGCAAAGAAGCAGTCAGCGATAGTGCCGGTGAATATAAAATGAAACTAAATGAACTTTCTTCCTTTTCTCGTGATATTGGAACGATGCTGTCATCTGGATTAAGTTTGATCAATATTTTTAGTATTATGATTAAAAGAGAAACGAAAGAGAAATTAAAGCATATCTATAATGATATTTACATTCAGCTGCAGCGTGGTGAAACATTATCTTCAGCGATGGAAATGCAAGGGAAAGCTTTTCCGTCTTTGATGATTCAGATGTACCGTTCAGGTGAAACAAGCGGACAGATGGCACAAGTAGCTTTGACAATGGCAAAACAGTACGAAAAAGATCATCGATTGAATAAAAAAGTACAAAGCGCTATGATTTATCCCATTGTTTTGGTCATCGTCACCATCTTAATATTGATTGTCATTTTTGTTGGGGTACTGCCTAAATTCTTTGATTTATTTGAAGGGGTAGATGTTCCATTCATTACGACACTTATAATGGGAATGGCAAAAGGCTTTGTGAGTAACTGGCTCTATCTTTTAATTGGTTTTTTAGTTCTTTTGATACTTTTAAGTTCATTAATGCAGGTGAGCAGTGTGCGTTTATGGGTGGATCGAAAGAAATTAAAGATTAAGAAGTTTGGAAAACTGTTAAGTATTATTTATACAGCCCGTTTTGCAAGAACATTGTGTTCATTATACAGCAGTGGGATCGGTATTGTGACAGCGTTAATGATTACCCGTTCAACGATTGGCAATAAATATTTAGAAAGTCAATTTGATCACGTCATACGAAGTGTCAGAAACGGGACATCATTATCTAATTCAATCAGTGAAATCGACGGGTTTGACCCGAAATTGACAAGCAGTATCTATGTTGGAGAAGAAAGTGGACGTCTGGGGGATATTCTGACTTCATTGGCAGATGACTTTGATTATGAAGCGGAAGTCGCCTCTACACAGCTAGTCGCCATCATGGAACCTTTGATGATCATTGTTTTAGCGCTTATTATCTTAGTTGTTGTTTTAGCGGTCATTTTGCCAATCTATTCCATCTATCAAAATGCTGGAAAATTGTAGGAGGATAATCTATGGAAACTATTATGTATTTATCGAATCGTGGGATTCAGGTGGTACAAGGAACTTACGAACGACAGACTTTAAAAATAAATCAATGCCGTGTTTATCCTTTTGATGAAGGGGTTATTATTGATGGAACTATTTTAAATGAAGATAGTGTCCGCCATGTTTTGGCACAGACAAAAGGCTTAGGAATAAATAAGGCAAGACTGGTCTTGTGTACAGGGAAGATATTAAAGAAAATATCAATCCTGCCTAAAGCAAGAGAACAAGAGATGCGTCAATTAATTGCGGATGAATTAAGAGATATTAATGATACACAAGAGGCGTTCTTATATGACTACAGTATTTTAAGGAGCAAATTAGAAGATCAAAGCGGTGTGGAAGTTCTATGTGTTGGAGTAGAAAGAGAGTTTCTTGAGACGTATGTCACTTTATTTAACAGTGTTAACATTGAACTTCAAAGTGTCGATGTAGGGACAAACGCTATTATCAAATTGACTAGTATAATCCCGGAATTAAACGAAAAGTCTTATATTATTATGACGATTGATGGCAATGATCTAACGAGCTATATGTTTAATCAAGGACATTATGTATTTTCTCATAAATCAAGGCTATTAGCTGAACAAGGAAGTCAGGCTTTTATCTTGGAGTTAACAAACAGTCTTTCTCAGCTGATCCAGTTCAGACGCGGGGGCGGCAAAGATGAAAAGATCGAAAATGTCTATTTATGCGGGGATACGATTGGAAATGAAGAGATGACTTTTGAAACGATCGGGGATAGTTTAGATGTCGATGTAGACTATCTGATGCCCTCACAATGTTTTTCCAGTGTAAATGGAGCGAAGATCGATTATTATCAATATGCCTATCCGTTAGGTACAATGGTTAGAAGGAAGGGGAAATAAGATGTTTAACAGCAATAAAGATATAGACTTATTAGTCCCCTATAATTATAAAGAATCTTTCTATAGTAAAAATCGTGCAGTAATCAAACGGATTATTCCTATTGTTTGTATTATTGTTGTGTTTGTTGGCGGATTTGTTTATTTAAATTTAGATATACATAAAAAACAGCAGAATGTCTTGGATATGCAAAACAATATTACCGATTTACAGACAAAAATGGCAGTCACTAATCGTGAAGAGGAATATAACGTCTATATACAGATTGATAAAAACAATAAAAATTTAGAAGAGATAACAGCGAATTTGGATAGTTACCCGACTTTAGATAAATATCTTTTAGTTGCTATTGATTCGGCTTGTTCATCAAACAGTATAATTAAAACATTGGTGTATAACTATGAAACGGCAACTATTGATATTTATATTGAAACGACGGATGTATCTAAAGGTGAAAATGTTGTCAGAACATTGAAATCACTGCATTACTTTAATTCTGTTAGTCATGAAGGATATACCGGAAATGAAATGACGACGGTAACGACAGAAAAAGAAACTGTAGAATTAAAGTATAATATGAAAATCACCTGTGTATTGGAGGCAAATTAGGATGAAAACATTAACCCATAGAGAAAAAAAGCTTCTATACATCTTGTTGTTGTTATTGATTTGTGTTGGCGGATGGCTGCTTTTGATCCAGCCTTCATTAACCAAACAGAGATTTCTTAAAAGTGAGTATGATACACTTAAAGGAACTTATCAAACCTTAGAGAGCAGTCAGATGGATTATAGTACTTTAGATGAAGATATGGTGAATGCAGCTAATAAATATGCTGAATTGAGTGAGCGTTTTTATAAAACTACCTTTAACAGTGAAGATGTGGATGATCTTTATACTAAAAAAACGGTGAACTATGCATTGCTGCCTTTAGATTTATCAATTAAGTTTGCGGTTACGGACCCCATTAAACCGTTTGGTGAACAAGAAAAGGAAGAAGATAAAACCGAAACGAAAACGGAAGAGCTGACAGTGGAGGAAATGCTTGCTTCTAAAGTTATGCCGTGCTATGAAGTGACACAGCGTGTGCGCGGATTACCGGGAAATGTATATTCCTATATTGAGGATATGAATTCTGACAAAGGGATGCAGCTGACGACTATGGTGGCTACTCCAAGCACGACAGTCGAGGGACAATATGAATTCACTTTAACATTTATCTTATATTTAATATAAAAAGAAAGCGGGTGGCAGCAATGAAGAAAAATGAACGTGGCTCTGCATTAGTTTGGGCAATAGTCGTAATCATGGTGATTACTATCATCATTGCTGCCGGACTGATGATTGTTCAAAAGAACTACAATACCTCCATTAAAAATGCCAGTCGTACTCAGGCAGAATTATCAGCACGATCAGCGATAGATAGTGTTGTTTATGCTTTAGAAACTGGAGATTATGATAAGACCTTGATACCGGAAAAAACGGATGACAGTCTCATTTTAGATATTACCTTGCCTGAAAACATGGGAACAGTGGAAGAGGCATATATTACTCTTAAAACAAGTCCGGAAGATGAAACAGTTACCTATTTGGTGGTAGGAGTAAGTACAAAATACAATAATCAAACTGCCTCAATGTCTGCTTATCTCTATGATGATGGCGGAAACTGGAAATTAGATTATTATGGTGGTGAAGAGTATGTTAAATAAGAGAGGGATGACTTTAATTGAAGTGGTCATTGCGACAGCCATTATTTCAATTGGAGCGGCTATTCTCTATTCTGGTTTTACAACAGTCGCTAAAATGATGATTGATTCAAAGGTGTATACGCAAAATGTTAACGACCAGTTGTCTGCTCTCAATGGAAAAGAGGATAATGGAACACAGTTGGTTCAAAATGATACAGCCATTGTGATCCGTGCAAATGGAAAAGAAATTGAAGTCGAGGCAACATTGGTCACTGCCTCAAGCGAAGTGGACACAGTAGGAACATTGAGCTTGAAGAAGATCAGTTACGGAGAAGTGGAAGAAAAGAGTAACATAGACTCTGTTATTAAAGAATGGACAGAATTATTGATTCAGCAGGCAATGCTGGCTACACAAAAGGATCGAATAAATTATTATAATCAATTACTGGCTGATAAAGGTGTTGATCCAATCACAGATAATTATTATGGTTCTTATAGTAACGATTTATTGAATATCGTGTATTATTTAAAATATCAGGATAATGCCTATTATCCAACTTTAGAAAAAGAAGTCGTTGATCGATGCAACACTATTTTTGATAATGACCATAAGCCGCCGATCGCTACTTCCCATGAAGCCAATATGCGTTTAGGTGATAAGCAATATTATATTCATGCCTATATTGCCAATCCTGATGCATTATGTGCAAAAATCAGGGCTAAAAATGGAGAAATCACTTCTGAAGAAATGGCAGAATATGTCATTTATTATGCAGCACCATCTTATAGTAATGCGAATACGTATCAGTGGCGTACTTCGCTGATCTATAATCAAGAGGAAAAAGCATGGTATTATCGAAGATTCCCTTCCGGGAATATGGATAAAGATTCATATATTAATTTAGCCGCTTATCTTAAAGTGGACGCAAGTGAATTATACTTAGAATTCTTAAACCCAACTAAATGGGCTAAAATTAAATAAAATGAGGAGGGGAGAATGAATGAAGCGAAAATTAGATCATAAAGGATTTACTTTAGTTGAAATCGTAGTGGTATTATTGATCGTTTCGATCGTCATGGCACTTGCCGGATCAATCATTCTTTCCTCTTTTGATTTGTTTGGAGATTCAACTCAGGAAGATGTCAGTAAGCGAGCATTAGATGAGATCAGTCGTTATGTCAATGAGGAACTCGAATATGCGAGTGATATTCGCATTACGCACACTAAACCGGAGGGGGATAATTGGAGTTATTTGGATATAGTTGATGGAGCTTTGGTTCAAAATGATGATGCCGGAAATGTGATGAATGAGTATAAAGTATTTTCAACGCCCTTTTATTATGGAAATCGATTAGAAATGACTTTATCTGATTTTGTGAATAGTGATCAATTTGATATACAGTATTCCTTTGTGAAAAATGAAAAAGAGGAATACGGCGTTCTTAATACATTAAAATTTTCAAATTTGACATTGCGTTCTGATAAAGATAGTTCTTATCTGCCTTTTGACGGATTAAATGGTACGTATGCACTGTCGAATCAAAACGTACGTATTTATTATATAAGAAAAGCGACACAGACCATTGTTGATGAAAAGCCAATAAAAGCTACTGGAACTGTGGCTGATCAAATTGCCTTCTTGAACAATTATAACAATACTCAATTATGGATAGATAATCATTTATATCGCCGCGGGGATATGGCATTTTATAATGGGTATTGGTGGTATTGTATGGTAGAGTATTCTTCAACTACCCAGCCGCCTGATCAGCAGTCTTGTACTTGGAAAAAAATAGATGCCTATTTTGATACTAAAAGCGGATATCAAAGAGGAGATATTGTTATTTTCGAGGATAACTATTATCGCTGTAAAGCCGATATTATTCAAACAGGCTATAATCCAGTACCAACAGACCCAAACAGTGGTCATTGGGAACTTTTAAAAGATACAGCGGATAAAACAGTGGAGGATATTCTCAAAGGCACAGTATATACAAATTCTTATCAGATTAAAATTCAAACGGTGCGTAATGAATTAGATGGGGCAGTCAATATCAAAGAATATAATAAAGATGAAAGCTATCAGAAAGATGATATCGTTAAAATTTATGCGAATGGCTATAATGGAGATGATGATCTGGCAGATTACTATATCTGCGTGACTGGAAGTACAAAAGAAAATCCACAAGACAGTGATAAATATGAATGGAAACATTTGCAGATTCGATTTGATGATCTAAGCGGGTATGAAAAAGAAGATGTAGTATATTATTATAGCGGTGGGGCTTTTTATATTAAGGCACAGCAAAAAATCAAAGATAAAACAGATCCGATAAAAGACATTAATAATTTACAGCACTATTGGAAAAGCATTGGAAATTAAAATAAAGGAGAATCGGTTATGAAGAATATACCTATCGGGGAAGTATTAAAAGAATATGGCTATATTGATGATGAACAATTAAATATTGCCTTGAATGCTCAGAAAGAAGATCGTTCGATGCGTTTAGGAGAACATCTTGTTCGTTTAGGTTTTATCACTGAAGAACAAACATTACAAGCTTTATCTGATAAATTGGCTGAACCGATTATTCCTTTAGGAACAATTGATGTCAATATGGAAGCTGTGGAAAAGATACCGGAGCCGGTTGCAAAGAAATACAATATCTTTGCTTATGGTTTAGATGAGACAGGAAATTTAATGGTGGTTACTAATGATCCGTTGAACTTCTATGGAATAGAGGATGTACGGTTAGTAACTGGTATGAATATTAAAGTGGCACTTGCGACAAAGAATGAAGTAAATAATGCAATTCATTATTACTATCAGGAACTAGAAACACGAAAAGTAGCTAGTCAGGTAAATAGTAATGTACAAAAGGTGAATGATGATATTTTAGATTTATTTGATGCCAATGAAGATGATACACCGGTTGTAAAACTGTTCAATTCATTGGTCAGTCGCGGGTATACAAATAATGCCAGTGATATTCATATTGAACCGTTTGAAGATGAAATTTTGGTCCGTATGCGTATTGATGGGATGATCGTTGATTTCTTGAAATTAAATAAAAGCTTATTAGATTCATTAGTGGTTCGTATCAAAATTTTATCTAATCTGGATATTGCGGAAAAAAGAGTACCGCAGGATGGACATTTTGTGGGAGTTATTGATGGGATAGAAATTAATGCCCGTGTCTCTGTTATTCCTACAATATTTGGTGAAAAGGTAGTATTGCGTTTCCTTAATACGAATGCTAGAATCGTGCAGCAGAATACATTTGGAATGACACCTGAAAATTATAAGAAAATATGTAAAATGATTAATATGCCTCATGGGATTATCTATGTGACGGGACCGACCGGGAGTGGGAAAACGACAACCCTTTATATGATTTTAGAGGAATTATCAAAGCGCCAAATTAATATCTCTACTATTGAAGATCCGGTTGAAAAACGTATCGACCGTGTTAATCAGATGCAGGTCAATAATATGGCAGGCTTAACTTTTGAAAGTGGATTGAGAGCTTTATTAAGACAGGATCCGGATGTAATCATGGTTGGAGAAACACGTGATGCAGAGACAGCAGCGATTTCAGTCAGAGCTTCGATTACCGGGCATTTAGTATTTTCTACACTGCATACTAATGACGCCGTCAGTGCTATTGTGCGTTTAGAGGATATGGGAGTAGAACCGTACATGGTAGCAAACTCTTTAGTAGGGGTTGTTGCGCAGCGTTTAGTTCGTACAATCTGTCCGCATTGTAAGGAAAAAGTTTTAGCCAGTGCCGCAGATAAAGTGGCAGTAGGAGAAGATATTGATTATGTGTATCGTGGCAAGGGGTGTCCAAACTGTAATAATACAGGATATAAAGGACGTATGGCGATACATGAAATTATTATTATTGACAGTCAGGTTCGTAAAATGATTTCTGCACATGCAGATATAGATGATATCTATGCTTATATAAAAGAAAGTCAGCATCTTGTATCGTTAGGTGATGGCGCATTAGACTTAGTAAAAGCTGGGCAAACGACAGTTGAGGAGTTGCAGAAAGTTGTTGTCTACCTATAAAAGGGAGGAAGAACTATAATGAGTAAAATAAATGAGATTTTAGCCTATGCACGACAGCAGAAATGCTCTGATGTTCATATCAGTGAAGGAGAAAACATTAAGCTTAGAAAAGATGGCAGTCTGTTTGACTATTTTGAACCTATCGATGCATCATTATCAAGTATAATGATAGAGTCGATCATACCTGAATATTTAATTGAGGCTTTTCAGCACCGAAGAGATTTAGACTTTGTCTATGTTGATGATCAGAATATGCGATACCGTGTTAATATATTTCGCCAACAATACAAAGTATGTGCAGCGATACGTGTGATTAACGAGGAAATTCTATCTATTGAACAGTTAAATCTTCCACCTGTTTTAAAAGAATTGGCAATGGCGCCTAATGGATTGGTATTGATTACTGGTCCAACAGGGAGTGGTAAATCGACTTCTTTGGCGGCAATTATCGATTATATTAATGAGCATCGCAGCTGCCATATTCTGACAGTTGAGGATCCAGTAGAGTATGTATACAAGCAAAAACAGGCATTAATTCATCAAAGAGAGATTGGGGCAGATGTGAGTGGTTTTGATGAGGCACTTCGTTCTGCAATGCGTGAAGATCCGGATGTAATACTGGTAGGAGAAATGCGTGACTATGAAACGATGAGTGCAGCAATTACATTAGCTGAAACCGGACACTTGGTATTTTCAACATTACACACGATTGGTGCAGCTAAAACGATCGATCGTATTATTGATGTTTTTCCATCAGAGAAGCAGGAACAGATTCGTATGCAGCTATCCGGAGTAATCAATGCCGTCATTACACAGACATTGTTGCCAAAAGCGGATGGTACCGGACGAATTGCCGGATTTGAGATCATGATTGGAACAGACGCAATAAAAAATCTTATTCGTAAAAAAGAAATCCATCAAATTGATTCAGTTATACAAACAGGTAAAAGCGCAGGGATGCAATCCTTAAATTTCTCTTTGGCACAGTTAGTAAGGGAAAGAAAAGTATTAATCCAAGATGCTCAGAAGGTTGTTAAAGATCTTAATGAATTTAATCAGTTTTTATAAAAATAAAGATGGATTTTCTTTAATTGAATTGATTGTTGTGATTGCAATCATTGTTATCTTAGCTGCGGCTGTAGCACCTAATTTAAGCTGGTTTGTTAAAGATGCAGGAGAAGAAGAATTGATTGCTCAAGGAAAAGTAGTCTTGATCAGTACGGAAACAAAGATTGCCGACCTAAGAAAAACAGCGACGGATACTGGACAGTCTCTGCAGGATTTGGTTGATATGAAAAAAGAGGATATTTTAAAAGATGCCGAACTGATTGAAGAGGTTGATCCGAATACATTTGTTATTGAAATTAAAAACAGGCAATTATACTATTTTGAATTTGTTTTAGATGGACAGTATGTTTGCTATAACGACGGAAAGGTATATGTCAATAAGACATCTCAAGCAGGAAATAGTGAGCCTCTTATGTCAGCCTATCAGTTTTTAATAAATAAGGTTAAAGGAACTGCTATAGATCTTTCACTATTTAAGGGAGTAAATAAAAATGAATTATATAGATTTAATTAAAAACTTCAAGCCAAGCAATGAACAAGAGGAAGCAGATCAGCGTATTATGCTGAATTATGTTGAAGCGTATCAGGATAATGTTCTTTTGCGTGATAATGAGATAGCTCATTTTACCAGTTCAGGCTTTATTATGAATCCGGCTTTAGATAAAGTATTACTGATTCATCATAATATCAGAAATGCCTGGGCGTGGACAGGCGGTCATGCAGATGGGGATGACGATCTATTAGGTGTAGCGATTAAAGAAGCAAGAGAGGAAACTGGAGTACAGCACATTATTCCCCTTACGGATAGAATTGCTTCAGTGGATATTTTACCAGTATTCAGTCATACTAGACGGGGTAAATATGTCAATGCACATCTGCATTTATCTGTGGCATATATATTGATTTGTGAAGAAAGTGAATCCTTATCTATTTGTCCAGGTGAAAATAGTGGTGTGGAATGGTTATCTATTGATAAGTTTACGAGTGAATACTTCGATAATCATGATGTTTATTTGTATAATAAGCTGATTCGTTTTGCTAAAGGATTGAATAATAATCAGTGACATACATAGCATAAGATCTTGTTTTACAAGGTCTTTTTATATTAAAAAATGATAAGCTCATAGGTTTAAGACATAGTGATTTATATAATAATTCATTGATAAATAGTTTCACTTTTACCGATAAGTGCATATGTTATATGGGTGAATAAAATGACAACAATAAGTGTATGCATGATTGTAAAGAATGAAGAAGATGTATTGGATCGCGCATTAAGTTCAATTCAAGGTATTGCGGATGAGATTATCATTGTTGATACAGGATCAACAGACCATACTAAACAAATTGCTGAGAAATATACAGATAAAATTTATGATTTTGTATGGTGTAATGATTTTTCTAAAGCTAGAAATTATTCTTTTTCTAAGGCTACTAAAGATTATTGTATGTGGCTTGATGCAGATGATGTGATTTTGGATAAAGATAGGGAAGGATTACTGGAGTTGAAAGAAACTTTGTCGGGAGATGTCTCCGTAGTAATGATGAGATATAATACTGGTTTTGATAATGATGGAAAGCCGACTTTTACCTACTATCGAGAACGTCTTTTAAGAAGAATGGATAATTTTCGTTGGGGTGGTTTTGTACATGAAGCCATTTCACCTAGGGGGAAGATCATCTATAGTGATGTAGCAATCAGTCATAAAAAGATAAAGCAGTCCAATCCTAAACGAAATCTTCAAATATTTAGAAGTAAGTTAAAGGAGGGTGCTGTTTTTACACCAAGAGAAATTTTCTATTATGCCAGAGAATTGTACTACCATCGACAGTATGATGAAGCAATTATGGAATTTAAGCATTTCTTAAACACTAAAAAAGGATGGGTTGAAAACAATATTTCGGCTTGTCAATTTCTTGGTTATTGTTACCATCAGCTGGGGAATATGCAAGAAGCTATTACATGGCTGCTGAACAGTATGCGCTATGATCTTCCAAGAGCAGAGGTTTGCTGTGATTTAGGAAAGTATTTTTTTGAGATGCGCTCTTATGAACAGGCAATTTATTGGTATGCGGTAGCAATGTCTTGTAAACGTGATGATACTTCAGGTGCTTTTATATTACCGGATTGCTATGATTATATTCCTAGTATTCAAATATGTCTGTGCTATGATACGTTAGGGGATTATGAAACAGCTAATTTCTATAATGAATTGGCTGGACAAGCAAAACCGGATAGTCCCGCATATTTACAAAATAAACGCTACTTTGAACGTAGATTAAAAAATAAGGAATAACGGATTCCAATTGTTTGTTTCGACAAATGATTGGGTCTTTTTGTATTAAAGATAATCGTATTTATGAAGATAACACATACCTCTTTATTTTAAACGCGTATCTTATATTAGACCAATTAAAGGAGGTGAAATAATGAATAACAGATATGAGCAATATTGGGGTTGTGTTCCTAATTGCCCGCCAATTATTGTTAATTGTCCAGAGGGAATTACGGGTCCAACTGGTGCTACAGGAAATACAGGGGCTACGGGTGAACAGGGTCCAATTGGAATTACTGGACCAACTGGGAATACAGGACCGACTGGGGCGACAGGAAATACAGGAGCTACGGGTGAACAGGGTCCAATTGGGATTACAGGACCGACTGGAGCAACAGGAAATACAGGGGCTACAGGTGAACAAGGACCAATCGGAATTACTGGACCAACTGGGAATACCGGACCGACTGGGGCAACAGGAAATACAGGGGCCACAGGTGAACAAGGTCCAATCGGAATTACCGGACCAACTGGAAACACAGGACCGACCGGGGCGACAGGAAATACAGGGGCTATAGGTGAACAGGGTCCAATTGGGATTACAGGACCAACTGGAAGTACAGGACCGACTGGAGCAACAGGAAATACAGGGGTCACAGGAGAACAAGGTCCAATTGGGATTACAGGACCAACTGGAAACACAGGACCGACCGGGGCAACAGGAATTACAGGCCCAACAGGTGCGACCGGTGCTGTGGGGGCAACTGGCGCAACAGGAAATACAGGAGCAACGGGGGAACAGGGACCAATCGGGATTACAGGACCAACTGGAAATACTGGACCAACTGGGGCAACAGGAATTACAGGCCCAACAGGAAACACAGGAGCTACGGGTGAACAAGGTCCAATTGGGATTACAGGACCAACTGGAAATACTGGACCAACTGGGGCAACAGGAATTACAGGAGCGACGGGGGAACAAGGTCCAATCGGGATTACAGGACCAACTGGAAATACTGGGCCTACCGGATCAACAGGTCCAACGGGCCCCACTGAAGATGATATATTCGCATCCTTTATAAATTTTGGCGCAACATTTACAAATGCTACCTTAATTCCAATGGGAATTGGAGTGGCAGATACAACAGGCAATATTGTATTGACAGATCCAACCCGAATCACTCTTCAACCAGGATTTTATTCTATTTTCTATGAGGTTTCCGGATTACTGGCAGAAGCTGGTTATATTCAAATTACACCGTTTTATAATGCTAATCCTCATATTGAATATGGAATCTATTTTTTAACGAATGGCTCTGGAAGAGCAAGTGCTTTTGGAGCAGTATCGTTTATTATAAACGTACCTGTAGAAACTGTATTCAATCTTACGTTTAATAGTCCGGTAACAGTATCTGAAGGAACTTTAACTATGGTGATTTTTAAATTGAGGAGGACTTCTTGATTATAGAAACAAGAAAAGTTAATTTTTTATAATGTAGGACAATATAGATGAAGCATGTTAATAGTTCAAATATAGTTACTTCATTCATTATATTGGATATATACTCAGGTAATAAAAAATTCGTTGCATATAGTATGTTAATAGGTTTGGAGGTGAAAAGATGAATAATGGAAATATGTTTAATGGAAATATGTGCTGTCCAGGATGTCGCTGTTGTCCGCCAGTTATTGTTAATTGTCCAGAAGCACCGACTGGTCCCACCGGACCTACAGGTCCAACTGGACCAACCGGAGCAACAGGAAACACAGGTGCTACAGGTGCAACCGGGTCAACTGGGGCAACAGGTGTAACAGGAAATACAGGGGCTACAGGTGTAACGGGAAATACGGGTCCGACAGGTGCAACCGGATCAACTGGAGTAACAGGAAATACAGGTCCGACAGGACCTACAGGCCCAACTGGTGGTGACAATACAGCATGTTTATGTGTACAACAGATGATCAATGTTTTACAACAAATTATACAGCTCTATCCAACGGATAATGTCATTGTTGCTATGGAAAGTGGAGACAATGTAAGTGGGCGACCAAATTCAGTGCTTTATGACCCTAATTACGGATTATTTCAGTTAGCTAATAATCAGGGGGAATTGCAAGAAGCGGTTTCTATTTGCAGAATTGCATCTATTAGAATAACGAGCAGTAATTATAATGATTCAATTACTTATCTTCCTGAACCGGTACCAGCACCAGAAGGGTGTGGCGCTGACTGCCAAGCTGCGATTCGAACTTATTTACCTGTAGGAACAAGTGGAGTTCTTATAAAAGCCGGGGGACAAACAGTTGGACAAGGAACGGTCATAAAAAATGAATTTGGTATGTTAGTTGTTGTTGGACCAGATAATAGTGATCCGACATTTATCTCAACATGTAAGGCTGAAGTTTTAAATAAATAAGGAATGTTTTATTATATAACCACCTCCAGTTGTTGTCCAACCTTTGGGGTTCACAACAATTATGCAAGGTGGTTTTAAATTATAAAATGCTTCGATTGTATTAATAGGTTTATTAAATAAAATTATATATTTTAATATAAAATAGGAATTCAGGGTTATCTCCACAGACATATTGTTAATTGACGCATATATTAAATTAGATCGGGAAGAGAGGTGGAAAAAATGATCAATGGAAATATGTTTAATGGAAATATGTGTTGTCCTGGATGCCGCTGCTGTCCCCCTGTTGTTGTAAACTGCCCAACGGGTGCAACTGGTCCAATTGGGCCTACTGGACCAACCGGACCAAGAGGTTACCCAGGAAATCCTGGACCAACAGGGCCTACTGCTCCGTCAATATATGCACAACACGGAAATTGCCGTAACCATGCGGCTTTCCACTATCTTAAAGACAATTAAACAGCCCCTATGATTACACCTAAAACGCCGTAGCAAGGTTGGACAAGCCTTGATATGGCGTTTTTAAGTGGGTAGGATATGCCGCCGCAGCTTCAAAGAAGTTGTGGCGTTTTTTTATGCCCGCAGGAAAGGAGGCGCAGCCGGAATGTATTTCACAAAGGGCAAGCAGCGGGCGTTTGAACTGCTCATGCAGCAGAAGCCGGGATTTGACCGCTATCAATCCGGTTGTGCCGGAGATGATGAAGATTGCGGCACTTGCCGTTTCTACCGCCCCGGGTGGAAATATGAGTTTTGCGTTTTCAAAGAGTGTCCCTATTGCCCCGGCAAGAGGACGCGGAAAACGCCCGCCAGCATGGACAAATAGACGGGCAAAAGCCCTTGTGCCATGCGGCTTTGCAGACGCGAAAACGGCAAAGGGCATATTGCAATACCAAAACCGCCGAAAACGGCTTTCTAATTGTCCACGCAGACCAAGAGAGGAAGTGAGGAAATATGGCAGTTTTCAGAGTGGAGCGAAATACGGGATATACCGTTATGAGCAACCACCACTTGCGCAACAAAGAATTGTCCTTAAAGGCAAAGGGCTTGTTGTCGCAAATGCTGTCTTTGCCGGAGGATTGGGATTATACCCTTGCGGGCTTATCCCATATCAACCGGGAGAAGATCGACGCAATCCGCGAAGCGGTAAAGGAACTCGAAAAAGCCGGATATATCGTGCGCAGCCGGGAGCGCGACGAAAAGGGACGCTTGCGGGGCGCGGATTACGTCATATACGAGCAGCCGCAGCCGCGAGAGCCGGAAGCAGCTACCAGCGGCGGACAGCCGCCTATATTGGATTTACCTACATTGGAAAATCCAACATTGGATAATCCAACGTTGGAAAAACCTACGCAGGAAAAACCTACGTTGGAAAATCCAACGCAATTAAATAAAGATATATCAAGTAAAGAACAATCAATTACGGATTTATCAAGTACCCATTCCTTTCCATTCCATTCCCTAAACCCCTTGCCCTTTGAGCAGGGCGAAGCGGCTACGCCGCCGGAAAGGAAAAGAACGGAAGCGAAAAGCAATAGCGCAGTAGAGATTTACAGGGAGATTATCAAGGACAATATCGAATACGACCATCTCATTCAAAACTGCAAAATTGACGCAGACCGCCTAAATGAGATAGTTGACCTTATGCTGGAAACCGTCTGCACAGCGCGAAAGACAATCCGTATTGCCGGGGACGACTACCCCGCCGAATTAGTGAAATCAAAGTTTTTGAAGCTGAACAGCAGCCATATTGAGTTTGTTTTGGATTGCATGAGGGAGAACACAACCAAAGTGCGCAATATCAAGCAGTATTTGAAAGCGGTACTGTTCAACGCGCCGAGTACCATTGACAGCTATTATACCGCCCTTGTCAATCACGACTTTTACGGCAGCAAATGAGCATAGCCGCAGTTTACCGGGAAAGGAGTTGATACCTTGCAGGAGGAAGTAACCCAAAAAACGATTGCCCTATCCGTCAATGTGGGAAAAGGCGCGGCAAGGCTTACCGAACAGGCGTTGCAAAAAGCAATCAAGAAGTTTTTGGAGCAGAAAAGCAAAGCCCCGCATGGGAAACAGACCATGCGGCAGCTTATGAAGCAAAATGCGGGTGTTTCCAACATCGAGATCACCGACAGCAATATCAAAGCCTTTGAGAGTACCGCGAAGAAGTACAACATAGATTTTTCGCTGAAAAAGGTTAAGGGCGAACAGACCCGTTACCTTGTGTTTTTCAAAGGCAGGGACGCGGACGTTATGATCGCAGCGTTTCAAGAGTTTTCCGCAAAGAAGCTGAACAGGGATAAAAAGCCCTCTATCCGCAAAGCCCTTGCCGCAGCAAAGGACAAGGCGAAGCAGCTTAACGCCGCCCGCGACAAGGTAAAGAAAATAGACAGGGGGCGCGAGATATGAAGCAGATAAACTACAAAAAGCTGATAATCCCGAATATCCCCTATGTGTTCTTTGTCTATCTCTTTGATAAAGTAGGACAGGCGACGCGGCTTGCCCCCGGCGCGGATATTTCCGAAAAGATACTCAATATCACACAGGGATTTTCCGAAGCGTTTTCAAATGCCTTGCCGAGCGTTCACCCGTTGGATTTGCTTATCGGCATTGTCGGCGCGGTGGTTATTCGTCTGATTGTCTATGTCAAAGGGAAAAACGCAAAGAAATACCGCAAGGGCGCAGAATACGGCAGCGCACGTTGGGGCAACGCCGAAGATATAAAGCCCTACATCGACCCGGATTTTCAGAACAACATCATTTTGACGCAGACCGAACGCCTTACCATGAACAGCCGCCCGAAGCAGCCGAAATATGCGAGAAATAAAAACGTCGTGGTGATCGGCGGCAGCGGCAGCGGCAAGACAAGGTTTTTCGTAAAGCCTAATTTAATGCAGCTTCATTCTTCCTACGTCTTGACCGACCCAAAAGGCACCGTCCTAATCGAGTGCGGAAAGCTGCTGCAACGGGCAGGCTACCGCATTAAGGTACTGAACACGATAAACTTTCGGAAAAGTATGCACTATAACCCCTTTGTCTATATCCGCAGCGAAAAGGACGTGTTAAAGGTTGTCAATACCCTTATTGTCAATACCAAAGGCGAGGGAGAAAAAAGCGCGGAAGATTTTTGGGTGAAAGCCGAGAGATTATTATATTGCGCGTTGATCGGCTACATTTGGTATGAAGCCCCCGCCGAGGAAATGAGCTTTACAACGCTGCTTGAACTTATCAATGCAAGCGAAGCACGCGAGGACGACGAGGAATACCAAAGCCCCGTTGATCTGCTCTTTGCCGATTTAGAAGAACGCAGCCCCGACCATTTCGCGGTGAAGCAATATAAAAAATACAAATTGGCGGCGGGCAAAACGGCAAAGTCAATCCTTATTTCTTGCGGTGCGCGTCTTGCCCCTTTTGATATAGAGGAACTCCGGGAACTCATGTCCTATGATGAATTGGAACTTGATACATTGGGCGACAGGAAAACCGCGCTTTTCCTCATAATGAGCGATACCGACGACACCTTTAATTTTGTTATCGCTATTCTGCAATCGCAGCTTTTCAATTTGCTTTGTGATAAAGCGGACGACGAATACAACGGCAAATTGCCTATTCATGTCCGGTTTTTGCTTGATGAATTTGCCAACATCGGGCAGATACCCCGCTTTGATAAGTTAATTGCGACCATTCGCAGCAGGGAAATGTCCGCTTCTATCATTCTGCAATCGCAGAGCCAACTAAAAGCCATTTACAAGGACGCGGCAGAAATCATACTTGATAATGCCGACAGCACCTTGTTTTTGGGAGGACGTGGGAAAAATGCAAAGGATATTTCGGATAACTTGGGACGGGAAACAATCGACAGTTTCAATACTTCCGAAAATCGCGGCACGCAGGTTTCTCATGGACTTACTTATCAAAAATTAGGAAAGGAGCTGATGACACAGGACGAAATAGCAGTTATGGACGGTGGGAAATGTATTTTGCAGCTACGCGGTGTGCGTCCCTTTTTAAGCGACAAATACGACATCACGAAACACCCGAACTACAAATACCTTTCCGACTTCGACAAAAGAAACGCTTTTGACGTGGAACGGTATATGTCTACCCGTCCGGCAATCGTAAAGCCCGATGAAGCCTTTGACATATACGAAATAGATTTGTCCGACGAGGACGCAGCCGCCGAGGAATAACGGCGGCATTTTCATTTTCAACAACTTTTTTTGAGCCGCACAGCGGCAGAAAGCGAGGTTTATATGGAGTTTTTCAACAGCGCAGTTGGTGTATTGCAGACTTTGGTTATCGCGCTTGGCGCAGGTCTTGGCATTTGGGGTGCCATTAACCTCATGGAGGGTTACGGCAACGACAATCCGGGCGCAAAGAGCCAGGGCATGAAGCAGCTCATGGCGGGCGGCGGCGTCGCTTTGATCGGCGGCACCCTTGTTCCCCTGCTTTCTCAACTTTTTGGATAATGCCTAAAACAAATACCACCCGCCGCGCCCTCTCGGAAACGGGAGGGCGCGGGAAAGGAGGGATTAACTTTTGATATGGCAGATGATTGAAGATTGGTTTCGCGGCATTTTGACAGACGGGATTTTATCGAACCTTTCCGGCTTGTTTGACAGCGTAAATACAGAGGTTGGAGAAATCGCAACACAAGTCGGCACGACCCCCGCCGGGTGGAACGCGGGCATATTCAACATGATACGCAGCCTTTCGGAAAACGTCATTGTACCGATTGCGGGCGTTATCATTACCTTTGTCATGTGTTATGAACTAATCCAGCTTGTAATTGAAAAAAACAATCTGCACGATCTCGACACTTGGATTTTCTTCAAATGGATTTTTAAGACCTTTGTTGCGGTGCTGCTGGTAACAAACACTTGGAACATCGTCATGGGAGTTTTCGACGTTACGCAGAGCGTCGTCAATCAGAGCGCGGGGGTTATCATATCCGATACAAGCATAGACGTTACCACCGTCATTACCGACATTGAAGCAAAACTCGACGCTATGAGCGTGGGCGGTCTTTTGGGGTTATGGTTTCAATCCCTCTTTGTAGGGCTTACCATGAAAGCCCTGTCAATCTGCATTATGCTTGTGGTGTATGGGCGCATGATTGAAATATATCTTGTAACGAGCGTTGCCCCTATCCCTATGGCAACAATGGTAAATCACGAATGGGGCAGCATGGGACAGAATTACTTAAAATCTTTGCTTGCGCTTGGTTTTCAGGCGTTTCTGATCTTGGTGTGTGTCGGCATTTATGCGGTGTTGATACAAACAATCGCAGCGACCGACGACATTTCCGGCGCGATCTGGGCTTGCATGGGCTATACCGTCCTCTTGTGCTTTACGCTTTTCAAAACGGGAAGCCTTGCAAAGAGCGTCTTTTCGGCACATTAAGGGGGTGAGTTATGATTTGAAAATCGGTTTAATCGACGTTGACAGCCATAATTTCCCCAACCTCTGCTTGATGAAGCTATCCGCGTATCATAAAGCAAAGGGGCATACGGTGGAATGGTGGAACGCAAAGGGGCGGTACGACCTTGTATATAAAAGCCGCGTCTTTACGGACACCTATTCCAAAGACACGATAACCGTTACCAACGCGGAACAAGTTATTTTCGGCGGTACGGGCTACGACACGAAAAACCGCTTGCTGCCGGAAGTGGAACACAGTTACCCGGATTATTCTATCTACCCGCAGTTTTTCGGGATTGCCTACGGCTTTTTAAGCCGGGGTTGTCCGAGAAATTGCGGGTTTTGCATTGTCAGCAGTAAAGAGGGACGCGAAAGTGTTAAGGTTGCGGATTTGTCCGAGTTTTGGAAATGGCAGCCGGAAATAAAAATCATGGACGCTAATCTGCTTGCCTGTCCCGACCATGAAAATCTCATTGAGCAGCTTATACGAAGCCGCGCATGGGTGGATTTTTCGCAAGGGCTGGATATTCGCCTTGTGAACAGGGATAATGTCAGCCTGTTAAATCGGGTACGGATAAAAGCGGTACATTTTGCATGGGATAATCCCGACGAGGACTTAACCGGGTATTTCCAACGTTTTTTGGATTTGACCGCCATTAAGAGCAGCCGCCAGCGGCGCGTGTATGTTCTTACCAACTACGGCAGCACTCACGAACAGGATTTATACCGCGTGAACACCTTGCGGGCTATGGGCTTTGACCCGTATGTGATGATTTACGAGCGTCCAACCGCCCCGCCTGTTACCCGCCATTTGCAACGGTGGGTAAATAACAAACGGCTTTTCTATGCTGTCCCCCGTTTTGAAGATTACATTCCGGGCAGAAAGGAGGTTTGAAATGGCGTATGTAACCGTCCCAAAGGACTTAACAAAAATCAAAAGCAAGGTAATGTTCAACCTTACGAAACGACAGCTAATTTGTTTCAGCGCGGCGGTAGCAATCGGACTGCCGCTGTTCTTTTTGGTAAAAGACAGCGTTGGAACAACCACAGCGGCATTGTGCATGGTGCTTGCCATGCTGCCTATGTTTTTGCTTGCCATGTACGAGAAAAACGGGCAACCGCTGGAAGTGATTATTCGGCAATTTGTGGAAGTGAAGTTTCTTCGCCCCAAAGAGCGACCTTATCAGACCAACAATTTTTATGCCGCCCTTGCGCGGCAAGAGCAATTAGATAAGGAGGTACGGGCGATTGTCAAAGGAAAAGAAAAACACCCAAAACGAAAAGCGTAAACTTTCCCGACAGGAAAGAAAACAGATAGATACCCTTATCCGACAGGCAAAGGGCGACGGGAAGCCCCATACGGCGCAGGACAGCATACCGTTTGAGCGAATGTATAAGGACGGGATTTGCCGCCTTGCAAACGGGCGGTATTCCAAGTGCATTGAGTTTGAGGACATCAACTATCAGCTTGCGCAGCCGGACGACAAAACCGCCATTTTTGAAGCCCTTTGCGATATGTATAACTCGTTCGACGCTTCTATCAGCGTGCAGCTTTCCCTAATCAGCCGCCATGCGAACAAGGACGATTTCAAGAACAGTATCACGATTGCGCCGCAGAATGATGACTTCGACAGTATCAGAGCAGAATACACCGAAATGCTTAGGACGCAGCTTGAACGCGGAAACAACGGGCTTATCAAGACCAAGTTTCTCACCTTTACCGTTGAAGCAAAGGACATTAGATCGGCGCGGGCGCGTCTTGCCCGCATTGAAACGGACACCCTCAACCATTTTAAGGTGATCGGCGCGGCGGCGCGGGTATTGGACGGGAAACAGCGTCTTGAAGTGCTGCATGGGATTTTCCACCCGGACGGGGAACGCTTTAACTTTGCGTGGGAATGGCTACCCGCAAGCGGTCTTTCTGTCAAAGACTTTATCGCGCCGTCCTCTTTCCGATTTGGCGACGGGCGAATGTTTCAAATGGGCGGCAAGTTTGGCGCAGTTTCCTTTTTGCAGATCGTCGCGCCGGAACTCTCCGACCGTATGCTTGCCGACTTCATGGACGCGGAAAACGGGATTATCGTCAATCTGCACATTCAGAGTATCGACCACAACGAAGCAATCAAGACGATTAAGCGCAAGATTACCGACCTTGACCGTATGAAAATCGAGGAACAGAAAAAAGCAATCCGCAGCGGCTACGACATGGATATTATTCCGTCCGACCTTGCCACCTACGGCGGGGAAGCAAAAAACCTACTCCGCGATTTGCAGAGCCGCAACGAAAGAATGTTTCTGCTTACGCTGCTTGTCTTAAACCTTGCAGATACCAAGCAGAAATTGGATAACGAAGTATTTGGAGCGGCGGCAATCGCGCAGAAATACAACTGCATTTTGACCCGCCTTGACTACCGGCAGGAACAGGGGCTTATGTCCTCTATCCCGTTGGGGGAAAACCTTATCCATATCCAGCGCGGCTTGACGACCAGCAGCACCGCCGTTTTCGTTCCCTTTACGGTGCAAGAGCTGTTCCAAAGCGGCGAAGCATTGTATTACGGCTTAAACGCCCTTTCCAACAACATGATTTTGTGCGACCGAAAGAAGCTGAAAAATCCCAACGGCTTGATACTCGGCACACCGGGCAGCGGCAAAAGTTTTTCTGCAAAACGCGAAATCACAAACGCTTTTCTTATCACGTCCGACGACATTATCATTTGCGACCCCGAAGCCGAATATTACCCCCTTGTCGGACGTTTGAAAGGACAGGTTATCAAGGTTTCGCAGAACAGCACGCAGTACATTAACCCTATGGATATTAACCTCAATTACAGCGAGGGCGACACGCCCATAGCCTTAAAGAGCGATTTTATCCTTTCCTTTTGTGAGTTGATTATGGGAGGTAAAAACGGGCTGGAAGCTGTCGAAAAGACCTTGATTGACCGCGCTGTTATCAGCGTGTACCGCAACTACCTTGCCGACCCGAAGCCGGAGAATATGCCGATTTTGGGCGACCTCTACGACGAGATCAAGAAGCAGCCGGAAAAGGAAGCGCAGCGTATCGCGGCGGCATTGGAACTCTATGTAAACGGCAGCTTGAACATTTTTAACCACAGGACAAACGTTGACATTCATAATCGCCTTGTCTGCTTTGATATTAAGGAACTCGGTACGCAGCTTAAAAAAGTCGGTATGCTTATCGTCCAAGACCAAGTATGGAACAGAGTAACGGTAAACCGCAGCGAGGGCAAGGCGACGCGGTATTACATCGACGAATTTCATTTACTCTTGAAAGAGGAACAGACCGCAGCATACAGCGTCGAGATTTGGAAGCGTTTTAGGAAGTGGGGCGGTATTCCGACAGGTATCACGCAGAACGTCAAAGACCTTTTGACGAGCAGAGAAGTTTCAAATGTTTTTGAAAACAGCGATTTTGTCTATATGCTCAACCAAGCCCAGGGCGACCGGGAAATCCTTGCCAAGCAGCTTAACATTTCACAACAGCAAATGACCTATGTAACCCATTCCGAAGCGGGCGAGGGACTTATCTTCTATGGCAACGTGATTTTGCCCTTTATTGACCGTTTTCCGAAAGATACGGAGCTCTACCGCGTAATGACGACCAAGCCCGGCGAGGTGTCGGCATGAGGATAGAAACGGATAAAATCTATTGCGGCGACAGCTTGCAGGTGCTTCAAACCTTGCCGGATAACTGTTTGGATTGTTGCGTAACGTCCCCGCCCTACTATGCTTTGCGCGATTACGGCACAGACGGGCAGATCGGGCGTGAAGCAACGCCGGAGGAATATGTTTCCCGCATTACGGCGGTTTTCCATGAGGTAAAGCGGGTGCTTACGCCGGAGGGTACTTGTTGGCTGAATATCGCGGACACTTATTGCGGCACAGGCAGCAAAGCCGACCACCAAGACCCGAAATACCCCAAAGGCAGGAACGGGCAGCAAGTGGCGGTAAACCACCGCGCCCCCGGCTGCAAGCCGAAAGACCTAATCGGTATTCCGTGGCTTGTAGCCCTTGCCTTGCGGGGCGACGGTTGGTATTTGCGAAGTTCTATCATTTGGCACAAGGGAAACGCCATGCCGGAAAGCACGCGGGACAGACCGACCCGCTGCTATGAATATGTGTTTCTGCTTACCAAGTCAAAGAAATATTACTACGATTGGCAGGCAGTAGCCGAGCCGATAGCCCCCACAACGGCGGTACGGCTGAAAAGCGGAGTTGGGAAAGGCAACAAATATGCCGCTACCGTTCCGGGGCAAAACCAGCCGCAGAAAATCAACCGCCCCCGCAGGAAAGGCGCATACACCGACGAAATGATTTCCCCCGTCCGCAGCCGCCGCAACGTTTGGCAGATCAACACAACTTCCTATCGCGGCGGGCATTTTGCAGCGTTCCCGCCCAAACTTGCGGAAACGTGCATTTTGGCGGGCTGTCCTGTCGGCGGGATTGTGCTTGACCCGTTTTTAGGCAGCGGCACGACCGCAGCGGCGGCAAAAAGCCTTTCCCGCCGCTATATCGGTATAGAGATCAACCCCGAATACTGCACCCTTGCAAAACAGCGTATTGGAGGTGATGAACATTGAGCAAGGAATTAAAAGCCCCCGACAAGGTAACGCAGAAAATGACCCGCGACGGGGCGATTGCGGAAAACCTTACGACGGGCGAAACGACGAGTATCAGCGAAAGACCGCCGGAGGAAAACTATTCAGCCCCCGCAGCGGGAGCAGCGGAAAAAGCGACCCAACGTATCAGCACAGAGGTTAGCCGCCATTTAGAAAAGGGCGCGGAGAAAAAGAGCCTTGACGCAGCGCAGCTTAAAACCCATACTTCCCGCTTGCAGTTTTCCGCAGAGGAACGGGCAACGCCGGAACTTCAAAAGGCAATTAGGAAGTCGGACAAGGCGGCAGACCGTTTAGACGCGGCGCGGGCGGCTATCCCCAAGCATACCAAAATCAAGAAAGAGCGCGTTTTTAACGAAGCGAAAGGCAGGGCAAAAACGCGCCTTTCCTTTGAAAAGACGGATAAGCCCCCAAACGGCAAGTTGCGGCATAACCCCTTATCACGTCCGGCGCAGGAGTTAAACAGCACCGTACATGGAAAAATCTACGAGGTAGAGAAAGAAAACGTCGGTGTGGAAAGCGGGCACCGGGTAGAACTTGCGGGCGAGAAAGCGGGCGGCATGGCGGCGCGGACGGTAAAACGCGGCATACGCAGCCACAAGCTGAAACCCTACCGGGCAGCGGCGGCAGCGGAGAGAAAGGCGGTAAAGGCAAACGCCGATTTCCTCTATCAAAAGGCGCTGCACGATAACCCCGCCCTTGCGCACTCTAACCCCATTTCCCGTTTTTGGCAGAAGCAGCGCATTAAAAAGCAGTATGCAAAGACGCTGAAAGCGGGCGGCAAGGTGAAAAAGACCGCCGAAGCCACCGCAAAGGCAGCGAAGAAAACCGCGCAGGAAACCAAACGGGCGACGTTCTTTGTCGTCCGGCATTGGAAAGGCTGCTTGCTTGTGGGCGGGATTGCCTTTATCGTGCTGCTGCTTTTCGGCGGCTTGTCCTCTTGCTCCCTCTTTGGCGGCAACAGCGGTAGCGGCTTGATTGCGTCGTCCTATCTTTCCGAGGACGCGGATATTACGGGCGCGGAAGCAGCTTACACCGATATGGAAGCAGAGTTACAGGATATGCTGAATAATATCGAGCGCGAATACCCCGGCTACGACGAATACCGGGTGAACGCAGACGAGATCGAGCATGACCCCTATGTGCTAATCTCTATCCTTTCCGCGCTGCATGAGGGCGTGTTTACCCTTGATGAAGCGCAAAGCACCCTTGAAATGCTCTTTGAGAAACAGTATATCTTGACCGTTACGGAGGAAGTCGAGGTACGCTACCGCACCGAAACGAGGACGGACAGCGAGGGCAACGAATATGAGGTTGAAGTCCCATATAACTATTACATTCTTCATGTGGATTTGGAAAACTTCAACCTTTCCCATGTCCCCGTCTACATTATGGGCGAGGAACAGCTATCCATGTACGCTATGTATATGTCGTCGCTGGGGAACCGCCCCGATTTGTTCCCGTCGTCCGGCTATGTGTCAAAATACTATGAAAACCCGCCCGCCGATTACGAAGTACCCGCCGCGCTGCTTAATTCCGATGAAAAGTTTGCGCGGCTCATTGAGGAAGCGGATAAATACGTCGGCTTTCCCTATGTGTGGGGCGGCAGCACCCCGGAAACCTCTTTTGATTGCAGCGGTTTTGTTAGCTATGTGCTGACGAACAGCGGCTTATACAATACGGGCAGACTTGGGGCGCAGGGGCTTTACAACATTTCAACCCGCGTTTCCAACCCGCAGCCGGGGGATTTGGTTTTCTTTACGGGTACATACGACACGCCGGGGGTATCTCATGTGGGTATCTACGTTGGCGAGGACGGGGACGGAAGCCCCGTCATGCTGCATTGTGGCGACCCGATACAATACACAAAACTTGATACAAGCTATTGGCAATCCCATTTTTACGCCTATGGGCGGCTACATTACAACTGACTTTGAAAGGAGTTAATTTCTATGGCAAACACGAAACTTGACCGTATCGAACGGGATATTGAGAAAACGAGGGCGAAAATCCTTGAATACCAAAAAAGGCTGAAAGACCTTGAAGCGCAGAAAATCGAGGAAGAAAACGCGCAGATCGTTCAAATGGTGAAAGCGGTACACCTTGACGGGGCGCAGCTTGCCGCGTTCCTCTCCGCTTACGCCAGCGGCGAAATTGCCTTGCCGCAGCCGGACGCAGACTATACCGACGAACAGGAGGAAACCGAAGATGAAGCATAAAAAACTGTTCCGCAGCGTTACCGCTTTGCTTGCCGCCCTTGTACTCATGGGCGGCTTTTCTGTTACCGCTTTTGCGGGCGGCGGTGATGTGAGCGACGAGCCGCCTACCCCCGTAACCGAAACCGAGCCGGAAGAAACGACGGGCGGCTATGAGCCGCAGCCCTTAACGCCGGAGGGCAACATGAGCCTTGTGGACGACATAACGGGCGAAGCGTCCGGCGATAAACAGTTTATTACCGTCGTTACGAAAAACGGAAACTATTTTTACATCATCATTGACCGAGCCGAGGACGGAGAAAACACCGTCCATTTCCTCAATCAAGTTGATGAAAAAGACCTTTTGCAGCTTATGGAGGACGAACAGACCGAAACCCCCGCTTGTAGCTGTACTGAAAAATGCGTTGCCGGAAGCATCAACACCGATTGCCCCGTTTGCAGCGTCAACATGAGCGAGTGCGCGGGCAAGGAAGCCGAGCCGGAGCTGGAAGAAACCGAGCAGCCGGAGCCGGAGGAAGATAAAGGCGGCGGCATGGGCGGTGCTATTCTGCTTGTCGTGCTGCTTCTTGCCGCAGCGGGCGGCGGCGCGTTCTATTACTTTAAGATTATGAAGCCCAAAAAGGACGCGGCAAAAGGCAGCAGCAACCTTGACGATCTCGACTTTGACGAGGACGACGAGGACGCGGAAGAATTAGAAACCGAGCAGGAGGACGAGGAAGTATGAAACTTGTAATTGCAGAGAAACCGAGCGTCGGGGCGGCGATTGCCGCCGTACTTTGCGCGAATGAAAAGCGCAGCGGATATTTTGAGGGCAGCGGCTACCTTGTGTCCTGGTGTATCGGGCATTTGATTAGCCTTGCGGACGCGGCGACCTACAACGAGCAGTACCGAAAATGGAAGTATGACGATCTCCCCATTGTCCCGCAGGATTGGCAGTTTATCGTTGCCAGCGGCAAGGAGCAGCAGTTTTCCGTACTCAAAGACCTTATGCACCGCAGCGACGTTTCCGAGATTGTCAATGCGTGCGACAGCGGGCGCGAGGGAGAACTCATTTTTCGATTTGTCTACGAACAGGCAAATTGCAAAAAGCCCTTTTCCCGCCTTTGGATTAGCAGCATGGAAGAAAGCGCAATCCGCGAGGGCTTTTCAAACCTCAAAGACGGGCGCAGCTATGACAACCTCTATCAATCCGCGCTTTGCAGAGCAAAGGCAGATTGGCTTGTCGGGATTAACGCGACCCGCCTTTTCTCTATCCTCTATCACAAAACGCTGAATGTCGGCAGAGTGCAAACGCCCACCCTTACCATGCTGGTAAACCGCGACTATGCGATCAGCAGCTTTAAGAAAGAAAAATATCATGTTGTCCGTCTGGACGCGGGCGGTGTTTCGGCTTTGTCCGAAAGACTGAACGACGAAGCGGCAGCGCAGCAGATGAAAGCGGCTTGCGAGAAATCGCAAGCCGTTTGTACTTCCCTCAAAAAAGAGAAAAAGACCGTTGCCCCGCCGAAGCTGTTTGACCTTACCGCGTTACAGCGCGAAGCTAACCGCCTGTATGGATTTACGGCGAAACAGACCCTTGATTATGCGCAAGCCCTCTATGAAAAGCGGCTTTTGACCTATCCCCGCACCGACAGCAAATATATCACTTCCGATATGCAGGACAGCACAAAGGAACTCATTACCGGGCTTTGTTCGCTGCTTCCCTTTATGCGGGACGTGAAGCTGCAAGCAGACCTTATAAGGGTTTGCGACAACAGCAAAGTAACCGACCACCACGCTATTTTGCCGACAGCCGAGTTTTTGAAAGCGGGCTTTGCTTCCCTTGCCGACAGCGAAACAAAACTTATGACCCTTGTGTGTGCAAAGCTGCTTTGCGCCGCAGCCGCGCCCTATGCGTATGAAGCGGTTACGGCGGTTTTCACTTGCGGCGGCTATACCTTTACCGCAAAGGGCAGGACAACGCTTTGCGAGGGTTGGCGTGAGATTGAAAGATTATCCCGCGCCGCGTCCGAGGAACAGGACGAGGACGCAGAGCCGGAAGCGGTTTTGCCCCCGCTTACCGAGGGACAGACCTTTGAAAATACCGCAGCGGAGATCTCCGAGCGTTACACGCAGCCCCCAAAAGCATATACCGAAGATACGCTTCTGTCCGCTATGGAGAACGCGGGCAAGGAGGAAACGCCGGAGGACGCGGAACGCAAGGGATTAGGCACCACCGCGACGCGGGCGGGTATCATTGAAAAGCTCATTTCAGCGGGCTTTGCCGAGCGCAAGGGCAAGAAGCTAATCCCCACAAAGGACGGGTATAACCTTGTCGCCATTCTGCCCGAAAGCCTTACGTCCCCGCAGCTTACGGCAGAATGGGAAACGCGCCTTACCGGGATTGCAAAGGGCAGCGACAGCCCCGCCGACTTTATGCGAGGGATTGAGGAAATGACAGCGGGGCTTGTCAAGACCTATTCCGCGATTTCCGAGGATAAAGCAAAACTGTTTACCCCGCAGCGGGAAGCAATCGGCACTTGCCCCCGTTGCGGCGCGGCGGTTTACGAGGGCAAGAAAAACTACTACTGTTCCGACAGGGCGTGCAGCTTTGTCATGTGGAAAAATGACTTGTTCTTTCAGCAGCGCAAAAAGACTTTCACAAAGGCGATTGCCGCCGCCCTTTTGAAAGACGGAAAGGTAAAAATCAAGGGTATGTACTCCACCAAAACGGGAAAGACCTTTGACGGGGTTGTGCTGCTTGCCGACACAGGCGGCAAGTATGTAAACTTCCGCGTCGAGCAGAACCGAAAATGATTAGGCTTGATGAAAAGCAGTATCGAGCCGTTAAGAAAATGGCCCGAGCCGCGTGCGCCAACAATGATTGCGGGAACTGTCTGCTATTGGACGACGGGGAAACTTGCGTTTGTGTGCAGAGTATCAGCTATTCGCTGTTATGCCGTTATTTCCGCGAAGCGGTTTTACCCGCAGACAGGCAGCTATGCGAACAGATCACCCGCAGCGGGGAAACCGATTTGAAGCGTTGCGCGGTATGCGGCAGCACGTTTGCGGCGGGCAGCAATCGGGCGAAATACTGTCCCGATTGTGCGGCAAAGATACGCCGCAGGCAGAAAGCGGAAAGCGAGAGAAACAGGCGTTTACGGATAAAAATAACTACATAGCAAGCACAGCAAACGAGTACCCGTTTGCGAGAAATACCCGCGCTGCTCTATGGGAAGCGCGGGCATTTTGCTTGTTGGGATAGTCCCAAACCCTTAAAAATCGAGAAAGGACGTGATGAAACAATATGCCGTATTCTTCATACGACCATGACAAATTGGAAACCGCCGAAACCATGCGGATAGAACGCCGGATATATTTTGAAGCAAAGGACGGGGATATTGCCCCCTATGTTTCTTTGCCGCTGGAACAGCTACACGCCATGCGTGAGGAAAGCGCGGCAGCGGAACAGGCGATTTTTAACGATCTCTCAACCCGCGCCGCCGCTTGGGAACAGCAGGCGGGAAAAACGCTTTTGCTTGACAAAGCGATTGAATACACAAGGACAACCGTTGTGCAGCACACTTCTAACGAGTGGCAGAAAGGCGAATATGACCGATATACCCGCAGCAACCGGGTATATCAGATGAACTACCACATTTACGAGAACACCCGTTACGACAGGGAGAAGCAGCAAAGCGTCCCTTACTCTTATTCTCTCACATGGGGCGTTTATACCAACAGCCCGAACAGGAACGGGCAAGCGAAGATTGCCGGACAGGACAGAAAGGTTTTTTCCGATAAGGCGGCTATGGAAAAGTATCTGAATGGACGTATCAAAGCATACGACCGTCTGTTTACGGAAATCTCCCCGCCTATCCCGCAGGAGTACGCCGAGCATTTCAAAGTAAACGGTATGCTTTTACCGGGCTATACCATTGAGGGTGAGGAACCCCCGCAGCAGCAGCCACAGGCGGCAGCTATCCCCGAAACTACCGGGCAGCAAAAGGAGCGTGAACACATGAGCGAACAGTTTTCTATTATGATTGGCAACCGCAGCCGTTTTGAAGCGGGCGACCCCGGCGGTTATTGGCTGGATATGCCCGCCACAAAGGAGCAGTTACAGACCGCTATGCAGAGCGTCGGCATTACCGCCGATAACCCGCAGGATTTTTCCATTCGCGGCTATTCCGACGACCCAGAGAAACATATTGCTTTGCCTTATGAAATGGTATGCGCCGCCGACGTGGACGAACTCAATTTTCTTGCGGCGCGGCTCGAACAGCTTGACCCCGCCGAGGTTGGCAAGCTGAACGCAGCTTTGCAGCAGAAAAACGGGCTTGCAAATATCGGACAGGTAATTGACTTCACCTACAACGTGGATTTTTACGTCCATATTCCCGAAGTACATACCTACCGCGATTTGGGCGACTATTACTTAAATCAATCCGGCATGGTACAAATGCCCGAAGAATGGAAAGGCGGCATTGACCTTACTACTTTTGGCAGGAACGCCGCCGCGCAGGAAAAAGGCGCGTTTACCGAATACGGCTATATCGTGGAAAGCGGCGACGAGTGGGAACGGCAGTTTGAGGGGCGCGAAGTGCCGGAGGAATACCGCATTATGAGTTACCCGCAGCCGGAGCGCGGCGAACAGGACAAAGCCTATATGGACGCAGCCGAAACGCAGCAAGCAGCCGTACAGACCGCAGAGCCGCAGCAGCCCCGCCCCGTCGTGCCGATTATCCTTTCTTCTGAAAAACCCGGCGACAAGGTAAAGGAGATCACCGCCCGTCTGGAACAGGGCATACAAGCGATTTTTGACAGCGACCGCTACAAAGAGTTTTTAACGGCTATGTCAAAGTTTCACGATTACAGCTTGAATAACACTATCCTAATCGCCATGCAGGGCGGCAATTTGGTAAAGGGCTATTCACAATGGCAGAAAGAGTTTGACCGCCATGTGAAAAGCGGCGAGAAAGGTATTAAAATCTTTGCCCCCGCACCTTACAAGGTAAAAAAGCTGGTGGATAAAATCGACCCCGACACAAGAAAGCCCATACTTGACAGCGAGGGAAAGACGGTTAAGGAAGAAAAGGAAGTTACCGTTCCCGCCTTTAAGGTTGTAACCGTCTTTGACATTTCGCAGACCGAGGGCAAGGAGTTTCCCGACCTCTCCGTCAAACCGCTGCTTGCCGATGTGGAACAGTACGAGGACTTTTTCGCTGCCCTTGAAAAAGCGTCCCCCGTTCCGATTGCTTTTGAGCAGATCACAAACGGCGCAAACGGATATTTCAGTTTGACCGATAAGCGAATTGCTATCAAAGAGGGTGTGAGCGAGCTGCAAGCGGTTAAGACCGCCATTCACGAAATCGCCCATGCGAAGCTGCATGACGTGGACTTAAACGCCCCGCTGGAGGAACAAAACCGCGTTGACCGCCGCAGCCGCGAGGTACAGGCTGAAAGCGTTGCCTATACGGTGTGTCAGCATTTCGGGCTTGATACGTCGGATTACTCTTTCGGGTATGTTGCCGGGTGGAGCAGCGGCAAGGAAATGACCGAATTAAAAGCGTCCCTTGAAACGATACAGGCAACCGCAAAGGAACTCATTACCGAGATCGAGGGGCATTTTACCGAATTGCAGCAGCAGCGGCAAGCCGAGCAGGAGCAGGAAGCGAAAACAAAAGAAACCTTGCTTCTCAACGGCAAGGAGGACAGCTACGGGATTTATCAGTTAGCCCGCAGAGAGGAAACTATGGATTTGCGCTTTGAGCCTTTCGACCGTCTGCAAGCAACGGGGCATTTCGTTGACCGGGCAAATTATGAACTCGTCTATACCGCACCGCTTACAAAGGATATGACGCTTGGCGGCATTTGGGAAAAGTTTAATATCGACCGCCCCGCCGACTTCAAGGGGCATAGCCTTTCCGTTTCCGACATTGTTGTGCTTCATCAGAACGGCGAGAACACCGCCCATTATGTAGACAGCATAGGTTTTCAGCAGGTGCCGGAGTTTTTACAGGAGCAAGCGCAGCAGACCCCCGTATTTGATAAGCTATCTCCCGAACAGCAGCAAGCCCTATCCGATACCGTAAAAGATACGCTGCAACTGCTTGTAGACGCAGACAAGCGGATTTATGGCGACGTTACGGGCAAGACCCTTGAAGCAATCGCGGCGCAAGGGTATTCCTACAAGGGCGGGCAGCTTGAAAAGCAGCAGCCGGAAGCGACCCCCGAAAGCCTTATGACGGGCGAAACCGTCAGAACGCCGCGAGGGAACTTTTACATTACCGACATGAGCCGCGAACAGATCGAAGCGGCGGGCTTTGGTTTTCATCATGCGTCGGAGGACGGGAAGTATCTCATTATGGGAAATGGCACACAGGCTTATGCCATAGCCGCCGAGCAGCCGCAGCGGGATAATCCCTTAAAGCACGTTGAGGACATTGTAGAGCAGAACGACAACAACTTTGACGGGATTATCAATAATACGCCGCAAACGCCCACCGTCGCGGATTTGGAGCAGCGGGCAAAGGCGGGCGAAGCGATTTCCGTTACCGACCTTGCGAAAGCGGTAAAAGCCGAGAAACGGGAGCAGCCGCAAAAGAAACCGTCCATTTTGAAGAAGCTGGACGAGTACAAGAAACAGGCGGCGCAGCAGCCGAAAGACAAGCAGAAAGAGCAGAAAAAGGATTTGGAGGTTTGATAGTATGAATATCCGCTTTACCATTGAGGAAGAAAACATAATTGCGATTTACGCCGAGGACAGCCGGGAAACAACGCTTGAAAATATCCTTGCCGCCATGCCCTATATGGACGAGGATATGCGCCAGCTTGCCGCCGCAGCGGTGAAAAAGCTGCAAGCCATGACGGACAGCGAGTTTTCCGAACGGGAGTTTATCTTGACCGACGAGGAATAGCCCATAGAAAACAGGGGCGCGGTTGCCGATTTCCGGCACCGCGCCCCTGTTCTTTTTTTGTCCTTGCGTGGACAATTAGAAAGCTGTTTTTGCGGGTTTGAATATAAAGTATCGTCTATGCCGTTTCCCCGCGCTGGAAGCCGCAGAAACACAGGCGTTTTCAGCCCTTAATGTTCCACTTGCTACCCCTTGTTTTGCGCCTTATCGCTCCTGCTCCCGCGCCTTGCTTTGGGACGGGTAAAGAATACTATCGACGTTCTTTTTGACAACGCCGTACTCCTGCATTTGCTTTTTCGCTTGGCGGTAATCCTCATACAATTTGCTTTTCCTGTCGTTTAAGCCGCTATACTCCTTGCGCAGCGCGGCGAGATCGGGCAGCTTCTTTATCTGCATTTCCCGGAGTGCCCTTGCCGCAGCTTCAAACAGGATAATTTCGCTTTCATGCCCCCGCAGATACTTTTCCTTGTCCCGCGATTTCTTGTATTCCTCGTAAATCGGTTTTAATTGTCGGTATGTGGTGGTGTGCTTGATAAGCAGCGATAAATCGGACATACGCTGTTCCACTTCCTTAACCGCCCTTGCCGCCGCGTCATGGGCGGTCATAATATCCGCGATTTTGCTTTCGAGGTCGCTGTAATATTCAATCTTGTTTTCGGTCAAGAAGTTCATGCTTTTTGCAGCCTGTTTCAGATTATGGATTTTCGCCCACCGTTCATAGCCCGCCGATTGTTGGGCTTTAATGCTGTTTTCAATATCGACGACAAGCCGGATTTTCTTATCTTCCCGCAGCGGCTTTGACTTGGCAATATATACGCCCTTGATACGCTCCTTTATGGCTTCTTCCGTATAGGCCGCGCCGAGCGTCTTTGCGCGGGTAAACCGTTCCTGTCCGGCAGCGCGGAAAGAAATATATTTGCCCTGTTTGATTTCATACCCCATTTCCTGCAAACGGCGCAGCAGTTCGTCAAAATCTTTGACTTGGGGAATGAGGGTATCTATCGCCGTTTTCAGCTTGGCTTTGTAGCTTGTTCCTTGCTTTTCGGCGGTGTATTCCGCATAGCTTTTCCCTTTGTCCTGTCCCGGCACGACGACGGATAGCCCATGCTCTTTACATATCCTGTCGCTGGTGCGTCGGATAGCGTGATAGCTTTGCTTGTTGGAATGATACTTTTTGTAGTCAACGAAGCTAACCGCGTTGAAAATCAAGTGATTATGCAGATGGTCTTTATCGACGTGGGTTGTCAAAACAAACTCATACTTGCCGCCTAACACCGCTTGCGCAAGTTCCATGCCGATTTTGTGCGCTTCTTCCGGCGTGGTTTCGCCTACCGCAAAGGATTGTATCAAGTGCCGCCCTAAATGTGTGCCGCGATCTCCGGCAGCTTCCCGCGTCCATGCAAACTCTATATCGGCGGTTTCCAGCCCGCAGCCGAAAGAGGACGCAAGCAGCTTTCCGTCTGTCTTTTCGGGATTTAAGATATAGTCTATTGCGGCCTTTAAGGTTGATTTAATAGGGTGCGTCTTTGTAACCGCCATATCTCGTCCACCGCCTTTTTTATATCCTCAATGTCCTGCTGGTAAACCGCCCCCGTCGCGTTGGCGCGTTTGGCAATTTGATTGATGTTCCGGCTCACCGCTTGCAGTTCCCGGATATATGCTTTCGTGTCGCTTCGGTCAATGACAAGGATATACCCGTCAATCGCCATTTTGCGGAAGTATGCCCCATACTGCTTTATGGGAAGCTGCTTCATCTTCTCGTCGATCAGCCGCTTTTCTTCTTCCGTAACGTAAAACTTCATTTGGATATTTCTCTTTCGGTTTTCCATTTCCGCGCCGCCTTTCGGTATAAGGGTTTGGGATTATCCCAACAAGCATTTTTCGCAAACGGGTACTCGTTTGCTGTGCTTGCTATCTACTCCATACCCCTACCGAAAGGCGGTATTTGTTGCGCATTCCCTTGATTTTGGACGCAAAAAAAGATTGCAGCCGCCATGCGCTGCAATCTCCCGATTTCTCATATTGTGAGGTTAATCCTCTGCTTTTTCGACTTCCGTTATCTCCCTTGCTGTTGCGGTTACAATCCGTATGCCTTTATCGCTCATACCGTCCAGCAGCGCGTCAAGCTGCCGCCGCCCGGTGGATTTCTCCGCATTGCTGTTCGGGAAGAAAAATTGATCTACCGAAATATGATACCGGGTTACAAGGTCATAGAATACCTGTAAACTCGGCTGTTGTCCCTTGTTCTCGATATTCGCAAGGTAGCGCGGGGAAATATATAACTCGTCGCTTACCTTTTTGCGGCTCTCGCCGTATTCATTTCTCGCGGCTTTTATAGCTGCCCCGAAAGCCTTAAAGTCGTACAATGGTACGGGTCTTTTTGCCATTTTCATTCACCCTGTTACATTTTACAGTTCACCTTTCTTTTTGGATATGTCCACACAATTCATATCATTAGGTTAAATACTTCCTGTTGTGTATTGACAGTAGACTGATTTTCTGATAAAATAAAATTTATGTAAAAGGAGGCGGCGTTTATGTTGCATAGCATGCGTATTAGATAAGCATTGAAAAAAAGGATTTTCCCATTTTCAACATGGGCTTTTTTGTCATGCTTATTTTGCGGATGCTATACAAAAAACTAACGACGTATAGATATAGTGCAAGCTATGCCTTAGTTTTGTTGTACTGCTCTGTGCATTATAAATGCAGGTCAATGCTCATGTTGAGGATTGACCTGCATTTTTTTGTGTAAAAAGGACGAGTGAAATATAATGCTTAAAAAATATTGGATAAAATGTCCGATTTGTAACGGAAAGACGAGAGTTCAAGTATTTCATAATACTGTATTAAAAGATTTTCCTCTTTTCTGCCCTAAATGCAAATTGACGCATATCATTGATGTAGAAAAATTAGAGATTGTAATCAAAAATACAGAAAAACAAACTTTTATTATTTAGAAGAAAGGATATAAAAATGAAACGTTTACCTAAATATACGCCTGCGGAAGTACGGAATGATCCATACGGATTTACTTACAAAGAAATGTCGGAAGTTATTGGCGAGAATGAAGCAAAAGCCTTATATGAAGAATTATATAAGCAATTACCACGCAAAAAAAATCTATCAATGTTGGTAAAAAATATTTGCAAAAGCAGTGATACTGAAAAGTATGTTTACGAACTGAAAGACAACAAATACATTGAAACGGTTTTTATCAAGCGGCGAGATGGTGGAACTGTTTGCGTGAGCACACAAGTCGGTTGTCCTGTTGGTTGTATTTTTTGTGAGTCCGGGCGAAATGGCTTTGTTCGTAATCTAACATCGTCAGAAATCGTACAACAGATTATATTGTTGCGTCGAAAAGTAAACCGTATCGTTTTTATGGGTATGGGAGAGCCTTTATTCAATTATGACAACTTGATAAAAGCAATCCATATTCTCCGAGATAGATATGGGCTCAACTTTCCAACCGACGGCATTACCATATCAACAGTTGGTCCGGTCGATCAATTAAAAAAATTGCGCGAGGAACATCTTAAAATTCAGTTGACAATATCTTTACACGCAGCAACACAATCTGCAAGAAATCGTATTATTCCTCACATGCGCATATATGCTATTGAAGATGTTGTTAAGCAAGCCTTATCCTATTCTGAAAGGCATAATCGCAAAATTGTCTTTGCGTATTTGCTTTTACCGGGTATAAATGACCGGCCCTCAGATGTAAGACAACTTGCAAAATGGTTTCGGGGCAAAAAAGTTATGATTAACGTGTTACAATACAACCCAACAAGCAATTCAAGAATTAAAGCACCACAGAAACGGGAAATAGTTGCATTCAAACATCAATTAGAGCAAGCAGGACTTGAAGTTACTATGAGAGTTTCTCATGGCAGAGAGATTAACGCGGCTTGTGGACAGTTAGCTAACACATATAATAAATTCAAAAAAAAATGATTAAAAGTGCCAGACGCATAGACGCAGAGCCGATAACGCATTAGGTCAAAAAACCTATGTGTTATCGGCTTTTTTATTTAATATTGCGCAAAAGCCGCTGTTCCCTATTATAGAATGGATTGCGGGTAGTGTATTAAAGTCGCCCTTTTTTAAGGATACGGCGGTATCGGGGAGGTATCGCCGTGTCCATTTTTATTTACTGTAACCCGCCTAATGCTTTGCGGTCAAAAAAAGCTATGCTCCGCAAGCGGGATATTCCGGCTATGAATGTGAACTGTCAATACATTTAGCTACTGCTTACATTTCCTTTGCG
This sequence comes from Coprobacillaceae bacterium UN01-12pH3A, assembly GCA_027676805.1. Taxonomy (GTDB): domain Bacteria; phylum Bacillota_I; class Bacilli_A; order Erysipelotrichales; family Coprobacillaceae; genus Beduini. The sequence continues at coordinate 22,222 of JAQENU010000011.1, read as the reverse complement.
CCCGTCCGCGTCTTGCGGACGGGCGCATTTTGCTTTTTTCAACTTTTTTCTGAAAAGCGCACTCAAGAGCCATCTCCCGAACGGGTACGGAGCGAAAGGGGCAGAGAGGACAAGCCCTTAACTCCCGTCCTCTACTCCACGCGGGAAGGAGGTGAACTCTATGGAGCTATCTTCTTCCGACAAGGAAAGAATACAACATCAGTACGACGCATTAGCAAAGAAAACTTTGGTCGGCGAAGCGAAAAGCCACCGCCGCACTCTTGCGAAACGCGCAGCACGCGAAGTTACTTTTTCGGATTTGAGCGAAAGCGAACTCGCGCAGCTTTTCACAACGGACGAATACGAAAGCGATTATTTCCGTTTTCAAGTGTCCGGCTTTGATGTACTCGTCAAAAATGAACTGCTTGCCGAAGCCCTTAACGCTTTGCCCGAAAGGAAACGCGACATTATCCTTTTGTCCTACTTCTTGGATATGAGCGACGCGGAAATTGGCGAACTGCTGAATGTTGTACGCACGACGGTTTTCCGGCACAGGAAATCCGCGCTTGCGAAAATCAAACAGTATTTGGAGGGAAAAGCAGATGATGAATACCGTTAGGAAGTCTGAAAATCTGTTGCCGTTCCCTGTCATTTCCGCAGCGGCAAACGGCGACACAACCGCCATGTGCGCGATCTTGAAGCACTACGAGGGTTACATAGCGAAACTTTGTACCCGCACGCTGAAAGACGACGCGGGCAATACCTATTCCTATGTGGACGAGGAAATGCGTAACAGGCTGCAAGTGCGCCTTATTACCCGCACCCTTGCTTTTCATGTAGGATAATCTTTTAGCCCATGCGGGGAGCGTGTCCCCTTTCCACGCTTCCCGTTATGGGCTATTTGTCGTTCCGCAAAAGCATATCCGCTGTTGATGTGCTTTTGCAGGCCGACAAAGCCTATTGTTCTTTGACAAAGAAAGCGGCCTTTGGTGCGCAGCATAACAGGCAAACGGGTACATTCCGTCTGTACCGAGCCAGTCGGCGGGTACGCCATGACAGCTTTTCCCCTACGGGGAAAAGTCGAGCGACAACTACCGCGCCGTAAAACAGGTTTAGCAGCTTGTGGGCGACGACATACAAGGCGGCACAATGATACTCCCGCGTTGAACACCCTCAAAGTATTGCGCGGCGCACCCATAAGCATGGGCCGGGGTGAAACTCCCGTGAGGTTGCAGCTAACAACCGCCCGTTTCAGCCTTATTTCTCATATCGTACAAGCCGGAGCGCATATTCTGTACTATGCCGCTAACCGGGAGGGAAAGAAGATGATTACCAAGTTACAACTTCAACAAATGAGAAATGTTGATATTACACAGGTTGACCGCAGCACTTTGGTTGATATTCGTAATATCCATATTGACAGTTCTTTGCCAGCAGCAAAAAAAATGCAAAGCTACTTGGAGCAGATCGTCAATCCGTATTGTTTTCTTTGCGGCGATACGCCCGTAAGAATACGGTTTGTCGCAGAGGATAGAACGCTAAAGCAATCATTGTGCGATTACTTTTTAAGTCTGAAATAACCGCCGACTTTCCCTAACTCTATGGGTAAGACCTTGTGATTACGGGGCGAAAATGGTATAATTAACTCGTAATTATAGGGGGAAAGGAGGTATAATGCCCCGCATACGCAAAGACAAAATGGCACGCAGTTATGCAGAGCCGTTTTGGAAAATTGGGCTATACATTCGACTATCCAGAGAGGACGACAACGAGGACGAAAGCGAGAGTGTTATCAACCAAGAAAAGATACTCCGCGACTTTGTAGACAGCTATTTTGAGCCGGGAACCTATGTGATTGTAGACGTGTTTGCCGACGACGGATTGACAGGCACCGACACAGCGCGACCAAACTTCAAACGGCTTGAGGGCTGCATTGTCCGAAAAGAAGTAAACTGCATGATTATCAAATCCCTTGCACGCGGTTTCCGCAACCTTGCCGACCAGCAAAAGTTTTTAGAGGAGTTCATACCCATTAACGGTGCAAGGTTTATTTGCACAGGCACACCATTTATTGACACTTACGCAAATCCCCATTCTGCAAGCGGCCTTGAAGTACCTATTAGGGGAATGTTCAACGAGCAGTTTGCCGCGACCACTTCCGAAGAAATCCGCAAAACATTCAAGATGAAACGGGAGCGCGGCGAGTTCATAGGCGCGTTTGCCCCTTACGGCTACAAGAAAGACCCAAACGACAAAAACAGCTTGATTGTAGATGAAGAAGCAGCGGAGGTTGTCAAAAGCATTTACCATTGGTTTGTCAATGAGGGGTACAGTAAAATGGGGATTGCAAAGCGGCTTAACCAAATGGGAGAGCCGAACCCCGAAGCCTATAAGAAGAAAAAAGGCTTTAAGTATAACAACCCTAATTCCGACAAAAACGATGGTTTGTGGTCTGCCAGCACGATTGTAAGGATATTGCAAAATGAAGTTTATACGGGCGTAATGGTGCAAGGCCGTAATCGCGTAATAAGCTACAAAGTACACAAGCAGATCAACGTCCCCGAAGAAGAATGGTTTGTCGTCCCCAACACACACGAAGCGATTATTGACAGGGAAACATTCGAGAAAGCGCAAGCCCTACATAAGCGCGACACAAGGACAGCCCCCGGCAAACAGGAAGTCTATCTCATGTCCGGCTTTGTCCGTTGCGCGGATTGCAAAAAGGCCATGCGGCGCAAAACCGCCCGCGATATTGCCTACTACTCTTGCCGCAGCTACACCGATAAGAAGATTTGCAGCAAACATTCTATCCGGCAAGACAAGTTGGAAAACGCGGTATTGGCAGCGTTGCAAATGCAAATTGCCCTTGTAGATCGGCTTGCAGAAGAAATTGAACGGATTAACAACGCGCCTGTTATCAACCGGGAAAGCAAGAGATTATCCCATTCCTTGAAACAGGCAGAGAAGCAGCTAAAACAGTACAATGACGCTTCCGATAGCTTGTACCTTGATTGGAAAAGCGGTGAGATTACCAAAGAGGAATACCGCCGCTTGAAAGGCAAGATTGCAGAACAGATACAACAGCTTGAAGCGAACATCTCCTATCTGAAAGAGGAAATGCAGGTAATGGCTGATGGTATCGGAACCGACGACCCGTATCTAACCGCCTTTCTGAAATACAAAAACATTCAGAGCCTTAACCGCGGGATTATGGTTGAACTCGTAAAAGCGGTTTGGGTGCATGAGAACGGGGAAATAACGGTTGACTTCAATTTTGCCGACGAGTACCAGCGAATTATTGATTACATCGAGAATAACCACAACGTTATCCGAGTGATTGAGAACAAGGCAATCTAACGGCTTGCCTATTCAACACAAAGGAAAATCTAATGTTGTGCATAAATAAACGGCTCTACAGGTCCAACGGGGTCAACAGGGTCAATGGGATATCCTGGTAACACTGGAGCAACTGGACCTACAGGGCCAATCGGACCAATGGGATATCCTGGACCAACCGGTGCAACAGGAGTTACAGGACCAACGGGACCAATTGGGTTTCAAGGAAATACTGGAGCAACCGGACCAACCGGTGCGACAGGAGTTACAGGACCAACAGGACCAATCGGATTGCAAGGAAATACAGGTGTAACTGGTGCAACAGGGCCAACGGGGCTACCAGGAACTAATGGGGGAACAGGAGCAACCGGACCTACAGGTGTTACTGGACCAACCGGGCCAATAGGAAATCCTGGTCCAACAGGACCAACTGGTGCAACTGGGAACACCGGAGCCACAGGCGCAACCGGACCAATTGGAGCCACAGGTGCTAATGGGGTTACAGGAAATACTGGCCCAATCGGTGCAACCGGTCCAACCGGTGCCAACGGTGTTACAGGACCAACTGGTGCTACTGGAGCTACAGGTGCCAATGGGGTTACAGGACCAACTGGTGCTAGAGGAGCAACGGGGCCGACAGGAGCTACTGGGGTAACTGGAGCAACAGGAAATACTGGAGCTGATGGAATCCCTGGACCGACCGGAGCAACAGGAAATACTGGAGCTGATGGGGCAACTGGTGTAACGGGACCAACTGGAGCAACAGGAAATACCGGAGCTGATGGTGCAACCGGGCCAACTGGAGCAACTGGAAATACCGGAGCTGATGGATTGGTTGGACCAACAGGTGCAACAGGAAATACGGGACCAACTGGAGCTGATGGAGCAACCGGACCAACGGGGGCGACAGGAAATACCGGAGCTGATGGAGTAACTGGACCAACAGGTGCAACAGGAAACACTGGAGCTGATGGATTAGTGGGACCAACTGGAGCAACAGGAAATACTGGGGCTACTGGAGCTACTGGTTCAACCGGTGCCACTGGAGCTACTGGAAACACCGGAGCTGACGGAGCAACAGGACCAACGGGTGCGACCGGAAATACCGGAGCTGATGGAGTAACCGGACCGACTGGTGCAACTGGAGCAACCGGAGCAACAGGAGCAACGGGTGCTGCAGGAGGAATTGTAGCCTATGGGGGAGCTTATAACAGTAACCCACAAACATTAAATTTAATTATTGGTGGACAGCAACAATTGCCTTTACCAACTGCAATGCCTTTATTAAATGTTACACATGGTACAAATGTTCTAACTGTTGCTGAAGCGGGTGTTTATGAAATTAACTATATGTTTAATGCTTCTGCTTCATTAGGTGCAGCTGTAACATTAGCTGTTCGAAGAAATGGTACAGATATTCCAAGTACAGCAGAAAGACATTTATTAGCTATTGGAGTAGAATCTATCTATTCCGGAAGTGTTATCACAACATTAAGTGCTGGAGATAACATTGATATTGCTGTATCTGCATTGTTAGCCTTAACATTAACTTTAGGAACTGGCGTAACTGTTACTTTAAGTGTAAAGAAACTAGATGACACAAGTATTCCTAATGCTTAATAAATAAGTACGAAGGAGTTGTAATATCTTATGATATTGCAGCTTCTTTTTTTTATTAAATTTTACATATTAATAAAACTGATGAAATTAAAGCAGAGGGGGTTGTAAAAAATAGTCAATACGGTATTCTTAAGATAAGGATTGACCGGTGAAGTCAGTTTTCTGGAATAAAATATTAAGTTTAAAAAGAGAGGAAGCAAATGAGATGAACGATAAATTCTATACCCTTTCAGAAGAAAAACAATTGCGGATTATTAATGCAGCGATGGAAGTGTTTGGAAAAAATGAATATAAAAAAGCTTCAACTGATCTGATAGCGGTTAAAGCAGGTATATCTAAAGGACTTTTATTTTACTATTTCCATAATAAAAAAGAATTATATCTCTATGTTTATAATTATCTGATGGAAATCATGAAAGAAAAGATTGCAGATACCCATTTTTTGGAAATTACTGATTTCTTTGAATTATTAAAATATGCTGGAACAGGGAAAGTGAAGATGCTGGAAAAAAATCCGTATATTATGGAATTTGCAATGAGAGCTTTTTATTCTGAACAGGAAGCAGTATCAGATGCTTTAAAAACAATGAATACAGCTCAAGAAGAAGCTCTCTATCAAATGTATTTTAGAAATATTGATACTGATAAGTTCCAATCGGGAATTGAACCGTTTAAGATTTACAAAATGCTGAGGTGGATGGGAGATGGCTATATCCATGATATACAAATGTCTGGAAAAACATTTAATATTGATGCCATGTTAGAAGAATTTAATAGCTGGATGGATATGATGAGGTATCTAGTATATAAAAAAGAATATCAAGTTGATCACACTGATTCTACATAATAACAGTAAGTTTATAAAAGCAGACGGATAGGTTGTAAAAAATAGTCAAGAGAGTATTCTAAGTATAGAAAGTGACTAAGAGCTAATAGGTTAAATAATGAAAGGAAAAAGATAAATGAATGAAAAATTCTATTCACTTTCAAAAGTTATGCAGCAAAGTATCATAAATGCAGGTATGGAAGTATTTGCTAAGAATGAGTATAAAAATGCTTCTGCTGATCTAATTGCCAGTAAAGCTGGGATTTCAAAGGGTTTGCTTTTTTATTACTTTCGCAATAAAAAAGAATTGTATTTATATATCTATTATTATTTAGCAGAGATGATGAAAGAGCAAATAGTAGATATTCAATTAAAAGAGCTCACCGATTTCTTTGAGATTTTGAGTTATGCAGCTCGTAATAAAGTGAAAGCTTTGCAAAAGAATCCCTTTATTTTAGAGTTTGCCATGCGGGCATTTTACTTGGAAAAAGAAGTTGTTGCTAAACAGGTTAATACGTTTAATAATCAGCAGGAGGATCTTTTATACAGTGTTTATTTTGGACAAATTGATGAGTATAAGTTCAAAGCAGGGATTGAGCCATATCGGGTGTATAAAATGATACGATGGATGGCAGATGGCTTTGTTCATGATATGCGAATATCGGGTGAAGCATTGAACCTGGAAGTGATGGAAAAAGCGTTTAATGAATGGCTTGCATTGATGAAAAAACTAGCTTATAAGGAGGAATATCAGGATGGATGTTATTGAAATAAATCATATTACAAAGGATTATGGGAATAAACGTGGTATTTTTGATGTAAGTTTCACAGTTAAAAAAGGGGAGGTACTTGGCTTTTTAGGACCTAATGGCAGTGGGAAAACAACAACGATTCGACAATTGATGGGATTTATAAAGCCGGACCATGGAGAAGTCAAGATATTGGGGTTGGATTGTTTTGAAAAAGCTAATCTTGTACAAAAAGAATTAGGCTATTTGCCTGGTGAAATTGCTTTTATGGAAGAAATGACCGGATTTGAGTTTATTAAATTCATAGCACAGATGAAAAATATCAAAGATATGAAAAAAGCTGAGGAGCTCATGACATTCTTGGAATTAGATGCTCGCGGAAAGATGAAACGAATGTCAAAAGGAATGAAACAAAAAATTGGATTAGTTATTGCTTTTATGCAGGATTCACCCATTTTAATATTAGATGAGCCGACAAGCGGCTTGGATCCATTAATGCAAAATAAGTTTGTTGAATTGATTCAGCGTTCTAAAAAAGAAGGGAAAACAATACTGATGTCCTCACATATTTTTGAGGAAGTAGAACATACATGTGATCGGGTAGTGATGATTAAAGAAGGAAGTATTGTGGCAGCAGAAACGATGGACAACTTGAAAAGGAATAGACAGAAACATTATGAAATTCACTTTAACAAAGAAAGTGATGCAATCAAGTTTGCAGAACAATATGACTCATGTCAAAGAGATCAAAAACAAGTCATCCTAACATTAAAAGGACATACCAACGAATTATTGCAGGATTTAAGTCAGTATGATATTCGGGATTTTAATGCTAGACCGCAGTCCTTAGAGGAATTGTTTTTACATTATTATGGAGGTGAACAATAATGCTGACGGTTCTATTTAAAAAAGAGTGGAAAATAAACTATAAAATATTTCTAATATTTATTGCTGTTCTTACACTGTATACATCAGTCATTGTAGCGATGTATGATCCTAAATTAGGGGAAAGCTTAAATGCGATGAAAGAATCAATGCCACAGATTTTTGCTGCCTTTGGAATGACGGATCCGGGGTTGACACTGTTGGACTTTCTTACAAATTATCTTTACGGATTTATTTTTATCGTTATACCGTTTATCTATATTGTAATTATGTGTCATCGTTTAATGAGCCGCTATATTGATAAGGGATCTATGGCTTATTTGCTTGCAACACCGCATACTCGTACACAGGTGATGCTGACACAGCTCGGAGTTTTATTAAGTGGGTTGATAGGGCTGATACTTTATGCGGTGCTGTTGATTATTGGATGCAGTACGATGCTGTTTGACGAGACCATAGAAATATCAAAGTTTCTCATGACAAATTTCGGACTGCTTAGTGTGCATTTGTTTTTTGCCTCTATCTGCTATCTATGTGCATGTTGCTTTAATGAAACAAAGTATTCAATTGGAATAGGCGCTGGAATCGGGATTGCTTCTATTCTTATTCAAATGCTTTCACAGGTAAGTGATAAAATGGAATTTTTAAAATATATGACACCACTAACGTTATTTGATGCTAAAGGGTTGCAGTTATTTGAACAGTCTGCAATAATCGGTATGGCTACATTGTTTGCTGCTTCTTTAGTGGCCGTTGTCTTTGCACAAGTTTGCTTTAAGAAAAGAGATTTACCATTATAATATAAAGGTCAAAATAGGAGAGTTCACCTGTTTTGGCTTTTTATATGTAGGCATAGAGAATATAGAGTTTATTACGATAAATTATCAATGAAAAAAGAAGAATAGATGTATTATATCTACTCTTCTATCATTAAGTATTATTTATCTTTTCTTGATGAATTTAACTTTTAAGACCAATATTCTCTATTTGGGTTACAACTTCATCGTTGGCTTTATAAATACTCACATTAGTTGTATCTTTTGGTATCACTATTTTGTCTAGAGTTGAAGATAACGAATAGGCATAAGAAATTAAATAATAATTATTATTTTCTTCATAAAGACCGATGACATATACTCCTCCATTATGGGTAGAATAAATAACACTTTTTGGATTACTGATATTGATTTTGTCATTTGTGGTGTCTAAAGTAACGTCTAATTCTATTGGTAACTTAATGGTTTGCTTTGTTTTATCTATTTCAACATAAGCCTCTTCTGAATTGTTTATTGCTGAAACAGTAGTATTTAATGGGCTGCTAATAATTTCTGTCCGAGAGCTGCATCCTGCTAGAATAAATAGTGCTAAAAAAAGTAATATTAGTTTCTTTGTCATAATCTTTCTCCTTTTTCTAACTGAATTTAACTTAAGTCAATTTTATCTAGTCGATAATTTAGACAGTGAACCACAAGATAAAAACAGGTAATAATAATTAATGGGTAGATAATCAATTCTATTAAATGAAAATTTGAAAGTAAGAACCATTCATGCATACTTAAGTCAATAAAACATAATAGGATATATCCTACTGTGACTACAACAAAAGATATATTTCTTTTCATATAGACAAAACCGATTAAATAAAGAGAGAACAAAGAGAGTAAATATAATGTATCTCTTATAAAAATCAGAGGGTTTATCGCTATTGGTTGTTTAAAATAGAAAGTCAAATATAGAGTTTTTAATAACTGACACAAAACAAGAATAAATAATGCTTTTATAATATAGGTTAACAGCCATTTGCTTCTATTTTCTATACGTATAAAATAATAGCAACTTGATTCAAAATGTTTACAGAAAGAAAAAGATAAATAAAATAGTGGAATAAGGTTATACATGATCCATATAAACAAAGATATATATAACATATTGTTTGTCTTATCAATACTATAAAATCCTCGAATAAATTCTATGTTTTTAATATAGATAAGTGCTTTTGGATAAAGGAAGATCATACCTAAATAAAGTAAAATAAATAATAAATCAATTTTATTTATACAGCTCTTGATATAAGTTGTGTTGATCATCGATAATTGTTTCATTATATTTTACATCCTTTTCTAAGTATTTTTGATAGGTTTCTTCAATGATCTTTAAATAGGTATCTTTTACATAAGTATAATCGTTTGTCTGCTTTTCAATGGTTTCTAGGTACGGATTGTAATAATCCTCATCTGTTATGCAGTTTTTAGGAAAAATAAGGTCGGCTGATTTAAAGGTATTATAATGCATAATCAATATAAAATCACTTACATCTATAGTATATTGATTAATTTCTTTTTTAATAGGAACCTTACTATAAGGTAAAGTAACATAATTGTATATGTTTTTTCCTTCGTAGCCTTCAGCTTGTCGCAAAAATAGAACATAATGCTCATCTTTCTTCATGGGGATATACCAGCTGGTGGGTATACTGAGTTGGTAAAAAGGATTTTCAGCATATTTATTAATATAGTTATCGTTGAAACCAATTCCCTGAGGATCTCTGATTGATACAGGCTCAAATACATATAAAGATTCAGAACTACAAGCTCCTTTAAAAATATTTTCTATTTGGACCTCACTGATAAATACAGAATCAGGCTGTGCATGATGAGACATCTTCACCTCGACAATCAAATCACTTTCCTTTTCTAATTCTTCAAAAGAACCAACATTAAAGTTATAAGTGTTTAATAGCCCATAAGATGAAATGCTTTTACTGTAAAAGAATTGAAAATCAACAATTGTAGAATCTTGGTTTAAAATACTATCAACTGTTTCAATCGTTCGATTTGCTTTTAAAATAAGAGAACCGGAAATACTGATAACTATGGTTAGACAGATTAATCCCAATCTAAACAAGAGTGTCTTTTTCAATTTGATCAACTCCATAATTATCTATTTCATACACTTCATCACACAAGACTTTTATATCTTGAATTCTGTGAGAAGTGATAATAATTATTTTTCCATTCTCTTTTTCTTGTTTTAATAAATCGTAGACCATATTTAACCCAGTTTTATCTATCCCATTTGTAATCTCATCTAATACAAGTACATCAGGATTTTCCATTATAGCCTGTGCTAAAGCTAAACGCTGTTTCATCCCCGTTGAATAAGTTTTCACTTTGCTTTTATCATTCTGTAGCCCTACCTTCTCCAATATATTGATTATATCTTGTTCACTGATAAGATTTTTTATTGAAGCTAGTATATATAGATTTTCATAACCGGACAGGTAATTATAAAATTGCGGGTCATTAATAACTAATCCAATAGATGGTAAGATATGAATATCTTTATATAATTCTTTTTCATTATAAAGAATTTGACCGCTGTTAGGTTGCATTAATCCGGATAAAATTTTAAACAATACTGATTTTCCACAGCCGTTTGGACCAACTATTCCATATATTTTACCTGATTCAAATTCTAAATTAATATTTTCAAAGATAGTTCTGTTTTTGAAATGTTTATATACTCTTTTTACTTCTAATTTATTCATAAACAATCTTTCCTTTCATTTTGTAGAAGATGAAGGTTCCTATCATACATACTGATAATAGTACTAAAAATATAAATAACCAATTTTTACACCAAATAATATCAATAAACTGGATATTGAATAAAGCATTAGGGGTAGGGATAAATAGATTGATATTTTCAAAAAAACTTAATATTCCTCCTAAAACTAAAACAAGAACAGAACATATTTCCTTTTTTAGGAAACATCTGCATAGGTAATAGATACCTAAGTATAAAAATACGCTGACAATGCTCATTGCAAATAAGTATAAGAGATTCCAACTTTCCCATGGATATCCGAAAACCGATATTATATATATAATTAAGGTAATATAGATACTATAAAAGCTAACCATTATTAAATCGGTAAGAAGATAGTATTTTAAAGGGCTGGTTTCTCTTGAAGTGATAAATGTATTGGAATAGATTTCTTCATTTAGATGATGAAAATATAGAATCGGAATTAAAAGTAAACTATAGAAGAATCGAAGATAAACCATTGAATAATAACCATCCCCATCTAATCGCATTAATACTTTTCCACAAAATAATAATATGGGAATGAATAATAATAACTGTAAATTTTTTTTATTAAATATTAAGCGATATCTAATCCTCATGTTTATCCCTCACTTCTTTTAGTATATATATAGGTAAATAAGATTCCTAGTAATATCAGTGAAAAAAACCATACAGCAAATCCTATCCAGCAATAAGGGTAAAGACAGTTGTACCAAGCTATTAGGATATTCTCAATAGCGAAGTCAAATAAAAATGATGCACTGAAGATTAATCTATATACATAAGCAAGAACAAAGGGAATAATATATATCAGTAAGTATCGTTTCACATTTAATGAAAGTCCATAGGTGAAAACGCCTATGGCTGCTGCATAAAGACTGGTTAGTACTCCGTAAACTAGACTTACAAAACTTGGATGAGTCATCACGGAGTAAGGTAAAATTAAAGTAGTTACTGCCCGTTTAGTATGAAATTGATTATGCATAGATAAGTGATAGCTCGCAAAAGTATCTGTTCCTAAATATCGAGTACCAAATGTGATATTGTTCGTTAAAACTAATACTGCATAGAAAGAAAAATAGAGTAAGAAAGATAATAGGAAAGTACTTACAAGGCGTGAAATTAGAAATTGATGTTTTCCCATTTTTGTATATAAAATTGTATTGAGTTCTTTTTCATTGTAAATAGGATCAATTATAAAGAATGTGATTAATAATGGGATAGTGGTAATTATTAAGAATTGATTTCCGTATAAGGAATGTGCTAAAACTAATGATGTTTCAAATACCCCACCAGCTTGAGAAATATTTCCCCCATATTCAATATATTGAGCTACGTTGAATATAAAAGCGAATAACATCGCAATAATTATACCGTAGGTGAATCGCTTATTCATTATCATTAATTTGAAATGATTTACTATTAGTTTCATTATATCACCGTCTTTCAGATATTTTAAAAGTCTTCTCCAATCAACTTCATGCATTATTTAGATAAGTAATTAACTTTAGTTTTATAGAATATTAAAAACTAAGGAAATTAATAATGATAACTAAATGGGATTATAGTGAGTAGAAAGCTGCTTATGATATACAAATAACAGATATAATTAGGTTTAAGATAAGGCTAGCCATACACTAATTAATATTAGATTAATGGTAAATTATTATGGGATGATAAGGTACTAGAATAAAAATATGATAATGCTGATTCTTAATATTGTTTTTTATTAATAGTGTGTAGTTTAGTAATATAATTATTAAGATAAATGTAATTATATGTCTTTATATAATGGTAGCATTTATTCTATTGGGAATCAATGCTTCAGTGCCCTACTTAACTACTTTGTTGCATAAAATATTGTTCTCAATTATGTTTTGAATAAATTAACATATCTTATAAGCCTAAAACATAAAATAACCTAGGTGATAAAATGTATAAGAAAATAATGGTTATAGCGATTATTGCAGTTGCAATATGCTTGTTTATATTTAAACCAAACAAAAAAGCGGAAGAAGTAAATGCAGAACAGACTCTAACTAACCGCATCATTGTCATTGATCCGGGACATGGAGGTTTGGACAATGGCGCAAATGTAGGAAAAGTAAGAGAAGATCAATTGAACCTTAAAATAAGCTTAGCGCTTAAAGAAGAACTAGAATCACGCGGAGCGACGGTATATCTTACACGAGATGATGACAACGATTTAACGCACCGTGATTATAACTATTCAAAACAGGATGATATGTATTTACGTGTACGTAAAATCGATAGCTATAATGCAGACTTATTTATAAGTATACATTTAAATGCTTCTACTGTCTCTTCAACTTGGGGATCACAAGTCTTTTATTATGGAAAAAGTGATACTGCTAAGGAGTTAGCCACAGACATTCATGAAGCTATGAAGCCGATAACCGGTACTCGTAAAAAAATAGAAAGTGCGAATTTCTATGTATTGCGTTGTACGAAAACAAAAGGAGTATTAGTAGAATGTGGTTTTTTAACGAATGGAAACGAAAAGGGACAATTAGCATCCAGTAAATATCACAAAAAACTAGCTGTTGCGATATCCGATGGGATTGAGACGAATCTGTCGAAAGTGCCGCCGATAACCCCGGAACCGACAGAACCGGTAGAACCATTGTCATAAAAAAGTATAGAATCATGAATAAATTCATTTATATAAATTTAAAATTGGGGAGAGAATTTCTTTCTCCGTTTTTTAATGTTTAAATCTAAATTTTCTTGTCAAAATAAATAGATAAAAATAATTTGAAAAAATTTCTATAAAGTGTTGACGAACGTGGATTCAGGTGATAATATATAAAGGCAGTCGATTGATGGGCCTGTAGCTCAGCTGGTTAGAGCACACGCCTGATAAGCGTGAGGTCGATGGTTCGAGTCCATTCAGGCCCACCATTAATAGATTGTCTAATATAAATATGGTGTTGCCCATATATTGGGCCTGTAGCTCAGCTGGTTAGAGCACACGCCTGATAAGCGTGAGGTCGATGGTTCGAGTCCATTCAGGCCCACCATATTAAAATACTTTTGGGGCCTTAGCTCAGCTGGGAGAGCGCCTGCTTTGCACGCAGGAGGTCAGGAGTTCGATCCTCCTAGGCTCCACCATTTTAAATAGCAGATACTGGTGACAGTATTTTTTTTATACGTTTGTGTTGGGAGGGGTTACATGCGTTTTAAAAAGTTTTTTGGAACGAAAGCGTTTTATAAGTCGGTTATTTTGATTGCATTGCCAATTATGGCACAGCAATTTGTTACATCCTTTGTTAATTTAATTGATAACGTCATGATTGGAAGCGTCGGTTCAGTAGCCTTAACCAGTGTTACTGTAGCAAACAAATTTTATCTGATCTTCAATTCAACCTTATTTGGATTATGCGGAGCCTCAGGTATTTTTATTGCCCAGTATTTTGGAGCAAAGGATCATCGTAAATGTCAGGAAGTATTTGATGCCAATATGTTATTCTCATTGCTTTCGGGATTATTGTTTACTTTAATGGTCATATTTATTCCGGTACAGATTCTTCAGCTGTTTTCAAAAACACCTGCAATTGTTGATTCAGGATTATCCTATTTGAATTTTATTAAATACAGTTATTTACCTTATGCGGTATCCATGACCTGCATGATGGCATTGCGTTCTGTAGGTATTAATAAGATTCAATTAAAGATCGGAATATTAACAGTAGCGACGAATACCTGTTTAAACTATATTTTAATTTTTGGTCACTTTGGATTCAAACCGATGGGTGTTGAAGGTGCGGCGATCGCAACATTGATTGCCCGTTTGGTAGAAATGGTGATTTATCTAATGCTGTTGCTCAAAAGAAAGCATTATTTCCGTTTAGATATTAATGGAATGTTTCATTTAAATAAGGATTTGATTTCAAGATTAATGATCAAAGCATTGCCTCTAACTATTAATGAAATTATGTTTTCGTTAGGAAATGCAATGATTTTTAAATCGTATATACGAACTGATGAATTTTTAGTCGCTGCCATTTCAGTGGTAGATACAGTAATGAATATTGCCTTTATTATTTTCGGGGGGCTTTCTAGTGCAGTAGCGATTATGATTGGAAACAAACTGGGAGCCAATGAATTGGAAGAAGCACGAGAGAATTCATTGAAATTAATTGTCTTTGGAGCCATGGTAGCCGTTGTGATTAGTGCAATACTGATTTCATTTTCCGGAGTAATACCAAAAATTTACAATTTAGAACCGGAGATCAATCAGGCGATAACGACGATGCTGTGTATCAAATCACTCATGATTCCATTTTATGTGATTAATGTGTGTATCTTCTTCGTATTAAGGGCGGGCGGCGATGCTGCTTCTACTTTAATTATGGATAGTGGTTTCTTGTGGGGAGCATCTGTTTTATTTTCAACCCTGCTGTCTATATTTACACCGATTCCATTGATTCCTTTATATGCGATTATTGAATCGCTGGATATATTTAAACTTTTTGTAGCAAGTTATTTCTATCGCAAAGGGCATTGGGTACGAAATATGACACTCGAAGTAGAGGCTTAACGGCCTCTTTTTTTGTTTTGATATTGACAGAAGCTAAATAAGTGATTATACTTTTAGACAAGTAAGAAATTCGATGATTTAGGAGTAAGTAGTGATTGTAGTGGAAGCGTAGAGAATCAGTGACTGGTGAAAACTGATGTGAAGCAGATCATGAATGGACCTAATAGAAGCAAGGTGAATACAAAGTAGCCAAGCCGCAGTTCTAGCGTTAAAAAGAAGCAGACATGTTGGTGTTTGTATAAGCTGTTTTTCTATATATGGGTGGCATAGCGAATTAATCTTCGTCCTATTATTGGGCGGAGATTTTTTATTTCTGGCTTATACAAAATAAGGAGGGATATAAATGATTTTAAATATGACCCCATATTTTTATTTAGAATTATGCATTATGGAAACAAGACGGTGGTGTATCAAATAAAAGATACAAACGGGGATATTTGTCAGGAAACTATTATTTTCTGGGAAATAATACAAAGTTTTACTTGTGTATGAAGATAAATAAAAGAAAAGAGGAAAAACAATGAATAGAGGATTTTATGGACCTTACGGCGGGCAGTATGCACCGGAACTGTTAATGAGTGCATTAAATGAGTTGGAAGAGTATTATCTTCAGTTAAAAGAGGATAAAGTATTTCAGGAGGAACTTGATTTCTATTTAAAAGAATATGCAGGGCGTCCGTCTTTGCTTTATTATGCCAAAAAGATGAGTGAAGATCTAGGCGGAGCTAAGATTTATTTAAAGAGAGAAGATATGAATCATACCGGAGCACATAAAATCAATAATGTGCTAGGTCAGATTTTATTAGCTAAACATATGGGGAAAAAGAAAGTCATTGCGGAAACCGGAGCAGGACAGCATGGTGTTGCAACGGCAACTGCTGCGGCGCTATTTGATATGGAATGTGAGATCTTTATGGGAATAGAAGATACACAAAGACAATCTCTCAATGTTTTTAAAATGGAATTACTGGGAGCAAAGGTAACCGCAGTGACAAGCGGCACCGGAACTTTGAAAGATGCCTGTAATGAAGCGATGGCGGCATGGGCAAGTTGTTATCAAGATACTTTCTATGTATTAGGATCTGCTACCGGACCACATCCTTATCCTATGATGGTCCGCGATTTTCAACGCATTATTTCTAAAGAATCTTTAAAGCAGTGTCAGCAAAAGGAAGGAACTCTGCCTGATTACGTGATTGCCTGTGTAGGCGGCGGTTCAAATGCGATTGGTTCATTCTATGAATATCTGCCTTATCCTAAAGTCAATCTTATCGGGTGTGAAGCTGCAGGAAAAGGCGTGGATACATCATTGCATGCAGCCACATTGACAAAGGGATCAATCGGTGTGCTTCATGGCATGAAATCTTTGTTTTTGCAGGATGACGAAGGACAAATCATGCCAGTATATTCAATTTCAGCTGGATTGGATTATCCGGGCATTGGACCAGAACATGCCTATTTAAAAGAATGTGATCGTGCTTTGTATGTCGCAATTCGTGATGATGAAGCGGTGGAAGCCTTTCATTATTTAAGCAGGATGGAAGGAATTATTCCTGCCATTGAATCCAGCCATGCAGTCGCTTATGCAATGAAACTGGCACCTCAGCTTTCAAAGGATAAGATCATTATAGTAACATTGAGCGGGCGAGGAGATAAAGATGTGAAAAGCATTGCAGATATTATGGGGGTAGAGATCAATGAATAGAATCGATGATACATTACAGGCTTTAAACAGTATGCAGCAAACAGCCTTGATTGGTTACAGTATTATTGGGGATCCGGATCGAGAAATGAGTAGAGCTATTGTTTTACAAATGGTAAAAAATGGGTGCGACATGATTGAATTGGGACTGCCATTCTCAGATCCAATTGCCTTAAACAAGGATCTTCAAAAAGCAAATGTGAGAGCGTTGTCTCACCATATGAAAACATTAACAGCGATGCAATGCATTAAAGAAATACGTGAAACAACAGCAATTCCCTTAATATTAAATGTTTATTATAATCAGATCTTCTGTTATGGCACTGATAAATTCTTTTGTGAAGCCAGCAGCAATGGTGTTGATGGAATCTTTATAGGGGATCTTCCTATTGAACACCAACATGAAGTGATGGAAAGTGCTCAGAAATATAATATTTATATTCTTTCTTTAATCACTCCTGCTTCATCTAAAAGAATAAAGAAAATAACTGATAATGCACAGGGCTACTTGTATTGTGCAGCTAAGGAAGAGGACCTGTCTGGATTTATAGAAGCGCTGAATATGGAGACTTCAATTCCGAAGATAATCACGATGAATAAGGAAAACTTGCTTGATTTTAAAAAAGGAAAGTATACAGAAGATGGGATTAGAGTAGAAGATATGATTATTAAGGAAATCCCACGTTTATTGGAAACAGAGATAACGCTAGAGGAACTGGGTCGGATAATAAAGGAAATAAGTAATCGTGTTCATCAATGAAAAAAATGAAAGAAAGTGTCGAAAAAGGATAGGCTACTTTCTTTTTTTGTTGTAAAATGCCAATAGGAGGTTTCGTTATGGCAAAAAAAATGTTTTCTAAAGAACCCTATGTTTTTACTACTTTAACTGCATTTTCAATAGCGTTTTTTATGACATATATATTAGGGAATATATTAACTCAAATAGGGATGTGGACGCATCTCAATTTGTTAACCCATTGGGGAGCGCTGATGCCGGGACTGTTAGGTCCGGCCATAGGGATCAGCATTGCCTATAAAAGTGGAACGAGTCATTTAGGATTAATTTGTGCAATGATGGCAGGCTGTGTTGGGTTGGGAAGCATCAGTGGTACAGATTTGCAGATTGCGGCTCCTTTTATGGCGTATATCTGTGTTTTAGTGACGGTCTGGGTGAATAATTTTTTAGAAGGAAAAACGCCTTTTGATCTATTTCTTTTACCATTAGCCAGTGTTTTTATTGCAGGAATTATACACGCATTGTTTACTCCGTATTTATCGATCTTTTTAACTTATGTTGTTCAGTTCATTAATAATATGACAAATATGAACTCATTGCTGATGGGAATTGTGATTGCTGTAGTTGCTGGTTTGTTATTTACAAGTCCGATTACGATCGTTGCCATCACTTCTATTCTTCAATTAACACCGCTTGCCTGTGGTGCTGCTTTAGCGGGTGTTATGTCTTTTATGTTGGGACTGGGATTGATGTCATTGCAGGATAATGATATTGGGGATAGTTTGGCAGTTATCTTTGGAACCAGCATGCTGCAGTTTACAAATATGATCAAGCATCCGATCATTCTTATTCCGCCGATAGTATCCAGTATTGTTTGCGGATGCGTCTCAGCGGCATTGTTTCAAATCACAACGTCTATTCACTCAGTAGCGATTGGCGGAACTCTATTTATGGGGGTTATTGAAACGGTGGAACAAATGGGAATCAGCTATTGGATTCTTCCGGTAGTGGCTTATATTATTTTACCGATTGTTATTAATTTTGCGGTTTATCAGTTATTTAGAAAAGCCCATTATTTACGAAATGGGGATTTAAAAATTTTAAAATAAGTGCAGACCTTATTAAATTATGATGATTTGATAAGGTTTTTTTATGAAATGAGTATGTTTTTTCTTTTAAGAAACAAGCTAATTTGAAAACATCCTATTTATTATGAGAGGAGTCAAATATGGAATACTGGAAATTAATTGGGATTGCAATCATTGTTGTTGGGTTTACTTTAAAATTTGATGTTTTAGCTGTTGTATTAACCGCTGGGATTGTCACCGGATTTGTAGCGGAAATAAACTTCTATGACATCTTAACTATATTAGGACAGTCTTTTGTCAATAATCGTTTAATGTCAATCTTTTTAATTATTTTTCCAGTCATTGCGATTATTGAAAGATATGGGTTAAAAGAACGTGCGGGACAGTTAATTGGTCGTATAAAAAATGCTTCTGCCGGTAAAATCCTATCCTTATATATGGTAATTCGCTCAATCGCTTCTGCTTTAAACATTCGTATTGGCGGACATGTTCAATTTATTCGTCCGCTGATCCTGCCCATGTCAGAGGCGGCTGCAGAAAGCTCTAAAGGAGACAGCTTAACAGAAAAGCAGGCAGATCATTTAAAAGGAATAGCGGCCGCAGTGGAAAACTACGGTAACTTTTTTGCTCAAAACTGTTTTCCGGCAGCCAGCGGGGTTGTTTTGATTCAAGGGACAATGGCAGAATTAGGCTACGAGGTGACATTGCAGTCAATTGCGACAGCTGCTATTCCGATTGCGGTGATTACAGTACTGCTTACTTTTATACAGGTTTGGATATACGATAAGAGATTAAAGAAAAGTATTATAAAGGAGAAAGGATAATATGGCACAGCTATTGCAATGGGCACCGGAGATATTTTATAGTTTGTGTGGGTTGGTGAGTATTAATGCAGCAGTTCGAGCATTAAAGAATCCAAAGGCTAAATATGGTACGTTCCTATTTTGGCTGATATTAGGAATTATCTTTATTTTTGGTAAAATTATACCCTATGTGATGACAGGAGTATTGCTTATTTTTATGGGACTTTTAACGGTGACGAATCAGGTGAAAATGGGGGAATTTGAAGAAATCGATGAGACAAAGAAAAAAGAGGCAAGTGAACGTGTAAAAAATAAAATTTTTATTCCGGCGGCTTTGATAGGGGTTATGGCATTGGTGATGTCATTTGTTCGGATTGACGGAAAACCATTGGATGGAGCAACAATGATTGGGGTTGCATGTTTAGTTTCACTGATCTCTGCTTTTATTATTTGTAAGCCTAAAGTCAAGGAAACCCGAGAGGATACAGCACGGCTATTAATGCAGGTCGGGGCGGCGTGCTTGCTTCCGCAATTATTAGGGGCTTTGGGTGCCGTTTTTACAAAGGCAGGAGTGGGGGAAGTGATAGCTTCTATTATTTCAAGCATTTTTCCTACCGGTAACATCGTGATTGGGGTATTATTATATTGTTTAGGGATGGTTGTTTTTACAATGATCATGGGAAATGGTTTTGCTGCTTTTTCAGTCATCACGGTAGGAATTGGAGTTCCCTTTGTCATCATGCAGGGCGGTGATCCGGTTGTGGTAGCAACTTTAGGAATGACCAGTGGTTTTTGCGGAACTTTACTAACGCCGATGGCAGCTAATTTTAATATCGTGCCTTGTGCTGTTTTAGAAACAAAAGATAAGTGGACAGTGATTAAAGCACAAATTCCGATGGCAGTTGTGTTGATTGTTATTCATGTTGTGCTGATGCTGACACTGGCATTTTAGAAAGGAAGATAAAATGAAAATATTAGTAACAGGATTTGATCCTTTTGGCGGAGAAAAAATAAATCCGGCGATCGAATCAGTTAAAAGATTGCCTGATCGTATATTAAATGCGGAGATTATTAAATTGGAAATACCGACCGTATGTCACAAGTCGTTAAAAGTCATCGATGATGCGATTGTGAAATATGAGCCTGATGTGATTTTGTCGGTAGGACAAGCTGGCGGAAGAAGTGATATCACGGTGGAAAGGGTCGGAATTAATATAGATGACTGCCGTATTCCTGATAATGAAGGCAATCAGATTATTGACGAGCCTATTTATCCGGAGGGACCAGCAGCTTATTTTGTCAATCTGCCTATTAAGGCAATGGTACGTCAGATTCAAGAAGTAAATATTCCGGCTTCTATATCGAATACGGCGGGGACATTTGTCTGCAATCATGTCACCTATGGAGTACGTCATCTGATTGAAACTAAATACAAGGGGAAACGCAGCGGGTTTATTCATATTCCATATTTACCGGAACAGGTAGTGGACAAAAAAGAGAAGCCAAGTATGTCACTAGAGATGATCGTTAAAGCCTTAGAGGCAGCAATTGAAGCGATTATTGAATATCCTGAAGATATTAAAGTGACAGGTGGGGCGACACATTAATGAGACGTATCTTTGTATATGGAAGTTTACGATATGGAATGTATAATTACCAGAAATATTTAGCGGGACATTGCAAGGTTATACAAAGGGCGTATATCAAAGGAACATTGTATTCTTTATTGAGAGTAGAGTATCCGGCTTTGGTGAATGAGGGGGATAAAATGGTATTAGGTGAGATCTTGGAATTGGACGAAACGGTCGATATGAAACTCCTCGATGTTTTAGAACGCTATTATGAAGAGGATAATATTAATAATGAATATGATCGGCTAATTATGCCAATTTATGATATTGATCAGAAAACAATTATAGAGCATCTGCCGGTTTATGTTTATAATTTAAAAAAACAGGAGCAGAGAGAGCGATTAGATAAAGAAATTGAAGATGGGGATTATGTTCGCTATCGAACCACATCTTATAAATGGTAGACTTTAATAGTCTGCCTTTTTTATACTAGAATAAAGATATAACACTAAATATCACTGATGATGAGTATTTCGTAAAGAGTGTAATTATAGATACAAATAAATTTAATGTGTATAAAGTTTTGCTGGTTGTGATGAAAACATGATATATCATCATAAAAACATTCTTAATCAGATAAAATAAAATAATCAAAGGGATTAAATAGAATAGTTGCATTTGTGCAGTATTTGTAGTATTATGTCATTGATTAAAATAGTTGTTTCAAGAATTATTTTAATAAAGGATAATTGACAGTTATCTAGTATATAGGAATGTT
>JAQENU010000010.1:1274-114516 GCA_027676805.1 Coprobacillaceae bacterium UN01-12pH3A | reverse complement strand
GCAACGATGATGCGAATGGGGAATATCAAGTATACAATGCGTTTGTATGAAAAAGACGAGTTGTATGATTTAGATCAAGATCCGATGGAATTAAAGAACTTGATTGATGAACCGGAATATCAGGAAACAGTGTGGAAAATGAAAGAGAGATTATTGCAGTATTTCATGGAAACCGGAGACTTTGTTCCTATGGGCAGAGATAAACGATAAGCGAACTCAAGTTCGCTTTTCTCTCACTTAAATATTGTTGAAACGTTTCAAAAAAAGTGTTGACACCGCTTTCTTAAATGTTATAATGGGTTTGTGAAACGTTTCAACATATACCATTGGGAGGAAAATACAATGAGTTCAAGCAAAATGGATCTTTTTCAAGAGAAGATTCAAGAAGTCTTTTTACCTATTGCAGACAAATTAAATTCACAACGTCATTTGGCAGCTTTAAAAAATGGGATGACCTGTACAATCCCGTTAACGATCATTGGTGGTTTCTTCATGTTACTAGCACAGCCACCTGTTAATCCGGCTACTTTACAGCCGACTAATTTTTTCTTTAAATTTTTATTAGACTGGAAAGCCTGGTCTACCACTTATGCACAAATATTGAGTGTTCCTTATAATTTAACGATTGGCTTGTTAGCGGTTTATATCACGTTCTCAATTGCTTATCAATTAGGAAAACATTATAAATTAAATGGAATCTCATGCGGAGTATCTGCTTTATTTTTATTCTTAATGACATCAGCAGAGCCTTTTACGACAGCCGATAACGGTTTGATTATGTCAATGAAGAATCTAGGCGGAGAAGGAATGTTTTATGGAATTATCGTAGCGTTTATCTCTGTTGAAGTGTTTAAATGGATGAGCGATCATAATATTAAATTAAAAATGCCTGCTCAAGTACCGCCCAATGTTGCGGCACCGTTTGAAGCTTTATTTCCTTTAGTCTTTTTAACTGCTTTATTTTTTATCGGTAATATTGTTTGTATTCATATAACCGGGAACAATCTTTGTCGTTTAATCTTTACTTTATTATATCCGTTAATGAGAGCTTCCAGCTCATTGCCATCTGTTATGCTTTGCAGTATTTTACTTAGTTTATTCTGGTTCATGGGTATTCATGGAAATAATATTGTCGGTTCTGTTTTAACACCGATTACTACAGCGAATATTGCTTTGAATGCTTCAGCGGTCATGAATGGGAGCGGACCAACAACACCGCTTGCAGGATCTTTTATGACAATCTTTGGTAACTGGATGTCTTATCCGGCAATGATGGTATGTTTTTTCTTGGTAGCTCGTTCTGCTCAGTTGAAATCGCTGCGTAAGATTGCCTTAGTACCGGATATCTTTAATATTAATGAACCATTAACGTTTGGGATCCCGGTTGTTATGAACATTTTGATTGCCCTGCCGTTACTGCTTTGTAATTTAGTGATGTGTTCTATTGCTTATCTAGTTATGGATGCCGGATTGATTGGGTCTATCTACATAACGGTGCCTTGGACAACTCCGGGTGTTATTAACCTGTTCTTATCGACTATGGACTTTAGAGCGGTTATTATGTGGGTAATTATGTTCGCTGCGGATATCTTAATTTTATTGCCATTTGTTAAAGCATATGACAAGCAAATGCTGGCTCAGGAGAACGCTTCAAGCAATTAGTTGAGACGTTTCAATAAATTTGCCATCCCCCATTAAACATGTTAGAATTTAACTGAAATGAAGTGGATGGAGTGATAATTATGGCAACAATCAAAGATATCGCAAGAGAGTTGAATATAGGCGTGTCAACGGTGTCGATGGCACTGAATGGGAATCCTCGAATCAATGAGGAAACAAGACAAAAAGTATTGGCAAAAGCTAAGGAATTAAACTATGTAAAAAATGGAATTGCTGTGGATTTACAGCGTAAGTCAACAAATCTGATTTTACTGGTCGTAGATGATGCATCACGTCCGTTCTTTTCCAGAACGATCAATGCAGTACAGCGCAAGGTGAGCGAATATGGTTATGATCTATTGATCGCAACAACGTTTAATGGTCATATTGAAACCGCAAAACGCTATATTTCAGAACGAAGAGCAGACGGTGTTATCGTCTTTACGAATCGTATTGAAGATGAGGATGTTCTGCGCTATGCCTGTAAAGATATGCCAATCTTTGTAATTGGACGCTATTTAAGCGGTGAGCATGTTTATTCTGAACCAATTTCCAGCACTACGCAGGGACAAGAAGTCGTTGAATACCTCTATAACAAAGGGTATCGTAAAATTGCCTTTGTAAAGGCTTTGTCTCATACATTAGGAACGATTCGTCGTTTTAATGGCTATCAAAGAGCTTTAGCAAATCATCACTTGGAATATAACGAAGAGATAGTATTTAATGCTAACGGCAGTGAGTATGAAGATGGATACCGTATAACAAAGGAAATAATAAAGAAAATCGATCAGATTGATGCCATCTTCTATTCTAATGATGATATTGCTATTCCGGGTGTTAAATGCTTAATAGATCATGGTATTCAAGTGCCGGAAAGGGTATCAGTCGTTGGCTATAATGATCTTCCTTATTCAAAATTAGTGACCCCTGCTTTGACCACCGTGACAACTTGTCAGACGACCACTAGTTATGCTGTTGATATTTTGATTGCAGCCATCAGAAATGAGAATGTTCAACCGATCATAGATCAATATGTTCAGGAATTAGATGAACGAAAGGAACGCTTGATCATTCGTGAAACTTAATAAGGAGGCTGTATTTTGAAAGCAGTTATGTTGATGTTTGATTCATTGCGAAAAGACTTGTTGAGTGCTTATGGCAATGAAGAAACAATTACACCTAATTTTCAAAGATTAAAAGAAAAAACTGTTGCATTTGAACACTTCTATGTAGGAAGCATGCCTTGCATGCCGGCTAGACGTGAACTGCACACAGGTCGCTATAACTTTTTACATCGCAGCTGGGGTCCTTTGGAATCATGGGAAAACTCGGCTGTGGAGATTATGAAAAAAAATGGGATTTATACACATCTTGTCACCGATCATAAGCATTACTGGCGTGACGGAGGCGCCACCTATCATCCTCGTTACAGCAGTTATGAGTTTATCCGTGGGCAAGAGGGCGACAACTGGAAAGGGGTCGTAGATAAACCTCATGTTGATTTAAAACTAAATGAATCCCCTTTATCAAAGAAATTTAAATCAAAAAGCCGAGATCAGGATTTTGTCAATCGCCGCTATATGACAGACGAATCGATGCATCCATTGTGCCGTACAGTACAAGCCGGACTGGAATTTATCGATACCAATCATCAGAGTGATCAATGGTATTTGCAAATTGAATGCTTTGATCCTCATGAACCGTTCTTTGTACCGGAAAAATATCTGAAAATGTATGGCTTGGAGGAAGGGTTTCACGGCTGGCCGTCATACTACTATAATAATCAAGACGGACGTACGAATGAACTGTTAAAAGGCTATTATAAAGCGTTAGTCAGCATGTGTGATGCCTATGTCGGAAAAGTGCTGGATGCTTTTGATCGCTATGATCTATGGAAAGACACAATGCTGATCGTTAACACCGATCATGGCTTCCTGCTGGGAGAACATGACTGGTGGGGAAAGAATATCATGCCAATCTATAATGAAATTGCGAATATTCCTTTCTTTATCTATGATCCCCGTTTAAAAATCCAAAACGAACAGCGTCAATCAATTGCTCAAAACATTGACGTACCTGCAACTTTGCTGGATTATTTCGGATTGGATAAACCACAGGAGATGATGGGACAGTCTCTAAAAGGGATCATAGAAAAAGATGAACCGAATCGCCCTTACGCAATGTATGGCTACTTTGGTTCAAATATCAATATTACGGATGGTCATTATACGTATATGCATGCCCCGGTTACAGAAGAAAAAGATCATATCTTTGAATACACGATCATGCCTACCCATATCAATTCCTTATTTTCAACACAGGAACTTCAAGGAATGACATTAGCGAAGCCATTTCCCTTTACAAAAGGGGTACCGTTGCTTAAAATCCCTGCTCAAGGATTTGGCGGAAGCAACTATCATCGTTTTAAAAACCGTTTATATCATGTTGATGCCGATCCTAAGCAAACAAGAAAGATTGAAGATAAAGAGATTCAATGCTGCCTAATTCAAGCCATCAAAAAAATGATGAAAGAAAATGATGCACCGAGTGAACTCTATTCATTTTATGGATTTGATCACGAGATTAATCCCGAATATCTGAAATCATTGGATCAACAGGTTATTGAGAGTGAAGCAGAGTTGATACAAGGCATACATTTTACGACAGAAGCATTAAAAGAAGGTTATTTAGCTTTTATAAAAAATATGCCTGATGCTTCTTACATTGCAGAATGTTTTAAAAAA
Source organism: Coprobacillaceae bacterium UN01-12pH3A (assembly GCA_027676805.1). Lineage (GTDB taxonomy): Bacteria > Bacillota_I > Bacilli_A > Erysipelotrichales > Coprobacillaceae > Beduini. Next base: position 110,113 of record JAQENU010000010.1, on the reverse strand, counting down.
CAGACTTTAATTGATGAAACACTGTTTTACCAACTGATTGAAAAAACGGTAGGTAAAGAACGTATCAATGATGTGATGTATCAATTAAATTTAAATATGAGATTAGACTAGCGGGGAAACATTCCCCTTTTAGTCTGAAAGGGGAAATTATGATTGGATTTATTTATGCCATCGTCATTTTCATCGCTACATTTTTAGGCGCCAGTGCCGGTCTTGGCGGCGGTGTTATTATCAAGCCGGTCTTAGACTTTATCAGTCTGCATGATTTGACGACAATATCTTTTTTATCGACAACAGCAGTTTTTACCATGGCCGTCTATTCCACGATAAAACAGATTCGCAACAAAGTTAAGTTTGATTATCTGATGATTGTGTTGATTGCCATCGGCGCTGTTATAGGGGGAAATATCGGCAGCTCTATGTTCTCATCTTTGTTAAAACTCTATGATGCCAATATGATCAAAATGATTCAGGCAGCTTCATTAGCGGTTTTGCTAGTTGGCGTTTTAATCAATACGAACATGAGCTTTAAAACTTTTCACATAAAGAACCCGGTATTGACATTGATCATTGGTTTTTTACTGGGGGTTATATCTTCTTTTTTAGGAATTGGCGGAGGTCCGATCAATGTAGCTGTCTTTACCTTATTCTTTTCTATCGATATGAAAAGTGCGACAATCTATTCGATTGCGACCATTTTATTCTCACAGGGATCAAAATTATTTAGTATTTTTACTTCTACTGGATTTATGGTTTTTGATCTCTCTCTGCTGTGGTTTACACTGCCTGCCGCTTTATTAGGCGGGATTGTCGGCACTTATGTCAATCGCTTGGCAAATGAAAAAACCATTACTAAAATATTCAGCAGTACAGTTTTAGTGATTATTCTGCTTAACATCTATAATGGTGTGCAAGCTTTTTTAGGAAGATAGGAGTATACATATGGAATATTATAGTTATTTAATCAAACCGGCGTCATCTCTATGTAATTTGAAATGTAAATACTGCTTTTACCATGATGTCAGTGAGCATCGGGAAGTCATATCTAATGGAGTAATGAGTGATGATACGCTCTATACTTTAATTGACCGTGCATTAGTGGCTGAAAATGAAGCGACGATTACCTTTGCCTTTCAAGGCGGAGAACCGACGGTTGCCGGTCTTGACTACTTTGTGAAATTTACAGATTATGTTTCTTTACATAAAAAACCAAAGCAGACGATTCAATATGCCATTCAGACCAATGGAGTATCTTTAGAAGAAGAATGGTGTCAGCTGTTTAAAAAATATCATTTTTTAGTTGGCGTATCCTTAGATGGATATCGTGAAAACCATGACTATTTCCGTTTGACGAATGCCAATAAGCCAACCTTTAAAACGATCATGGCAGGCATAGAGCGTTTGAAAAAATATCAGATAGACTATAATATTCTAACAGTTTTATCTCAGCCTTTAGCTAAGCATCCAAAAAAGCTGTATCGTTTCTTTAAAGAACAGAAATTTAAATATGTTCAGCTGATTCCCTGTCTGCCGGGATTGGATAATGAAGAAGATCCTTTTAAATTAACGCCGCAGGGCTTCGCTAAATTCTATAAGACATTTTATCGCTTATGGGAAGCGGATTATCTAAAAGGAGATTATATGTCAGTGACACTTTTTGATAATCTGATTTTGATGTTTAAAGGAATTCCGCCGCAGCAATGCGGAATGCTGGGACAGTGCTTGCCGCAGTATGTCATTGAGTCAAACGGGCATGTATACCCCTGTGATTTTTATGTATTAGACGAATATGATACCGGTAATATTAAAGATTCCAGCTTTGCTGAGATCCGTCAGAGTAAAGCAATGAAGGATTTCTTAGCTCAGCCGCATCCGCAATGTGATCGCTGTGCGGAATGTAAATTTAAAAATATCTGTCATGGCAACTGCAAGCGATTAAGTATTACTTACTTTGATCAGCATTACTGTGGCTATCAGGATTTTTTAGAGGAACATTACCAAAGCATGGCGAAAATCGCTCAGCAATTAAAATAACTGCGTCATTTGGCGCAGTTTTCTTTATTGATCGATAATTTCATCGACAATGCCGTAATCCAATGCTTCTTTAGCAGTCATAAAATGATCACGATCGGTATCGATTTCAATCTGTTTTAAAGGGATTGATGTTTGCTTAGCCAATAATTCATTTAAATGCTGCTTTTGTCTGAGAATGCGTTTGGCAGTAATTTCAATATCACTGGCTTGTCCGTTAAATCCACCTATGGGCTGATGAATCATGATTTCGCTGTTAGGCAGGGCATGACGTTTTCCCGGTGTTCCCGAAGACAATAAAAAAGCGGCCATGCTGGCACACATCCCTACCGCAATGGTAGAAACGTCACACTTCACTAAATTCATTGTATCGTAGATGGCAAAACCGGAGCTGATGGATCCGCCCGGTGAATTGATGTACATATAAATGGGCTGAGTAGAGCTTTTAGAATCTAAATAAAGCAGCTGAGCAACAATGCTGCTGGCGAGCTGATCATTGATTTCTCCTGTCAGTATAATGATTCTTTCTTCTAATAATCTTGAAAAAATATCGTAAGCATGTTCCGATCTTTCTGTTTTCTCAATAACAGTTGGAATGATTTGCATGTATTCGTACCTCCATGTTTAAATTATAGTTCTAAATAAGAAAAATATTCATGCTAAAAAGTTAACAATTTCACATGTAAGTGGTTTCATGTGTTGATTTTATTTGATTGGTGGCTTATAATATGTATATACAAATATAAGGAGGAATTTTTTAATGGCAGTAAAAGTTGCAATTAATGGTTTTGGACGTATCGGACGTCTAGCATTCAGACAAATGTTTGGAGCAGAAGGTTACGAAGTAGTAGCTATCAACGATTTAACTAATCCTAAAATGTTAGCTCATTTATTAAAATATGATTCAGCACAAGGTAGATACGAAAAAGGCGACACAGTTGTTGCTGGTGAAGATTCAATCACTGTAGATGGAAAAACAATCAAAATCTATGCAGAAGCTGATGCTTCAAAATTACCTTGGGGAGAATTAGGTGTAGACGTAGTATTAGAATGTACTGGGTTCTATGTATCTAAAGCTAAATCTCAAGCACATATCGATGCAGGTGCTAAAAAAGTTGTTATTTCAGCTCCAGCTGGAAATGACTTGCCAACAGTTGTATTTGGTGTAAACGAAAACATCTTAACTGCTGATGATACAATCATCTCTGCAGCTTCTTGTACAACAAACTGTTTAGCTCCTATGGCTAACGCTTTAAACAATTTAGCTAAAATCAAATCTGGTATCATGTTAACAGTTCATGCTTACACTGGTGACCAAATGGTATTAGACGGACCTCATAGAAAAGGTGATTTAAGAAGAGCTCGTGCAGCTGCTGTAAACATCGTACCTAACTCAACTGGTGCAGCTAAAGCAATCGGATTAGTAATCCCTGAATTAAACGGAAAATTAATCGGTTCAGCTCAACGTGTACCTGTACCTACAGGATCTACTACTATCTTAACTGCAGTAGTTGAAGGAACAGTAACTGTTGAAGAAATCAATGCAGCTATGAAAGCAGCATCTAACCCTTCATTCGGTTATACTGAAGAACAATTAGTATCTTCTGATATCGTTGGAATCAACTACGGATCATTATTCGATGCTACTCAAACTATGGTTAAAGACTGCGAAAACGGAACTACTGAAGTTCAAGTTGTTGCATGGTATGATAACGAAAATTCATACACTTCTAACATGGTTAGAACAATCAAATATTTCTCTGAATTAAGTAAATAATTGCAGACAAGCTAAAAGGATGAGACTTCTCATCCTTTTTCCTTTCTATGGAATTGTCCGTTAAAAAAATCGAGAGCAATCTCTGTCATTTCTTCCGGAGATTCTTTTTTTGTATTCAGCCATTTATTAACGAGACCAATCAAGCCATAAGTGATATAGGGGATCATTAAATCTTTGTTTTCATAATCTTCAAAGATTTGTTCGCTTTCTAGGATAAAACAGAAATGTTCGATAATGGCACGACGCAAGGCTGAACGAGTTAGAATCGCCTGCATAAAATACTGTTTTTCTTCAAAATAGATAAATAAGGCTAAGATCAGCTCACGATTTTGGAGCATAGGAATCTTAGGATGATGATAGGTATTGATGATTTGAGCTACTTCTTTGACAACCGAATCTTGCAGCTGGTCTAAGAAATCATTGAGATCCTGATAGTATAGGTAAAAGGTACTGCGGTTAATATCGGCTTTTTCGCATAATTCTTTTACTGTCATGTGATAGCTTTCATGCTGTTTTACTAAAGCGCCAAAGGCATTGATTAAGGCTTGTTTAGTTTTTTGAATACGGCGATCTTCTTTCATATTTTCTCATCCTTTTCAACATATTCATTGCAATCTGTCGATTATCCAACAGATTCTATTGTTTTTAATGTTTGTTTTACTGGTTATTCATTTCTATAATAAGTATAACCAAAAGGAAAATAGAAAGGAAGAGACGAATGAGTATAAGTAAAGATTTTTTATGGGGAGGCGCTGTAGCGGCTAACCAATGTGAAGGGGCTTATCAAGAAGCCGGAAAAGGATTAAGTATTGCGGATCTTCGTTTAGCCGGAAGCAAAGATAAAAAAAGAGGATTTACTCCGGAAATTGATGAGACTTTATATTATCCAAGTCATAAAGCCATCGATTTTTACCATCATTATAAAGAAGATATTGCCTTGTTTGCTGAAATGGGATTTAAAATGTTCCGCTTATCGATTAACTGGTCAAGAATCTTTCCCAATGGAGATGAGACAGAACCCAATGAAGAAGGCTTGAAATTCTATGATGAGGTGTTTGACGAGTGTTTAAAATACAATATTCAGCCCATGGTGACGATTTCCCATTATGAAAGTCCCTATGGATTAATGAAGAAATGCAATAGCTGGGAAAGCCGTGAGATGATCGATTATTTCATGAATTATTGTCAGGTTATTTTTGAACGTTATCATACAAAAGTAAAATACTGGCTGACGTTTAATGAAATTAATCTTGCTTTACATTCTACCTATTCGGCATTAGGAATGATTTTAGAAAAGAATGGCAATTATGAAAAAAAACTGTTTCAAGCACTGCATCATGCTTTTGTAGCAGGTGCTAAAGCTGTTGCTTTGGCACATTCGATTGATCCTAGCTTAAAAGTAGGAAACATGCTTGCGGCTGCCAGTGTTTATGCCGGAACTTGCGATCCACAGGATAATTTATTGGTGCAAAAAATGAAAGATCAGTTCTTCCTTTACTTTAATGATGTAATGGTTAAAGGGGAATATACACCAAAATGTAAAGCTATTTTGCAAGATAAAGGCATCACTTTAGACATTACAAAAGAGGATGAAGAAGCATTAAGACATGGAACCATTGATTTTATTTCATTTAGCTATTACCAAAGCGTTACGATTACAACTCATCCTGATGAGAAGGCAGAACAGTCAGATGGCAATATTGCCGGGGGGATGAAAAATCCTTATTTAGCGGAAAGTAAATGGGGATGGAATATTGATCCGGTCGGACTGCGTATCTTATTAAATGAAATTTATACTACTTATCGTATTCCATTATTCATTGTGGAAAACGGATATGGAGATGTGGATCATATTGAAGACGGACAAATACATGATATTGACCGTATTGATTATTTGCGCCGTCATATTAAAGAATTTAAAAAAGCCATCGAAAAGGATGGCGTTGACTTATTGGGATATACCACTTGGGGCTGCATTGACCTAGTTTCAGCCGGTACCGGTGAAATGAGCAAACGTTATGGATTTATTTACGTTGATGTTGATGATGAAGGCAAGGGAACATTTAAACGTATGAAAAAAGATTCTTTTGATTGGTATAAAAAAGTGATTGCCAGCAATGGAGAGGACTTAGATTAGGAGGGAAGCCTCCTTTTTCTTATAAGTGAAAAAGAGTGACTTTCTACTTTCTTTATATTATGATGAAAGCAATAGGAGGAAAGATATGTATAAATTAATGTTGTCAGACTTGGATGAAACACTGTTAGTGAATCATCATGTTCCTAAAGAAAATGCAGAAGCAATCAAGAAGGCACAGGCAAAAGGATTAAAATTTGTCCCCGCAACAGGACGTGCTTATAATATGATTCAGGAGATCTTGCAAGAGATCGGAACCTATCAGAAAGAAGACCAATATTCAATCTGCTTTAACGGTGCCTTAATCATGGAAAATAAAGATGATAAAGTGCTTCACTTTCAAGGCATTTCGTTTGAACAAGCAAAAGAACTATTTGACTTAGCGAAGAATTATGATGTCTGTGTTATGATTTTTACTACTAACATGTGTTATTTATTTAATGCAGACCCAACCGAGGTAGAAAGAAAAACTGCTCAAAAAGCCCCTTTTAAAATTATTGATGAATTTAATATGGACTTTTTAAAGCATGAGCAGATCGCTAAACTGCTGTATGTGCGTCCAAACATGCCGTTATTAAAAAGCATCGAACAGGATCTGTTGGAAGATATCGAAAGAATCGGTGTTTGTGCAAGCTATTCTTCTTATCGTTATTTAGAATTTAATGCGATTGGTGTAAGTAAAGGCTTTGCCTTGCGCTGGCTATCCGAATATCTAGGTATTGACATCAGTGAAACGATTGCTATTGGAGATAATTATAACGATGTAGATATGATTAAAGAGGCAGCTTTGGGAATTTGTGTTCCATGTGCAGAAGGCGATATCAAAGAACTATCTTTGTATGTCACAGAAAATGACTACGATCAGGGAGCTGTTAAGGAAGCGATTGAAAAATTTGTTTTATAATCATCAGCTAAGAGCTTATTGCTTTTAGCTTTTTATTACCTTTTGATATCTGACTATAAATCCCTTATAATAAATAAAAAGGGGAGATGATGAAATGGAAACGCGCTTATTAGAATATTTTTTAACTGTTGCTAGAGAGAAAAATATTACTCGCAGTGCTGAGCTTCTTCATATTACACAGCCAACTTTAAGCCGTCAGCTCGTATCATTAGAAGAAGAATTCGGACAGCAGCTGATCATTCGGGGAAAACGGGGCATTCAGCTGACCGAAGCGGGCATGCTTTTTAGAAGGCGGGCAGAAGAAATTTTAGATCTCGTCAGTAAGACAGAACGAGAAATGACAAACGAGCTTGAACAGCTGATAGGTCAGATTTCCATTGGTTCAGCAGAAAGCCGTGCTTCTTATCAATTCTTGCCCAATATCATTCATTCCTTTTCTTCTCAATATCCCTTGGTGACATATGACTTTTATACAGGAGAAGCAAATTTAGTAAAAGAAAAATTAAATCAGGGGATTTTAGACGTAGGCATCCTGCTTGAACCGATTGACATCGAAGAATTTGACTTTATCCGTCTTCCTTATCAGGATCTCTGGGGACTGATTGTCGATCAGTTTCATCCGATTGCGGATAAAGAGACTCTGATGCCTAAAGATCTGATCGGAATTCCTCTGTTTTTTAATGAACGCCGGACAATTATAAAGAATGAATTGGAAAGCTGGGCAAAGGGCTGTTACGGAGAATATCAGTTTATGGCTTCCTATAATCTGATTTCCAATATTATCGCAATCCTCAAAAACGAGATGGGCGGAGCAATTGCGATCGAAGGGGCTTTAACTAAGCGTTATCATACAGATATGCGCTTTATTCCCTTTTCGCCTGCACTTGTGTCAAATACAGTACTGGTATGGAAAAAACATCAGGTACTTACCCCAATCATGAAACGTTTTTTAGAACTTGTTCAAACGCAAATCAAGCAATAAGGTTTATTCTGTTATGGATAAGCCTTTTTAATGCTTAAAATGTATGGATTAAGATAAATTATAAGCATTAGACATTCATTGTTTTTCGTCATAAGATAAAAGTGCAGAAATAAACAGAGCAAAAAGGAGGAGTTATTTATGGCAGAAATAAACAGTTTGTTTGGTATTGGTGAGAAAAATGAGGCGTATGCAAAATATTTCATTGGGCAAAGCTACTTGAATATACTCGCAAGAAGCGGTGGGGTTGGAGTTGCTAATGTCACATTTGAAGCAGGCTGCCGCAATAATTGGCATATCCATCACGGCGGCGGACAGATTTTATTAGTAACAGATGGCAGAGGCTACTATCAGGAATGGGGAAAACCGGCACAGGAACTTAATCCCGGAGATGTCGTGAATATCCCAGCCGAGGTGAAGCACTGGCATGGGACTGCCAAAGACAGTACGTTTGCTCATTTAGCCATTGAGATTCCCTCAGAGAATGCCAGCAATGAATGGCTGGAAGCAGTCAGCGATGAAGCGTACGCTTTATTAAAATAAAAGAGGAGTTATCATTGAAAATAAGCGAGGTAAGCAAAACCTTTGGAATCTCCATGTCAACACTTCGGTATTATGAACGTTCCGGGCTGTTTGACAGCGTTCAAAGAGTAAATGGAGTACGTGAATACTCTGATGAGGATATACATCGTTTAAGCCTGATTATGACCTTGAAAAATGCCGGATTTACACTATCTGCTATCTCTAATTATTTAGGGCTGCCAATTTACAGCAAGCAAGAAAAAATAAAGATTTTAGAAAGAGAAAGATTGAGACTTTTAGAAAGAGTACATGATAGTCAAAAAAATATCGATTCAATTGATTATTTGATTTATACGTTACAAAAGGAGAGATAAAATGGAAAGATCAGAAAAAGCAAAGAAATTATATGATACACTGCACACCATTCCTTTAGATTATGATAAAGAGTATCAGCAGATGATGAGAGATTTTATATATGGGGATGTTTATCAGCAGGGCACACTGGATTTAAAGACACGAGAACTGATTGCGATTGTTGCTAATACTACGAATCATACTTTAGGGACATTAAAGGAACATGTTGTAGCAGGGCTGAACTGTGACCTTTCACCTATTGCGATTAAAGAAGCAGTATATCAGTGTACACCCTATATTGGTGTTGGGAAAGTAACCGATGCTTTAGAAGTAGTCAATCAAACCTTTATCGATTACTCTATAGAACTGCCTTTATGTTCTCAAAAAACAGTAACTGAAGAAACACGTTTTGAAAAAGGGTTTGAGGTTCAAAGCACTGCTTTTACAAAAGAAGCGATACAAGGGGGACACGATCAAGCACCTAAGGAATTAAAGCATATTCAAAATTATTTATCTGAATATTGCTTCGGTGATTTTTATACAAGAACGGGATTGGAATTGAAACAGCGTGAGCTCATCACGTTTATAATGCTGGCGACTTTAGGAGGCTGTGAAAATCAGCTTCGCAGTCATGTGGGAGCAAATATCCGTGTAGGCAATACCCGTGACCTGTTGATTGAAGCCATTACTCAGTGTATTCCGTACATTGGTTTTCCAAGAACCTTAAATGCCATCAGTATTATTAATGATGTGACATTATAATTAAAGATATGCAGCTATTCTCAGATATCTAGAAAATGATGGGGATTATTTTCCTAAAACTTAAGAATATAAAAGGATTTAAAGTGCATAACATTATGTGTAGTCTGTGAAGAGAATTAATAATAATTGATTTTTAACTAAAGATTATTTGGGTAAGTGTCTTTTTTTCAAATATGTACCCAGTTCCCTATAATGAAATAACAGTAGTTGACTTAGTAAAATTTAGATCAGAAAGAATAGCTCCATATAGAAGAGGAAAAGATTAGCTGTTTATATAATGGATTAATAATTCGAATTGAGAAACTAGCAAAGAGAAAATCATTGAAAGAGTATTAGCCGAAATTATTCGGCTTTTTATATTCTACTGACAGTCGATTGATTTATAGGCAGTGACAAGCTAATATGAAAACAGGAGGGACGAATATGGAACAGATAAGCAATGAAAGATTCGGTCAATTTGTATCGAAGATCAGAAAAGAGAAAAATCTTACACAAAAAGAATTGGCGGAACAATTGTATGTAACAGATAAAACGGTGAGTAAGTGGGAACGAGGATTAAGTATGCCTAATGTTGCCTTGTTGATTCCGATTGCGGAAGTGCTGGGGGTAACGGTTACTGAGTTATTACGAGGAGAAAGAATTATTAAAGATGAACTTCTCAATGCCGGTGAGGTAGAAGAGATAGTGGTCGGATCACTCGATTTAAAAATTCAGGATACTTTAAAACAGCAGAAAAGAAACTGGATATTTGCGTTTATGTTATGCTTTATTCTTACTATTGGGGAAGTAATTCTTTTGCTTATGTCGAATATGACTTTTGATGAGCTGCGCAGTGATGTGCTGGTTATGATCGGATTAATGCTGGCGTTTGGCGGCTGGTTCTGTTTTTTTGCGAAAGATTTACTGCCAGGCTATTACGACCAAAATAAAATAAACTATTATACACAAGGGGCAGTGAGAATGCACATGCCGGGATTATCCTTCAACAACAGTAATTGGAGTTTTATCTGCCGATTATTAAAAGCAGGGACTTTATCGATCGCTGTTTTATATCCGCTCATTTGTTTGATAGTCATTCATGTATTTGATCTGGTCTTGTGGCAGCAAATTAAAATGCCTCTGATCTGGATTTGCTTGGGAGGATTAGTTATTGCGACGTATCTCGTAGGCAAAAAATATGAATAGTTGATTTATTTTAAAAAGTCTATTGACTTGGAGCGCGCTCCAGATGCTAAAGTGGGGATGTAAATTAAGCAAAGGAGCGATGATTATGGAATATGTGAATTTAGGAAAAACGGGGCTAAAAGTATCAAAAATATGTTTAGGCTGCATGGGTTTTGGAGAACTGGATCGTGGGGGTGTTCCCGGAAAAACGAATGAAGAAGAAGCTAGAAAGATTATTCAATATGCCCTAGATCAAGGCATTAACTTTTTTGATACAGCCAATTATTATTCACTAGGGGCTAGTGAGGAGATTGTTGGCCGAGCTTTAAAAGATTTTGCTAATCGTGATAAAGTTGTGATCGCAAGTAAGCTGTATTATCCAATGTTTGATGGTGCAAATGCAAAAGGATTATCAAGAAAAGCAATCTTTACTGAAATTGATAAAACATTGAAGAGACTGCAAACCGATTATATAGATCTATATATTATTCATCGTTGGGACTATACGACACCGATCGAAGAAGTAATGGAAGCGTTGAACGATCTTGTCAGAATGGGAAAAGTAAGATATATCGGTGCTTCCAGCATGTATGCTTGGCAGTTTATCAAAGCTAACAGTATTGCAAAAAATAACGGCTGGACTGAATTCATCAGTATGCAGGATATGTATAATTTGCTTTATCGTGAGGAAGAAAAGGAAATGATCCCAATGTGTCAGTATGAAAATATTGCGATCACACCATGGTCTCCGTTAGCACATGGTGCTTTAGTAAAAGCGGTCGATGCTCCAAGAAGTGATGGGGTTGGAGCATTACAGAATGCCTATCAGTTAGAAAGTGATCGTGAAATTATTAAACGAGTTCATGAATTAGCTGAGCGTTATCAAGTGTCTGCCAGTCAAATCGCTTTGAGCTGGGTCTATTCAAAGCCTTATATTACCAGCACATTAGTCGGTGCTTCCAAAATCAAATATGTTGAAGAGGCGATCAACGCTTTTAATATTACCCTTTCAAAAGAAGATATCGAATATTTAGAAGCCCCTTATGTTCCCCATACACAATATGGATTTAGATAATTCATGATTGACCAGCGAAGGATTCCGCTGGTTTTTTCTTTGTTGACAACGGCATATTGCGGGTGTATGATATATATGACTTAAATAAAAATAATAGTCACAGAAAAGAGGACGCCTATGCCAAAGGGATTTAGTGAAGAAGAAAAAAAGAGAGTGAAACAGAGACTGTTTGATGAATGCAAAGTCTGCTGGCAGCAATATGGATATAAAAAAACCAGCATTGATATGCTGTGTCAGAATATTGGCATTGCGAAAGGCTCTTTCTATCACTTTTATGAAACCAAGGAAGCTTTATTTTATGAGGTTATTACAAAGATTCAAGAGGAGCTGTATGTTACGGTAGAAAACCACTTAACGCAGTATCCAAGCAAATACGGGGTGGCTTCTGCATTAAAAGAAATCTATGCGGAATATATTGCGCATCCTTTTATGTATGATAATAAAAGTCCTGATTTTTTAAGCTTTATAAATAAATTGAGTGAAAAGCAACGTCAGCAGCTGAATGAAAACAGCTATGTAGGAACGAGATTTATGCTGAATAAACCGTTTTTAAAGTTGAAGATAGAAGAGAATTTAGCTATTTCTATTTTATCGGCAACATTGAATACGATTGCCCAGCAGGATGAAATGCTGTCCGATCCTAAAGCGGTATTTGGTTTTATGATCGATCATTTGATTGAAGATATCTTTGAATAGGGAGAAGAAAAATGTTAGATATAAAAGAACATAATAAAAAAATGAAAGATTTATCTAAACGTGCTATAGCGGGAGCCTATCCGAATGTGAAGGTTGCCAGAGTCGGTTCTACTGTTGGGATTGGCGTTGGCGGTATTTTGATCGGAGTGGGAATATGGGGATTAATCCAAGGGAGCACTTTTGGCTTAGGCAGTCTGTTAGCTGGCGGTATTACAAGCGCATCTAATTTGTATAATTTAAAACGAATTAAGAAACACTGAGCCAAAGGTCCAGTGTTTTTAAATATCTTCAAAATAGAAGAGCTCTTCAAATTTTTTATCTAAGGCAATACAAAGAATTAAGGCTAATTTTGCGGTTGGATTGAATTGACCGGTCTCGATCGAACTGATTGTATTGCGAGATACTCCGACTAATTCTGCCAGCTGACTTTGCGATAGATTTTTTTGTGTCCGAACTGTTTTAAGCCGGTTTTTTAAGATCAGATTATTTTCCATAGCTTCACCCTAATAAAATATCGAAGTAGCGAATAATAGAAACGATCGCGGTCATAAGACCGCAGACGCTAGCTATGGTCAAAGTTTTGTTGTGTTTGAAACGGGCAGATTCGAAGTTGATAGCCGAAAAGAATGCCCATATCAAGGCATTGACTGCATAAAATGCACGCATATCACAATCATTGAAAGCTTCAGCTATAATAATCGCAGCGGCAATCAGACCAAAAATAATATAGCCATGCTTCAATCCTTTTTGTGCAGCATAGTCGCTTCCTTCATCATTTCTTTCATTGCGGCTTCTTTTAAGTATTTCTTCTTTTGTCATATCATTCACCTCTATGCCAAGTTTTATTGTCAATATTATTATAATTCTGACAAGTATACTTGCCAATAAAAAGACATCCTAAGATGTCTTTAATAAAGAGATTGGTCGGGCTGATAGTGATAGTGGTTATAGCCACCAATAAATGAATAGGCTTGATATCCATGGGCACACAGATCACTGGCAACAATTTCGCTTTTTTGTCCGTTATCACATAGAAAGTAAACCGGATAACGCTTATCAATATATTGGAGCTGCTGGTAAATTTGGGAATAGGGAATATTTATAAAACCGGGAATATGGGCATGCTCAAAAGCAGTGCTGCTTCTTAAATCGATCAGCTGTGCTTTTTGCTGCTGGAGGGTTGGAATCGTTGCAAGATCTTGATAGAAACACCCGCGCATATAATAATCATAATAGAACATGTGACCACCTCAATGTAGTATATGAATCTATTTCATAAATGTGCTAAAGAATAAGAAAAACTAGAAATTCAGAATACTTTTTATTTTTATTAAAATAGCTTGACAAAAGGTGCAAAACCTTGTGAAAAGTGGTAAAAGAAATTTACATCAACCGCTAATTTTGGTATAATTCTTGCATGGAGGGATTTTACAATGGATAAAAAAACAATCAAAGATATTGACGTATTAGGAAAAAAAGTTTTAGTTCGTGTTGACTTCAACGTACCAAGAGATAAAGCTACTGGAGAAATCACTAATGATAACCGTATTGTTCAAGCATTGCCAACTATTAAATACTTGATCGATAATGGAGCAAAAGCAGTTGTCTTATTCTCTCACTTAGGTAAAGTAAAAACAGAAGAAGACAAAGCTAAAAATAACTTAGCTGTCGTAGCTCCTGCTTTATCTAAATTATTAGGTAAAGAAGTGGAATTCGTAGATGCCACAAGAGGACCAGTCTTAGAAGAAGCAATTGCTAAAGCGGATAACGGACATGTTATTTTGGTTCAAAATACACGTTATGAAGCAGGGGAAAGCAAAAATGATCCTGAATTAGGAAAATACTGGGCTTCATTAGGGGATGTATTTGTTGAAGATGCATTTGGTTCAGTGCATAGAGCACATGCTTCTACAGCAGGAATTCCAGCTCATTTACCATCAGCAGCAGGTTTCTTAGTAGAAAAAGAAATCGCTTATATCGGTAAAGCTGTAAATGATCCGGTTAGACCTTTAGTTGCTATCTTAGGTGGAGCTAAAGTATCTGATAAGATCGGTGTTATCGAAAACTTATTAAAAGTTGCGGATAAAGTTATCGTTGGTGGAGGTATGTGCTATACTTTCGCCAAAGCAATGGGACATTCTATCGGTAACTCTTTATGTGAAGATGATAAAGTAGAAATGGCTAAAAAATTCATTGAAGAAGGTAAAGGAAAATTAATTTTACCAATCGATTCTATCTGTTCAGATAAATTCGGTACAGATGGAGACATCAAAGAATGTGGTGAAGATGTACCTGATGGATATTTAGGATTGGACATTGGACCTAAATCTATCGAATTATTCAAAAAAGAATTAGAAGGTGCTAAAACAGTAATCTGGAATGGACCAATGGGTGTATTCGAATTAGAACCATTTGCAAAAGGAACTATCGCTGTATGTGAAGCATTAGCTAACTTACCTGAATGCAATACAATTATCGGTGGTGGGGATTCAGCTGCTGCAGTTATGCAATTAGGATATGCGGATAAAGTATCTCATATCTCAACTGGTGGCGGAGCTTCATTAGAATACATGGAAGGTAAAGTATTACCTGGTATTGCCGCTATTGATGATAAATAAGAAGAAAGCGTAAGGAGAAATAAAATGAGAAAACCAGTCATTTTTGGTAACTGGAAGATGAATAAAACAATTGCGGAAACAGTTGAATTCATCAATGCAGTTGATAAAGAAGTAAAGGATAATGCGGATTGGGGAATCGGTGTTCCTTATTTAGCGTTAGCTAAAGCAAAAGAATTAGCAGGAAATTTAAATATTGCTGCTGAAAATATGCATTTCAAAGATAACGGAGCTTATACAGGTGAAGTTAGTGCGGATATGTTGAAAGAAATCGGAATTGAATGGGTAATCCTAGGACATTCTGAAAGAAGACAATATTTTGGTGAAACTGATGAAACAGTAAACGCTAAAACATTACAGGCATTAAAAAATGGATTTACTCCAATTGTTTGTGTAGGGGAAACTTTAGAACAATTTGAAGCAAACGAAACTGAAAACGTTGTAAGAACTCAAACAGCAGCAGCTTTAAAAGATGTATGTCCTAACTGCATCAAAAAAGTTGTCATTGCATATGAACCTGTTTGGGCAATCGGAACTGGTAAAACAGCTACAAACGAAATTGCTCAAAACGTATGTGCTATCATTCGTGATGAACTTGCTAAATTATTTGGTCAGGAAGCAGCAGACGCTGTACGTATCCAATATGGTGGATCTGTTAAACCTGAAGGTATCAAAACTTTATTAGAACAGCCTGATATTGATGGAGCATTAGTTGGTGGAGCTTCATTAGTTGCTGATTCTTATATCGCAATGATCGAAAACTTAGGATAATAGATTGAGATAGAGTGAAAACTCTATCTTTTCTTTTTGTATATAATGGTCGTCATTATATGTTATACTTTTGGAAAGGGGGAGATTATTTTGATGTATAAACAATGTATTCAATTAAAAGATGAAAGAGAGTGTCTGCTGCGTCATCCTACAGCACAGGATGCCGAAAGCATTTTGCATCATCTTGTGGTTACCTCAGGAGAAACCGATTTTATGCTTCGTTATCCGGATGAAATTAAAATGACAATACAGATGGAAGAAAGCTACTTGGCTAAAATTGAACAAGATCCCAGAAGCCTGATGATTTGTGCCGAAGTGGATGGAAAGATTGTTGCCAATGGTGGAATTGATCCGGTTGGAAACTGTGACCGTGGAAGGCATCGGGCAGTATTTGGAGTGTCTATACAAAAAGCGTATTGGGGGTTAGGAATTGGAAGTGCCATTACTCGTGCTTTGATATTGAAGGCAAAAGAGATGGGGTATGAACAATTGGAATTAGAAGTAGTGGCAAGCAACGAAAGGGGAATTGCCCTATATAAAAAATTAGGCTTTGAAGCCTATGGATTAAGAAAAAAATCCTTTAAATATCGTGATGGACACTATGAAGACGAATATTTAATGAGTTTATCTTTATAACCGGACACCCTGTTGTCAGGTTATCCCGTGTATAATGTAAAGTATAAAGGAGGGTATTGAAATGAACTTTATCACTGTTGATGAACATAATATTAAAGAAGAACATATCTGCTGTGCGATTTCCGATAAAAAAGGGGAAAACTGTGTGGGATCAAAAAAGGCATGGTTAAGCGAGCGTTTTAAAGAGGGACTGGTGTTTAGAAAGTTAGATGCACGCGGGAAAGTCTTTATCGAATATATTCCGGCAGAAAAAGCATGGTATCCGATTTGTGCTGAGGGATACATGCATATCAACTGTTTTTGGGTATCTGGTCAGTTTAAAGGACAGGGATATGCGAATGCGTTATTGGCATACTGCATTAACGATGCAAAGCAAAAAGGAAAATGCGGAGTTACCATTATTTCATCAAAAAAGAAACGTGGTTATTTATCCGATCCGGATTATATGAAATATAAGGGCTTCTTAATTGCCGATGAAGTCCCTAATGATTTTATCTTGTATTATCTTCCTTTTAATGAGGAAGCACCGATGCCGAGGTTTGCGGAATCGGTTAGAACAGGTAAAACGGAGGAGATGGGGATCGTTCTTTATTACACACGCCAATGTCCTCATACCGATAAATATGTGCCTGTATTAAAAGAGTGTGCCGTTAAACATGGATTGAATTTAACCGTTCATGAACTGACGACGACACTTGAAGCACAGAAGGCACCGACACCGTTTACAACGTATACTTTATTTTATAACGGTGAGTTTATAACCAATGAGATTATGAGTGAAAAAAGATTTGAAAAATTCTTATCAAGTCAGGGACTTATTTAAAGCTTATGCTCCTTGTAAAATTTTAGGAGGAAAAAAACATGTATGAAAGAATGCTGGATAAAACAGTAACGCCGACATTTGAAGAAATGGCAGCATACTGTGGTGAACAGAAAGCTTTATTTATAGAGCTGAATGATTGGCTTTCTAAAAAGGAAGGAATTACAAAGAAAATAGTTTTTCCTTATGGCAACAGCTATGGATGGGGTATTGCTTGGAAAGTTAAGACAAAGTTAATTTGCAATGTCTTTGCGGAAAATAATGCATTTACGATCATGATGCGCTTATCTGATCGACAATATCAATCGATTTATCCTGAACTGCAAGAGTATACGCAGGCTTATATCGACAACCGCTACCCTTGCGGAAACGGCGGCTGGATACAGTATCGAGTGACTTGCAAAGATCATCTAGCGGATATTAAAAAACTGCTGACGATCAAATAGAATGATGACTAAAACATAAAAAAGATATAGCGGTTGAAGTACTCCCAGGAAGTTAGACCAAAATCTAACGAATTGGGGGCAGTTCAAATTTCGCTATATCTTTTATTATTATATACTTTCTTGTACACGTTTATTTTTATAAACCACCATGCTTAGAATAAAGCAGGCAACTGCGAATAAAGACTGGATGCCGATATATTGGAAGATTTCTAAAGTCGGTTCACTTAGATCGACGAGCTTATCATTCACTAGTACATACCAGTAAGTAGGAGTGAAGCGAGAAATCGCTAAAACTGAATCACTGATCAGCTTCTGTGGTACAAAGGCACCGCCAAGGAATGTCATGCCTAATCCTAAAATATTGGTAATTGCACTGAGAAGCTCCGTTGGGTGTGCTGTGTTGACAATTAAGTTAGCGGCTAAGAACGCAATGCTTAAAGCGACAAGGAAGAAAACAAGACTGTTTAGCATATAAGTAAAGCCGATCGAATTAAGCATATTATTACTGAAAGCAGAGATGATAATCATAAAGAGTAACCACAATCCGACTGAGAAGGTAAGATTTCCTAAAACCATTTGAATGTTCATGGAAACACTTTTAATTGGTGCCGCTAAATTTCTTTTTCGGATCTCGCTGTTATTCATGCTGTGCATTACTATCCCTACTATTAGGATCGTTACACTCAAACAAATAAAGGATAGGTAATTGAAGAATAACTGACGTAAGAGGACATCATCATTCGCTGTTTCGGGATTTGCTATAGCAAATGCGATCTCTGTTTTATTCGATTGATCATCTAAAATCTGAGCATGAATCTCATCTAAACTTAAGGCTGTGTTTTTTTGATAGGTGCTGACTGACTGTAAATAGCTATTGACATATTGCTGAACCAGCATGGCATTGCTTTCGTTTTCACGCTGTTCAATATGAATATTTGTTGCCTGCTGATTATTGAAATGTTCGCTGAATCCATCGGGAATAATAATATAAGCAGCTATTTCACCAAAGAATATAGCGTCTTTTCCTGTTTCAACAGAATCGATATCAGAGATTGTAGTTATGGTTGCCAGATAATCTTTTAAGTTCATTGAGAGATTGCTTTGTTCTTCATCAATATAAGCGATAGTCGGTTTTACTTCTTTAAAGCTGCTTGTTGTTTTATTATTTGAATTAATCATTGCAAACATAAAGAAGATACCGACAAAGATAAGTAAATACATAAGGATGGATTTAAAATTACGACGGATTAATTTTAAATAGAGTTTATAAACTGTCATATTGTTTCCTCCTTAGAATAACAAAGCTGATGAGATAAAGAATTCCTGAAAAAATGAAGAGGGATGCGATATTCATATAAAAGCGTGATCCTCCGCCATAGTAATAGAGTGAATAAAAGGCATCGGTAATCATATTGGCAGGATTAATTTTAGCGATAATCGGTGCATACATCTGAACATAATATTTTATTTGCACCATCATCATTCCTGATAAAAATGACATCAGCATGGTCATCCCAACTAACAAGCTGGTTTTAACCTGATAAGACTGTGTTCCGACAGCACTGAGCAGACTTCCTAATGCACTTCCGGCAAGACTTCCGCCTAAAATTGTAAGGAAAATCTGCGGAATCTGATTACCAAAATCAATGCCGATCACAAAGATTAAATAGGCAAGAAGAACGACCATCGAGAAAAACTGAATAACATTTGCCGCTATGAAATCACAAAGCAAAGCCTGTGATTTTTTTACAGGAGATACGTTGAAACGAACCCCGCAGTTACTTAGGTTAGCGGTTGTATCACAGATGCATCGCATATACCAGTTTCCTCCATAAAGCGATGTCATCGCAATGATTGTGTAGAAAAAGATATAAGATAAATTGACGTTGTCTGTCGAATTAGATTGTAAATAATCAGTCGTTTCATTCATTGATGCCATCAGCTGCTGGAAATCTGCTCCATTGGCTAACATATTTTCAATCATATGACTTTTGACTAAATATTCGTCAGTGACTGTTTTAAGAATTGTCTGATCGATTCCGGAAGCCTTCACTGTTAATTTAATACTATCTGTTTTAGTGATAATCCCTTTCACATCTCCGCTTTCCAAAAGAGCTTCTGCTTCTTCTTCGCTGACATACTGTGGTGAAAGCAATCCATCATCCTGAGATATTGCTTTAACAAATTCCTGAAATGCTTGATCTTGATTGTAATTTTCGTTTAACACGATTGCCACATCTACCGGTTTTAATGTTCCTACATTGTAAGCCCCTTTTAGAGTCATTCCAAAAAAGGTAGCTAACACAATCGGAAATAGAATAGAAAAGAACAACAAGCTTTTATCTTTAAGTAAAGTTTTAAATCGGTATTTAATTAAATGCCACATCATTCTGATCACCCCTGATCTCTTAATTCTTTACCCGTAATCTCTAAGAATACGTCATTTAAAGTCGGTAATTTAGAATAGATCATTCCAAAGTCAATATTGTTTTCTTTGAAGTAATCCAGCAGATTTACTAAGTTATGATCACCGCCATTGCACTTAACCTCTAAATGGTCCCCATAGTATTGAACTTCATTGACATTGGCAATATCACGAATTGCATCGAGCTGCTGATCGGTCAATTTGATTTGATCGATTTCAATCTTTTCTTTTAGTGAAATCATGGCTTTTAGCTGTTCTCTTGTTCCCTGTGCCACCTTTTTACCATTATCCATAATGACGATATGACTGCAAATATCCTCTACTTCTTCCATGTAATGAGAGGTATAGACGATGGTTGCCCCTTCTTTATTTAAGCGGCGGATTCCATTTAAAATGCTGTTGCGGCTCTGCGGATCTACGGCAACGGTGGGTTCATCCATAAAAATCAGCTTAGGACGATGCGCAATCCCACAGGCAATGTTTAATCTTCTTAATAACCCTCCGCTTAGCTTTTTAGGCCTGAATTTTCTGAAGTCATTTAACTCGACAAAGTCAATCGCTTCATTGACTAAACGCTGACGCTGTGTCTTATCATGAATATAAAGCCCACAGAAATAATCGATGTTTTCTTCCACACTCAATTCATCAAATACTGCTACATTTTGCAATACTAACCCGATATCGCGTTTAAGATCATAGGCATTAGCCGTCATCGGTTTACCGAATAATTCGATTGTTCCTTTATCATATTTAAGCAGTGACAGCATACAGTTGATTGCTGTGGTTTTACCGCTTCCGTTAGGACCCAGTAATCCAAGAACCTCCCCTTCTTGGACATCCAGATCAAAATGATCCAGAGCAATTAAATCTTTATATCTTTTTACTAATTGTTCAACATGAATAATCATGAGTAATCCCTCCTTATGCTTCTATCTTATTATTTTTAGGGAAGATATATAAGTGCAGGAAGTCACAATTGCAAGTGACATTTGTCATAATAAGCAATTGAGTAATCTTAGATTGTTTGTTATAGTAGAAAAAGAGGGACATGTTATGACAAAAATAATGGATAAGTGTATTTTTTATATATTAGGGTGGATCCTGTTATTCCTATATGGACTTGACTTCTATTCCATCGTTGTACTGCTGGGTGCCTTAATTTTCAGCAGTCTATATTATTTATGGGAAGATAAGAGCTATTCATGGCTATTGCCATTGCTGATTGGCGGCTGTTGTTTTTTCAATCAAAGCTTCTTAGCTTTTTTGCCATTGGCAATCTATGATTTATTTGGGAAAGAGTCTCATTGGCTGATTGCCTTGTTTGCTCTGCCTTTTATCTGGAATATCTTTTTGTGTGACGGCTTGTTTTTATTTGCTGTGGTAATTGGAGCAATGATGGCCATTATTTTAAAGAAGCGCTATGGAGATCATCAAAAGATAGATGCATTGTATCGTTTGCAGCGTGATCAGAGTCAGGAAATCTCAATGCTTTTAACGAAACAGAACAGAGATCTGATCGTTCAAAAGGATTATGAAGTCCAATTAGCGATCCTGAGTGAACGTAACCGCATTGCCCGTGAAATTCATGATCATGCCGGTCATGGACTGTCCAGTTCTTTATTGCAGGTGGGTGCATTGATTGCGATTAATCAGCAGGAAAGCATGAAAGAACCACTGTCTAATTTAAAGAAAACCTTAACAGAATCATTGGATGCTATTCGCAGCAATGTACACGACATGAAAGACGATGCCTTGGATCTGGAGGTGGCTGTCAATCAAATTATTAAAGCATATCCACAGTATTCTATTCACTTTGCATATGATGTAGTGCATTTAGATAATATCCAGCTTAAATATACGATTATTGCGATTGTAAAAGAAGCAATACATAATACCTATAAACATTCTGATGCAGATAAGATTGATATTTTATTAAGAGAACAGCCTGTCTTTTATCAATTGATTATTAAAGATAACGGAACCCAAAGCACTATTCAGGGAAATGGCATGGGCTTAAAAAATATGCGTGACCGCGTAGAACAATATAAAGGATATATTAATTTTAAGACAGAAGCAGGTTTTGAAATCTTTATTACGATACCAAAGGAGGAAAAGTAATTTGAAAATTATTATTATTGATGATGATCCATTAGTTACCAGTTCATTAAAGACGATTATTGAAGCAAATCATATTGAAGTGCTGGCAGTAGGACACAGCGGCAATGAAGCCATCGAGCTTTATCAGCTTTGGCATCCGGATGTCATACTGATGGATATTCGCATGGCTGAGGGGAATGGCGTAAAAGCCAGTCAGCATATTTTGGCGGCAGATCCATTGGCAAAAATTTTGTTTTTAACGACTTTTTTGGACGATGAATATATCATGGAAGCCTTTAAGCTGGGGATTAAGGGATATATCTTAAAACAGAACTTTGATTGTATTGTGCCTTCTTTAAAAGCCGTAGCTGCCGGTCAGAATGTCTTTAATACAGAGATCATTTCTAAGATTCCTACTTTAAAAGACAATAAGGTGACTTCTGCGATAGAGAAGTATGACCTTAGTGAAAAAGAATTGAGTTTTATTACTTTGGTAGCAAAAGGATTTAATAATAAAGAAATTGCGGCGACCCTGTTTTTATCAGAAGGAACAGTTCGCAACTATTTAAGTTCTTTACTAAATAAATTGGAACTGCGGGATCGTACACAGCTGGCGATCTTCTATTATCAGCATTTAGGGGGCGAATAAGGATGAGTGAGACTCAAAAAAGGACAAGAAAAATGAAAAAGCAATGCTTTATCGAAGCAGTAGAAGCTAATATCAATCAAGTGGAAATGGTGATGAACCGAATTGATAAAATCTATGACCGGGAAGATTTTATTGCCGATCACTATTTGGAATTAGACTTGGAAGAAAGTTATTTTGATTTAGAGATCACACTGGCTCTCTTGGCAGTCTTATTAAGAAAAATGAGTGAAAACAGCTATATTGTCATTCCCGAATATATTCGGGATGATGTCAATGCATTGATTCATTCCGCCCGTTTCGAGTATGATACACAGGAGCGCTTTATTCGTGTTTTTTCACGCCGTGGTGAAGAACGCATCAAACTGGATAAATTTCTTGTTTTCGCAAAAGAAGTGTCAAATTTATGATTTGACATTTTTCTTTTATCCTCACTGTTAAGATAGAGTGGGTGATAAGGATGCAAATCAGAAAAAACTTAGGAATTATGTTGATTATTCTAGGATTTATATTAACGATGGATCAGACCAGTGAGTTTAGTGGAATCCTGCAAAAGCTCACTACTTTCTTTGAAAATTATTGGCCGTTAGTTTTAGTGTTTATCGGTATTTATCTTTGGGGAGAACCAAGAAAGAAAAAATAAAAACGTAATGTAAACGGTTGCATAAAAATAATGGCTGAATAACGGTGTATTTTCCTTTTAATATTTGAATTCTGTTGTTAAAATGATTATAATATGAAGCATATAGGAGGTAATTATTGATGAAAAAAAGACCAATTGTGTTGTGTATCTTAGATGGTTACGGATTAAGCCCTAAAGTATCAGGAAATGCCGTTAAATTAGCGAATACACCAGCACTAGATGATTTGATGGCAATGTATCCGACAACAACGATCAAAGCCAGTGGGAAAATGGTAGGATTACCAGAAGGACAGATGGGAAACAGTGAAGTAGGTCACTTGAATATCGGTGCCGGTCGAATTGTTTATCAGTCATTGACATTGATCAATAAAGCAGTAGAAGACGGAGAATTCTTCAAAAACGAAAAATTTATTAAAGCAATGGATCATGCGAAAGCCAATGGTTCTAAATTCCATATCATGGGATTATTATCAAACGGTGGAGTGCATTCTTCTAATGAACATATTTATGCCTTATTAAAAATGGCAAAACAGCAGGGATTAGAAGAAGTTTATGTACATGCGTTCTTAGACGGACGTGATGTAGCGCCTGATTCAGCTGCTTCATTCGTTGAAGAATTATTAAATAAAATGAAAGAAATCGGAATCGGTAAAGTAGCAAGTGTTTCAGGACGTTACTATGCAATGGACAGAGATAAACGTTTTGAACGTATCGATTTAGCTTATCAGACAATGGTTAACCATAAAGGAGAATCATTCACTTGTCCGGTACAATATATCAAAGACAGCTATGCAAAAGAAGTTTTCGATGAATTCGTTATCCCTGCATATAATAGTGAAGTCAATGGTGCGATTGCAGATAATGATGCAGTAGTATTCGCAAACTTCAGACCGGATCGTGCAATGCAGATTGCCAATGTATTAACAGCTGATGTTTATGATTATAAACCAGACAATAAGCCTAAAAATCTTGCTTTTGTCTGCATGATGAAATATGCGGATACGGTAAATGGAGACATCGCTTTTGCACTGCCTACATTAACGAATACATTAGGAGATTACTTATCAGCAATGGGAATGAAGCAATTAAGAATTGCTGAAACCGAAAAATATGCCCATGTTACATTCTTCATGGATGGTGGAATTGATAAAGAAATCGAAGGAGCAACACGTGTATTGGTAAATTCACCAAAAGTAGCGACTTATGACCTTCAGCCGGAAATGTCAGCTTATGAAGTAAAAGATAAACTGATTGCAGAATTAGATAAAGATATTCATGATGTTGTGATTGTCAACTTTGCTAACTGCGATATGGTGGGACATACAGGAATTATTTCTGCTGCCATCAAAGCGGTCAGCGTTGTCGATGAATGCGTCGGTGAAATCTATGAAAAAGTATTGGAATTAGGCGGAACTATGCTGATTACTGCCGATCATGGAAACAGTGAAATGCTGTTGGATGAAGAAAATAATCCGTTTACTGCTCATACTACAAATGATGTGCCATTAATTTTGACAAATTCTCATTTAGAATTAGCAGAAGGTGGAAAATTAGGAGATTTAGCGCCAACTATCATTGAACTTCTAGGATTGCCAATTCCAAAAGAAATGACAGGAAACAGCTTATTAAAATAATGAAAGGTCCCATATGGGATCTTTTTATAAAATAGGAGAAGCATGATGAAATATCGCTCTAAGATAGGAATAATCTGGATCATCTCAATGATTATGATGGTATGGCTGAATGTTCCCTTAATCGAAAAGGCCGTTTCAAATACGACGGTCTTCATTGTTTTGCTGATTATGATTCCTTGTGATCTGTATATGTTGGATCTCACATTTAGAACATACTATGTATTAGAAAAAGATCATCTTTTTATTCGTTGTGGAATAGGCAGACCTTTGAAGATTCCTTACAAGGATATTCACACATTAAAAGAAACCCATAATCCGCTTGCTTCATCTGCTTTATCATTGGATCGCATTGATCTCGTCTTTAAAGCACAAAATGGCGGAAATGGAGAAGATGAGGTGCTGATTTCTCCGGTGAGAAAGCTGGAATTTATTCAGCAGCTGTTATTAAAAGCGAATCATATAAAAGTTTTAGATAAGTAAACACGAACGGCTTGTTTCGTGTTTTTAATTTGGTTATTAAAAAAAGAAAAACAAGTATAGAAACTACTATTTTCTTTTACGATGATTTACTGCAAAATACTAATTAGTATACTATTAATTCGCGTAGTCATACTAACAATATAAGGAGGTAAATTATGGTAAATAATTTTGGATATATCCGTGTTTCAACCAAAGATCAAAATGATGATCGTCAAAAGTTTTCATTAGATCAGTATGATATACCGAAAAAGAATCTCTATACGGATAAACTGAGTGGAAAAGATTTTAATCGTCCAGCCTATAAACGCATGATTAAGCGATTAAAAAACGGCGATATTGTCTATATAAAGTCGATCGATCGCTTAGGACGTAACTATGAAGAAATCATTGATCAATGGAAACTGATTACAAAAAAGATCGGAGCAGATATTGTCGTTATTGATATGCCGCTGCTGAATACGACCCGCAGCAAAGATTTGCTGGGAACCTTTATTTCAGACTTAGTCCTGCAGCTGTTAAGCTTTGTCGCTCAAAATGAAAGAGAAAACATTCGTCAGCGTCAGGCTGAGGGAATAGAAGCGGCAAAAAAACGTGGGGTGAAATTTGGACCAACGCCAATTAATAAACCCGATTATTACAGTGAAGTGATTCGTTTATTCAATAAAAAACAAATTACGACAAAAGAAGCTGCCGATATGCTGAATGTCAGTATCTCAACATTTTATCGATGGCGCAAGAAATAAGGAAAGAGATAGAAACTATCATCTATTTATGATATAGTCATAAAAAAAGGAGGAGCTTATGAAAAGATGGTTCATCGTTATTTGTTTAATGGTTGCTTTATTAGGATGTACGCAAAGAAAAGTAGAAACGCAGTATGATCGAACAACTGCAATTGAAGAAATAGATTATACACAGCTGAAAGAAAAACTATCTTCCCAAACAGATTTCCTGCTCTATATCGGACGACCTGATTGTGGGGATTGTCAGGTCTTTTATCCTTATTTAGAGGACTATGTAAATGAGACCGGACAGGGAATTTACTACTTAAATGTGAAAAACTTCCGGGATAATGCAAAAAAAGAGGGTGCCTCACAAGAAGAAATCGATTTTTATGATAATCTGCAAAAGAATCTTGATTTCGATTGGACTCCCACTTTACAACATTATCAAAATAATAAAATTATAGATCGCTATACATTTTTAGATTTAGATTATTATGGGATCAGTGATGAAACGAAAAAACAAGATAAATTCAATGAATTTGTAGATGAATTCAAAGAATGGATGGAAGAAAATTACGAACAGGAATAATAAAGAAAATGTTAAGATTTAATTTTATTCATCATCTATTCATAATTGTTTTGCTATAATGGTAGCAATATGTTAGGAGGAATGAAGAAATGGACCCCGCGTCGGGAAACATATTGATTCAATTATTATTTTTAGTTTTTTTAACTTTAGTGAATGCCTTTTTTGCAGGAGCAGAAATGGCAATTGTATCTGTCAATAAGAATAAGATACGTGCAAAAGCGGCTCAAGGAGATTCAAGAGCGACTTTATTGACACATCTGTTTGATGATTCAACAAAGTTCTTATCCACAATTCAGGTCGCTATTACTTTTGCCGGATTCTTTTCAAGTGCTTCGGCAGCAACCGGAATTTCACAGGTTTTAGCCAATGTAATGGTGAAAGCAGGAATTCCTTATTCATCAACATTAGCCGTTGTAGTCGTAACGATTATTTTATCTTACTTCACTTTAGTCTTTGGAGAATTGGTGCCAAAGCGTTTAGCACTGCATTATGCAGAAAAGTTTAGTTTGATGACAGTGAAACCCATTAATTTTATTTCTAAAATGATGTCGCCGTTTATCAAATTACTGTCTTTATCCACAAATGGTGTATTAAGATTATTAGGAATTCGTTCATCCGAGTTTGAAGAAAGCGTATCGGAAGAAGAAGTGATGGCTATGCTGGATAACGGAAGTGAAATCGGAGTGTTTAATGAGCAGGATGCTCAGATGATTAATTCGATTTTCTTATTTGATGATAAGACGGCTCGTGATATTATGACACCGAGTGTTGATGTTTATGCGATTGATATTAATGAACCAATAAAAAATTACCTAGATGAATTATTGAATACCTACCATAGCCGTGTACCGGTTTATGATGAAGACATCGATGATGTCATCGGGGTTTTGAATATGAAAGATTTTATGATCGAAGCACGTCATCATTCGTTTGAAGAGGTGGATATCAGAAAGATCATGAAAACTCCTTATTTTATACCAGACAGTAAGAATACAAAAGAATTATTCACCCAGCTTCAAAACAGCAGTCAGCATATGGCGATTCTGATCGATGAATATGGTGCGTTCAGCGGAATCGTCACGATGGTCGACTTAGTCGAAGAGATTGTCGGTGATTTAAATGATGAATATGATTTTGAAGAGGAACAGATTTTATGCAACGAAGATGGCAGCTATGTTTTAGATGGAAAATTAAGTTTAGTGGAGATCAATGAAGAGCTTGACTTGAATTTAACGTCTGTCAACAGCGATACTCTGTCAGGCTTAGTCATTGAAAAGCTGGGCTATATTCCAAAACCGGGAGCACATCCGATCGTCATGATCGATGATCTGGAGTTCACGGTCGTTGAAATTCATGATCTGCGTATAGAAAAAGTAAAACTCAATAAAAAAGCAGTCACAAGTGACTAGCATCGTCGTAGGGAAACCTGCGGCTTTTTTGTTTTAAGAGACTGCTTATTTATTTTTAATATATTTTAAAATATTTAATGTTATCGGTTTGAAAACAATATAAAAGAAATAACCAATCATTCCGCCCAGTGTATTCGTAATCAAATCAGTTATATCGGATGATCTTACACCATTGATGAGCGGCTGTAAAAATTGAATACATATACTCAAAAAACAAAGAGCAAGTTTATTAAAACAATTTTTTATACTTTCATACTCAGTTTTGTGATTACTCCCTTTAAAATTTTATTTATTGGCACTGTAAACTTCTGATCAGATATTAATTTCAATATTTTAGAAAGTAAAAAGATGCTAAGTTAAATTAGCCCAAATTTAACCTAGCATCTTTTCAAGGGAATGCTTCTTACATAAAACCGGAAAGAAGCAGCACTCCCATTACCAATACAAGAAGACGTACATATTTATTTTCCATACCTTGCCTCCTATTATTTATCTACTATAAGCATAAAATAATGATAATCTAAAATCAATGTAGAAAAATGTCACAATCTTTTGGCATAAATCGTATCAGGCTGTTTACTGAGGTTCTGCCATGCGATAACCCACCCCAACCTCCGTAAAAATATATTGCGGATCAGCGGGGTTTGTCTCTAATTTACGGCGAATATTTGCCATGTTGACGCGGAGAATCTGATTATCATCGGGGGCATAGGGACCCCAAATTTGTTTGATAATAAAGTCATAGGTTAATACTTTTCCGGCATTTTTCGCAAGCAGAGAAACTAACTTATATTCAATCTGAGTAAGATGAATATCTTGGTTTGCGAGCGTGATGCGACGTTTATCAAAATCAATCAGCAATTCTTTGTAGCGATAGTGAGAAGGATTCAAATGATCGAAATGACGAAAGGTCGTTCGGATTCTAGCCAGAAGTTCTTCTGTTCCAAAAGGTTTGGTAATGTAGTCATCAGCACCTAAGTCCAGTGCTTCAACTTTTTGTTTTTCGTCGGTACGAGCTGAAATAATAATGATTGGGATCGTGGTATGCCCCTTAACATATTTTAAAATATCAATGCCGTCCATATCCGGCAGTCCCAAATCTAATAAGATTAGATCAATGGGATTGGATTGAAGATAGTCTAATGCTTTTTTTCCTTTTAAAAATTTACAGGTGTCATAGTGATGAGCCTGCAAGGTAGTAGAGACAAAATTGCATATATTGATTTCGTCTTCAATAATCATAATTTTAGCTTTCATAAGATTGACCTCCTAATGGTAATAAGAAAGTAAACTGAGTTCCCAGTGGATTCTTTTTCGCAAAGATTTCTCCGTCATGGGCAAGAATAATGGTCTTACAGATCGATAAACCGATCCCCATTCCCTTAGAAGCATCATTGCTGCGATAAGAATCAAAAATAGTTTCCATATCCTCGGTATCAAACCCTACCCCATAATCGATAATATCAAAAACTGCATGTGTATCTGTCTTAGTGACAATAAGTTCGATTGGCTGAGTGGACTTGGCATATTTAATGGCATTCTCGATTAGATTGATAATAACCTGTTCAATTAATGTGGCATCCATCGGAACCAGTAAATATTCATCGGGTACCGTCACTTTGATTTGTGTATCAGGGTAGCGCTTTTTAACGCGGGTGATGGATTCCGCCGCAATCTCTTCAACAGCTTCTGCCGTTTTGGTTACTTTTGTTTCCTCCTGACGAATGCGTGTCACGGATAAAAGATTTTCTACCATGTGTAAAAGCCAGTTGGAATCTTCGTGAATACTGGCAACTAAGCGATCACGTTCTTCTTGACTTAAATGTTCTTTTGCTTCGATATAAGTGGCACTTGCACCAATCATGTTTGTGAGTGGTGTTCTCAGATCATGAGAAATGGCACGCAGCAGGTTAGCTCTCATCTTTTCTTTTTCCGTTTCAACACTTAAACGATGATGTGTATCCTGAAGTACCTGTTTTTCCAAATTCATGGCTGACTGCTGAACGATTAAAGAAAGATAAGTTAAAGACGTATCACTATTTAAATCCTTGATTCCAACGACACCGAGCTGGTCTAATGGCAGATACGTATAGTGGTGGTCTTTAAATATTGTCTGTTCTTTTAAAACATGAGCAATACTGGTTTTGACAGAAAACTCTTCAAAGCAGGCAGGATCGCAGGTAGAAGTCTGCTTCTTTATATCCTCATATTCAAAGTAGATCAGACAATCACAATGGAGCAGAGTATGAATATAGGCTAGGGTAATATCAATAGTCTGATCACTGTCCTTAGAAATCAGCAGTGAACGGTTGAAATCATTCAATCGTACCATCATCATTTCCCGCTCATTGGCAATGCGTGTCTGTTCCTTGGCATGAGCTGTAATGGCACTGCAAAAAATAGAGATCAGCAGCAGACCGAAGAATGTTAAGGGATAACCTGATAAGGTAAAGTTAATTTTAAAATAGGGATAAGTAAAAAGGAAATTGATCGCAAAAACTGAAAATATCGATGCGATTACACCCCATCGATAGCCGGAGGTATAACGTGAAATGAGGACGATAAAGAAAATATAAGAAATAGAAGTATTCGCGGGATTATTGGTAAAGAGTGTAAACAGCTGAGCGATCATCGTTGCACATCCCATCGCAATGATTGTGATCAGCAGATCTTTTGATTTATTCATTTTATCACCTATTATCATTATATACATTTACATCTATTAAGCAAAAGCAAATCGTGAGAATACGGATTAAGATGTCGTTAAGATAAAGTGGATTTTGTTGAGTTAAAAATTATTTGGGAATACACTGTTAGCGTAGGGAGTGAGAAAAATGCGTATCTTTAAAAAACTCGGACCGGGACGAATCATCTCATTGGGATTTGCCGGTGTTATTTTGCTGGGCGCTTTTTTATTATGGCTGCCAATCAGCGCCAATGAAGGCATTCGTGTTTCATTGATTGATGCTTTGTTTACCTCAACGAGTGCAGTCTGTGTCACCGGATTGATTGCCGTTGATACCGCAGATACATTTAATTTATTTGGACAAATCGTCGTTGCCGCATTGATCCAAATCGGGGGCTTAGGGGTTACCAGTATCGGGGTAGGCTTTATTATTCTTGCCGGTAAAAAGGTAGGAATCAAAAGCCGAATTTTAGTCAGAGAAGCAATGAATTTAGATTCTTTAGGAGGCATTGTGAAGCTGGTAAAAGCGATTTTGCTGATGACACTGACTTTTGAAAGCATCGGTGCAGTATTAAGCTTTATTACCTTTTCAAAAGATTATCCTTTCTTTCAAGCGGTATGGATCAGTATCTTTCATTCTATCGCTGCATTTAATAATTCAGGGTTTGATATATTAGGCGGATTGCAGAATCTGATTCCTTATCAAAACAATGTATTACTGAATTTAACCACCTGCGGCCTTATCATCTTTGGCGGTTTAGGTTTCTTGGTTATTTTAGATATCATGAAAAAACGTTCATTTAAAAAACTGACTCTGCATTCAAAAGTAGTCATCGTAACTTCAGTTTTCTTATTAGCAGTCGGAACGATTGGCATCAAATGTACAGAGAATATTACTTGGCTGGGAGCCTTCTTTAACTCCACTTCAG
Source organism: Coprobacillaceae bacterium UN01-12pH3A (assembly GCA_027676805.1). GTDB lineage: Bacteria > Bacillota_I > Bacilli_A > Erysipelotrichales > Coprobacillaceae > Beduini. The sequence continues at coordinate 78,164 of JAQENU010000010.1, read as the reverse complement.
CCAGAACTGCCGGTTTTAGTACATTTCCATTGGGACAGTTTTCAAATGCAACTTTATTTATATTAATTATTCTGATGTTTGTCGGAGCTTCTCCCGGATCTACCGGAGGCGGGATCAAGACAACAACAGCTTATATTTTATTTAAACATGTCGTCAGCATTGCGAAAAATAAAAACTGCAGCACTTTTAAACGTGAAATCAGCAATGATACGATCACCAAGGCTAATATCATCTTGCTTTTAGGACTATCAGTCGTTGTCTTTGTGACACTAGGCATTACGATCTTACAGCCGGAATTTTCTTTTATCCATGTATTGACAGAAGTCACCAGTGCTTTTGGTACAGTTGGATTATCTGCCGGTATTACAACCAGTTTAAATGTAATCAGCAAATTACTGATTATTCTTACCATGTTCATCGGTCGTTTAGGACCGCTGACCATCGCATCACTTTGGTCATTCAATGAAAAATCCGGAGTGCATTATTCAAAAGAAACAATTACGATAGGATAGGTGGAAAAGAGTATGAAACAAACAATTGAATATGGAATCATTGGATTAGGCCGCTTTGGCATGGCGCTAGCTATGGCACTTGCCAATAACGGAAAAGAAGTACTTGTTATCGATAATAATGAGTCTAAAATAAAAGATATTCGTGACTTTGTTGAAGAAGCTTTGGTTGTTGAACATTTAACAAAGGAAAGCTTGATTGAAGCGGGTATCCAAAACTGCAAGACAGTTATTGTCTGCATCGGTCAGCAGATCGATAAAAGCATTTTGGTGACATTAAATGTGATTTCGATGGGAGTTCCGCGAGTAATCGCTAAAGCTATCAGCGAAGATCAAGGTTTTGTCTTAAAAAAGATTGGCGCAGAAGTTGTTTATCCCGAAAAAGATATGGCATGTCGTTTAGCGAATCGACTGCTGTATTCAACCTTATCGGATTTTATTGAATTAGATGAGAACATCGCCATCTTTGAAGTGATCGTAACCGAAATTTTAATTGGCAAAAAGATATTAGAGGCATCATTGAGACAGCAGTATCACTTAAATATCATTGCGGTCCGTCATGACCATGAAACTACGGTTGAATTCACACCGGACTATGTTTTCCAAACCGGCGATAAATTATATGTAGTTGGGAAAAAGAGTGATATTAAACGTTTTGAGACTTATTTAGGATATTGAAAGAAAGCAGGCAGATAGCCTATATCGCCTGTTTTTTGTTGTGGAAAAATAATGCAAATTTCGTGTAATGAATAGACAAGATTTATTCAAAAAGTTATACTACTAATAGTGGGAAAACCCGGATTAAAGGAGGATATAGATATGTGGGGTATTATCGCAACATGGCGAATGGCAGTCGAAGGAATCACGAAAGCAACAGAAGAATTGGAAACTGGCGGAGATGCCGGAAACGCTATTGAAACAGCAATTCGAGAAGTAGAGGACTTTCCTTATTATAAATCAGTAGGCTATGGCGGGCTGCCTAATGAAGAAATGGAAGTAGAATTAGATGCTGCTTTTATGGACGGGAATACATTAAGCATCGGTGCTGTAGCGGCTATCAAGGATTTTGCTAATCCTGTTTCAATCGCTAAACGTTTAGCCGAAGAAAAAGTAAACAATGTATTAGTAGCCGAAGGAGCAGAAAAGTTTGCTCATAAAGAAGGCTTTGAACGTAAAAATATGCTGACCGATCGAGCCAAAATTCATTACCGTAAACGTGTAAAAGAATTAAGTCAGGAAATCAAGCCTTATTCGGGACATGACACGGTTGGCATGGTTTGCTTGGATCAAAGCGGTAAAATGACAGCAGCGACTTCTACCAGCGGACTTTTTATGAAGAAAAAAGGACGTGTTGGGGATTCACCGATTGCCGGATCCGGTTTTTATGCGGATTCAAAAGTAGGCGGAGCCAGTGCAACCGGGTTAGGGGAAGATCTGATGAAAGGCTGTATCTCTTATGAGATCGTACGTCTAATGAAAGAAGGGATGCATCCGCAGTTAGCCTGTGAAACAGCAGTGAATAAACTGCATGCGGAACTAATCAAACGTCGCGGTGAAGCAGGCGATCTATCAGTTATCGCAATGAACAATGAAGGAGAATGGGGCGTTGCCACCAACATTGAAGGATTCTCTTTTGCTGTAGCTACCCAAAAAGAAGCGCCTACAGTTTATTTGACTAAAAATGTGGATGGACATTGTATTCACGAAGTAGCAAGTCAGGAATGGCTGGATAATTATATGCGTACCAGAATGGCACCTTTAGAGGAATAATATGGAAAAGCAAATATTAAATAAAATAGACCAACTGCAGGAGCGACTTATTCAGGATATTAAAAGAATGGTTCAGATTGATAGTGTTGAACAGCCTGCTATGTTAGCTGCTCCTTTTGGCGAAGGCGTAAAAAAAGCACTGACGGAAGCATTGACGATCAGTCACGAATTAGGCTTTGAAACCACCAATATGGATCATTATATCGGTTATGCTTCTTGGGGGAAAAGCACAGATTATATATGTGCAATCGGACATTTAGATGTTGTACCTGTCGGGACAGGCTGGAAGCATCCCCCATTTAGTGCTTTTGAAGAAGATGGCTTTATATATGGACGCGGTGTATTAGATAACAAGGGACCCATTCTTAGCTGCTTGTATGCATTATATGCGTTAAAAGAGTTAGGCATTGAGATGGAAAAGGAAGTGCGTATCATTTTTGGCTGTGACGAAGAGACCGGCTTCAAAGATTTAGAATACTATCTCTCTAAAGAAAAGCCGCCGGTGATGGGCTTTACTCCCGATTGTAAGTATCCGGTTGTTTACGGTGAACGAGGCCGTGCCGTTATCCGTATTACGGCAGCTCTTGACCAGCATCAAAAATTTTTTGATTATCTGAACACTTATTTCATGAACGCTAAAAACAATGGTGAAACACTTGGCATTGATTTTAGAGATCAGGAATTCGGTATGCTGGAAATGAGAGGCTATCATTTAGACAGTGATGATCAGCATCTTTATTTTGATTTTACGTTAAGTTATCCTTCCGGAGTGACTTTAGAGATTTTGATGGATAAAATCAAAGAGACATGTCCGTTTGGTTGTGAATGTACAAAACACTATTCACCGGTTCGATTTGAAAAAGACAGCTTCTTAGTGCATTCATTGCAGAAAGCCTATGAAGAGGTGACAGGGAAAGATGGAACACCGGTCACAACAACAGGCGGGACTTATGCGAAGCTGATGCCAAATATCGTCCCTTTTGGACCAAGCTTCCCCGGACAAAAAGGCATTGCTCATCTGCCGAATGAATGGATGAAGATTGAAGATATCATCGCTAATGCAAAAATATATGCATTAAGCTTCTATTATCTAAATGCCAAGAAAGGAAAAGAATCATATGGAAAAGATTGTTGAAATTTGCTGCGGAAGCTATTATGATGCAAAAATGGCAGCTTTGGGCGGAGCAAAAAGAATTGAGTTAAACAGCGCACTGCATTTAGGAGGATTAACCCCCTCGTTAGCCAGTTTAAAATTAGTCAAAGAAGAATTTGATCTGAATGTCATCTGCATGGTGCGACCACGCGGGGCAGGATTTAATTATAATGAAGAAGATTTCAAAGTGATGCTGTCAGATGCTGAGCTATTGATGCAAAATCATGCGGATGGTTTGGCATTCGGCATATTGAATGCAGAAGGCGAAGTGGATATCGAACGCAACCGTCAGATCATCGCTATCATTAAAAAATACAATGGAACGGCTGTTTTCCATCGTGCCTTTGATTGTGTGAAGGATCCTTTCACAACAATGGAAACATTGATTTCGTTAGGTGTTGACCGTGTGTTAACCAGCGGACTTGAAGCAAAAGCAATGGATGGAAAAGACATGATTAAACAGCTTCAGGAAAAATTCAACGGACGCATTGAGATCCTAGCCGGAAGTGGGATCAATGCGACGAATGCCAATGAAATGATTGCCTATACGGGGATTCATCAAGTCCACAGTTCATGTAAAGACTGGCTGAGTGATTCCACAACAACAGCGAATGGTGTGACGTATGCTTATGCGGACGAAGCCCATCATAATGACTATGATGTGGTATCATTAGAGCTAGTAAAAAAGATCGTGGAAACAGTAAATAAATAGAGGATATAAAAATCATCGAGAATATCGATGATTTTTTCTATTCTATGATAATATTTTGAGATTTTATGAAACGTCTTAATTGATAGCCAATCAGCAGACCGAAAAAGTTTAAAAGAATATCAAGTAAATCAAAAATCCCCAGTGAAAAAATATATTGAATAGCTTCAATCCCAAACAACATAGCAATGCTTAATAAGATTGTCTTGACATCTAATCGTTTAATGAATAAACCCATCGGTATAAATAAGGAGATATTAATCAAAGCAGCAGTTGTATCATAGCGCAGATATTCAATTAGTTTAAAGACATTCCATTCATAGCCGCGGATCCCAACACTTTTAAAAAACAAGATAAAGATTAAAATAAAGCAGTAAAATAAAAATGATCTGGTTATTAAATTTTTATGTAATTTTTTATTTAATAGCTGATTAAAAACTGTCATAAAATAAATTCCGCCAAGAATTAAATAAGCGATTACAAAATAAGGTGTATTGATAAATTTGAACAGATAGAATGAGCGAATAAAAGCTAAATAAGAATAGATGACCCTTCTGTAAATCAGATAATTGGGGATAAGTGTTAAAATAAAGATTCCGATTAAAACACAGATGCGCTTAGCTTTCACAATGTTACCCCCATTAAATACTGCTGTGCTTCGATTAAATCATGATGCGGGTAAAGCAGATTACCTTCATTAAATAGATAGTTGATATAGGTCAAACAGGCTCGTTCTAAAGAATGGGTTAATGAAACCGTAAGCTCTTTTAAATAAGTCGCTTCTCCGGCTTGATCCCAAGCAATCTTATCCGCTAAAAATAAAATCATATCCAGCTTTGTTGGGGAAGTATGCAATGTGGTATGACAGACTATTGCTGAAAGGAGCATGGGATCATTAATATGAAAATAATCTCTTGCGATCAAGGCAGATATTTTTTGATGAAGCAAAAAAGGATATTTTTCTTCTGCGGGATCAATATTTTGCTGGTTTTCTTTCATCAACCCTAACATGTCTTCGGGTTTTATAATAGCGCTGATATCATGCAGTAAACCACAGATATAAGCGGATTGTGGATCAATAGAATAGGTCAACGCTAAATCTTGAGCAACTTTCGCCACCTGCTGAACATGCTCCCATGTTTTTTCTTTATGATTTAGATAAAGCAGGTTCTTGCAGTCCTCGCTCAAATCAATTCGTTTCGATAAAGGTGTAAGATAGGAATAGTGAGTTAAATCAATGTGCATGGTAAGTACCTCCGCTTTTATTTTATCATAGATTCATATCTCTTTAACATTTTAGAAATTATTTTTAAATATCAGGGGTGTTTCTTATAAATAGAAACGGAGAATATTCTTTATAACCAGTCGGGACATGGTAATCTTTATATTGAAAAGTGTATTAGTATTGCTTATGGCATAGACATTGGTGATGAAATTTCAGTCCTGAGCTTGTAGAAGAGGCTGTTTATTACCTTTCAGCTGTGGATATACAACATGCGTTAATAAAACTAAAAGAAATGGCAGACAAGAATAAAGCGAATAATAGGTAATAAGCATGAAAGATGTTAAAGGAGTGTGAAAATTCACAATAATTCATACCTCTTTCCTTATATTAGTGCTACAATAAAAGTAATCGGAGTATAGTAAATGGGGAGGGGATTAAAATGAAATATTGCCCATACTGTCATAGTAAACTTTATGAGAATGATGACTACTGTCTAAACTGCGGGCGAATGCTTAAAAAGAAAAGAGCACTCAACCGTTTTGATCATATTGAGACAACATTTAAACCAAGAGAGTTTGATACGGCTAAAGTGACACCTAAGGTAAAATTAAACAATTTTAATCATATAGAACAATATAGTGCACATACCTCTGCAGAAAAAATGTTCAATAAAATAATGAACGGGCAGAATTTTCGCAGCACTAAAATGACAGACCATGAGATGAATGAGCTTAATAAAATGGCATCAAAGCAGAATGCGATGGCAATTACAGTGGTAGTCATTGTGGTGGTTTTAATATTTTTAATACGATTTATAACAGTATTCTTTTAAAAGATCGAAAGATCTTTTTCTTTTTAGTATATTTTAGTTTCATATGAAATAAGATTGACTAATAAATAAAAGAATGTTATATTTTAATTGCAAGTAAAATATAAAATAGTTTCATATGAAAGTGAGGAAATAGAATGGAAGCTTATTTTGGACATTTAACGAAAAGAATGGAATCCTTTAGAGAAGATGTATTAAGCCAAAAACCATATGTGGATGCGACACGTGCTGTTTTAGCGACAGAAAGCTATCGGGAACATGCAGATCAGCCAACGATATTAAAACGAGCCTATATGCTTAAAAATATATTAGAGAATATGAAGATCTTTATTGAAGAGGATACGCTTATTGTAGGAAATCAGGCATCGAGCAATCGTTCGGCACCGATTTTTCCTGAATATGCCATGGATTGGGTAATAGCGGAATTAGATGAGTTTGAAAAAAGAGATGGAGATGTCTTTTATATTACAGAAGAAACAAAGGAACAGCTGCGAGAGATTGCCCCGTTTTGGTATCATAATACTACTAAAGATAAAGGCTTAGCGGCAATGCCGGAAGAAAGCCGATTGTTTTATGATCTGGGAATTATTAAGGCAGAGGGAAATATTACTTCCGGTGATGCTCATTTAGCGGTGGATTATGGCATGATTATGCAGCATGGCTTAAAATATTATGAGGATTATACGAAAGAAATGCTGGCAAAGCTGGATTTAACGGATTTTCGTGTACTGAAACAGTATCATTTTTATCAGGCGATCTTAATCGTGATTGAAGCAGTTCGTCATTTTGCACAAAGGTATCAGCAGTTAGCAAAACAAAAGGCAATTGAAACACAAGATGTAAAGCGAAAAGAAGAACTTAATAGAATTGCGGAAATGATGGGGAAAGTGCCTTATCTGTCTGCCGATAATTTTTATGAAGCAATTCAATCAATGTGGCTGGTTCATCTAGTGCTGCAAATTGAATCAAATGGTCACTCTTTATCTTATGGCAGAATGGATCAGTATCTATTTGCCTACTATCAAAAAGATATTGATCAAGGGATTCTGAATAGTGAGGAAGCTGTCGAGTTGCTGACGAATTTATGGATAAAAACGTATACGATCAACAAAATCCGCAGCTGGTCACATACACAGTTCAGTGCGGGAAGTCCCTTATATCAGAATGTTACGATCGGCGGACAAACAACCGATCATCAGGATGCGGTGAACCCTCTTACTCACTTGATTTTAAAGAGTGTGGCACAGACGAAACTGCCGCAGCCTAACCTGACGGTACGTTATCATGCCGGTTTAGATGAACGCTTTATGAAAGAGTGTATTGAAATGATTCGATTAGGAACAGGAATGCCGGCATTCAATAATGATGAGATCATCATTCCATCTTTTATTGATCGTGGCATCAGTGAAAAAGATGCTTATAACTACAGTGCGATCGGCTGTGTAGAAGTTGCTGTACCCGGAAAATGGGGCTATCGTTGTACCGGAATGAGTTTTATTAACTTTCCAAAATCATTGTTGATTGTGATGAATGATGGAGTAGATCCAAAAAGCGGTAAAAAGTTAGTGGAAGGATCAGGACATTTCACAACGATGCAAAGATATGAAGAACTGGAAGCCGCTTGGGATAAAGTGATTCGTCAAATTACACGTCACAGCGTCATCATTGAAAATACCTGTGACCTGGTATTAGAAGCCGATGTTCCCGATGTACTCTGCTCCGCTTTAACTAAAGATTGTATCGGACGTGGAAAGACGTTAAAAGAAGGCGGTGCAGTTTATGATTTTATCAGTGGACTGCAAGTGGGAATTGCCAATCTGGCAGATTCATTGGCAGCCATTAAACAATGTGTGTTTGAAAAGAAATGGATAACGCCAAAACAGCTTTGGGAGGCGTTAATGAATGATTTTAGCGGTGAAGAGGGAGCACGTATTCAAAAGCTGCTGCTGGCAGCACCAAAATACGGTAACGATGATGATTATGTGGATTTACTGGTGACGAAAGCTTATCAGAGCTATATTGATGAAGTAGTAAAATATCCCAATACCCGTTATCAAAGAGGTCCTATTGGAGGAACTCGTTATGCCGGAACATCTTCTATTTCTGCCAATGTCGGACAGGGATTAGGCACAATGGCGACACCTGATGGACGACATGCCTATACGCCATTAGCAGAGGGATGTTCACCTACTCACGCTATGGATATACATGGACCAACTGCCGTATTTAAATCAGTATCAAAGCTGCCGACAAAAGAGATTACCGGGGGTGTGCTGCTTAATCAAAAGGTGACACCACAAGTCTTAGAAAAAGAAGAAGACAGAGAAAAACTGATTTTCTTATTGAGAACTTTTTTCAATCGTCTGCATGGCTTCCATGTTCAATATAATGTAGTGTCACGCGACACCTTGATCGATGCTCAGATTCATCCTGAACAGCACCGTGATCTAATCGTGCGGGTGGCGGGATATTCAGCATTCTTCAATGTTTTATCAAAGACGACACAAGATGACATCATTGCCCGTACGGAGCATATACTATAGGAGAAAATAAAATGGAATACTTATTAGATACGGCTAATTTAGAAGAAATAAAAAAATATCAGGAGATTGTTAGAATTACGGGGGTGACCAGTAATCCGACTATTTTAAAAAGAGAAGGAAAGATCGACCTGTTTGATCATCTTCGCAAAATACGCAAACTGATCGGAAATGAAAAAACATTGCATGTTCAAGTAGTTTCTGAGGATTGCGAAGGCATGATACAAGATGCAATGACTATCTTAGAAAAAGTGGATTCTCTTGTTTACATTAAGATTCCTACGAACGAAGAAGGATTAAAGGCAATGCGTCAGTTAAAACAAAAAGGGGTTCATATCACAGCCACTGCTATTTATACGATAGCACAGGGGCTGATGGCAATGGAAGCCGGAGCTGATTTTATTGCTCCCTATTATAATCGTATGGAAAATCTCAATATCGATCCTTTAGAAGTGATTGAAAGTCTTTCTAAAATGATTGAAAAGTATCATTATCCAACAAAAATTCTTGCAGCGAGTTTTAAAAACATGAATCAAGTCAATAATGCTTTTATGAAAGGCGCACAAACCGCTACGATGGGTGTGGATGTTATTGCGACAGCATTAAGCCATCCCTCAATCGATAAAGCCGTTAAAGACTTCAATCAAGATTTTAAATCTGTTTACGGACAAGACGCATTGCTCCAGAATTTTTAGTTGACAACTAAATTTTAATCGAGTATGATATAAATCATAAAGGGAGTAGCTAGCCAATAGTGTACTTGTTTTCCGTCAATACACGGTGAATTCATCCGGAGCAAGTTTAAATAGCGAGACTTTATTGAAACGTTAAGCGCGTTTTCAATATGGGCTCGCTTTTCGTTTATATACAAATAGGAGGAATATACATTGGAAACTAGCAAAAAGATTTACCAAATGGATAAGCAGGCATTACTTGATGAGCTGCATTGTTCGAGCGATGGGTTAGGGGAATCCCAAGTCAAACAAAATCAGCAGAAGTATGGCTTGAATGAACTGGTAGAAACGAAGAAGAAAAGTATTCTTCTTGTCTTTTTAGAACAGTTCAAGGACTTTTTAGTTATTATTTTATTAGTAGCGGCAACAATTTCCGCAATCTTAGGAGATCATGAAAGTGCCATCGTTATTTTTACCGTGGTTGTCATGAATGCTTTATTAGGAACTTATCAGCAGACTAAAGCCGATCAGTCAATTGACAGCTTGAAAAAACTATCTGCACCATCTGCAAAAGTTATTCGTGAAGGAAAACCCATGATCATTCCTTCAAATGAAGTTACGATCGGAGATATCGTCATGCTGGAGGCTGGAGATTATATTAGTGCCGATGGGCGAATTATTGAAAATGCCAGCTTGAAGATCAACGAAAGTGCTTTGACGGGTGAAAGTGAAAGTGTAGATAAGCAAGATACGGTATTTGATAAAGATATGCCTTTAGGCGATCAGCTAAATATGGTTTTCTCAGGAAGCTATGTCACTTATGGACGTGGGAACTACGTAGTCACCAACATTGGGATGGATACCGAAGTAGGAAAGATTGCAGCTTTAATCAAACAGACAAAAGAAAAGAAAACGCCATTGCAAGTCAGCTTAGATCAGTTTGGACAGCGTTTATCGATTATTATCCTAATTATTTGTGCTATTATTTTTGGTGTGAGTGCATTGAGAGGAATGCCGATTTTAGATTCCTTTATGTTCGCTGTAGCTCTTGCTGTAGCGGCTATTCCCGAAGCCTTGAGCTCTATTGTCACGATCGTCTTATCATTCGGTACGCAAAAGATGGTAAAGGAACATGCGATTGTCAGAAAACTGCAAGCCGTGGAAGGATTAGGAAGTGTTTCGATTATTTGTTCAGATAAGACCGGAACGCTGACTCAAAATAAGATGACTGTGCAAAAGTATTTCTTATTCAAGGATGATGAACAGCATTTACGCAAACTTATTTTAGATGGTATCTTATGCAGTGATGCTTTGATCGATGAAGAAGGAAAGCAAATTGGCGACCCTACAGAGGTAGCTTTAATTGATTACGCCATTAAACATGATTTCTCCAGCGATGAAATTCGTAAGGAATATCCTCGTTTATCGGAAATTCCGTTTGATTCAGATCGTAAACTGATGTCAACAACTCATCATATTGGGGGAAATGATGTCATGATTACAAAAGGTGCTGTCGATGTTTTATTGACACGCATGGATCTTAGCGAAGAACAAAAAGAAAAACTGGTACAGGTAAATCAGGAATTTTCAAGTCAGGGACTGCGTGTACTGGCATTTAGTTATAAAATGATCGATCACCTCGATTTAACATTAGAAGATGAAAAGGGACTGACTTTTGTCGGTTTAATTGCCATGATTGATCCGCCTCGTGAAGAATCAAAAGAAGCGGTAGCAAAATGTAAAGCAGCAGGAATCAAACCGATCATGATTACCGGTGATCATAAGATTACAGCTGCCGCCATCGCAAAAGAGATTGGTATCTTAGAAAATATTGATGAAGCGGTTGAAGGTATGGAAATCGATAGCTTGAGTGATGAAGAATTAAAGGATTTTGTGGAAAATAAATCAGTCTATGCCCGTGTTAGTCCCGAACATAAAATCAGAATTGTTCGTGCATGGCAGGAAAAAGGACATATCGTATCCATGACCGGAGATGGGGTCAATGATGCTCCTGCTTTAAAACAGGCCGATATCGGAGTTGCGATGGGGATTACCGGAACAGAGGTATCCAAAGATGCAGCTAGTATGGTTTTAACAGATGATAATTTTGCAACAATCGTTAAATCGATTGAAAACGGGCGTAACATCTATGCCAATATCAAACGTTCCATTCAATTCTTATTAAGCGGAAACACAGCGGGAATCATTGTTGTACTGCTGTCTTCGTTATTAGCTTTACCGGTTCCGTTTGCTCCGGTTCACTTACTGTTTATTAACTTATTGACAGACAGTTTGCCGGCGATTGCATTAGGCTTAGAACCGGATCAAAAAGATGTGATGAAAGAAAAGCCAAGACCAAAGAGCGAAGGAATCTTAACCAGAGACTTTGTGACCACGATCTTGATTGAAGGGATTGTTATTTCGGTAACGACATTCATTGCTTTTTGGATAGGCATTACCTATTTCGATACCTTAACTGCACAAACCTTAGCCTTTGCAACACTATGTCTTTCACGTTTAGTGCATGGCTATAACTGTAAGTCACAGCACCCGGTATTGTTTACAAGACAGTTTATGAACAATAAATTCTTACTAGGCGCTTTCTTAGTAGGGGTAACATTACTGATGAGTGTCTTATTACTCCCAGGATTACATGGATTATTCAGTGTAGCGGATATTTCATTTGAATTATTAGGACTGATCTGGGGATTAGCTTTATCAAATTTATTTGTAATTCAGATCATTAAATGGATAAGAACAAAATTAGCGAGCCGCAGATAAAACTGCGGTTCTTTTCTTCACACTATTATGAAATGTGAAAACAACCGCAATGTTTGTTATCCCCTTATTAAATCAGAAAAGAGATGACTGTGCCTTTAGTGCCTGTTATAATGAATTGAACCGAATTTACAGGATAAACTGAATATTCTTACAAAAGAAAATGCAGAAAGCAGAATAATAAATTAAATTTACGGAGATATGAGAATGAGTATAAAGCAAGCTGTTTTATCAGATATAAGCATAGTTAAAACGATTTCAGAGATAACGATCACTGAGATTTATCCGCATTACTATCCTAAAGGGACAGTGGATTTTTTTCTTCACTATCATAACGAAGAAAATATTTTAAAAGATATTGAAATGAATCGTGTATATCTTTGCTTGGATCAATCGCAGAGAGTTATAGGTACGGTAACGATAAAAGAGAACGAAATATGCCGGCTTTTTGTTCTTCCGGCTTATCAAGGTATGGGATATGGTACAGAAATGCTTGATTTTGCGGAAAAAATGATCTTTAATAAGTATGCAAAAATTGTACTAGATGCCTCTTTGCCAGCTAAAAAGATATACCTGAAAAGAGGCTATAAAGATATAAACTTTAATATCCTAGCCTCAATTGATAATGATTTTTTGTGTTACGACGTTATGGAAAAGAAGCGATAGATCTAATCGACATAATCCCCTTTTATCTGTGATCCGCTGATATAAGCCTTCATTTATGCTCAAATGTCTCATAGCTATAAAGGCGGATATTAGAAATTGGGAGAATCACAACGTATTGACAATTTAATGCTGTACACAGTCGGTTTATCAAGCTGGCTGTTTTTTTAATCCCCAATAATTCCCTATGTGGAACAGGTATACTATAAACATCAACAGGATTTTATTATAATAAAAAGACCGATTTAACGGTCTTGGGGTTCATGAATCTGTTTAAAATTATATAAAGCACCAATCAAATTAGAATCATTATTAAACTGACAAACAGTCACTTCCGGTTTTAAAAACTGTTTGGTATTTTCATAGATCGCAGTTACATAGCGGTTGATTCCTTCAATGACAGAAGGCTGCTCGCTGATTCCGCCGCCGATACAAATAATATCGGGATCAAACACATATTGCAGGTTATAGCATTGCACGGCAATATTGAAATAGAAATCTTCTAATACTTCTGTAGCGATCGGATCATTGTCTTTAGCTAAGCTGAAGAGTTTTTCTCCGCTTAAACTTCCCGCTTCCATCCCTAATAAGCGTTCTGCTTTTTTTAGAGTACCTAGAGTTGAAGAATCATGACCAAAATATTTCAGCTTTACGCTTTTACGATCGGCATCCATAATAAAATAGCTAGCTTCTCCGGCAACAAGATGATTTCCGCGATGAATCTTCTTATCTTTGATAATCGCTCCGGCAACTCCGGTACCAAATGCCAGTACGCAGCAGTTATCTACATCTTTGGCTGCACCAATCCAAGCCTCTGCCAGACCGGCACATTTTCCATCATTTTCCGCTGAGACAGGCAGTCCGTCACAGCGCTTTGATAGTTCATCGACAATATGAACCTGATCTAAGCAAGTGACAGCCCCACCACCATAGACGATACCTTTATCAATATCCACTAATCCGGGACAACTAACCGCAATTCCCTTAATATCTTTTTGCTGTTTATAAACTGTAACTAAACTGTCTAAGAATGCTTCCAGATTATCATTGATTGTGGGGGTTTTTCCTTTTTCAAAGATTTCTCCCATATCATTCATCAATCCATATTTTACAAATGTTCCGCCAATATCAAATACTAAATACATAAATCTCTCTCCTATTAAATTAAATTTGATACATTAAAGTCAATATCATTCTTACCATTGCGTTTTGCACGATATAAGTGCGTATCTACTCGGTGTAAAAAGTCTTCTAATGTTTCACTTAGCTGAATTTCACCGACACCCATCGAAAAGGTGATATTTGTCAGAATTTCATTTTCACAAAAAGGCTGCTGTTCAAAAGCATCTTTAATCATAAAAGCGACATCTGTGGCATCTTTGATCGTTGTGCTTGGTAAAATAACTAAAAATTCATCTCCGCCTATTCGGCAAATATCTAATTCGTTTTTATAATTTTCCTTGATCGATAACAGGATCTTTCCAATATACTTGATTACTAGATCCCCGATCATATGTCCAAATTCATCGTTTACCTGTTTAAAGTTATCACTATCTAAAAGAATGATGGAAAAAGGAATGTACTCCTTGATAAACTGCTGGTACAGATAACGATAGCGACGCTTGGCATAGCGTGCATTTTTCAGCTTGCTCAATGCATCTTCGTTAACCTTTTCATTAAGCCTATGAATTTGCTGTGCCATTTCTATTTCTTTTTTTCTTTCCTCTTGAATGATCTGGAGATCCATACTGATATCCTCAGAAATCCCAAATGTCCCACAGATACGATGCTGATGATCATAGAGTGGATATTTATGCGTACGCACAACCCGTTCAATCCCATCTCGGATCCCCTCATATTCAAGAATATCAATCGCTTTTCCCGTTGCAATGATTTCCTGCTCATCCCGATAAGCCAGTTTAGCATGTTCGGGACAATGAGTAAATAACTCATAGTCGGTTTTGCCAATCACTTCATCACGGCTCTTTAAATTAAATTTACTGACAAATGCATCATTCACATACAAAAAGTGACTTTCCAAGTCTTTAAAATAGAATACTCGATGTTCTTCTTGGTTTACTATTTCTTTTACTAATTGATACGTATTAATTTGTTTTTCTTCCAGAAAGTAGTCAAAATTATCTTTATAATCCACGCTTTTTTCACTCTCTTTTCATATTTTGAAAATGCTTTCAGCACCATCATACTATAAAAAGATGGAAAATAAAAGAGAAAAAAAGAGAAGATGGGAAACCATCTTCTAAGAATTATGCAAAACAATCTTATTTAACGCTAAGGTCTCTTTCACATCGATTACACGCTGATTTGAACTTCCACGCCAATGCAGCTGATGATCAAGCAGTCCAATCACAAATTTTCCATCTACTAATACATCGATGAGAGGCATGAAGTTTAAATTTTCTAGTTCTTCATATAAGAAGCCGGTATAACACCAGATCGTTTTATTAGGAAACTTTTCTTTGATTTCTTCAATTAATTTTCCGACTTCTTCACGGTTTTGCGGATGCAATGGATCTCCACCGCTCAGCGTGATGCCGGAAATATAGTCACGTCCCAGGATTTCAAATAATTCAGCTTTTGCTTTTTCATCAAAAACCAGACCGTCATTAATATCCCAAGTTATAGGGTTCTGGCATTGTTCACAGGCATGGGTACATCCTGAAATCCAGAGTACGACACGCAGTCCGTCCCCATTCAACATATCATCTTTGGTAATATCATGATAACGCATTACATTGATTTCCTTTCTTTAATTTCTGCCATCTTAGCATCATTCAAACGAGTATCCCCTTTTACTCTTGAGTAAGATAAATAACCGTTCATACGTTCAATTTTTGTCAGATTAGTACTTCCGCAGACCGGGCATACATCCATGTTTAATTCTTCATGACCGCAGTCATCACAATAAGAAAGGGATAAATTGACACCTTCATAGAATCCTTTTTTCATTGCACGTTTCAATAATGTTTTAAACGCATCAATATTATAATCGATCGGATATTTTACATACTGGATTTTTCCACCGTTACACAGATCCCAGAAACGTCCTTCACTGTCCTGTTTTTCGATAGGGGTAATATCTTCTGAGACATGGCAGTGGAAAGAATTGCTGACATATTCACGGTCGGATACATTTTCAATGACACCGTATTTTTTACGGAACTGCTGAATCTGCAATCCACATAAACTTTCTGCCGGTGTTCCGTAAATTGCATAGAGGATACCATCTTCTTTTTTGAATTCATTCACTTTTTTATTGATGTAGTCAAGCACTTCTAAAGCAAAGCTTCCATCTTCATAAAGTGATTTTTTATGATGCAGCTGCTCTAATTCATTCAAGGCTGTAATTCCAAAAGAGGCTGTAGAAGATTTAAGCAATGGTTTAATCTTATCATTTAGTTTCAGATTACCGCCATAGAACCCGCCTTCACAGTAAGCGAGTGGGTTTACAGAAGCTTTCATCTCTCCTAAGTAGTCATATGTACGTATATGCAGTTCACGGATTAAATTCATGTAGTAATCTAATACTTCATAGAAATCACGTGATTCCTGTTTCGCTTTGGCATAAATCATTGGTAAATGAAGGCTGACTGCACCAATGTTGAAGCGTCCGACAAATATAGGTTCATCCTTATCATCTGCCGGTTCCATTCCGCCTCTTTCATACCAAGGGGATAAGAAAGCACGGCATCCCATTGGAGAAACGATCTTTCCATACTTTTTATACATACTTGCGACATAACCATCACCGCTTAAACTTAACCAGTCCGGATACATAGTTTTGCTTGAACAAAGGACACCGGCTTCGAATAAATCTTCTAATGGTTTTCCTTCACCATGAAGCTCTTCATCATATAAGAAAACAATCTTAGGGAATAATACAGGCTTTTTACTTCCGTCTTTTCCCTGACCGATACGACGCACTTCCAGCATTTTAAGAGATGCCATTTTGGCGAAGCGTCCTGTTCCTGTTCCTGTAGTTACTGTAATGAAAGGGTAATCTCCGCGAGATGAAGAAACCGAGTTGAATTTATATTCCCATCCCTGGAATCCTTGTCTGAATTCTCTTTCGATATCTTTTAAAGCAGCTTCTTCTGCTTTTTCCTGTCCCAGTCCCAAGTTTGTATATTTTCTTTTTAAGATTTCATATTGCTTTATTGCATAAGGTTCTAATAATAAGTCGACACTTGGTACGGTAAACCCGCCATATTGCTGACTGGCAGCAGAAAGGATAATATCCCCGATAACATCAAATGCAACATCTAATGTTTTAGGCTCGTTATACCAAAGGTTCCCCATTTCAAACCCGCCTTTTAAAACATTCTGAACGTCAAAAAGACAGCAGTTCATCGTATCACGGCGAGCTGACATATCATGGATATAAATATATCCGTCACGGCAGGCCTGCAGCTCTTCTGTCGTTAAAAAGAACTTTTGATACAATTCTTTATTTAATTGATTAAAGATCAGACTGCGCTTTGTAGAAACAAGGGCACTGTCTGTATTGCTGTTTTCTTTATCCCCGATATACATGATCGATTGTGATTTTTTATAGACTTCATCCAGCATCTGCACAAAATCCTGCTTATAGTTACGGTAGTCACGATAGCTTTTTGCCACTTTGGGATTGGTAGCTTCCAGGGCTTCTTCAACAATGTTGTGCATTTGTGCAATATAGATTTCCGGATGTGTTAATTCCCCAACCCGTTTTTCTACAATTTCACAGATCTTTTTAATGTCCTCATCTGTGAACGTAACTAAAGTACGATAAGCTGATTTATTTACAGCGATAACTACTTTTTGGATATTAAATACTTCTTTGGTATTATCCTTTTTTATAACTCTGATTTCCTCTAATTTCATTTTCCCACTCCTTATATATGACTCATTATAAAATAAAATCTTTTTGATTACTAAAGATGTGCTTAGGATTCTCCATAGCGTAAAATATGTGGTTTCGGATATTCAATGCCAAAGGTTTCAACGGTAACCTTTTCCATGATTTCAGGAACAAGGGGTTCATTGATATCCACATTGGGATTGTCTGCACGTATTATTTTTTTAGTGGGTACTTGAATGATCCTATCCACTTCTTCATAACCGCTGATCACTTTTCCAAAGGCCGTGAATTTACCGTTTAAGCGCTCCTGACATTGATCGCCGATTACAATAAAAAAATCACAGCCTGAAGCGATGCTGCTGCCATCTCCGCCCATTCCGACAACACCTTTTTCAAAAGCGATCGGATTAGCATGTCCGTTTTCATCAAATTCCCCATCGATGATATATTCACATTTAGGATCATGGTTAAATCCGTTGTATGTAAACTGAAGCACAAAATCATAGGCAATTCTTTGAATTGGGCGATGATCAAGCAAGCCTTGCTGGATAAGCGTGATCATACTATTGACGGTATTTGGGGCAATGTCCGGATACAATTCAATTTTAATTTGTTTTTGATTATTCAAAGTGATACACATGATTGGATTCATAAAAATACCTCCTTCGCCAAATTATACTATGTCTGAGTAACGATGACAATCGCTAATTTTCTTTCGAAAATGACAGGTAATATAAAAAAACACTGATTTATTCAGTGCTTATCCGCTTTCAATCTATTTTCAATTTATCAAAATAAATGTTCAATCAAAATTTTGATTCCCATCAGGATCAAAATCACTCCACCTAAAATATCGGCTTTGGATTTAAGCTTGCTTCCAAACAGATGCCCGATCTTAACGCCTATGATAGAGATAACGGCAGTAATCACAGCAATGATTAGTATCGCATCCAAAATTTCTATTTTAAAGAATGCAAAGGTGATTCCAATGGCAAAAGCATCGATGCTGCAGGCGATGGATAATGGAAACAGTGTCTTAAAATCAAAAGACGGGCAGACTTCTTCTTCTATATGAGCTTCTCTAAGCATGTTAATGCCGGTATAGGTTAATAAAATAAAGGCAATCCAATGATCGATCTGGGCGATATGAACTGCAAACTGCTTTCCTAATAAATAGCCGATAAAGGGCATCAATCCTTGAAAGAAGCCGAAGTATATGCCTACTTTAATCCCTTTTCCCCAATCCATCTTATGCATTGGCAAACCGAGGCATAAAGCTAAGGCAAAGGCATCCATTGCCAATCCGACAGCAATAAAAATCATTTCTGTATATCCCATTGTTTTCACCTGACCTTCTTTTCTATACATACGCAGTTCAATTCTATTTTATTAGTATAGATTTTCAATTATAAAAAAGATATAATAAAACCTATAAATTAGATAGGAGGAGTTCCCATGAAAGAATTGGCTTTATTATCATTGCTGGAAAAGAACGCCCGTATGGAAGTAAAAGACTTGGCAATGGCTTTACAGGAGAGCGAAGAAAATGTATTGAATACAATGAGCGATCTGGAAAAAAGAAAAGTAATCTGTGGCTATCATACGATGATCAACTATGATCACTTGAATAAGGATGATGTCATGGCTTTGATCCAAATCAATGCAACTCCTGAAAGAGAATATGGTTATGACCGTGTTGCAGCGAATATTTATAAATTCCCGGAAGTAGATACGATGTATTTATTAAGCGGAGCCTATGAGTTTTTAGTGATTATCAAAGGAAAGACAATGCAGGATGTCGCTAACTTTGTAGCGAGCAAACTAGCAATCATTGAATCTGTTACCGGAACATCCACTTATTTTGTCTTGAAACAGTATAAAAACAATGGGGTTGCGTTTGTCGCAGATGAAGATCCTAATGATCGTTTGGTGGTGACACCATAATGTATGAAGAATATTTAAGTCAGAAAGTAAAAGAAATAAAACCAAGCGGTATTCGTAAGTTTTTTGATTTGGCAAGTCAGATGGAAGGGGTTATTTCTTTAGGGGTAGGGGAGCCGGATTTTGCGACACCTTGGAAAATTCGTGAAGCGGCGATCTATTCAATTGAAAAAGGAAAGACCTTTTATACGGCCAATCAGGGATTGTTGGAACTGCGCGAAGAAATCTGCAAATATCAAAAAAGACGTTTTAACTTAGATTATGATCCTATTAAAAATACGATTGTTACTGTTGGCGGAAGTGAAGGCATCGATATCGCTTTACGTGCCTTAGTCAATCCGGGAGATGAGGTTATTCTGCTGGATCCCAGCTATGTTGCCTATATGCCGGGTGTACAATTGGCAGGGGCAGCACCGGTCACGATTACCTTAACACAGGAAAATCAGTTTAAGCTGACACCGGAAATATTAGAAGCGGCTATCACGGATAAAACTAAACTGCTCTTATTAAATTTTCCTAATAATCCGACCGGCGGCTTTATGACGAAAGAAGACTATGAAAAAATTGTTCCGATCATTAAAAAGCATGATCTCTTAGTGATTACAGATGAGATTTATGCAGAGCTTAGCTATGATGAAAAGTTTTGTTCAATTGCTTCATTTGATGAAATCAAAGATCGTGTCATCCTGATCAGCGGTTACTCTAAAGCTTATGCAATGACCGGATGGCGTTTAGGCTATGTGCTGGCGAATGAAACGTTTATTAAAGCCATGAATAAGATTCATCAATTCGTCATCATGTCAGCACCGACAGCGGCTCAGTATGGGGCGATTGAAGCGATGCGTCATTGTGATGATGAGATTGAAAGCATGCAGCAGTCTTATATGCTGAGAAGAAATTATATTGT
This sequence comes from Coprobacillaceae bacterium UN01-12pH3A, assembly GCA_027676805.1. Taxonomy (GTDB): domain Bacteria; phylum Bacillota_I; class Bacilli_A; order Erysipelotrichales; family Coprobacillaceae; genus Beduini. The sequence continues at coordinate 57,605 of JAQENU010000010.1, read as the reverse complement.
GGAAGGCTTTAATAATTTAGGCTTAGAAACTTTTATGCCGCAGGGGGCTTTCTATATTTTCCCATGTATTAAATCAACAGGGATGACAAGTGAAGAATTTTGTGAAGCATTGTTGAGTGATCAAAAAGTCGCATGTGTACCGGGAACTGCCTTTGGGGATGCCGGTGAAGGCTTTATTCGTGTGTCTTATGCTTACAGTATTGATCAGATCAAAGAAGCATTAGGACGAATTGAATTGTTTTTAAATAAGATAAGGAAGTAAGGAGAAGCTGTTTCTGTATAGGACAGCTTTTTATTTGTTAAAATGCAAAAAACTTTTTTAAATTTTTTCTTTTCAATAAATGTAAACGTGAATAGATTGACTTATATAGAGGGACATGGTAAAATTTATTTAGATAAATAATATAAATAATTTTAATAATGTGTATTGGGGATAATATTATAATTTGTTATACGGATAAATGACGGAGGTGAGAACCCGCATTGTCTGATTATTATTTTTAGCGGATATTTTTATAGAGAGTCAAGAAGGGAGCCCTGACTTATGAAAAAAATTATATTATGTATTCTCATGCTTTTAATTGTTGGATGTCAGAAACAGGAGCCTAAAGTACAAAATTCAAATTGGTATATGGCTGTGAAATCCACCAAAAAAGATTCTGAGTTTACTCCGTTTTTGGATGAATCATTTTTTACCGACAGTTCTTTGGAAGAAATAAAAAAAACAAAAGGAGTAGAAGAGGTACAGCCAATCTATATATTTGATACAAATTTGACTGAGCCGGGAAAGCTAGATCATCCCTATGGGAATGTGAAAGTGTATAAAAACAATGATTTAGCAGCTGAATATTTTTATGATCCGACAAATGATGCTGTAGAGAGTTTTGTATTAATAAATATTTGGGGGTATCCTCAAGATTTAAATATGAGTGCGTTTACCACTTATCAAAGTAAAGGGGAAGTCGCTGAGGGGTGTTATTTAAGTGACGATGTTGCCAGACAATTGGGAATTGATAACCTAGAAGAAGATTATGAGCTGGAAATTTATTGTTTGATTCCAGTGAGCAATACTATTGATGAATCAATGCTTGAAGAGCATCCGGAGCTTGTTCAGGACGTGACAAATGATAAGCAGCTGTTATATCCATATACATTAAAAGTGAAAGTAGCAGGAATTTTGGATTCGGAAATTTCATCATCACGCGGACAGCTTTATATCCCGCTGGAACAAATGCAGAAGCTGATAAGTGAACATCAGATCGAAGAAGTGAGAACAAATAATTATATTATTAGAACTGAAAATGATGAAGTTTTAGAAAAAGTAAAAGCAATAGATGAAAATTTAAAACTAAATCAATATCCATTACACACCTATAAATATGATTAACTTAAACGGATAGGTAAGCAGCCTATCCTTTTTATAACGCAATATTTAGTTTGAAAAAGTACAGCAAATATAAAAAAGACCAACTTGGAATAAACAAGCTGATCTATTAAGATGGACTTCAATGTTCATCTTTTTTATTAAATACGATTTGCAGCTAAATAACCTTCTTCAATTGCACGGTTAATATCGGCAGCACGATCATGGCAATCACCGACATAATCTACTTGAATGCCTTGATCAATCAATGTTTGAGCATCGAACGCATTAGGTTTAGCTCCTACAGCTAAAATGACATAATCACAAGGAAGTGAAACCGGACCATCTTCATTTTCCGCCTCTACTGTAGAAGCTGTAATTTTTGTCACTTTTGTTTTTGTCAGCAACTGTACATGATGCTGTTCAAAAGAAGCAAACATTGTAGGCTTAACTGTTGTGGATTCTTCTTTTGCGATTTCCTCCAGCATTTCTACGATGGTTACTTCACACCCCATTGCAGTAAGTAATTCAGCTGTTTCAGCACCGACTAAACCACCGCCGATAACAACTACTTTTCCTCCTGGCAGTTGCTCATGATTCAGAACTTTCCATGCATCATAAACATGAGGCAGATCATGCCCTTCAATAGGTGGGATAGCATTGTGTGCCCCCACAGCGACAATCACAGCATCCGGCTGTTCTTGTGTAACACATTGGGCACATGCCGGATGTCCTAATTTTAAATGAACCCCTAAGCGTACGGCTTCATTGCTTAAAAAATGAATTGCTCTTGTCATTTCTGATTTACGAGGCGGCACGGAAGCAATATTTAGCTGTCCTCCCAGTGTGGTTTCTTTTTCAAACAGAGTGACATCATGTCCTTTTAAACGAGCAACACGAGCCGCTTCCAATCCAGCCGGTCCGCCTCCGACAACCACTACTTTTTTCTTGTTTTTTGCAGGAGTGATGACACGCTGATATTCATATCCGTTTTCAGCGTTTAAGACACAGCTTAGGAACTGACGATTTTGAATGGCATCCGTACAGCCCTTGTTGCACATCATGCATTGACGAATCGTTTCTGGTCTTCCATCTTCTAATTTCTTAACAAAATCAGGATCACATAATAAAGAACGTCCTAAACCAACATAATCACAATAACCGTTTTCAATCAGCATTTCGGCATTTTCCGGTGTCAGAATGCGCCCGACGCATGAAACTGGAATTGACACAGCTTCTTTGATTCTTCTAGCGTAATCTTTCATAAAATTGTAAGCACGGGTTCCCATAGCAGGAATAGTGTCATTCATATTTCCGGTATGATTCGCCTGTCCGACATGCAATGTATCCACCCCAGATTCTTGAAGCAGTTTTGCGAGCTGAATTGCTTCATCGATTTTCAGACCGCCTTTACCTATTGTTGGATTATCGGTCACGATTGGCAGCTTATAGTCAATCATGATATCAGGTGCATTATCTTTAATCGTCTTAACGACAGCTAATGCAAATTTGATACGATTTTCAAAAGATCCGCCGTATTCATCTGTACGATGATTTAGTATCGTTGAGCATAACGCCCCAACCATTCGGTCGCCATGAACTTCAATCGCATCAATTCCCGCTTCGTTGGCACGTCTGACACAGTCCCCCATTTTAGAAAGGATAGTATCTAATTGTTCGTGTGTGACTTCATCAATATAATGAAGCATATCATGATGCAGCTTGGCACGTGCTGCCTGCATATCCCCTTTTTGAAATAATTCAGCGAGGGCATCAACATCATATTCCGGATGGAATAATTGAATTCCTAATTTACAGTCATAAGAATGCAAGGTATCCGCAAGTTTCTTATAAGCTTCAGTTTGGTCATCTTTAAATAGCTTGGGTGTAGGTGATACTGTATTTACTGGTGCTACATCACCTAAAACGATATAAGCTGCCCCACCTTGGGCAAGACGTTTGTAGAAATTGAAGCTTTGTTCACTGATTGACCCATCTTTATTTTCATACCCGGTCGTCATTGGCGGGAACATTACTCGGTTTTTTAAAGTAATCTTCCCAATTTTTAATGGTTCTAATAATTTCATTTATCTTCCTCCTTTTTTGAAATATACCTCTCTATACTATAATGATAGCACTTACACATATATGAAACATACGAAATAATCAAAAAAACATATACTATTATGTATATGTCAGGACTTCGTTAAATTTTGATAACGCTGTTTATAAGCACGGGGACTGATACCAACCTGCAATTTAAAGGCTTTGGAAAGATGATAGGCAGAAGAGTAGCCTAAATCCTGAGCCAAATAGGTTAAACTTTCATTTAAAAGCAGGCGCTGCTGAACATAGTGAATTTTTTGCTGCTGAATGTATTCTCCTGGTGATAAATCCAGGATGTTTTTAAAAGCTTTATACAAAACACTGGTCGAAACTCCTAATGCCTGTGCCATTTCATATAGTCGAATCGGTTCATGGAAATGCTTTTGGATATAAGCAATTGCATCATTGACTAAGGCTATATGAGGAGAATGAACGGTAATAATGGCATCTTCTTTTCCGCGTTTTAATTGTGCCCGCATAATGAATACAATAATACGTATCAAAGCAGAAGTGATGACGCTTGAATAGCCGATGTCTTTTTCTTTGGCTTCCTTGACAAGGCGTTCAAACATTTCTGAAAATCCTCGTATTTCGTTTGGATAAACAAGGGGTCCATGCTTTGTCAGCAAAGATAAAAACTGAGGCTTTAAATGCAGAGGCTCCATATCAAAATGAAAATAGTAATAGGCGTAGGCTTCTTCTCCTTCATTTTTAGAGATATTGACCTGATAGGGTTCTAAAACTAGAAAACTTCCCTGGGGACAGTGATATTCTTTATTGCCGATAATCGTTGTAGAACCTCCTTTTTTATAATATACGATCTCAATATCATCGGTAGTATAGCGGATTTGGGTATCATGATCTTCTTCCCATAAGCCAAAACTATGGATTTGGAAAGTCATTTGACTTAATAATTCACTTAATTCATCATTTTCAAATTTTGATGTTTGAAGCTGTGTTTGAATATACATATATATCACCTCTCTTTATTGTAGCGCAGACTGGTCTTTGGGGAAATGATTTATTCAAAAATGAACAGGAATTAACTAATGATTTTTAATAATGAACATCTATTGTAAGTTTATTTCAGATAGACTAAGATGGTTTTAAGGAGGAAGGAACAATGCAGGTAAAGAAAGAAGAAATAAGACAAAAGATATTAGATGTTGCAGAAGATGAATTCTTAAAACGCGGATACGAGAGTGCATCGATGCGCATCATTGCCAAAAAGGCCAATACGACTCTTGGGAATATCTATCATTATTTTCCTAATAAAGAAGCTTTGCTGGTAGAATTACTGACTCCCACTTTGGATAATTTAGATATCGGATTAGCCAATCATCTCAAATTAACGGATATTTCATATACTTTGCAAGATCTGATGGATTATATTGATCGCTATGAACATGGAGAAGATTTTAAAGAGTTAGATTTTTTGCTTGATAAAAAAATTGTCATCCTTTTAGAGTTAAACAGCAGCTCTTTGCTGGAAAGAAAACAAAGACTGCTTGATGAGTTTAACGATCATCTTTCATGGCATTTGGGGATGGGGGAAAAAGATGGCTCATACTCAAAGATCATCATCAATATGGTCACAGATTGTATTAAACAGGCGTTGTTAGAGAATGAAACGTTCATTGAAACCAGAAAAGAATTTATCAAATTATTTCGTTTCTTCTGTACGGGCATAGCGACACGTTATAAATAGGAACACTTGCTTTTTTAGTCAGTGTTTTTATTATCGCCAAAAATAGAAAAAGGAGACAGTAAAATGATACGTGTAAACCAATTATCAAAGTATTATCAAAGCGGTGAAAAACAAACCGCCGCATTAGATCATGTCAGTTTTAATATCGAAGAGGGAGAATTTGTTGTGATTTTGGGACCATCGGGAGCAGGTAAATCCACTCTGCTGAATATCTTAGGGGGAATTGATGAACTCAGCGAAGGAGAGGTATTGATTGATCAGCAGTCCATTGGGCAATTGAGTGAGAATGCCTTATCCAGCTATCGTGCCAATCAGATTGGGTTTATCTTTCAGTTTTATAATTTGATTCCCACGTTAACTGTCTATGAGAATATTGCCTTGATGAAAGAGATTAAAAAGGATATTTTAGATCCTATGTATATATTAGAAAGAGTTGGGTTAAGGGAACACGCAAAAAAATTTCCTAATCAGCTTTCCGGCGGAGAACAGCAGCGTGTATCGATTGCCAGAGCGGTGACTAAAAATCCAAAAGTTCTTTTATGTGATGAACCAACCGGAGCGCTGGATAGTGAGACCGGGTGCAAGGTGCTGCAGCTTCTTTGGGATATTTGCCGAGAATATCGTAAAACTACTATTATCGTGACACATAATGCCAATATTGCTCAAGCGGCAGATAAAGTGATTACAGTGAAAAATGGGAAAATTAAAGATATACACATAAACACTCACCCGGTGAGTATTCAGGAAGTAGAGTGGTAGTTATGCTGATTAAAAAAATGCTGAGAGATATTAAAGTTAATAAAATCCCGTTTATCGCTATTTTCTTAATGATGTTTATGGCAAATTTTATTTTTTCCGGGATTACCAGTGAATACCATGGATTGCAGTCAAAATTTAATCAGTATATTGAAGAAACACAGTTAGCTGATGGCTGGGCTTATGGCTCGCTGTTTGAAGAAGATAAAATAGAGAAATTAAAAAATGATCCGAGCATCAAAGCGGCTGAAGGACGAATTCTGGTTCCCGCAACGGTATCGGAGCATCAAAAGCAATCTATTGATCTCTATGTAAAAGAGGAGGATACGTTATCTAAGTTTAAAGTGATTGAAGGTGTAGGTTATCAAAAAGATATCGATGGCATCTGGCTGGATGTACAATTTGCAGCGGCAAACGGTTATCAGCTGCATGATACGATGACTTTAGAATATCAAGGAATAAGGCTTGAAAAAGAAATTGTCGGATTAGGCTATCATTCCGAATATATCTATAGTGTAGATGACGGACAGATGGTACCGGATCATCAAAACAGTGGATTTGCTTTAATGAGCAAAGCTTATTTTCCTTATCCGATGGCATATAATCAGCTGCTAATTTTAGGGGAGGGGGATTTGAAAGCAGTGGTTCAGGAGCATTTTTCGCAAGCGGTACTCCTGGTGCAGAAGGATCATCCTGCTTACCTAATGGTGAATGAAGAAATCAATCAGCATAAGGAGATTGGCATTTTATTTGTTTGTGCTTTTCTTTTCATTGCGGCATTGGTCACAATGACGACACTGCATCGTCTGTTAAGTTCACAAAGAATGCAGATCGGCGTGTTAAAATCATTAGGCTTCAATAAGCGACAGTTGTTTATCCACTATATCACGCACAGTACCTTTGTCTGCTTGATGGGAGCATTGTCGGGGTTCTTTCTTGGTTATTTGGCATTACCGCCATTGATGCTCAATTTTATGAATGAAATGTACACGATTCCGGATTTAAAAGCGCAGCTGCTGCCTTATGCTTGGCTATTGCCATTAGGCTGTACACTCTTATGCGGTGTGATTTCATTTCTGATCTGTCGTAAGTATCTGCGCGGAAACGCTGCTAAGATAATAAATGGCAATATGAACGAAAAGAAATATAGCCCCCTGCCATTCTCTTCATTATGGCAGCGTTTATCCTTTTCAAGCCAATGGAACGGACGGGATATTTTCCGTAATAAACTGCGAAGCATAATGAGTATTCTCGGAGTCATTGGCTGTGTTACCTTGCTTTATGGCGCTTTTGGGCTTTATACTTCAATGAATCATTTAACTAGTTGGAACATGGATTCAGTTCAAACTTATGAGACTAAAGTGATCGGTGATTTTAGTGATGAAGCTTATACCCAAAAAATCAAAACACTTATGGATGGTGAGACAATAATGGAAAGTGGTGTGGAGATTCGACAGGCTCAGCAGTCACGTTCTGTCACCTTTACCGCACTTGAGTCTCAGCGCTATCTGCATCTGATGAAAAATGAAAAAGAAGAAATCGAACTGGCAGATGGATTGGCTGTTTCTAAAAATATAGCCGATGATCTTGGTCTCCATATCGGAGATTCACTTCAATGGAAATTAAATGGCAGTGACCAATGGCAGACCAGTACAGTTACCGCGATCATTCGGACACCTCTTAATCAAGGCATCACAATAAAAAAAGAAGAGATGAAACGCTTGGGCATCCCCTATCAGCCGACCTCAATTATAGGTCATACTGTGGATGAATCTTTGTTAGAGACAAAATATACAACCAGTATTCAAAACAAAGAAGATCTGCAAACAGGATTAGCTACGATGATGCAGGCATCGATCATGATGTGTACGGTATTTGTCATCGCGGCAGTATTGTTAGGCAGTGTCATCCTATACAATTTAGGAACTCTTTCCTATAATGAACGCTATTATGAAATGGCTACACTAAAGGTTCTTGGCTTTTCCAATTCAAGGATTCGCAGACTGATGATTCAGCAGAATCTATGGCTAAGTGTCATCGGCATCATCTTGGGATTGCCGGTGGGGTATCAATTTATTTTAGTTTTGCTTTCAACCGTTCAGGCAACGATTGATATTACCGTTTATATTCCTCTCTCTATTTATCTGTTTAGTATTTTAGGCACTTTACTGCTGTCATGGGCGATCAATCGTCTGCTTTCTGGAAAAGTCTATCATATCGATATGGTCGCAGCATTAAAAGCTAACGAGTAAAACAGTATGGTAACATACTGTTTTTATGGTATAGTGGGGGTTAAAACAGCAAGATTCATGAAAAGAAAGCGTGGTATTTTTGCTATAATAGCGGGCGTTGGGAGGGAAAAAGATGTCAAATAAAGTGATCAGTGTTATATCCGTCATTGACTATATCGAAGCAAATTTGACTAAAAAGCTGGATCTCGAACAGGTGGCACAGGCGGTTCATTATTCTAAGTATCATCTGCATCGAGTTTTTAGAGAAACGATCGGGCTCAGCATTCATGAGTATATCGTAAGAAGAAAATTGAGTGAAGCTGCAAAGCTGCTGGTCTTTTCCGATTGTTCGATCTTAGAGATTGCGCTTCTTGCGGGCTATGAAAGTCAGCAAGCGTTCAGTGCTGTCTTTAAAGAGATGTATAAGAAAACACCTTATCAATATCGAGAAAACGAAGAATATTATCCATTGCAGCTGCGCTTCAAGCTAAGTGAAAACCCTAATCTTAACCCACGAGACTGGCAGGCTCAGATTCAGCTGGCAAGGAAAGAAGATCTGCCCTTGTGTTTAGAACTGGTGTATCAGATTATAGATGGCTTTCCCAATTTTCAAGAGGAAGAATATCTTGCGAGTATAGAAAGTTTTATAGAAAAGAAACAAGTGTTAATACTCAAAGAGGAACGATTGCTGAAAGCGATGATGGCTTTTGATCGAAGCAGCGGCAATATTGAATTTTTAGGTGTTCATCCTCAGTATCGTAAACTAGGCATTGCGAAAGCTTTTCTAAAAAAACTTATTGAGGAAAAGCTGACCGACCAAACGCCTTGCATCACGACTTTTCGCAAAGGAGATAAAGCAGATACCGGTTATCGAAAGGTTTGGAAGCATATGGGGTTTGCGGAAGCTGAACTGTTGAAAGAATATGGCTACCCTACTCAGCGCATGATTTATTTAAAGGAGGGAACCGATGAATGAAGAAATAAATACAACGAATCTATTAGCGAAAGAATACAGCTTTATTGGACTGCTTAAATTTACCTTTCCCTCAATGATCATGATGGTCATTATGGGACTTTATACGATTGTTGATACTATCTTTGTTTCAAATCTGGTAAATACAGATGCTTTGTCCGCTATTAATATTGTCTGTCCGGTCATCAACATCATTGTTGGTGTTGGAGCGATGCTTTCAACCGGAGGAAGTGCGATTATTGCCCGTAAAATGGGAGAGGGCAAAAACAAAGAAGCCCGTCAGAATTTTACTTTAATCATCATAGTGGGGATACTATTGGGCGTTGTCATTACCTGTTTAGGGATCCTTTTTTTAGATTCAATCCTATGGGGACTGGGAGCCAGTGAAGTGCTTTATCCTTACTGCAGGGATTATCTATTAATATTATTGCTTTTTATTCCTGCCAGCATGCTGCAAATGCTGTTTCAAAATCTGATTGTGACTGCCGGCAGACCGGCTTTTGGAATGATCCTGTCGATTGGAGCGGGAGCAGCTAACATCGCATTGGATTATCTGTTTATGGTCCCTTTAAATATGGGGATCAGGGGATCGGCATTGGGAACCGGAATCGGCTATTTGATACCTGCTGTGATTGGGCTTTACTTTTTTACACGCAATAAAGAAGGACTGCATTTTGAAAAGCCGCAGCTGGATGGGAAGCTGCTTTTAGAAAGCTGCCTGAACGGTTCATCCGAAATGGTAAGTCAGGCAGCAGCGGCAGTCACCACTTTTTTGTTCAACAGCATCATGATGCGCCTTTTAGGAGAAAACGGCGTAGCGGCCATCACGATTATTATCTATACACAATTTTTATTAACGACACTCTATATTGGCTTTTCAATGGGGGCAGCTCCGATGATTAGTTATAATTACGGAAGCCAAAATCATGATCAGTTAAAAAGAATGGTGAAGATGTGTCTGTCTTTTATTTTGGGAACCTCGGTCTTGGTCTTTATATTTGCACAATTCTTTACATCCGGATTAGTAGGATTATTTTCAGATCAAGCTAGTATCGTTTATCTTTATGCGCGACATGGATTCTCTATATTTTCATATAGTTTTCTTTTTTGCGGGCTCAATATTTATTCATCTGCCTTATTTACAGCGCTATCTAATGGGAAAATTTCAGCGGTCATATCCTTTTTACGGACATTCGGTCTGATTACCACAGCATTACTGATTTTACCGGCGCTTATCGGTGTGAATGGGGTATGGCTGGCAGTTCCGCTCGCAGAAGGGGTGACAATGCTCCTTGCAGGAGGATTGCTGCTGGGATATAGAAAAAGATACCATTACTTATAAAAAAGACTGATTCCATTATTGAAATCAGTCTTTTTTTCTATTAAATGAGTGAAGCAAAATCCCTATGCTGAATTGCGTGAATATTCTTTGCTATTTGCTCAATCGGCCAGTCCCACCATTTTAAGTCAAGAAGTCTCTCAATTTCTTCTTTAGGAAAGCGGGGGCGGATGACTTTAGCGGGAATGCCGCCGACAATTGTATATGGCGGAACATCCTTGGTCACAACGGCACGAGTGCCAATGATTGCCCCATCACCGATCGTGACACCAGCAAGAATCACCGCTTCATAGCCGATCCAAACATCATTGCCGATAATAATGTCACCCTTATTATCCCAAGCTTCTTTAGGACTCATGCCATGCTCCCATTCTTCATAAAAAATAGGAAAAGGGTATGTGGATAAAGAATCTAAAGTATGATTAGCACTGTTCATTAAAAATTTTGCACCACAGGCAATGGAGCAGAACTTGCCAATGATCAATCGGTCCTGATTGATAGGGTAATGATAAAATACATTATTCTTTTGAAAATCTCTTGGATCATGAATAAAATCATTATAGATCGTAAAATCACCAATTTGGATGCGTTCATCCATAACAGCGTTTTTTAAATAAATCGTTTGTGTATCTCCCAAACGGGGATATAGTTTTGTTTGATCTGGAATCATCATTATTTCTCCTGTTTAGTTAATTATTATTGATCATTCCAGTTACAGCAATGCAGCGTTTCACACTATCCCTTCTTTCTATCTTTTATTTTATCACAATAGGGTTTACATCTGTATGAATTTTTGAGAGGATAGTAACAGAATAAAAAGAAAGGGGATATAAGATGACTTATATAGAAATGAAGGATGAGGATATTTCTAAAATAACGGATCTCTATATCCGTACGTTTAATCAGGAACCATGGAATGATCACTGGGAAGCGTGGAGCGTACAAAAGCGTTTGAATCAGATGGCGAAAGCACCGGATTTTTATGGCTTGATGATGTATCAGGACGATAGTTTAGTCGGTTTCATTTTAGGCAACCAACAGCAATATTATGATGGCATTAAGTTTGAGATTAAAGAATTTTGCATTGATCCGCATAATCAAAGCGGCGGATATGGAACCATGCTGTTAGCGGAATTTGAAAAACGTCTGTTAAAGCTGGGAATGGATGAGATTATTCTATTAACTTTAAAAGATCCGCGAACAGAGGGATTTTATCATAAAAAAGGCTATACGACTTCCAAGGAAATGATTGTCATGAATAAAAAGATTGAAGGAAAGAAAAATGGCAGATAAAATGCTTTGTGTGCTGGCGGGATACGACGATCAGACTTCACAGCGGCTGGATAAGTTCAAGGAATGCTTGAAGGATTTTGAAACTCTGGAAACGAGAGGACTGCCTCATCACATCACATTATGTAGTGTTTCAACCGAAAGGGAAGCTGAAATAAAAAGTGCGATGATTGATGCAGCTAACGATATTAAGGCTTTTCCTGTCACCTTCAATCATATCGGCATATTTGGCGGGGCTAAGGTTCTTTTTATATCACCGGATGTCAGTGTTCCCTTGCTTAAACTAAAAGAACAATTTGGTGACAGCTGGAATTGGACAGCGCATACAACCATGCTGATCAGTGAACCGGATAAGATTATTCAAGCTTCATCCGTTTTATCAAAAACATTCAATGCGTTTGCAGGAGAAGTGGATTGTTTATATCTTTATGAATTTTTTCCTGCCCGACTGATTTGTTGTATAAAACTAAAAAAGAGCGATACCGCTCTTTAGAGACAGCTTTGAAAGGCTGTCTTTTTTAATACCATAATCCGTTCATTGTGAATATCTTTTTCTCCATTGAAGGAGAACCCCAGCTTTTTATATAAATTTAAAGCTACTGTATTATCCTCATATAAGCTTAAATACACTTCATCATAACCATAGCTTTCAAAAATATGCAGAATCAAAGCAATCAATGCTTTTTTACCGTAGCCCTTTTTCTGCTGACTTTGGTCAATTAAAAAGCGATCCAGCCAGACACGTCCATGCTCTCCCTCTCTTTTCCATAAGCCATACATGGCAAAGCCAATCAATGTGTCATCATCATAGATACCGACAGGTTTCCATAAGGAGAAGGCATCGGCTTCTTTTAAACAATCCTCGACGGATTCGATAAAATGCGTCTGATTAGGAAGAAGGCTCAGCTTCAGTAAATCCGATCTGTTTTTTGCATTGGCGGGTAATAATCGTATCATTGTTTCACCTCATTATCATGATAGCACGATTTTAATAATTTTGATATTAATACGATCTTAATATGGATGCAGCTTCCTTAACACTATTCTAATTTTTGTTATGCTAGACTGAAAACGTAATAAGGAGGGGTATACATGAATTGGATTGTCATAGGCATTGGGATCGCCGCTTTAGGCTTTCTGATGTATCTAGTTAAAATATTATTGTGGGGGGATAAAGGATGACATCGGTATGGAATCAAATAGCATTATATTTAATTATTTTAATTGTATTCGCGATTCCGTTAGGAAGCTATATCGGGAAAGTAATGAATGGGGAAAGGGTATTTCTAAGCCGTCTTTTAACTCCCATCGAAAAAGCGATTTATAAACTGTTAAGAGTGAATGTAACAGATGAGATGAACTGGAAAAAATATGCAGTGAGTGTTTTTATCTTCAGTGGCATCTTCTTTATTCTTTTATTTGGTATACAGGTTTTACAGGGTGTTCTTCCATTAAATCCGGAGGGCTTGAAGAATGTCAGGTGGGATTTGGCTTTTAACACAACTTCAAGTTTTGTGACGAATACAAATTGGCAGGCTTATTCAGGAGAAAGTACATTATCCTATTTTACACAAATGATGGGATTAACTGTACAGAACTTTGTTTCGGCAGCCGTGGGAATCGCTGTATTATTTGCTTTGATCCGCGGTTTTGTAAAGGTACAAAAGCAAGGGCTGGGTAATTTCTATCAGGATGTGACACGTATTATTCTTTACATTTTAATTCCTTTATCTCTTGTTTCATCCGTTGCTTTAACCTCTCAAGGTGTTTCTCAGAATTTTAAGGGGTATGAACACATTGATCTTGTAGAACCAATAGTTTTAGAAGATGGCACCGTGATTGAAAAAGGGGTGGTTCCGCTGGGACCGGCAGCAAGTCAGATTGCGATTAAGCAGTTAGGGACAAACGGCGGCGGCTTTTACGGAACCAATTCGGCACATCCTTTAGAGAATCCGAATAATGTAACAAACATGATTGAAATGCTCTCTATTTTATTAATTCCGGCGGCTTTATGCTTTACCTTCGGACGTAATATTCATGATCGTCGTCAGGGAAGGGCGATCTTTGCGGCGATGTTTATCGTTTTAACTTTAGCGACATCTGCGATTGTCGTCAATGAACAGATGGCAACACCACAGCTGTCTTCAAATCAAACCGTCGATCTTTCGACTGATCAGCAATCCGGCGGAAACATGGAAGGAAAAGAAAGTCGTTTTGGTATTGCGGCTTCTTCAACTTGGACGGCTTTTACGACAGCGGCTTCAAATGGTTCGGTTAATGCGATGCATGACAGCTATACACCACTGGGCGGAATGATTCCAATGATCTTAATGCAGCTAGGGGAAGTCATCTTTGGCGGCGTTGGCTGCGGATTATACGGAATGATCGGCTTTGTCATTCTGACAGTATTTATTGCCGGATTAATGGTGGGCAGAACACCGGAATATTTGGGTAAGAAAATCGAGCCTTATGAAATGAAAATGGCAGTTGTGTTATGCTTAGCGACGCCTATTGCGATACTGATAGGAAGTGGTATTGCCGCAATAGTTCCATCTGTCGCGGATAGCTTAAATAACAGCGGTGCTCATGGCTTTTCCGAATTGCTGTATACGTACACATCTGCCGGGGGAAACAATGGCTCTGCCTTTGCCGGATTCAATGCGAATACGATCTTTGTGAATATAAGCACGGGGTTATCTATGCTTTTTGCCCGCTTTGCGCCGATATTAGCTACATTGGCAATAGCCGGAAGCCTAGTGAAAAAGAAAAAAATAGCGACAGGGGCAGGCACTTTAGCTACTCATAATGCCATGTTTGTTGGGCTGCTGATCTTTGTTATTGTGTTGATTGGGGCATTAAGCTTCTTTCCAGCATTGGCACTGGGACCGATTGCCGAATTCTTTGGTATGTGATAGGGGGAAAATAAGATGAATGTGAAAAATAAAAAAAGCTTTATCGACCACAAGATGATAAAACGAGCAATGAAAGATTCCTTTATTAAATTGTCTTTTAAAACACAAAAAGAAAATCCGGTGATGTTTTTGGTTTATCTTTCTTCTATTTTAACGACTTTGCTGTGGCTTGCCTCATTATGCGGATACAGCGATGCTTCACCGCTCTTTATCTTTGGCATTACAGTGATCCTGTGGTTTACGGTCTTATTTGCCAATTTTGCAGAAGCGATTGCCGAAGGACGCGGAAAAGCTCAGGCAGATGCATTGCGTGCATCAAAAAGGGATGTTGAAGCGCATCGTATTCCTTCTATAGATCGTAAAGATCAAATTGAAAACGTCTACTCCACAGCTTTGAAAAAAGGAGATATTGTTTATGTCGAAGCTGGGGAACAAATTCCCGCAGATGGGGATGTCATCGAAGGCGCTGCTTCTGTCGATGAGAGTGCCATTACCGGAGAATCGGCTCCGGTTATTCGTGAAGCTGGCGGCGACCGCAGTGCAGTGACTGGAGGAACAACCTTGATTTCCGACTATTTGGTAATTCAAGTTACTCATACTGTCGGAGAAAGTTTTTTAGATAAGATGATTGCAATGGTGGAAGGAGCGGCAAGAAAAAGAACGCCTAATGAAATTGCATTACAGATTTTTCTGATTGCTCTGACAATTATCTTTCTGTTAGTCACCGTATCGCTTTACACCTATTCTGTTTTTTCGGCTGGGTTAGCTGGGATCACCAACCCTATCTCAGTAACCTCTTTAGTCGCATTGCTCGTATGTTTAGCGCCGACTACAATCGGGGCATTACTTTCTGCTATCGGCATTGCCGGGATGAGCCGCTTAAATCAGGCGAATGTGTTAGCGATGAGCGGACGTGCCATCGAAGCTGCCGGAGATGTGGATATTCTAATGCTGGATAAAACGGGGACAATCACCTTGGGAAATCGTCAGGCCTGTGAGTTTATCCCGGTAGATGGCGCAGACATAGAAGAATTGGCAGACGCGGCTCAGCTTTCTTCATTATCAGATGAAACACCGGAAGGGCGCAGCATTGTCGTTTTAGCGAAAGAAAAGTTTAATATCAGAGGACGTAATCTGCATGAATTAAACATGGAATTTGTTCCTTTCAGTGCAAAAACACGAATGAGCGGAGTGAATCTGAATGGCTTGGAAATTCGCAAAGGGGCTATGGATGCGATTAAAGAATATGTGGAAGCACATGGGCATATGTATTCAACACAATGTCAGCAGGTAGTTGAAGAAATTTCTCATAAAGGCGGGACACCGCTGATTGTGGCAAAAGATTTTAAAATTCTTGGTGTTATCTATTTAAAAGACATTATTAAGCAAGGGGTTCAGGAAAAATTTTCTGACCTAAGAAAAATGGGGATTCGAACCATCATGATTACAGGAGATAATCCCTTAACTGCCGCAGCCATTGCCGCTGAAGCAGGAGTAGATGATTTTTTGGCAGAAGCGACACCGGAAGGCAAACTGCAAATGATCCGTGATTTCCAGGCAAAAGGACACTTAGTTGCCATGACGGGAGACGGAACCAATGATGCTCCGGCTTTGGCACAGGCCGATGTGGCAGTCGCAATGAATACCGGAACTCAGGCAGCAAAGGAAGCGGGCAACATGGTGGACTTGGATTCTTCTCCGACAAAGCTGATTGAAGTTGTCCGTATCGGAAAACAGCTATTAATGACACGCGGCAGTCTGACAACCTTCAGCATTGCCAATGACCTAGCTAAATATTTTGCGATTATTCCGGCATTATTCATGGGGCTGTACCCGGGATTAGGAGCCTTAAATATTATGCATCTTCATAGTGCGGAAAGTGCGATTTTCTCTGCTGTTATTTATAATGCACTGATCATTATTGCTTTGATTCCGCTTGCATTAAAGGGCGTTAAATACCGTGAGGTATCTGCTTCAAAGCTATTGACAAGAAACCTGCTCGTTTTTGGAGTAGGAGGTATTATCACCCCATTTATTGCAGTCAAGTTTATTGATATGATAATTACTGCTTTAGGGATTGTATAGGAGGAATACACATGAAAACTATTTTACCGATGTTTAGAAAGATGACTGCTTTTGCCTTAATACTTACGGTGCTGTGTGGCGGACTTTACACATTAAGTGTGACCGGTATTGCCCAGCTGCTGTTTCCTCATACTGCTAATGGCAGTATCATTGAAATTGACGGCAAGAAATACGGCAGTGCCTTATTAGCGCAGCAATTTAGTGACGATAAGTATTTATGGGGACGTATCATGAATGTGGATATTCAAACTTTTACCGATACATCGGGACAGCCGCTTGCTTATGGAACGCCCTCTAATCTAGCGGTGACAAGTGAGGAATATGAGCAATTGATAAGTGACAGAGTAAAGCAAATCCAATCAGCGCACCCCAGTCAGGCAGGAAATCCAATTCCAGTAGATTTAGTGACCTGTTCAGGAAGCGGGCTGGATCCCGAGATTTCGGTAGCTGCCGCTAAATATCAAATAGAACGTATTGCGGCTGAGCGTCATTTAACTTCTCAGGAAGTGGAGGCCATTATTGATCGTTATACGACTTCAAGATTTTTAGGTGTATTTGGAGAACCGGTGGTCAATGTGCTGAAAGTTAATCTGGCATTGGATGGCATCCTAAAATGACAGTAATTTATCCTATGCATGAGGTACTAAGCAGAGAATACCCGGTACTCCAAGAAACGCTTTCTGAGTCTAAACTAAAGAATTTATTTTATCTGATCTTGGGCTTAGCCAAAGATTTTGATGCAAAATGCGAAGTTGTGACTTTAGAGGAAACAACGCAGCTTTGGCTGCTTTTTCCTAATTCCTGCATGGATTGCAGCATGTTCAGCCACGAATATAAAGAGATCCTTTATACACTGCAGGATGAATGCGAATTAACGGTTCACGGTGTCAGTGAAGCCTATGAACCAGCCTGTTTACTATTTCATGCCAAGGAAAAACAATTAACGGTTACCTATCAAAATATTTCCGGCAATCCTTTTTTGCAGCTCTATGCTATTCATCTGCAAATGAAATTCTCAAACGAAGTCATGGGGACATTCGTCAAGTCTGTCCTAACAGAATGGGATTTCTCTACACCCTTAATTGCTGTGGAGCCTCATTGGAAAAACCGGCTTAAAGAAAAAGATTTGTTTGAGACAGATACTGATATTTATTACTACGATTATATTCGTTTAGAAGAATCAAAACAGCGAAACGAATTATTAAAAGAAGCCTTATCGTTAAAACAGTTAGCTAAATTATGGGAGCTCTTCTTGAATGAACAAGTGACACCTTATGAATTATCTTTATTTGAACAAGACACCTCGCATCTGGAGCTGTTTCGTTTGGAAATGTCTTTACGCATGGCCTTGCTTCACAGCAAAATCAGAGTTGTTTTAACTTCTCAGCATTTTGAAATTTATAGGAAGGATCGGCGACTGTGGCTGGATAGTCATTCAGCGGCAGAAGGAGAAAAACTGTTTTTGAAAATATTATTTCCGGTGAGAAGAAGATACTGATCTTCTTTTCTTTATACAATCTTAATACGTGAGTAAAAATCTATATGAGATCCTAATGCGATTGAAAAAATAATTGTGTATAATGAGGATGATGAAACGGGGGATATCAAAATGGAAGAGGAACGTTTAAATCCGGATGTACTCTTAGAAACTATGACAAAAGAGACACATCGGGGAAAATTAAAAATCTTTTTCGGTTATGCGGCTGGTGTCGGTAAAACTTATGCTATGCTTGAAGCGGCACATGCCGCTTTAAAAGCCGGGATAGATGTAGTGATTGGTTATATTGAACCCCATACCCGTCCGGAAACCATGGCATTAGTTGAAGGCTTGGAAGAGATTCCGAACGTTGAACTGCCCTATAAGAATATGACGTTAAAAGATTTTGATATTGATCGGGCAATGATTCGCCATCCGCAGCTGATTTTAGTCGATGAGCTTGCCCACACCAACAGTGCGGGAATGCGTCACAAAAAACGTTATCAAGATATCGAGGAGCTGCTTCGAGCGGGGATCGATGTGTATACGACCGTCAATGTCCAGCATTTAGAGAGTCTAAATGACATTGTGGCTTCCATTACAGGCATTATTGTTCGTGAACGTATTCCCGATGACCTTTTTGATTCAGCGGATCAGGTAGAATTGGTCGATATTGAGCCTGATGAACTGATTGAACGTTTAAACGAGGGAAAAATCTATCAGCAAAAGCAGGCAAGCAAGGCACTGGGGAATTTCTTTTTAAAAGAAAATCTGGTGGCATTGCGCGAAATTGCGTTGAGGCGCAGTGCAGATCGAGTTAATCGTCTCGTTGAAAAAAACAAGCAGCGAACGCATAAAGGAGACTATTTTACGGAGGAGCATATCTTGATCTGTTTATCTTCTTCTCCTTCCAATGCGAAGGTAATTCGGGCAGCCTCTCGTATGGCAAGAGCGTTTAATGGATCTTTTACTGCTTTATATGTGGAAAAGTCGGAGTCATTAAGTACAGAAGATAATGAACGCCTGCTTAATAATATTAAGTTGGCGGAGCAGTCGGGAGCAAGAATTG
Source organism: Coprobacillaceae bacterium UN01-12pH3A (assembly GCA_027676805.1). Classification (GTDB taxonomy): domain Bacteria; phylum Bacillota_I; class Bacilli_A; order Erysipelotrichales; family Coprobacillaceae; genus Beduini. The sequence continues at coordinate 38,296 of JAQENU010000010.1, read as the reverse complement.
TGACCATGCATGGAGAGGATATTGCGGATCAGATTTCTGAGTTTGCAAAAGCGGCGGGGGTATCGAAAGTCGTTATCGGACGTTCCAATAATAAAAGACGCTATTTTTTTAATAAACAGAGTCTTGTCGAAAAGCTCACCGTCTTAGCTCCTAATTTAGATGTCTATATTATTCCGGATTATCCCAATACCTTGCCGCATAAAAGGAATAACTGGAAAAAAGCTATTCATTTATCTTTTATTGATCTATGGAAAACAGTCGTCTTGCTGGTGATTGCCACCTTAATCGGGGCATGGTTCTATAGCTTAGGTTTCAGCGATGCTAATATCATTACCGTGTATATATTAAGTACCGTGATTATTGCCATGGTGACAAAAGGAAGAATTTACAGTGTCACTTCTTCCTTGCTGAGTGTTTTGATATTTAACTACTTTTTTACGTATCCTCATTTTACTTTAATGGCTTATGATAAAGGCTATCCGGTGACATTCTTAGTTATGTTTATTGCTTCTTTTTTGATCAGTACCTTAACGACCCAAGTCAAAGAACAGGCGCGGCAATCGGCACGTCAGGCACATCGCACCAGTGTTCTTTTAGAAACCAGTCAGAAGCTGCAGCGCATGATGACGTATGATGAAATCCTTAAACAGACCGCATTTCAAGTGATTAAGCTACTGAATTGTCCGGTTGTTGTATACGCCTGTGAAAATAAAACACTAAAAGCCCCGATTTTTTATTCCGGTGATTCCGGAGCCAAAGGTGAAGACTATTTAGCTATGGATGAACAGGCAGTTGCACAATGGGTCTTTAAAAATAATAAGCATGCCGGAGCTTCCACCAATACTTTACCGGGAGCAAAATGTTTGTATTTAGCGATTCGCAGTCAAGAACAAGTCTTTGCGGTATTGGGGATTGCAATTAAAACAAAGGACCAAATTTCTTCTTTAGAAAAAAACCTGTTAGTGGCTTTATTAGGAGAATGTGCTTTAGCTTTGGAAAAAGAAGCAGCGACTCGCACGAAAAATGAAATCGAAATGCAGGCAAAGCAGGAGCAGCTGCGTGCCAATTTGCTAAGATCGATTTCCCATGACTTACGTTCACCGCTAACTTCAATTTCCGGAAATGCAGGTATTTTATTAAATAATGGAGAGATTTTAGATGAAGCCAAGAAACAGTCTTTATACAGTGATATTTATGATGATTCGATTTGGCTGATTAATTTGGTGGAAAATCTATTAGCCGTTACCCGCATTGATAATGGGACAATGGCTATCCATGTGGAGCCAGAATTAGTTGAGGAGGTTTGTGTCGAGGCATTAAGTCATATCAGCCGTAAAAGCCGCGAGCATGAAATTTCACTGGACGTTGAAAATGAGTGGCTGATGGCAAAGATGGATACCCGCTTAATTGTTCAGGTTCTGATCAATATTGTGGATAATGCAATTAAATACACACAGATCGGTTCTAAAATTGAGATTCATGTTAGAAAGGAAAAAACGATGGTTCTTTTTGAAATTGCGGATAATGGAATGGGAATTAGAGATGAAGATAAAAGCAGGCTGTTTGAAATGTTTTATACAGCCAATTCAATATCAGGTGACAGCCGACGTGGCTTAGGCTTAGGCTTGGCTTTGTGCCAATCGATCATTCAGGCTCACGGGGGAGAGATTGGTGTCAGGGATAATGATCCGCAGGGAACGATTTTTTACTTTACACTGCCAGCTCAGGAGGTTAATCTATATGTTTGATATTACCATTTTAGTTGTGGAGGATGACCGTGCGATACGCAATTTGATCACCACCACTTTAGAAACTCAGCATTATGTATTTTATTCTGCCAAAACGGGAGAATCGGCAATTATGGAAGCTGTTTCCAGAGCACCCAATATTATTATCTTAGATTTAGGTCTGCCGGATATGGACGGAATTGATGTGATTAAGAAAATCAGAGGCTGGTCGAATGTTCCGATCATTGTGGTCAGTGCCAGAAGCGAAGACCGTGATAAAATCGAAGCGTTGGATGCCGGAGCAGATGACTTTCTTACGAAGCCATTTAGTGTGGAAGAATTATTGGCTCGTTTGCGTGTCACGATCCGCCGTTTAAACTATGATGCTCAGGTTAAACCGGATGAAACCGAATTTATCAACGGAGCCTTGCGGATTGACTATACAACCCGTCTTGCCTATATCGATGAAGAGGAGATTCATTTAACCCCGATTGAATATAAATTACTTTGTTTATTAGCTAAAAATGTGGGAAAAGTGCTGACTCACAACTATATACTGCAAAAGGTATGGGCGAATGCAATAGCGGAGGATGTGCCTTCTCTTCGGGTATTTATGGCAACTTTGCGTAAAAAGATTGAAAAGGATACAGCACATCCGCAATATATTCAAACCCATATCGGAGTCGGGTATCGTATGCTTCAGATCGAACAAAAAAAGGGATAGCTTCCCTTTTTCTTTATATAACTTTAATGATATCGGATATACCCTTGATGCCATCTTTATAAAAGAAATGGTATTGTTTAAGTAGAAAAGGGGAGATCCATATGCAAATCATAATGAGCATGTCACAAGGAAAATCATATCATCTAATCAAGGATAGATTAGAAAGCAGTCTATGTCTGTTTAAAATGGTAGGAATGATGTTTTTTCTCTCAATCAGCATGATTACAGCTTTATTTTTAAGTGTCGGAACGATTGTTATTCTCTGTGACTTTATGATTAACTTCTTCTGTTAAAGATGACAGTCCAAGCCGTCCGCTAGGAAAATCTGCTGATACGCTTTTAAGTCTTCCGGGTGCAATGCGGAAACATCTTTCATTTCATAAGATTGGTCTAACAGTTCATATTTATTTTGACCGAACTGATGGAAGGGTAAAAGATCGACACGTTTTATTCCAATCTTTTGAAGCAATTGCGAAAACTGTTTGGCATCCGCTAAATCATCGTTGACACAGGGAATGACCGGAATCCGAGCGATCACGTCTTTTCCTTGCTTAATGGCATAAGTCAAATTTTTAATAATCAGATCATTGGAAACACCGGTATACTGCTGGTGTTTTTTTGGATCATGGTGTTTCATATCAAATAAAAGCAGATCAAAGGGCGCAATCACTTCTTTAAATGTATCATGTGCACAAAATCCGGTTGTTTCACAGGCTAAGTGAAGATGATGTGCTTTTAACTGATAAGCCAGTTCTAAAGCCGCTTTGGGCTGACTCAAAAATTCTCCGCCGGAAAAAGTAACTCCGCCGCCAGATTCCTCATAAAAAGGAACATCTTTCAATACCTCCTGAACAATGTCCTCAATCGTTTTATCCTCTCCTTCTTTATCAATCGCCTGCATAGGACAGGCTTCGATACATTGCAGACAGAGTGTGCATTTTTTAGAATCAAAATGTATTTTATTTTCCGTATGTGTAATTGCTTGTGTCGGACATTGATGAAGACAGGTCAAACAATGCTGACATACCGAAAGATTATAGGTTAACTGAATATGAGTTGACTGTGATTCGGGATTGGAACACCAAGCACAATGCAAGGGGCATCCCTTGAAAAAGACGACCGTGCGAATGCCGGGACCATCATGAATACTGAATTTTTGTATGTTGAAAATAGTGGCTTTCATGTATTTCACCTCTTCCCCATAATAGCATGCTCCCTAATAATAGTAAATGAATAATTACATATAAATATAAAATATATTTCATATGAAAGTAATTATGCCTTAATTGAAACAAATTCATTTGTCTAAAATAGGGGATTATGCTATACTGCTAACATAAGAGGGTGCTGAATATGAATGAACGACAAACGAAAATTTTAGACATTGTCAATGAACATAAAAAAATGGAAGTAGTAAAATTATCGGAAATGCTTAATGTCTCTCAAGTGACGATTCGCAAGGACTTGGATTTACTGACTTCAAGAGGACTGCTGATCCGTGAACATGGCTATGCGGTATTGAATAATTCCGATGATATCAATAAACGTTTAGCTTTTAATTATGATACTAAATTAAGGATTGCCAAGAAGGCGGCGGCTTTAGTCAGTGACGGGGAGACGGTGATGATTGAATCCGGATCAAGCTGTGCGCTGTTAGCGGCAGAGCTGGCTTATCATAAAAAAGAAGTGACGATCATTACGAATTCTGCTTTTATTGCTTCTTATATTAAAGAAGCGCCTTTATGCAAAGTGATTTTATTAGGCGGTGACTATCAAAAAGAGTCTCAGGTCACTGTAGGACCGATGATTCGTTTACAGACAGCGGATTTATTTGTTGATAAGCTGTTTGTTGGAACCGATGGTTTTTTAAAACAGAAGGGCTTTACGGGCGGGGATATGCTGCGTTGTGAAGCCGTTCGCAATATGGCAGAATCGGCTCAGCATGTAGCAATACTGACAGATTCTACTAAATTTCACCAGCAAGGAGTCGTTTTGCAGTTCCGCTTTGATCAGATCAGTTCAGTTTTTACGGATGAACAGCTTTCTATAGAAGATGAAGCAGTCTTGAAAGAACATCACATCGATGTCTATAAGGTATAGGATAAAAAGATGGAGCGCTACTTGAAAGAAACGGCGATGCTTAATTTTAATTCTGAAATGCTTCAGGATCTGATTTTGAAGCGAGGCTGGAAAACGCTGGAGGATGAACAAAAGATTAAGTCTGTCTATGCCTTTGTGCGTGATGAGATTTATTTTGGCTATAATGTCAGTGATGAAATTTCTGCCGCCCAGGTTTTAAAAGATGGTTATGGCCAATGCAATACAAAAGGAACTTTATTCATGGCACTGCTGCGGGGCGTGGGGATTCCCTGCCGCATTCATGGCTTCACGATTGATAAGTCGCTGCAAAAAGGGGCGATGACCGGCTTTGTCTATAAGCTTGCTCCCCGCAATGTATTTCACAGCTGGGTCGAAGTATGGTTTGAAGGAACCTGGTATGAGCTGGAAGCCTATATTTTAGATCGGCCATATTTAACCCAATTACAGACCATTTTTAAAGACTGCACCGGTGCTTTTTGCGGCTATGGGGTGGCGGTTAAGGATTTCAGACATTTAGTGATTGACTGGGATAAAAATAATACGTATATTCAAAGCGAAGGCATCAATCAGGATTTTGGTGTCTATGATGCTCCCGATGATTTACTGCTAGAACATCATCAGACATTATCTAAAGGCAAAGCATTTTTATTTCGCCATGTCGGGCGTCGCATAATGAACCGCAATGTAAATAAAATAAGAAAAAAATGATGAGCAATCATCATTTTAGTAAATCGTAATAGCTAAGAGCCAGATAAATGCCGTCTTCATCAACAGAAGCGGTGATATAATCCGCTCTTTTTTTCACTTCTTCATTGGCATTGCCCATAGCAACAGAAAGACCGGTATGCTCCATCATTTCCAAATCATTATGACCGTCGCCAAAAGACATGACTTCATTTTTTTGATAGCCGTATTTCTCCATGATTTTTTCAATGCCGGTAACTTTTGTTCCGTTTTTCGGAGTGATGTCCAGTGCCTGCGGATGCCAAGAGGTAATCGAGCAATGCGGTAATAAAGAAGCTAAGATCTGTTGATGAGTGGCTAAACTGACATAAGGACACATCTGATAGATCGGTGCCTTTCCGTCAATCTGATCGCGTACTGGTTCGATCGGTGAGGAGATTGCTGCTTGAGCGGCAACCGTATGGTCATCAACGAAATTGACATACATCTCTTCTTTTTCAATAAATAAAGTAGAGATCGGATTTTGTTTTATATAATCCAAATAGCGTTGTATGTCCTCTATATCAATGGGACGATGATAAATCACTTCTCCATGATCTAGGCAATACTGTCCATTTAAAGTGATATAACCGTCAAAGCAAAAGGCTTCAGGAACTCTAAGATATTCTAATTCTCGCATATGGCGCCCTGTGGCAATATAGAGCTGAATTCCTTTTTCTCTTAGTTTATTTAAAGCTGTCAGGGTACTTTTGGGTATTGAATGGGATGTGTGAGAATACAAAGTCCCATCCACATCAAAGAAAATTGCTTTAATCATCTTGCTCCTCCTTTTTTCATCCCTACTATAACATATTTCCGCAGCTTTGATAGTAACATTCAAATTCTGTAAAAATGAGTAAACGTATCAACACTGTGAATTCTTTCTACACATTGTGAAACTTTTATCGTATACTTATATAAAGGGGTGGTGTTATGAAAGTCTATGCACATCGCGGTGCAAGTGATCAGTACCCGGAAAATACGATGCTGGCTTTTACTCAGGCGATTGAAAAAGGGGCTGACGGAATTGAAGCCGATGTTCAATTAAGTAAAGACGGGATCTGTGTATTGATCCATGATGAAACGATCGATCGTACTTCTAACGGTATGGGATGGGTCAAAGATTACACTTATCGTGAATTACTGGAATTTGAATTTAATAATGGCAAAGACGTGGGAGAATGGGTGAAAATTCCTAATCTTGAACAGTTATTAGCGTTATCTAAAGAAAAGAAGGTACCGTTAATCTTAGATTTAAAAACAGACTGTATTGATTATGTTGGTCTTGAAGAAAAAGTCTATGATTTAGTGAAGAAATATGGGTTATTGGATCAAGTGATTTTTTCATCAAGTCATATGGACTCATTAACGAAACTAAAAGGGATTGATCCAACGATTCAAGCCGGTTATGTGTTTGAACGCCGTTTTGAAGATAATGCCATTAAGGCAAGACATTATAAAATTGATTATCTGCATCCTCGCTATTCAATGCTGACAGATAGGATTGTGAAAAAAGCATTGGAAAATGGATTGAAGCTCAATGTATGGACACCTAATAAAGAGGAAAGCTTAGAGATGGTCAGCGGCTATGGAGTCCATATGTGCATTACAAACCGCGTTTTAGCCGCTAAAAAGATAGTGAATAAGGAGAAATCATGAGATTAGATAAGTTTTTAAAAGTATCACGTATTATCAAAAGACGTACTTTGTCAAAGGAAATTGCAGAAAGTGAACGTGTGCTTGTGAATGATAAAGTGGCAAAACCAAGTACCCAGCTTAAGATTGGGGATTTGATTACGGTTGAGTTTGGAACTCGCCGTTTAGTTGTCAGAGTATTGGAGCTCAAGGAACATGTTTTAAAAAATGACAGTACGATGTTGTATGAAATAGTAAAAGAAGAGAAAATCAGTCAGAATTATGATGATTAAGTTTTGACATAATAGAGAGCCTTTTTTCATATTTTATGATGAAAGGAGGAATCAATATGGAAAATAATGTCCATTTTGACCATGCACCATTTCATCATGTTTATTTAAAAGATCGTAAAACGGTGGAATTAACAGGTGTTAAAAAAATAGAAAGCTTTGATTCTTTAGAGTTTTTGATTGAAACTTCACTGGGATTCTTGAATATCATAGGCAATGATTTAGCTTTGGCGCGCTATGATCAGGAAAAAGGAGAAGTTGGCATCAAAGGGAATATTGAATCGATGAGCTATGTATCAAACAAGAAGAAAATGGTCCAAAAAGAAAAGATGCTGGGAAAATTACTTAAATAATGAGCCTTTCAGTTCAATTTCTAAGTTTGCTGATATCGTTTGCCTATGGACTCATCATGGGGTTTATTTACAGTGCAATCAATCGCTTGGTGTTTGTTTTAAGGAAAACGATTCTGCGCTATTTGCTTGAAGTGGTAATGATGGCAGCTTTTTCTTTTCTTTATGTGATCGTGAATGTTTACATCAATGATGGTCAAATCAATCTTTATATGCTGTTATGCTTAACGATGGGTTTGATTATGTATGAACATTATTATGCAGTTTATACATTATATTATATGGAATATGTGATGCGTGGGCTGAAATATATTTTTAGCCCCTGCGTATTCATTTTTAAAAAGATTTGTGGTATATTAAAACTATGCAAAAAGAAGGTGAGACAGTGGCTGCGAAAAAGCATAAAAAAAAGAAAAGAAAACTCGACTTCTCAAAATTACGAGGAGTAGCGTATTTAATGGTAAGTGTTGTTTTATTGGGGCTGCTGGTCTCAGATTATTATAAAACCATTGAAACACAGAAGAAAGAAATGGCCGAAGTAACGGCACAAAAAGAAGCGCTGGAAAAAGAAAAAGCAGCGATTCAGCTGGAAATCGAGATGTTGAATAATGAAGATTATGTCACGCGATATGCCAGAGAAAATTATGTTTTCACAAAAGACGGAGAAACAGTGGTCATCTTACCTCAAAAAAATCAATAAAGATTGAGGTATGCTATGGAACTGACAAAACTATTTGATCAAATAGATTTTGTATTAATGCATGGAGATTTAGATGTAGAGATTGAACATTTAGCTTATCACTCAAAGAAAGTTAAACCTCAATCTCTATTTGTTTGTATAAACGGAACACGACAGGATGCCAGTCAGTTTATCAATGAAGCGATTGAAAATGGCGCTGTTGCCATTGTGACGGAAAATCGCAGTCTGAACTATCCGGATGTAACGATGGTTTATGTCGAGGATATCCGTAAGACATTGGCATTATTATCCTGCCGTTTTTTTGACCAGCCGGCTCGGCAGCTGAAAATGATCGGTATTACCGGAACCAAAGGGAAAACCACGGTAGCCGTCATGATCTATGAAACATTAAAAAACAGTGGAATTAAAGTAGGACTAATGGGAACTAACGGTATTTTTATGGGAGATCAAATCTATCCCTCTGAAAATACCACCCCGGAATCCTATGAGATTCAATATTATTTAAGAGAAATGGTCAATCAGGGATATACGCATGTTATTTTGGAAGTAACATCAATCGGTATCATGCGGCATCGGGTGGATGGTTTTACTTTTGATATTGGCTGTTTTACTAATTTATCTCCCGATCATATCGGTGAAAATGAGCATAGCAGTTTTGAAGAGTACAAGCATTATAAAATGGAACTGATGCGGCGCAGTGATGTCTGCTTTATCAACCGTGATGATTTTTATGCGGTGGATATGATCAATAATGCGAATGGAAAAGTTCGTTTATATGATTTGACCCGCGTTGTCGATGAACCGGTCAGTGCTGTTGATTATTTGAATGAACAGGGATTAAGAATGAGGTTTCTTTATAAGCAACTGATTTTTACGATCCCGCTGCCCGGAAAATTCAATGTTTCCAATGCACTGCTATGTATTGGGGTATGTGAATATCTCGGAATTGATGTGATGACGATTAAAGAGACCTTAAAAGAGATTCATATCAGCGGACGAAGTGAATTTGTGGAGACTTATCCGGGAGTCAATGTGTTCATTGATTTTGCGCATAATGCGTTAAGCATGGAAAATATTTTAAAAACGATGCTGCATTATCAGCCGAAACGACTAATAACCCTGTTTGGCTGTGGCGGCAACCGTGATCGTCAGCGCCGCTATGAGATGGGGAAGATTTCAGGAATGTATGCGACGCTGAGCATTATTACTTCAGATAATTCACGCTACGAATCAACGGAAAATATAATGGCGGACATCATTCGCGGAATGAAAGAAACCAATGGTAAATATGTGGCTATCGAAGATCGTAAAAGTGCGATTGAATTTGCCTTGCAGCTGGCACAGTCAGGGGATATGATTCTCATTTTAGGAAAAGGGCATGAACAGTACCAAGAGCTAAACGGAGTCAAAAAAGAGTTTATCGAAAAAGAAGTCATTTTAGAATGTCTTCAACACAAAGAAATATAAAAAATGGCGGTGAATTAAATCACTGCCATTTTTAGGTTAGTCTATTTGCCAGTCAATCGGCTTTAGCTGATGCTCGGTTAAAAAAGCGTTTGTTTTGGAAAAATGCTGACAGCCAAAGAACCCGTTTCTTGCGGAGAAGGGACTTGGGTGTGCGCACATTAAAATAAGGTGCTGCGGATTGGTGATCAATTCTGCTTTTTGCTGAGCATGACGCCCCCATAAAAGAAAAACCACCGGAGTATTTTTTTCGTTCATCTTACCGATGATCTGATCGGTAAAGGTTTCCCAGCCTTTTTTTGCGTGGGAATTCGGCTTTCCTTCACGAACACTTAATACAGTATTAAGCATTAACACACCTTGTTTTGCCCATTTAGTCAGTTCACCATGCTCGGGAATCGTACAGCCTAGATCGCTCTGTAATTCCTTGTACATATTTTTTAGTGACGGCGGCGGAGTAATGCCTTTTTTTACTGAAAAGCATAAGCCATGCGCCTGTCCTTTGCCATGATAGGGGTCTTGACCTAAGATAACTACACGCGCATTTTGGTAGGGAGTGTACGCTAATGCGTTAAACACATCTTCTTTAGGCGGGTAGATCGTCTGTGTCGCATATTCTTCTTCTAAAAATGCCTCTAGCTGGATGAAATAGTCTTTACTGAATTCCTCTTTTAATAGATCATCCCAGTCGTTGTTTATTTTTACCATCGATAAATAACTCCATTCTTTTACAATATTTTCTTTATTGTATCATAGATTTTATTTATTCTATATTTTATTTTCACTTTGGAGTATAATAGGTGTGCTAAAAGTATGTAGGGGGAGGTCATCGCATGTTTAAAACGGCTCAGGAAGCGATCGATTATATTGAAAAACAAATTCATAAGTCACCATTATCCGCATATCAGAAAATATTGAAGCAGCATCAAATACCAACAGAGACGCTCAAATTTATCCATGTGACCGGAACGAATGGCAAAGGAAGCACCGTCAACTATCTGCGCAGCTTATTGAATCAGGCAGGCTATAAGGTCGGCACTTTTACATCGCCTTATCTGATCAGCTATCATGACCGCATCTGCATTGATAAATTGCCGATCAGCGATGAGGAATTACTGGCAATCGTCAATGAGCATTATGAGTGGATCATTAGTGAAGGACTTTCTAAATTTGAAATCGATGTTTTGATTATGTTAGTGTATTTTGCTCGTCGGCAAGTCGATTATGCCATTGTTGAAGTGGGAATCGGCGGAAGATATGATAAAACAAATGTGATCAGCTGCTGTTTGTCATTGATTACCAATATCGGACATGATCATATTCCCTCACTCGGCAATACTTTGGAGGAGATCGCTTTTCAAAAGGCAGGAATTATTAAAGAAAATACAGCGGTCATCACAACGGTGACACAGTCTGACTGCTTAGCGGTCATTAAAAAAGAAGCGGAGTTAAAAAAGGCACAGATGATTATCTGTCAGCCGCCGCTTGTTCAGGGGTATCCAATTTGCTTTGAGTATCGTGATATGGCATTGCATTTAAAGCAAACCGCTCTGTATCAAGTGGAAAATGTCTGTTTGGCTTTGGAGGCCTTGTTTTATTTGAAAATCTCACTATCCCCTCAGCAGATCGAAACGGCGATTTTTGAAACCAGCTGGCCGGGACGATTTGAAAAAATTACGTATCAAGGACGTTCAATTTATATTGACGGTGCCCATAATATTGATGGGATCATGGCGTTGCAGAAAACGATTGATGCCTTTAAACAAAAGGATGTCATTGTCATCTTCTCTGCTTTAAAAGATAAGGATTATGAAAAGATGATTGCGGAGCTGGAGAAGCATTATACTGTTTACTTAACCGTATTTGCTGATGAACGCAAAGTGGATCTCAATGATTTGAGAGGTCATGCGCATGTCTTTGCTTCTTTCGATGAAGCGTTAAGGCAGGCCATGTTGACAGAGCAAATGGTGGTGGTGACGGGGTCATTGCATTTTATCTCGGATGTCAGAAGAAAATTAATCATATAAAAAGCGAACGTTGGTTCGCTTTTTAACGATATGGGTATTGATATTGAATTTCTTCATCAAATTCTGCCCAATCAAAATAAATCATTTGGAACAGATAGCGTTTACCGGTTTTAGGATCACTGATAATTAAGTGGTCACGTCCGGCTGCTTCAATAACCCCTTTATAAACGCGGTCACGCCATTCACTTGAATCCGTATAAGTAAAGTAGAAAGTCCCTACCTTTCCTTTATTTAAACGAAGTATGTTTTCAATGTAAGATTGTTCCTGAAAATTAATAGGAGGTACCGGCTGCGGTACAAGCTGCTGAGTTGTTGGCTGCAATGTGGTTGGCGGTGTTGGATAAGGCTGGCTTGGCGCATATTGCGGCATCGTCTGCTGCGGAGTGTAAGGGGTCGGTGCCGGAGTCTCCGGCGTTGTTTGATTTAATGTTGAGGGATAAGTATAAGTTTTTTGATAATCCATATTGTCTCCTTTATAAATTACAGTCTAAATTAGCTTTTGGGTCATAGAAGCAGTGCTGTTTAAAACGACCTGCTAAGACCCCATAGAATTCAGGCGGGCATGGAACGTCTCTGCCGGGATTGCGGTACCATAAAGCATCTGTTGCCGGATCGGCACGATAGCCATTGATACATTTTAAAGCGAGCTCTCGTTCTTTTCCGTTGGCTTTTCCAAACCAAAGATCGGTACCTACCCCTTCGAAGGCATTCTTTTGATAGATGACTTCTTGGATCGTGGTCGTATTTTTGAATACATCACAGCTGGCAACAACGCGGTTAATAACAACGTTTCCAACTAAAAGCATCCCGAAATTTCCTTCTCCCAATGCCTCTGAACGCATGATACGGCCTAATAAATCAATATCTTTTGTGATATATTTACATCTAGCGATTTTCTCACCTTCTTTTCTATACGTTCTAATATATGTGGGAAACGAATGAAAAATACATGAAAAATGATTCAGTGGATAAGGACAGAAGAAAACCTATTTCAGGCTTGGCGAAACAGTCGGGATTTTACCTTGAAAAGTACTTTTCAAGTAGAAAAATATCATTGTGAATGTATATTTTATAAATGGAAAAACATTGATTAACAGGGCGCTTTTTAGAAAAGTTGATTTATTAAATAAAATCTTGTATACTATAACTGCTTGGAGGTGGTTTGATGAAAAAAATCATCAAATTCGCTCTTTTGGTTGTAGCCTGTATGGTAGTTGTGGCCTGCGGAGCTAAAAACAAAACAGTGAATATTACAAAAGATGGAACTGTGTATGAATATGCGAATGTCTCTTTTACTTATCCGAATAGTTTTAAGAAACAGGATGCAGCTTTATATAATGAATCCGAAGAATTAAGCGATCACGTTAAAACAATCTTTGCAAAGGATCAAGAAGAAATTACACTGATGATTGATCCGGTGATCGAAAACAATAAAGTGGAAGAATTGATTCAGCTTTTCCGTGTAGAGGTGGAAACGACTGGGGCGACTATTGTTTCAAACACTAAAGTCACTTTAACCAATGGGGATGGCTGCTATGAAATTGTGGCTGAAAACGGAGACGTAAAAGCGAAGTATATGGTGATTTTTGAAGAAGGATATCGCTATTGCTTGAAATATAAAACAGCAACAAAGGATTATGACAACAAGATCATAAATATGGATAAGTTTCTTTACACGTTTGCCGTGAAAGAGCAAGGCGAATAAGGGAATTGCTATTTAAAAGCGGTTATGATAAAGTTAATAATAGAATAGTTATGATGCGAGTACAATAAAGGGTAGAGACAGTTTACTCATTGAAGATTCGTTATCTGGCATAGCATGAAAAGTGAAGCTTCTTTGAATGCATGCCTTTTTTGTTAGGAGGGTAAAACATGAAATTATTTAATTCAATGACCAATAAAAAAGAAGAATTTATTCCTATAAAAGAGGATGAAGTGAGTATTTATGTTTGTGGTCCTACCGTTTATAATCATGCGCATATCGGCAATACACGTCCGTTAATCATTTTTGATGTTCTGCGCAGAGTGCTGGAATATCGTGGGAAAAAGGTTATCTTTGTTTCCAATTTTACTGATGTGGATGATAAAATTATTAAAGCCGCAAAAGCAGAAGGAATCGATGAACGGGTTTTAGCGCAGCGTTATATCGATGCGTACAATGCTGTTCGTGATGAACTGAATTTACTGCATCCGACGTATACGCCAAGAGTAACAGAAACCATGGATCAAATCATTGCGTTCATTGATGACTTGGTGAAAAAAGGATTCGCTTACGAAAAAGATGGAGATGTTTACTTTAGAGTAGAGAAAATTGAAGAATATGGACATCTGTCTGGAATACGCATTGAAGATCTGTTGAATGGTGCCAGCAACCGTGTAGAAGAAAACGGCAAAAAGGAAAGTCCGGTCGATTTTGCTTTATGGAAAAAGACAGATGATGGAATTCAGTTTGATAGTCCATGGTCAAAAGGAAGACCGGGATGGCATACGGAATGTGTGGTCATGATCAACGATTTGTTTGAAGGCGGAAAGATTGATATTCACGGCGGCGGACAGGATTTAAAATTCCCGCATCATGAAAATGAGATCGCTCAGTCAATGGCCTGCCATCATCATCCGATTGCCAATTATTGGGTGCATAATCAGATGATTAACATCGATAATGCGAAAATGTCAAAGTCATTAGGCAATGTCATGTGGGCAAAAGATCTGATTCCCCAATTGGGAATTAATGTTTATAAGTGGGTGATGATGTCAACGCATTATCGTAATCCGCTTAATTACACAGAGGAACTGGTGAGTAATGTCAGAAAAGAAGTGGATAAAGTTAGCAGTGTTATCAAACAGATTTCTTTATGGATGCAGGTCAGCCATATTGATCCTAGTTCACAATGTGATCCTCTTTTAGAAGAAATGGTCGAAGCATTAGAGGATGACTTAAATACATCACTGGCATTATCAAAAGTTCTGGAAGCGGTCAAAGGCTTGAATCAGCTGTATCGCCAAAAAGAAAAGGATGCTGCTGCGATCGCTAAACTCTATCATACATTGTTGACGATGCTGGAGGTGTTTGGATTTAAGTTTGAAATTAAAACATTAACGGATGAAGATATAGATTTATATCAGCAGTGGCAAAACAGCAAGGCAGCAAAAGATTTTGAAAAGGCAGATGGTCTTCGCAGCCAACTGATGGAAAGAGGCATTTTATAGTGAGAACAGAATTAATGAATGCCGTTGTTTTAGCGTATATTGGGGATGCCGTCTTGGAAACAAGGGTGCGCGAACATATCATATTGGATTTAAATATTATTAAGCCTAATTTATTGCAGCAGGCATCCATCGCTTATGTTAGCGCCAAAGCACAGGCGGCTTTCATTGATTATGCGCTGAAAGAAAATATTTTTACGGAGGAAGAATTCAGCTTTTATCGTCGTGGTAAAAACGCCAAGGAAACGCGTGTACTAAAAAATACCAGTCCTTTGGCTCACAGTAAGTCAACAGGCTTTGAGGCAGTCATCGGTCATTTGCATTTGAATCATAATGAAGAAAGGCTGGCACAATTATTTACGATCTATGAAGCATTCGTTGAACAAAGAGAATGCAAAGATGAAAAGAATTAAGAGGTAAAGTATGAGACAATATATCTACGGAAAAAATACAATATCAGAAGCCTTGAATGGGCAAAAACGAGTTTATGAAGTATTGGTCAGCAAGACCATAAAAGATCATACGATCCCCAAACTGTGTCAGCAGTTAAAGATTCCATATCAGGTCGTTTCTTCTAATGAGTTGGATCGCTTGGTGGGAAATGTCAATCATCAGGGTGTGATTGCTAGTGTTGAGGGGTATCGCTATTATTCGATCGATGAGATCGTTAAAGCAATTCCTGAAAATAAACAGCCATTGCTTTTAATGCTGGATGGTTTAGAAGACCCGCACAACTTAGGGGCTATACTAAGAACCTGTGATGCCGTTGGAGTAGACGGCGTGATTATCGCTAAAAACCGCAGTGTCTCTTTAAATGGGACAGTCGCAAAGGTATCAACGGGGGCAATTGACCATGTGAAAGTTGCACAAGTGACGAATCTTGCCAGAACATTGGAAGATTTGAAAAAGCGTGGTTATTGGATTGTAGGGTGTGATAATGATCAGTCACAGGATTATCGCAGTGTCGATTACAATATGCCGACATGTATTGTCATTGGTTCAGAAGGAAAGGGCATTACCCGTATCGTAAAGCAGCAATGTGACTATAAAGTGGTGCTGCCAATGGTAGGGCATGTGACTTCATTGAACGCCTCAGTCGCAGCAGCGGTGATTCTCTATCAGGTCTATCATTCTCGTTTTCCACTCTAGGTAGAAAGGAAATGACGTGGAAGAAGTCAATGATTATGAATTACTTTATTTAATATTACAGGGAAGTGAATGCGCGTTACATTTTTTATTTAAAGAGTATCGCGTTTATTTTAAAAAGATTTTAAATAATTATTACTATGATTTGTTAAGGTCATTGAGTGAAGATGACCTCTTGCAGGAAGCGCAAATTGTCTTGTATTTAGTTTATGATCGGTATCGGCATGATACGCTGGCTTCATTTCGCACATTTGTCAGAAACTGTGTGGAGAAAAGATGGTATACGATGGTCAGGAAAGCAACGATAGCTAAAAATAAGTTTCATTATCAATTTATTTCGCTCGACCAGCCGTTGTATACAACCGACAATGAAGAAAGCACGATTTGTTTGGAAAATGCGCTGGCAGATCCTTATCGCGGACATCAGCCGGCAGAAAGCTTAATCATCAAAGAAACACTCAATCAAGTTTATCAGGCAGTAGAGGAAAGCAAAATGGAATATGTTTCTGATATTGCGCAAATGAAGATGCTGGGGTATAGTGATAAAGAGATTGCCGGAAGACTTTCGATTAGTGACAAAAAAGTATCGAATACGATTTACCGAATCAGAAAAAAGTTTGATTTAAACAAACATTAATTTGACTAATAGAAGATTATATGCTAAATTTAATTATTGTAGGTGATGAAAAATGAAGCAAAAAGTAACGCTGATTTGCACAGAGTGCTTATCAAGGAATTATTCGACATATAAGAATACTAAAACAAATCCAGAGCGTTTGGAATTAAATAAATATTGTAAGAAATGCGGGAAACATACCCTGCATAAAGAAACGAAATAAGGAGGCCCAGTATGAAATTTAGAGATTGGTTCAGTATTAGCGGTATTCGTGCAGAAATGAAAAAAGTCACATGGCTGACAAAGAAAGAACTGTTTGTAAATTCAGCCACTGTATTGGCTTTCTGCTTGGTTTTAGGTTTATTCTTTTTTGGCAGTGATGCCATCATCGCTGTAATTTTGAGAATGTTGGGGTTGAACTAATATGGCTGGAATGAATGACGAAGGAAGACAATGGTATGTAGTCAATACATACTCAGGTCATGAAAATAAAGTAAAAGAAAACTTGATTAAACGTGTAGAATCTATGGGATTGCAGGATTATTTATTTAATATTGTGATTCCTGAACATACGGAAACAGAAATCAAAGACGGTAAGAAAGTCAATGTAACTAAAAATATGTTCCCAGGATATGTCTTGGTTGAAATGATCATGACAGATGAAGCATGGTATATCGTACGTAACACTTCGGGAGTTACCGGGTTCATCGGTTCTTCCGGTGGCGGAGCAAAACCGTTCCCATTACAAAAAGGGGAAGTGGAACCAATCTTGAAAAAGATGGGAATCCGCAGTGAAATCGTTAATCTTAATTTCGGGGTTGGCGATGATGTAAAAGTGATTTCCGGACCGATGGCAAATAAGATCGGTAAAGTGGAAGTGATTGACATGGATAAGCAGGAAGCAAAAATCTTGGTGGATATGTTAGGAACA
Organism: Coprobacillaceae bacterium UN01-12pH3A; assembly: GCA_027676805.1. Taxonomy (GTDB): domain Bacteria; phylum Bacillota_I; class Bacilli_A; order Erysipelotrichales; family Coprobacillaceae; genus Beduini. The sequence continues at coordinate 20,656 of JAQENU010000010.1, read as the reverse complement.
TTAGTACCGATGGAAGTTGAATTATCACAGCTGGAAAAAGTAGAATATTAATAAAAAGGTACCTTGATGGGTACCTTTACTGCTTTAATTGAAGTAAGCGCTTGGCTAAAATGTTAACGAATTCTTCTAAATTTTGCTGATCTTCCTTGGTGAAACGATCAAAAGAAGTGGAATCAATATCCAAGACTCCATAAAGCTGATCGTCAAGCAGGATTGGAATCACAATCTCACTGTTTGAGGCACTGTCACAGGCAATATGTCCGGGAAATTCGTGAACATTAGGGACTAAGTACGTTTTTTTGTCGGCAGCGCTGTTGCCGCAGACTCCTTTTCCTAAAGGAATGCGGGTACATGCCACTTTGCCTTGAAAGGGACCTAGGATCAATTCGTTGTTTTGATAAAGATAGAAGCCGGTCCAAGAAACATCGTTCATACTTTCGTTTAACAGGGCGGCGGCATTGCTTAAAATAGAGATTTCGTAATCAGTATCTTCAATTAATAAGGACAGCTGTTGATTCATTAATTCATTCATAGTATCACCCATGAATATTATAGCGGCAGATGGGGTAAAAATATAGAGGAAGAAAAAGATTTTGACTTACTATCAAGAAAATTGAAAAAAATGAAAAAAAGTGTTGCATTTTACACGATTTAATGTAAAATAAGTAATCGGCACAGTATGTGTTAACCAAGCGTGGAAGGACAATGTCCGATAGACCACAGCACGGACAAATTTTATAGGAGGTGTGTCGCGTGAGTAAAAAAGTATTAAAAACAGTTAAGATTCAATTCCAAGCAGGACAAGCGAAACCGGGACCAGCATTAGCAGGTGCAGGGATTCAAATGCCTAAATTTTGTACTGCATTCAATGATCAGACAAGAGATCGTATGGGTGAAACAGTACCAGTTGTCATCACTGTTTTTGAAGACAAAGATTTTACCTTTGTATTAAAAACAGCACCAGCAGCTGAAAAAATCTTAAAAGCTTGTGGAGTTAAAAAAGGATCTAGCAACCCTGGAAAAGAAACAGTAGCTACTCTTTCAGCTGATAAGTTAAGAGAGATCGCTGAATACAAAATGCCAGATTTAAATGCTAATGATATCGAAGGAGCAATGAAAATTGTTGCCGGAACTGCACGTAATATGGGTATTGAAGTAGAAGCGTTTTAATCTTGATGTAAAGTTAAAAAGTTAAGGATATAACAACCTCGTGGGAGGATGATCCGTTATTACCACTTAAGGAGGAAGCAAAATGGCTAAGAAAGGTAAGAAATACGTTGAAGCGAAAGCTTTAATCGAAAAAGGAACAGCTTATTCAATCGAAGAAGCTATCGAATTAGTAAAGAAAACAAGTACAGTAAAATTTGATGCAACTGTGGATGTTGCTTTCAAATTAGGATTAGATACACGTCATGCTGACCAACAGTTACGTGGCGCTATCGTATTACCTAACGGTACTGGAAAATCTAAAAAAGTATTAGTAGTAGCTCAAGGAGCTAAAGCTGAAGAAGCTAAAGCTGCCGGAGCTGACGTAGTAGGCGGAAACGAAGTTTTAGAAGAAATCAAAAAAGGTTGGCTAGACTTCGAAGTAATGATCGCTACTCCAGATATGATGGCTGAATTAGGTAAATTAGGTCGTATTTTAGGACCTAAAGGTTTAATGCCTAACCCTAAAACTGGAACTGTAACAATGGATGTTACTAAGGCTGTTAACGAAGTTAAAGCTGGTAAAGTAACATACCGTACTGACAAACAAGGAAATGTTCATGTAACAATCGGAAAAGTATCTTTCGATGCTGAAAAGTTAGTACAAAACTATATGGCTATCTATGATGTATTAGTAAAAGCTAAACCAGCTAGTGCTAAAGGTGTTTATATGAAAAACATCGCAGTGTCATCAACAATGGGACCAAGCATCAAAGTAGCAACTGCTATCTAATTAGCAAACAAACTAGACGCAACCAATATACCGTAGACAGCAACGACGAAAGTTTAATTATGTTGCCGAGGTGTTATCGTTTTTTAACGCTGACATAACCCTCGGAGCAATCTGAGGGTTTTTATTAGGATATATTGTTGCATATATTAAAAATTTAATAGGAGGTGTAACAATGTCTGCACAAGCAATTGAAGCAAAAAAAGTTGTCGTTTCTGAAATCGCTGAAAAATTTCAAAACGCTCAATCTGCTGTTGTTGTAGAATACCGTGGTCTATCAGTGGCTGAAGTAACTGAATTACGTAGAGCATTAAGAGCAGAAAACGTTGAATTCAAAGTTTACAAAAACAAAATGGTACAAAGAGCTACTGAAAGCTTAGGGTATGGAGAAATCAATTCTCAATTAGTTGGACCTAACGCTATTGCATTCGGAACAAACGATGCTGTAGCGCCTGCAAGAATTTTAGCTGACTTCGCTAAGAAAAATGATTTATTAGTGATCAAAGCTGGGATCGTTGAAGGAAAAGTCTTAGGTCAAGACGAAATGAAAGAAATCGCAAAATTACCAAACAGAGAAGGTATGTACTCTATGTTACTTGGATGCTTACAAGCACCAATCAGTAAATTTGCACGTGTTGTAAAAGCAGTATCAGACGCTAGAGGCGGATCTGAAGAAGCTGCACAAGAAGCTTAATTAACGGAGGAAAAGAAAAATGGCAAAATTATCACATGAAGACATCTTAGCTTACTTAGAAGAAGCTACTATCTTAGAATTAAATGACTTAGTAAAAGCAATCGAAGAAAAATTTGATGTAACTGCTGCTGCTCCTGTAGCTGTTGTTGCTGGTGGAGAAGCTGCTGCTGATGCTGCACCTGCACAAGTAACTGTTACATTAACTGAAGCTGGAGCTACTAAAGTTGCAGTTATCAAAGCTGTAAGAGAAATCACTGGATTAGGTTTAGTTGATGCTAAAGGTTTAGTTGACAAATTACCTGGAACAATCAAAGAAAACATCTCAGCTGATGAAGCTGCTGGAATCAAAGAAAAATTAGAAGCAGCTGGAGCTACTGTAGAAGTTAAATAATTGATTTAAAATAAAGAGTCCTAAATTTTAGGGCTCTTTTGTTTATTGGAGAAGGAGAAGATATGCTTGAATTTATTGGTGAAGTAATTTTAGAGGCAGTCATGGAAATAACAAAAAACAAGAAGCTTTCTAAATGGATTCGTTATCCTATCTTATTGCTTGTCATGATGTTTTATGGCTTCATTGTTTTGGGTATACTTTCTTTAGGAATTCAAATGTTTTTAGATCAGAAGTTGTTAACTGCTGTTTTATTTATAGGCATAGATGCCGTTCTCATCGGAGGTTTGTGGGTTTTTTACTTTAAAAAGAGTGGAGGGAAGTCATGAAGCACTATTATACAGATAATACAGATTTAATCAGTGAACCTGTTGCTTTTCAATATGACTATCGAGGGCATGCACTGAATTTTACGAGTGATCATGGTGTTTTTTCTAAAACGATGATAGATTATGGATCTCGAGTATTATTAGATGCCATTACGGTCGACGAAACTAAAAAAACATTGCTTGATGTAGGCTGTGGTTATGGTACCTTTGGCATTTGTCTGAAAACCGTTTATCCATGGCTGACAATGGAAATGGTCGATGTCAATGATCGTGCATTGGACCTGTGCAGAAAAAATACAGAAGCCAATAATATTCAAGATGTGGCAATCTATAAAAGCTATATTTATGATAACGTAGAAAAATCGTTCGATCTGATTGTGAGCAATCCGCCAATCCGTGCCGGAAAAGAAGTGGTGCATCAGATCTTGGAAAAAGCGTATGATCATCTTAATGCCGATGGTGAGCTATGGATCGTGATTCAGAAAAAACAGGGGGCTCCCAGTGCCAAAAGCAAAATGAATGAAGTATTTGGCAATTGTGAGGTCGTAAAAAAAGATAAAGGGTATTATATCTTAAAATCAAAGAAAGAATAAACAAAATCCTACTTTTGACATTGAAGTGCTTGACTTATGGAAAAACTTGTGCTAGCATATTAAAATGCCTATTAATGTTTAAAAGTGGGATTTTTATGCTACCTAAACATGGAAATAGAGAACTTTAAAGGGGTGGATGTACGTGGAACAAAACAAAACGCGCGAAAAAAGCAGAATAACTCGTCGTAATTATTCAAGAATCAGTGGTTCTTTGGAATTACCTAATCTCGTTGAGATCCAAACGGATTCTTATCGTTGGTTTAGAGAAGAAGGAATCAAGGAAGTTTTTCATGATATATATCCTATTAAGAATTACAATGAAACTTTATCATTAGAATTTGTGGATTGTTATTTTGATCAGGAGAAATTCTCTGCTGATGAAAGTAAAGATCGTGATACTAACTATGCGGCACCGTTAAGAGCTACGTTACGTTTAGTAAACACCAATACCGGTGAAATTAAAGAAAATGAAGTATTTATGGGTGATTTTCCATTAATGACGGATGGAGGAACCTTTATTATCAATGGAGCGGAACGTGTCATCGTTTCTCAGTTAGTTCGTTCTCCAGGAGCTTATTTTAATGATGCGGTGGACAAAAGCGGGAAAACTGTTTTTGCCGGAAGTGTCATTCCGTCACGTGGTACCTGGTTAGAATTTGAAAATGATGCTAAAAATGTATTAAATGTGCGTATTGACCGTACTAGAAAGATCCCTGGAACGATCTTGCTTCGTGCTTTAGGTCTTTCAACCGATGAAGATATCATTGAAGTGTTTGGCGAACATGAGTATATTACCAATACTTTAGCGAAGGATCCAACACATAACACAGAAGAAGCATTAATTGAAATCTATAACAAATTGAGACCTGGTGAACCGGCTACTTTAGACGGTGCCAACAATTTATTATTCACAAAATTCTTCGATCCGAAAAGATATGACTTGGCAAGCGCCGGTCGTTTCAAATTCGGTAAAAAATTAAGCTTATTAGACCGTCTTTATACACGCGTATTGGCTCAGGACATCGTTGATGTAGATGGCAATGTGGTATTAAAAGAAGGAACTTTTATCGATAAAGATCAATTAGATCGTTTACAGGAAGTCTTTGAAGCAGGGGCACATCAAACTAGCGTTAAAACAAATGAAAGAATGAATTCTCATGGAACCATTCAGTATGTAGACGTTTGGGTAGATGATACAAAACAAAAGAAAATGCGTATTATCGGAACAGATTTATCTTTAGACAGCAAATTTATTACAATCTCAGATATGCTGGCTGCTTACTCATATATGTTTAACTTAGTGGATATTTTTGATGAATTGCAATATCCGACAGATGACCGTATCAAATATATGATGCGTTTAGGATTACTGGATGATATTGACCACTTAGGAAACAGACGTGTACGTACTGTTGGAGAATTGATCCAAAACCAATTCAGAATCGGTTTATCAAGAATGGAAAGAGTAGTTCGCGAAAGAATGTCTTTAGCTGAAGGGGATTCAGCAACACCACAGTCTTTAACGAATATTCGTCCATTAACAGCGGCTATGAAAGAGTTCTTCTCTTCAAGTCAGTTGTCACAGTTCATGGATCAGATCAATCCATTAGCCGAATTAACAAATAAGCGTCGTCTTTCTGCTTTAGGGCCAGGAGGATTAAGCCGTGACCGTGCTGGCTACGAAGTGCGTGACGTTCATAGTTCTCACTATGGCCGTATCTGTCCAATCGAAACACCAGAAGGTCCAAACATCGGTTTGATCACAACTTTAGCTTCTTATGCAAAAGTAAACGATTATGGATTTATTGAAACACCATACCGTAAAGTTAATCAGGCTATCATCAATGAAAGTGATGTGCGTTATTTAACAGCGGATGTAGAAAAGAATTATGTTATTGCACAGGCAAACGTAAGAACAAGTGAAGATGGAGAAATCTTAGATGAACAAGTTATCGCTCGTCATTTAGGAGAAAACATCATGGCGAAACGTGAAGAAGTGGATTTCATCGATATTTCACCTAAACAGATCGTTTCAGTTGCCACATCTTGTATTCCGTTCTTGGAAAACGATGATGCGACTCGTGCCTTGATGGGAGCCAACATGCAGCGTCAGGCTGTCCCTTTATTAAAACCGCATACGCCGTTTGTCGGAACCGGGATGGAGCATCAGGCAGCCAGAGACTCTGGTAGTGCCGTTGTCGCTAAAGAAGAAGGGATCGTCACTTATGTCGATGCAAAAAAGGTAATCATTGAAGAAGCAAACGGTCCAAGAACATATCGTTTGTTAAAATTCTATATTTCCAATGCCGGAACTTGTATCAATCATTCTCCAATCGTTAAAGTAGGAGAAAGAGTGGCTAAAGGTGAAGTTATTGCCGATGGTCCAGCGATGGAGCAAGGAGAACTGGCATTAGGACAAAACGTATTAGTCGGATTCATGGAATGGAACGGATATAACTACGAAGATGCCATCATCATGTCTGAAAGACTGGTGAAGGAAGATGTGTATACATCCATTCATATTGAAGAATACAGCATTGAATGCCGTGATACAAAATTAGGCCCAGAAGAAATCACACGTGATATTCCTAACGTTGGGGAAGACGCTCGTAAGAACTTAAACGAAACAGGAATCATCATGATCGGGGCAGAAGTAAAAGAAGGCGACATCCTAGTTGGGAAAGTAACACCAAAAGGACAAGCCGAACTATCAGCAGAAGAAAAATTGCTGTTAGCGATCTTTGGTGAAAAATCAAGAGAAGTTAAAGACAACTCATTAAGAGTTCCTCATGGCGGAGCAGGTATCGTTCATGATATCAAAGTTTTCTCAAGAAAAAATGGAGATGACTTACAGCCGGGCGTAAACCAAGTCATTAAAGTTTACATCGTTCAGAAACGTAAAATCTCTGAAGGAGATAAAATGGCCGGACGTCATGGTAACAAAGGGGTTATCTCACGTATCTTGCCAATCGAAGACATGCCGCACTTAGAAGATGGAACACCGCTTGATATCATGTTGAACCCATTAGGGGTACCAAGCCGTATGAACATCGGACAGGTATTGGAACTTCACTTAGGATATGCTGCTAAGCAATTGGGATTATATATCGCAACACCGGCATTCGATGGTTTACATCGTAATGACTTGGAAAACATCATGGAAGAAGCCGGAATGGCAAAAGATGGTAAGCAATGGGTGATCAGCGGTCAGACAGGAGATTATTTCGATTCAAAAATCTCTGTCGGAATCATGTACATGATTAAGTTAGCCCACATGGTTGATGATAAATTACATGCGCGTTCAGTCGGACCTTACTCATTAGTTACACAGCAGCCGCTTGGTGGTAAAGCACAAAACGGTGGACAAAGATTTGGGGAAATGGAAATTTGGGCATTGGAAGCTTATGGTGCCGCTTATACATTACGTGAAATCTTAACCGTTAAGTCTGATGATGTTGTCGGTCGTGTTAAAACATATGAAGCGATCGTTAAAGGACAAAAATTACCTGAACCGGGATTACCTGAGGCGTTCAGAGTATTGAAAAAAGAATTACAAGCATTAGCATTGGACGTTCGTTTATTGGATGACGATGGTAATGAAATTGATATGAGAAAGATTGAAGAAGAGGAAAGAAGATTCCCAACTTCAATTGAAGATGTCAATAATGGCGTAACTGAAGTCGTAGAGGAAGTCGTTGAAGAAACAGATATCGAAGAGGATGAAGATATTCTAGAAGAAGATATGGATTTGGATATCGAGTTGGAATTCGATGAAGATGAAAATGAAGACGACCTTGATGAAGAAGATAATTTTGAAGACGAAGATGAATAGAGGAGGAATTAACCATGGCAGATGTTAATAAATTTTCAGCGATACAAATAGGGTTAGCTTCTCCAGAAAAAATTCGTGAATGGTCTTATGGTGAAGTAAAAAAACCGGAAACAATCAACTATCGTTCTCAAAAACCGGAAAAGGACGGTTTATTCTGTGAAAGAATTTTCGGTCCTTCTAAGGATTGGGAATGTAGCTGCGGTAAATATAAGAAAGTAAGATATAAAGGTGTGATTTGTGATCGCTGCGGCGTTGAAGTCACAAAATCTTCTGTACGTCGTGAACGTATGGGACATATTGAATTAGCGACTCCGATCGCACATATCTGGTATTTAAAAGGAATCCCTTCAAGAATGGGATTAATCCTGGATATGTCACCAAAACAATTAGAAGAAATCATTTACTTCGTATCTTATGTTGTAACTGATAAAGGATCTACACCATTAGAGTATAAGCAAGTTTTATCTGAAAGAGACTATCGTAACTGCTGCGAAAAATTCGGCAGCAACTTTGAAGCAAAAATCGGAGCAGAAGCAATCAAAATCTTACTGCAAAAAGTAGACCTTGATTTTGAATTTGCTAATGTAACCAAAGAATTAAAAGAAGCACAGGGACAGCGCCGTGCTAAATTATTGAAACGTTTGGAAGCGATCGAAGCTTTCAGAAGTTCACAAAATGAACCAGAATGGATGATCATGGATGTTCTTCCGGTTATTCCTCCTGATTTAAGACCAATGCTGCAATTGGACGGTGGACGTTTTGCAACAAGTGATTTAAATGACTTATATCGTCGTGTTATTACTCGTAACAATCGTCTTAAAAAATTATTGGAATTAGGAACACCTTCTATTATCGTACAAAATGAAAAACGTATGCTGCAGGAAGCAGTAGATGCTTTAATTGATAACGGACGTCGTTCTAAACCGATTACTGGGGCAGGAAGCAGACCGTTAAAATCACTGTCACATACATTAAAAGGGAAACAGGGACGTTTCCGTCAGAACTTATTAGGTAAGCGTGTAGACTATTCTGGACGTTCAGTTATTGCCGTAGGACCTGACTTGAAAATGTATCAATGCGGGATCCCACGTGAAATGGCATTAAACTTATTTAAACCATTCGTCATTTCAGGATTAGTAAATGATGGACTGGCGACTAACATTAAAGCCGCAGAACGTTTAATTGATAAAATGGATGATAAAATTTGGCCAATCGTCGAAAGAGTCATCAAAGAACATCCGGTATTGTTAAACCGTGCACCAACACTTCACCGTTTAGGAATTCAAGCATTCGAGCCTAAATTAGTTGAAGGACGTGCAATTCGTCTGCATCCATTGGTAACACCGGCATTCAATGCCGATTTCGATGGGGACCAAATGGCAGTCCATGTGCCTTTGTCTGATGAAGCCATTCAAGAAGCACGTCAGTTAATGTTAGGATCTAACAATATCTTAGGACCTAAAGATGGTAAGCCAATCGTTACGCCTTCTCAGGACATGGTATTAGGAAACTATTACTTAACGCTTGAAAAAGCCGGAGCAGTTGGAGAAGGAAGCGTCTTTAAGGATGTGAATGAAGCCTTGTTAGCGTATAACGCACAAGCTGTTCATTTGCATACCCGTGTTGCGGTTCCAGCCAAAGCAATGAACAATGTAACATTTACAAAGGAACAAAATGAAAAATTCTTAATTACCAGTGTTGGTAAGATTATCTTCAATACAATCTTTAATGGAGATTTCCCTTTCATCAATGAACCATCATCAGAGAACTTAATTCGCACACCGGATAAATTCTTTGTACCAATGGGAACAAACATTAAAGAACATATTCAAAATCAACCAATCATTAAACCTTTAAACAAAAAGGCTTTAGGAAATATCATTAACGCAGCCTTTAAGGCAAACAGAATTTCAGATACAAGTGTCATGCTGGATAAGATGAAGGATCAAGGCTTCTATTATTCAACTATTGCCGGTATTACCGTTTCAGCAGATGATATTCAAGTACCGGAAAGAAAATATCGTTTATTTGATGAAGCAGATGAACAATTAGAAGTTATTAAGAAATATTATCGTAAAGGTATGTTAACCGAAGAAGAACGTAAACAGCACGTAATCAGTTTATGGACAGACGTTAAAGATCGTGTTCAGGATGTCGTAAAAGAAGACTTCGAAAGCAATCCATTGAACCCAATCTTCATCATGTCAGATTCCGGTGCCCGTGGGAACGTTTCTAACTTTACGCAGTTAGTAGGGATGCGTGGTCTGATGTCCAACCCTAAAGGGGAAACCATCGAATTGCCTATCAAATCTTCATTCCGTGAAGGATTAACTGCATCAGAATTCTTTATTTCTACCCATGGTGCCCGTAAAGGATCTACCGATACAGCATTAAAAACAGCCGATTCAGGATATTTGACACGTCGTTTAGTTGACGTTGCTCAAGATGTCATCATTACTGAAGAAGACTGTGGAACAGATAAAGGATTTATCGTTACCGATTTATATGATACATCGGATAACTCAATCATCGCTCCATTATACGACCGTTTAGTAGGACGCTATACACAAAAAGACATCCTGCATCCGGAAACAAAAGAAATTATTGCGGAAAGAAATACTTTAATTACCGAAGCGTTAGCAAATGAAATCGTTAATGCCGGAGTAAAAGAAGTAGAAATCCGTTCAGTATTAGGATGTAACGCTAAACGCGGGGTTTGTCAGAAATGTTACGGACGTAACTTGGCAACCGGAAATGAAGTTGAAATCGGTGAAGCAATCGGAATTATGGCAGCACAGTCTATCGGTGAACCAGGTACTCAGTTAACCATGCGTACATTCCACATGGGTGGGGTTGCCGGTGGTGCGGATATCACTCAGGGGTTACCTCGTATCCAAGAGTTATTTGAAGCCCGCAATCCAAAAGCAAAATCAATCATTTCTGAAATCGAAGGGGTTGTCACAACAATTTTAGACCATGACGGTCGTGCCGAAGTTGTTGTCAGCAACGATCTTGAAACAAGAAGCTACTTAACACCATACGGTGCTAAGCTGAGAGTCAATACCGGAGACGAAGTGAAGATCGGTGGAAAAATCACTGAAGGTTCAATCGATCCAAAAGAATTATTAGCGGTAGCTGATATCAAAGCCGTTGAAAACTATATCTTAAAAGAAGTACAGAAAGTATATCGTATTCAAGGGATTGAGATTTCAGATAAGCATATCGAAGTGATCATTAAACAGATGTTAAGAAAAATGTCAATCGTAGAAGGCGGAGATACCGGAACATTGCCTGGTATCCATGTCAGCGTGACACAATTCACTGAATTAAATAAAGAAGCTTTACGTTTACAAAAACGCCCGGCAGTTGGTCGTCCAATCCTGCTTGGTATTACAAAAGCTTCATTGGAAACAGATTCATTCTTATCAGCCGCTTCATTCCAGGAAACAACACGTATCCTGACTGATGCAGCGATCAAAGGAAAAGTGGATCATTTAGCCGGATTAAAAGAAAACGTTATTATCGGTAAATTATTACCTGCCGGAACTGGTTTAAGAGGACCTTTAGTAGATCCAAATAAAGTAGAAATGGCAGAAGATATGATGGAAGATGATGAAGATTTCGATTATGAAGGATTGAATGAAGAAACATCTGAATTAGAAGAAACACAAATCAATGCATAGAGAGTGGGGAAACCTCACTCTTTTTTTAATGTAAGTGGAAACTTTGCTTGAAAATGTGTAGAATAGAAAGAGTAGATAGGGGCGATAACATGAAAAAAAGCATTCGGAACGCACTCAAACTGACATTGAAAAGCTGGCGGGTTCTGTTCCTTTTTGAAATCTTCTATAAAGGATTGGGATCATTGATTCTGATTCCATTACTGCATGGCTGGCTTAATATTGGTTTGAATTTAACCAAAATTAATTATATCAGCAGTACGAATATATATCGGGTCCTCACTTCTCCGGGAATGATGTTTTTTATTATCACAGCAATTATTGTGGTCGCGGTGGTCATGATTTTTGAATTTAATTGCTTGGCAATCTGCTTCAATCAGGCAAGAGAAAATAAAGAACTGGGAATTATTCAACTTTTTAAACAGGGATTTGCCCGTTCTAAAAGACTGTTGTCACCACGAAATTGGATATTGATTCCTTTTACCGTAGTTATTATTCCATTTACACAGCTGATCCTTACTTCCAGCTTTATCAGTAATTTAGAACTGCCGCGGTTTATAACCGAAGCATTGCCCTTTAGATTGGAAATTCTTTATTATGGCACCCTTATTTTATTATCTGTCTTTGCCTTAGGAACGTTGTTTACTTATCAGTATTTTACATTGGATGGTTATGGCGGTTTAAAATCAATGATTGCAAGCTGGAAGCTAAGTGCTAAGCATCGTATCAGAATGATTTGGGATTACATCTTATTGACTCTGCTTGTTTTCCTTATAACGACATTAGTCTCTGTCGGAATTTCAGCGTTGGTTTTTTTGGTCGTCAATCATTATTACCCGCAAGGGGTAAAGGGCGCTATGTATCTGACCATTACAGATTCACTGGAAAGCATCTTTACTTCTTTTTCCAGCAGTATTGCAATGTTTACAACCTATGCGTATGTTTCACAATTATATAATCGACTGCGTATCGAGAAAAAGGAAGAACTGCCAAAAGCAATTGAACCGATCCGCAAGCATCGCAAGATTCAAAATGGCTTTTTAACCGTTGGGGTGCTGGCGGCCTTTGTGGCAGGGGTGTTCTTTGTTAATCTGATTTCAATGAATTCACTCCGGCAGGGGGATTGGGATCAAAGCTTAGCCAGCAATAAAATGAAAATTATTGCTCACCGCGGTTATTGTGCCGTTGCTCCGGAAAATACGATGCCGGCATTCATCGCTGCGATTGACGCTAAAGCCGACTACATAGAACTCGATGTTCAAGAATCAAAGGATGGTGTGGTAATGGTCACTCATGACAGCAGCTTAGGACGTATTTTTGATCAAGACGTCAATGTTTGGGAATGGACAAAAGACGAGCTGCAAACCTTGCATGTCAACAGCAGCAATGATTTTAACGGCCAGTATGCCAACGCCACGGTGCCAACCTTAGAGGATGTTTTGAAATTATGCCGCGGACGAATCAAAGTCTTAATCGAACCCAAACCTAACGGACATGATCAGCGTTTAGCAGAGGCGACGATGGAAGTTGTTAAAAAGACGGGGATGAGCAAGGATGTTCAGATTCACTGCTTGGACTATTCGATCCTGGAAAATGTCAAAGCGATTGATCCGACTATGCAGTGTGGATTTATTATCTCGATGAGCTATGGGCAGTACTGGAAACTGCCGGCAGCGGATTTCTTTACTTTGGAACAAACCTATTTAAGCAAAGATGAAGTAGCAAAGGTGCATTTAGCAGGGAAGGATGTCTATATTTGGACTGTCAACACCGAAAGTGATATGCAGCGTTCGATCGGATTAGGCGGAGATGCGATGATTACCAATTATCCCATTAGGGCACGTGAGCAAATCTTTGCCAGTGACAGTGAACTGCGAAATTTCTATAAACAGTTATTGGATGAATAATAATAAATAAACGGATCATACTTACTAATGATCCGTTTTTGCATAAATAGATAAAAAGCGGAATATTTCAATAAAAATTTTAAATTTTAGGTTGACACTATGAAATATTTATAATACAATGTCAAAGGTGCTCGTTATTGAGCATAAAAATAACAATTGAATTTGAAACACCTGGTAATGTGTGTTTAGTTCAAGAAAGGAGATAAGAAATGCCTACAATTAATCAATTAGTAAAACAAGGACGTAGTGATAAAGTATCAAAATCAAAATCTCCAGCATTAAATAGAGGATATAACTCTTTATCTAAGAGACCTACTAAAGTTGCTGCACCACAAAAACGTGGAGTTTGTACTCGTGTTGCTACAATGACACCAAAGAAACCTAACTCGGCTTTACGTAAATATGCCCGTGTTCGTTTATCTAATGGTATGGAAGTTACAGCATATATCCCAGGAATTGGTCACAACCTACAAGAACATAGTGTTGTATTAATTCGTGGTGGACGTGTTAAAGACTTACCAGGGGTACGTTACCATATCATTCGTGGAACTATGGACTGTGCTGGTGTTAAAGATCGTATGCAAGGACGTTCTTTATACGGAGCAAAGAAACCAAAACAATAAGCTTAGAAATAGATATTTAATCTTTGGAAGGAGGAAGACGCAATGGCAAGAAAAGGTCATGTTGCTAAAAGAGATGTATTACCAGATCCAGTATACAATTCAAAATTAATTACTAAATTAGTAAACAATATTATGCTAGATGGTAAAAAGGGTGTTGCTCAAAATATTCTTTATGATGCATTTGCTAAAATCGAAGCGAAAACAGAAACTCCAGCTATGGAAGTTTTTGATAAAGCGATTAACAATATCATGCCGGTATTAGAACTTAAAGTTAGACGTATCGGTGGAGCTAACTATCAGGTACCAGTTGAAGTATCACCTGAAAGAAGAATCACTTTAGGATTAAGATGGTTAGTGAACTATTCTCGTTTAAGAAACGAAAATACAATGGTAGATCGTTTAGCTAACGAAATTATTGATGCATCTAATGGAACTGGTGCTTCAGTTAAGAAAAAAGAAGATACTCACAAAATGGCAGAAGCAAACAAAGCATTTGCACATTTCCGTTGGTAATAAACTCACTAACAATTTAGAAAGGAGATTATTATGGCTCGTCAATTTTCATTAGAAAAAACTCGTAATATCGGGATCATGGCTCACATCGATGCTGGTAAAACAACTACGACTGAACGTATCCTGTACTATACAGGAAAAATCCATAAGATCGGTGAAACGCATGAAGGTGCTTCACAGATGGACTGGATGGAACAAGAACAAGAACGTGGTATCACTATCACTTCAGCCGCTACTACAGCACAATGGGCTGGGCATCGTGTAAACATTATCGATACTCCGGGGCACGTTGACTTCACTGTTGAGGTTGAACGTTCATTACGTGTATTAGATGGTGCGGTTACCGTATTGGATTCAAAAGCTGGGGTTGAACCTCAGACTGAAACAGTATGGCGCCAAGCTACAACTTATAAAGTACCTCGTATCGTATTCTGTAACAAGATGGATGCAACTGGTGCGGACTTCATCATGTCATTAGAATCTTTACACAAAAGATTAGGAGCAAATGCAGTTGCTGTACAGCTTCCAATCGGTGCTGAAGATCATTTTGAAGGACTTATCGATTTAATTAAGATGCAAGCGATCTTCAATGAAGATGAAAAAGGTGAACATCAAAAATATACCGATATTCCTGAAGAATATAAAGCTCAAGCAGAAGAATATCGTGCTAAAATGATTGATGCTGCTGCTTCATTCGATGATGATCTAATGATGAAAGTCTTAGAAGAAGAAGAAATCACAGAAGAAGAAATTAAAACAGCTTTACGTAAAGGTACGATCGCTGTTGAATGTTTCCCAGTATTATGTGGTTCAGCTTACAAAAACAAAGGGGTTCAACAGATGTTGGATGCCGTAATCGATTACTTACCTGCACCTACTGATATTCCTTCAATTAAAGGGGTAGATGAAAAAGGTGAAGAAGTAGAAAGACATGCTTCAGATGAAGAACCATTTGCTGCATTAGCTTTCAAAATCATGACAGATCCATTTGTTGGAAAGTTAACATTCTTCCGTGTATATTCTGGTACTGTTGATTCAGGTTCATATGTATTGAACTCTACAAAAGACAAGAAAGAAAGATTAGGACGTATCTTACAGATGCATGCTAATAAACGTGAAGAAATCTCAACTGTATACGCTGGGGATATCGCTTCAGCTGTTGGGTTTAAAAACACAACTACAGGGGATACTATCTGTGATGAAGATCACTTCGTAATCTTGGAATCAATGGAATTCCCTGAACCGGTTATCAACGTTGCAATTGAACCAAAAACAAAACAAGACCAAGATAAATTAGGTTTAGCTTTAGCTAAATTGGCTGAAGAAGATCCAACTTTCAAAACTTATACAGACGAAGAAACTGGGGATACAATTATCGCCGGAATGGGTGAATTACACTTAGACGTTATCGTTGACCGTTTGAAAAGAGAATTTAAAGTTGAAGCTAACGTAGGAGCTCCACAAGTAGCATACAGAGAAACAATTAAATCTGCTGCTGAATGTGAAGGGAAATACGTTAAACAATCTGGTGGTCGTGGACAATACGGTCACGTATGGATCAAATTTGAACCTAACGAAGGTAAAGGATTTGAATTCGTTGATGCTATCGTGGGTGGATCAGTTCCTAGAGAATACATTAACTCTATTCGCGTTGGTCTTGAAGATGCATTAAACACAGGGATTATCGCTGGATATCCAGTATTAGATGTTAAAGCTACATTATTCGATGGATCTTACCATGATGTCGATTCATCAGAAATGGCTTATAAGATCGCGGCTTCAATGGCTTTAAAAGCTGCTGCTAAGAAATGTGATCCAGTATTATTGGAACCAATCATGGCAGTTGAAGTAACAGCACCAAATGAATACTTAGGAAGCGTTATGGGAGATGTTTCTTCTAGACGTGGTATGATCGAAGGGCAAGAAGAAAGAGGAAATGCAATTGTTGTTCAGGCAAGCATCCCACTTTCAGAAATGTTCGGTTATGCAACTGACTTGCGTTCATTTACTCAGGGACGTGGAAATTACACAATGCAATTTGATCGTTATGAACAAGTTCCTAAGAGTATCAGAGATGAAATTATCAAGAAAAATACTGGTAATTAATTCTTAAAAAATACTGTTGATTTTTACAGTTAAATAAATTACAATGATGTTGTAATTGTTTAATAAATATACTAAATATAGGAGGAAACTTTAGAATGGCTAAAGAAAAATTTGACCGCTCAAAGGCGCACGTAAATATTGGTACTATCGGGCACGTTGACCATGGTAAAACTACTTTAACAGCTGCTATCACTACTTGCTTAGCACAAAAAGGTGGAGCTGCTGCAATGGATTATGCTGCAATCGATAACGCACCTGAAGAAAAAGAAAGAGGTATTACAATCAATACTTCTCACGTTGAATACGAAACTGAAACTCGTCACTACGCACACGTTGACTGTCCAGGCCATGCTGACTACATCAAAAACATGATCACTGGTGCAGCACAAATGGATGGGGCTATCTTAGTAGTAGCTGCAACTGACGGACCTATGCCTCAAACTAGAGAACATATCTTGTTATCTCGTCAAGTAGGTGTACCTTACATCATCGTATTCTTAAACAAATGTGATATGGTTGATGACGAAGAATTATTAGAATTAGTTGAAATGGAAGTTCGTGAATTATTAAACGAATATGAATTCCCTGGAGATGATACTCCAATCATCCGTGGATCAGCATTAAAAGCATTAGAAGGAGATCCAAAATGGACTCCAGCTATTGATGAATTAATGGCTGCTGTAGATTCTTACATTCCAACTCCAACTCGTGACACTGACAAACCTTTCTTAATGCCAGTTGAAGACGTTTTCACAATCACTGGACGTGGAACTGTTGCTACTGGACGTGTTGAACGTGGACAATTAAAATTAAATGACCCATTAGAAATCGTTGGTATCCATGAAACTAAAAATACTGTAGCTACTGGTATCGAAATGTTCCGTAAATTATTAGATTACGCTGAAGCAGGAGATAACGTAGGGGTATTATTACGTGGTGTTAACCGTGATGAAATCGAACGTGGACAAGTATTAGCTAAACCAGGTTCAGTACATCCTCACAAAAAATTCAAATGTCAAGTATACGTATTATCAAAAGACGAAGGTGGACGTCATACTCCTTTCTTCGGAAACTATAGACCACAGTTCTACTTCAGAACTACTGACATCACTGGTGTAATCGAATTACCAGAAGGTGTTGAAATGGTTATGCCTGGTGATAACGTTGAATTAACTGTAGAATTAATTCACGCAATCGCTATCGAAAACGGTACTAAATTCTCTATCCGTGAAGGTGGTAGAACAGTTGGTGCTGGTAACGTATCAGAAATCATTGAATAATTAAACTAAAATCTCGCTTAAGCGGGATTTTTTCTTTTAGAAATATAATTTATCCTATTGGCAGATCATAGAAATCTATTGGAAAATAAAAAAATGGCTTATATGCCATTTAAAAACGATTTTTATTTTTTGACTATTGCTGTGAACTGTCCGCTATAATTTGTTGTTTCAAACAAACCATCCTGTTTTAACATTTCTTTTTCAACAAAGTCTTTAAAGTCTTCATAGCGATCATCAAGAATCTCTTGAATATTACCGATCCATCTTGTTGAATAGATATATTGGCTGAGCATTTCCGGATCATCGATTAAGTATGGAATTTGACGCTCATTTTTAGTAATGTTTTTAAAATAGGCAGATAATTTCTTTTCACCGTTTTCCAATGAGAATTGATCGGTGAGCAGTTTTTGTCCCATGTTGGCATGAGGATTAAACTGCTTCAATAAATTCTCTAATTCCAAATTATGGTATTTTGAGATTGTAGAAGCATACAGACGCCCATTAGGTTTCAAAACACGGGATATTTCCTTCAAAACATTCTCCAAATCATCAAAATACATGAATAAATGATTAGCAATGACAACATTAAAGGTATTATCGGGATACGGCAAGTGATGGACATCGGCAGTCTGTACCTCTTTGATTTGAGGAAGTGATAAAAGATCGGTACAGCTTGCGACCATTTTGTCTGATAAGTCAGTAAGTGAAATAGAAATATCTTTGGGTATACGTTTATGATTTTTTCGCCATAGTGTTCCTTGACCGCAGGCTGCCTCTAATACACAATCATGGTCATTGAATTGATACTGATCAAAGAGCCATAAAAACCATTCGGGTTTGACAGTATTATAGCGTTCATGGAATTGGATGCGGATATCTAATGGCGAATTATCTAAAAACTGCTGTTTATAATGATGGTCTTTTAAATGATGCTGATATAATTTTAAATAATCTTGTGGTGAATTTTCACTGCTGGTTTCAATTTTTTCAATCATTTCAAGCATTGCCTGGTTTTCAGTAATCTGTTTAAGCAAAATATTTTTCTGTAGTTTCAAACGTTCCTTATAATCGTTCTTTTCCAGTATGAATTTAATTTCTTTTAATGTAAAGCATGCGGATTTTAAAAGGTCAATCATCTGCAACGTTATAAACTCTTTTTCTTCTAAAACAGTAATTTTGCGCGTTTTGTCATATTCTGATTTTAACAATCCTTTTTTTATATAAAATCGAATAGTTCTTGGTGTTGTCTGTGCAGCTTTTGAAAATTCAAGAATGGTAAAATATAACATATATAATCCTCCTGTATAAAGTATAGCGATTGACCATACGTCACTGTCAAGCAGTAGTTTTTTGAATTGTGAATTTTATGTGAACTTTTTTGCGAAATCGCTTCCAAAACGATTGACAAAAGCGCTTCCACAATATATACTACAATAGTGCACAGACACAGCAATCAGTTAGCGCTCTGAGCAGGCGTTAGCTGAACCTTACGGGAGGAAAA
>JAQENU010000010.1:0-1264 GCA_027676805.1 Coprobacillaceae bacterium UN01-12pH3A | reverse complement strand
CAACGCAATCGAAATCGTATTATTGACATTATTATGGATGCCATTCGTAATGGTATCAAACAAACAGAATGCCAATGCAGAATAACAATTAAATATTGCTCAAATCAGCTGAAGCGTATGCTTCGGCTTTTTTAATATTATGATGAATGCGGTTCTAATTCGCAAGCTTGATTAGTAAAATGAAGTATAGTATTAAAGGGGAGTGTCAAGGTGCAGCTTATGACAGAAATAATCGGAATTTGAATGAATATAATGTGAACTATATGTGAATTAATCATTTAAACGGTTTATAAAATATCATTTTATTGGGTTGTTTTCGTCATGTACACTAATAGTTTACTGTAGTAATATTCGCTTTCATTTATGTTTCATAAATTATGAACTTTCTGTGAACTTTTTTGGGAATCGCTTACATTTCAATTGACAAAAGCGCTTACAAAGAGTATAGTAGAGATAGATGAAGCGATAGTATTCTAAACTATCAAGCTTAGCCTTGAGCAAGCTAGGTCAAAATCAACGGGAGGAAAAAGACGATGAAATTTTTGGAAGAAAAATTTGTCCCTCTTGCAGCTAGAATCGGGTCACAAAGACACTTAGTTGCGATCAGGGATGCATTCGTTGTTATCATGCCAGTTACAATCGTTGGTGCGATTGCGGTATTGATCAACAACATCCAAGGTGTATTCGCAGAAAACGGGTTGAACGTTGTTTCAATTCAAGAAGGATACACAAACTTTATTAAAACAACAGGTATTCAAGATGTAATGAATGCAGTTAACAAAGGATCTATCAACATGATGGCAATCTTGTTAGTTGTAACATTAGGATACCAAATGGCAAAAGGATTAAACGGAGATGGGATTGCCACTTCAGTTGTAGCCTTAACTTGCTATTTAGGATTAGCGCCAGCAGTGCAGACATTAACAAACAGCTACTCATGGGCAGAAAAAGCAACAAACGTAGATGTATTGACAGCAGATGTAGCCAGTGGCGGATTAGCAGCGAACAAGCTGGATTCAAACGGGATGTTCGTTGGGATGATTTTAACAATTATCGTTGCAGAAATCTTTGTCAGATTATCAAGAAACGATAAATTAAAAATCACATTACCTGATGGAGTACCACCAGCAGTAGCGGGATCATTTACAGTATTAATCCCAGCTATCATTACAGTTATCTTAATTGTGGCAGCTGGAATCTATATTGACAAATTAGCAGGAATGAACTTATGGACAATCGTACAGAAATTCGTATCAGCACCATT
>JAQENU010000001.1 GCA_027676805.1 Coprobacillaceae bacterium UN01-12pH3A | reverse complement strand
AGGAGGGTTTCCTCCTTTTTTTGTTTTATAGGAAAGAGCATCGGATTCATCATAACACAGATATAATGATGTGTTACTTGCCTATAAAGAATAGAAGTGACATAGAGTAAATAAATAGAGATTAGTGTATGTTTATTTAAGGGATATAAAAGTAAAAAAGAGTATCAAAAAACATAACCCCGGTTGAGGTTATGTTTTCATTTTATTAAAGTTCAGTAGCACCTTTAACTAATTCTACAACTTCTTCCATTGTTCCTTTTTGAAGTGCTTCATTAGCTAATTTTTCCATTTCAACTTTAGAAAGACTTCTGATTAATTTTCTTTGTCCAAGAACAGAAGTAGCAGACATTGAGAATTCATCAAGTCCTAATCCTAATAGTAATGGAGCGGCCATAGCTTCACCAGCCATTTCTCCACACATACCAACCCATTTTCCTTCTTTGTGAGCGGCATCAATTACATTTTTAACTAAACGTAAGATTGATGGGTTAAATGGTTGATATAAATAAGAGATTGAAGATGACATTCTGTCAGCAGCGAAAGTATATTGGATCAAGTCATTGGTTCCGATTGAGAAGAAATCAACTTCTTTAGCGAACTGATCCGCTAAAACTGCAGCAGCAGGGATTTCAATCATAATACCTACTTGGATATTAGGTGAAATAGCAACACCTTCGTTTGTTAATTTTTCTTTTTCTTCTAATAATAATGCTTTAGCTTGTCTGAATTCTTGCAAAGTAGCGATCATTGGGAACATGATTCTTAAATCTCCATAAACTGAAGCTCTCAGTAAAGCTCTTAATTGAGTTCTGAAGATATCTTCTCTTTGGAAACATAAACGAATTGCACGAACACCTAAGAATGGATTCATTTCTTTTGGCAAATCGATAGCAGCAATTTCTTTATCTCCGCCAATATCTAATGTTCTTACAACAACAGGACCATTGATTCCTTCAAGAACAGCTTTATAAGCATTGAATTGTTCTTCTTCGGTAGGAAGTTCAGCTGATTCCATGTATAAGAATTCAGTTCTGTAAAGTCCGACACCTTCTCCACCGTTTTCCAAAACACCTTCAATATCTTTTGGTGAACCAATGTTTGCCACTAATTCAACATGATGTCCATCAGTCGTCACTGTTTTTTCATCTTTTAATTTCTTTAATTCTTCACGATAAGCAACGTAATCATCACGTTTCTTTTCATAAGTAGTGATTTCTTCATCACTTGGATTGATAATCACTAAACCTTCACTACCGTCTAAGATAATCATATCGTTGTCATTGACTTCAGAAGTAATTGTCTTACAAGCAACGACAGCAGGGATTTCCAAACTTCTTGCCATGATGGCTGAGTGAGAAGTTCTACCTCCGATGTTTGTAGCAAATCCCCTAACTAAATTTTTATTTAATTGAGCTGTATCAGATGGAGTCAAGTCATCCGCGATAATAACCACTTCTTCATCGATTAAAGCAGGGTTAGGTAACTGTTTACCTAATAAAGCAGCTAATAAACGACGAGAAACGTCTTTAATGTCAGCAGCTCTTTCTCTGAAATAATCATCATCCATTGATTCAAACATAGCGATAAACGTATTAGCTACTTCATCAAGAGCAGCAGCAGCGTTGATCTTTTCGTTTTTGATCTTGTCTTCAACTTGAGATTTCATTTCTGGATCGCTCAATACCAATGCATGAGCATCAAATACTGCCGCTTCTTCTGCAGATAAGTTTTTAGAAGCCGCTTCTTTGATCATTTCTAAATCCTTTGCTGTTTTAGTCATTGCTTCTTCATAGCAAGCAATTTCTTTTTCCACATCTTCAATTGTTGTTTTTGTAACTGTTAAGTCTGGCATTACTAGTTTATAAGCTTTTGCAATTGCAATTCCACTAGATGCAGCTATACCTTTTATCATGTGTAAAACACCTCCATATATGTTATCATTGTACCTTAAAATGGTTAAAAAATAAAGAGATTATGTGTATTTATTTAAACGTTTACATTTTTTTAACTAGCACTTGAAATTTTCTGTAAAAATGTTATCCTTTTTATGTGATAGGAGGGATTGTATGAAAGTAATTAAAGTAAAAGATTACGAGGAAGCATCACAAAAAGCGTTTGAAATTTTTAGAGATCAGGTTAAAGAAAAACCGGATTCAATTTTAGGATTGGCAACAGGATCTACACCGATCAGAATGTATGAATTATTAGCAGAAGATCATAAGGTGAACGGGACATCTTATAAAAATGTTCATACGTTTAACTTAGATGAATATTATGGGCTAGCACCAACTCATCCGCAAAGTTATTATTATTTCATGACTGAACATTTATTTAAATTCTTGGATATTGATTTAAATAATGTTAATGTGCCAAAAGGAAATCAAGATATTCAAGCTGAATGTGACCGTTATAATGCAATGTTGGCAGAAAATCAAATTGATCTTCAATTATTGGGGATCGGATCTAACGGGCATATTGGGTTCAATGAACCTGGGACATCATTTGATTCAGTAACACACTATATTGAATTAGATGAATCTACTCGTAAAGATAATGCACGTTTATTCTTTGATGGCATCTTAGAAGATGTGCCAACACATGCTGTGACAATGGGAATTAAAAATATTATGGAAGCTAAACGTGTTGTTTTAATTGCCTGTGGTGATAATAAAGCAACCGCTATTAAAGGATTAGTGGAAGATGAACCTACAACTTCTTTACCGGCTTCAATCTTGAGCACACATCCTGATTTTACATTAATCATCGATGAAGGTGCTGCAAGCAAATTGGATAAATAAGAAGAATCGTAAGATTCTTTTTTTATTCTCATCATAACAAAAAAAGAAGCCGAAGCTTCTTAAATCGTATATTGGTGCAACTGACAAGACTTGAACTTGCACGAACAAATGTTCATAAGTCCCTCAAACTTACGTGTATACCAATTCCACCACAGTTGCAATACATAAAATTTATATCATATTCTTATAAAATATGCAATATTTTTGAGTCAAGTTGATAGATTTTTTATTGAATTGACTAGGGGTTAATGATATAGTTACTTTAGCTAAAAGAAAGGATGATACGATGCCTATTAGAATACCTGATGCCTTGCCGGCTAAAAAAATACTGGAAAGTGAAAACATCTTTGTGATGCCGACTTCCAGAGCGGATTCACAGCATATCCGTCCTTTAAAACTCATTGTTTTGAATATTATGCCAACAAAAATAGTGACCGAAACACAATTGCTGCGTATGCTGTCAAATACGCCGCTACAGATTGATGTGGACTGGATTCATATGAAGAGCCATGAATCAAAAAACACCTCTCAGGAGCATTTATTAGCCTTTTATCATACATTTGATGAAATTAAAGAAAATAAGTATGACGGCATGATTATTACAGGGGCTCCGGTAGAAAAATTAGCCTTTGAAGAAGTGGACTACTGGGAAGAATTCACTCAGATTTTAGAATGGTCTAAAACCAATGTGTTCAGTACTTTTTATATCTGTTGGGCAGCTCAGGCGGCACTTCATTACTTTTATGGCATCAACAAGTATCGCTTAGATAAAAAACTGTCGGGAGTATATGATCATGAAACAAACGTTAAAAAGATGAAACGCAAAATCCTGCGCGGGTTCGATTTTCAGTTTTATGCGCCCCATTCGCGCTATACGACTTTGTTAGAAAAAGATATCTTAAAATTTGATGATTTAGATGTCTTGGCTTCTTCGAAGGAAGCGGGACCTTATTTAATCGGTTCTGTCAACGGTTCAAGATTTTTTGTAACCGGGCATCCTGAATATGATCCGGAAACCTTACATAATGAATATGTCCGCGATGTCAATAAAGGATTGAATCCTGATATCCCTATGAATTACTATAAAGATGATGACTGTCATAAAGCAATTCAGGTAAAATGGCGTTCTCACGCTTATTTGCTTTTTAGTAATTGGCTGAACTACTATGTTTATCAGCAAACCCCATACGATCTGAATATGGTTGGAGATAAATCACATATGAAATAAAAGAAGGCGCAGATGCGCCTTTTCTATTTGATTAAATTATATAATGCATTGGCATAAATCAAAATTGCCAGCTTTAGTTCATCAATATCCACAAATTCATTGTTTTGGTGGATCTGGTTATCAGTACCAGGGAATTCCGGCCCAAAAGCAACACAGTTTGGCATAGCCTTGGCATATGTGCCGCCGCCAATAGCTTGTGGCTTGGCTTCTTGATCACCTGTGCAGTCCACATAAGCCTGATGCAGTCCCTGAATCAATTCTGAATTAGGATCAACAAACAGATGAGAACCGATGTGATGCTCTTCATTAAATCCGTAAGGATCAATGGCCTGATGCATACATGTCAGCATTTTATCGCTGTCTAATTCGTGAGGACAACGTAAATCTAAATAAATATTAAGCTTAGAATCTTCATAATGAACAATCCCTACACTTAATGTTAATGGTCCCATCTGACCGGTGAAGCCAAATCCCAGCTTTTTAGCGTAGTAGTCATCTGCAAAGTATTTTGCGATAAAATCAACGACCGGATTCGAAATAACGGTATTTAAAAATTCTGAAAGTAAAACAACTGCATTGCGTCCTAAATGCGGTAAAGATGCATGGCTTGACTTTCCGGTTAATTCAATTGTCGTTGTCGTTTCGTCTGATTGAATCGTACCTGTCAATTGTTTGTCACTTAAAAATTGCTGGAAAGCCTGTTCGTACTGTTGTTTTGTTCCTTTTAAAACGGCAGTGGCTTTTTCAGGAACGATGTTGACAACGCTACCGGCATGAAGAGAAATTAATGTATCTTCTTGAACATGTCCGCTGATATGAAATTGAACGCCTTTTTTTTCACCATAAACAACAGGAAAGTTGGCATCAGGAGTAAATCCCATATTTGGGAAAGGTTCTTTTGTGAAATAGTATTTCATACATTTTGATCCGGATTCTTCATTGCAACCAAAAATAATACGCATCTTCTTGCGTGTTTCTAATCCGCTTTTTTCAATGATTTTAGCGGCATAGTAAGCAGCAAGCAAAGGGCCTTTGTCATCGCTGGTTCCACGACCAAAATATTTATTGCCGACCTGAGTCAATTCAAATGGTGGAGTTGCCCATCCGCTTTCATTTACTGGCACAACATCCAGATGTCCTAATACGGCTACGACTTCATCCCCGCTGCCAATATCGATATGCCCGGCGTATCCATCGACATCCTTGGTTACATAACCGTCACGCTGACCGATGGATAACATCTTATCTAAGACTTCTCGGTTTGCTTTTCCAAATGGCTGATTTTCTTTCGCTGTGGTTTCATCAAGAACAGAGTTTACTGAAACTAAATCAGCCATATCTTTGATCAATTGGTCGAACTGATCATCAATCGCTTTTTTAAAATCTATCATATTATCACCTCTTGATGATTATTGTATCATAAATTAAATGAAAATATTCAAAAAGTTTGAAGATGTCAAGACTTGTATTCAGGATAAGAGAATGCTATGATTTTAAGGCAAGAAAGGAAGTTGTGAAATGGATAAACAAGTCATAGAACAAGTTGCAAAAACGTTAGAAATCACGAAGAGTCAGGTTGAAAAAGTATTGACTTTATTAGAAGAAGGAAATACTGTTCCTTTTATTGCGCGTTATCGTAAAGAGGTAACCGGTGCATTAAATGAAGATCAGATCAGAGAAATTGAAAAAATATATGAGTATGGCATCAGTTTGAATAAGCGTAAGGAAGATATCATTCGTTTGATTGATGAAAAGGGGATGCTGGATGAAACATTGAAGGCAGATATCCTAAAATGTGAAAAGTTAAGTGAATTAGAGGATATTTATCGTCCATTCAAAGAAAAAAAGAAGACCCGTGCGATTATCGCAAAGGCAAATGGGTTGGAGCCGTTAAGTCAGTGGCTGCTGTCTTTGCCGAGAAACGGTGATGTGATGCTGGAGGCGAAGAAGTATATAAATGAAAACGTTGCTGATGAACAGGTAGCTATTGATGGTGCTAAAGACATCATCGCGGAAAATATGGCAGATCAGGTGAAATATCGTAAATATGTAAAGGATATGCTGTATAAGACCGGGGTTATTATTACTAAAGAAAAGAAAAAGCATACCGATGAAAACAAAACGTATGAAATGTATTACCAGTTCAGCGAACGTTTAAAATATATTGTTCCGCACCGTATTCTAGCAATCAACCGTGCAGAAAATGAAAAAGTCATCAGTGTTTCTTTTGATTATGATAAAGAACGTTTTTTAGATTATATTCTTTATGGATATATCCGCAATAAGGAAACAATCGCTAAAGAAGTAATTAAAGAAGCAGTTGAAGATGGGTTTAAACGTTTGTTGTATCCTTCGATCGAAAGAGAGATTCGCAGTGAACTGACTGAAAAGGCAGAATTGCAGGCGTTAGACGTATTCTCAATCAATTTAGAGAAATTACTAATGCAGCCACCATTAAAAGATAAAACCATCTTAGGGGTCGATCCGGCTTTTAGAACGGGATGTAAACTGGCAGTCATTGATTCGACCGGAAAGGTATTGACGATTGATAAGATTTATCCGACTCTGCCAAAAGCAGATTATTCTCATGATATTCGCAAAGTCGTGAAGCTGGTAAAACAGTATCAGGTTGAAGTAATCGCCATTGGAAATGGGACAGCCAGCCGAGAAACAGAGGCTTTTATCGCCAAAGTAATCAAAGAAGAAAATCTGAATGCCGCTTATGTGATTGTATCGGAAGCAGGAGCTTCTGTATATAGTGCCAGCAAAGTGGCAAAAGAAGAATTTCCTGATTATCAGGTGGAGGAACGTTCCGCTGTTTCCATTGCCAGAAGGCTTCAGGATCCTTTGGCAGAATTGGTGAAAATTGAACCAAAAGCAATCAGTGTCGGACAGTATCAGCATGATATGAATCAAAAGCGTTTAGGGGAGCAGTTGGAGTTTGTCGTTACAAAATCCGTAAATCAAGTAGGCGTTAATATTAATACGGCTTCGCCTTCCTTGCTGCAATATGTTTCCGGATGCTCAGCGACAATCGCTAAAAATATTGTCAGCTATCGTGAAAAAATCGGCCGCTTTAATGACCGCAAGCAAATTCAGGAAGTGCCGAAATTAGGACCGAAATCTTATATGCAGGCGATTGGTTTTTTACGTATTTTAGATGGAATCAATCCACTGGATCAGACGGCTATCCACCCGGAAAGCTATGAAGCTACACAGCGTTTGCTGAATGATTTAGGGTTTACGATTCAGCAGATCGGCACTAAGGAACTAAATGACCGTTTAACACAGCTGGAGCTTACCGAGTTAGCTGACAAGCTAAAGATTGATATGTATACATTGGAAGATATTATCGACTGCTTGAAAAGTCCATTGAGAACACCGAGAGATCATTATCAAAGTGCGATCTTGAAAAAAGATATTTTGAATATAGATGATTTGTCTGTTGGACTGGAATTGCAGGGAACAGTCAGAAATGTAGTTGATTTTGGAGCGTTTGTGGATATTGGGCTGAAAAATGACGGACTGGTTCATATCTCTAAAATGGCGAAAACAAGAGTGAAGCATCCGTTAGATAAAGTCAATGTAGGCGATATTATTACAGTTTGGGTAGACAGTGTGGATACAGTTAAGAAAAAAGTGGCATTAACGATGATTCAGCCATAAAATTTATGGTGTTAAGTAAAAACACTTGACAGAAGAAAATAATATGGTATTATGTACCAGTAAACATTTAATATAAAGGAGAAAATACATGGCAGTAAAATTAAGATTAAAACGTATGGGAGCTAAAAAAGCACCATTTTATAGAATCGTAGCAGCAGATTCAAGATCACCTAGAGATGGTCGTTTCATTGAACAATTAGGAACTTATGATCCAACTAAAAATCCAGCACAAGTAACGATTAATGAAGAAGCTGTAATGAAATGGTTAAACGTTGGAGCTCAGCCTTCAGATACAGTTAAAAACTTATTATCAAAAGCTGGAATCATCAAAAAATTCGCTGACGCAAAAGCTGGAAAATAATGATGGACTACGTAAAAATCTTACACGATATCTGTGTGGATTTGGTCGATGATAAAGAACATCTTAAAGTAAAAGAAATGCCTTCTTTAGAAGAAAATGAGATCGTTTTATATGTCTATGCAACGCATGATGATATTGCAAAGCTGATCGGTAAAAAAGGGGCAATGGCAAGTGCCATCCGACAGTTAATGTCTGTCACTGGCGTTTTGTCAGAAAAGAAAGTAACGATTAAGTTTGAATCATATGAATAGATGTGTTCTCACATCTATTTTTTAATGGAGGAACAATGGAACAATTATATATCGGAAAAGTGGTAGGCACCCATGGCATTAAAGGGGAAGTTAAAATCAAATCGGTTTCATCGTTTGCAGCGGAACGATTTAAAAAAGGAAAGAAGATCACCCTTACAAAAGGCACGGAAACATTGACATTAGAATGCCTTCGTCACCGTCAGCATAAGGGTGTGGAGCTAGTTACATTTAAAGATCATGAAGATATTAATCTGGTTGAAAAGTATCGTGACTATGAAATATACGGTGATTATGATCCGAATTTATTGGGAGAAGATGAATACTTCTATCAGGATTTGATTGATTGTAAAGTCTATAATCAGCATGAAGAGTACGTGGGTGTGGTGACCTCAATTATGGAGAATCCCCGTTATGATATTTTAGTGGTCAAAAAGGAAGATGGGACACAGCTGCTGATTCCTTATATTGAGGCTTTCATTTTGGAAGAAAAAATTAGCGAGAAGTATATCCGCTTCAATCAGTTGGAAGGCATGTAGTATGAAAATTGATATTTTATCTTTGTTTCCGGAAATGTTTGAGGGCTTTTTGAAAACGTCCATCGTTTCAAGAGCGATTCAAAATGGTGTTGTTTCTGTTGAAATCCACGATTTTCGCGAGTATGCAGAGAATAAACATAAGAAAGTAGATGATTATCCTTACGGCGGCGGACAAGGCATGGTTCTGCAGTGCCAGCCTGTGATCGATTGCTTAAAAGCGATAAAGACAAAGGAAAGTCTTACTATTTTAATGTGTCCCACCGGACAGCAGTTTAAGCAGGAAGTCGCGACGAAGTTATCACATCGTTCCCATTTGATTATTATCTGCGGACATTATGAAGGCTATGATGAACGTATTCGTGATTATTGCGATATGGAGATTTCAATCGGGGATTACGTCCTGACGGGTGGTGAGTTGGGAAGCATGGTAGTGAGTGATGCCGTGATTCGTCTGTTGGATGGTGCGATTACACAGGAAAGTCATCAGGATGACAGTTTTTCTAATGGTCTGCTGGAATTCCCGCAATATACACGTCCTATGATTTATGATGAAAAAAGTGTGCCGGATGTTTTGCTTAGCGGTCACCATGAAAATATTCGTCGCTGGCGTTTATATCAGTCATTAAAAAAGACATGGGAACGTCGTCCCGATCTTTTAGAAGACCGAGTATTGGACAAAGAAGAAGCCGCTTTATTAGAGAAAATTAAAAATAATGTTGATTTATAAAAGGAAAAGTGCTAATATATTAAGGTCTCTGTGGACTACAGAAGTTCCGCTGGTTATAAACGTATGAACTTTGAAGAAAAAATTTGATAAAAGGAGAAATAAGATGAACTTAAGATTAGTTGAAGAAATCACTAAAAAACAATTAAGAACGGATATCCCTCAATTTAAACCAGGGGATACTGTAAAAGTTTATGTAAAGATTAAAGAAGGGGAAAAACACCGTATTCAGTTATTTGAAGGTGTATGTATCGCTCGTAACGGCGGAGGAATTTCTGAAACCTTTACAGTAAGAAAAATCTCTTACCAAGTTGGAGTTGAAAGAATTTTCCCAATTCATTCACCAATCATCGATCGTATCGAAGTTGTTAAAGTGGGTAAAGTACGTAGAGCTAAATTACATTACTTACGTGGATTATCTGGTAAAGCAGCTAGAATTAAAGAACTTAGAAAATAATTTTAATGGGGCATATGGAAATATGCCTCCTTTTTCTTTATAATAAGGAAAGAGGTGAAAGTATGAAAGATAAAAAATCAACGGCACGCAGTGTCGTTATCTATATAATTGAGTTACTCGCAATCATCGTTGCTTCGCAGCTTGTTTTCACTAAAGTGATTCGACCGGTATCGATTATTGGGTCATCGATGTATCCGACAGTAGCGGATCAGGATATTGCATTGATTAATGTGATTGGTTTAAAAGAGAGTGAACTGAAACGTTTTGATGTGGTGATCATTGATTGGAAACAAAATAATGAGAATATTATTAAGCGACTGATTGGTTTCCCCGGAGATCATATTAAGTTTGTAAACGATGAGCTTTATATTAATGGAGTTCTTTATGAAGAAGATTATTTGGATCGTGATTATGTTGCACGAGCAAAGTCATCAAGAGGTGTGAGCCAGTTTACGGCTGATTTTGAATATATTGTACCGGAAGGACAATACTTTGTATTAGGTGATAATCGTCTGAATTCAGCGGATTCACGTACGATTGGATGTTTTAGTTTCGATGATTTTATTGGAAAAGAAGGGGTCGTGATTTACCCGTTCAATCATTTTAACTGGATTAAATAAGGAGGAAAACGAAAATGAGTATACAATGGTTTCCAGGTCATATGGCAAAAGCCAGACGCGAAATAGAGGAACGTTTGAAAATAATAGATATCGTAATTGAACTGGTGGATGGACGTGCTCCTTTTGCTTCTAAGAATCCGATGTTTGATGATATTATTAAAAATAAACCACGTTTGATTGTCATTACTAAAAAAGATTTAGCTGATCAAAAAAGAGTCGATCAATGGATGAACTATTATCGATCACTAGGCTATCTTGCGATTAGCGTTAATCTAAAGAATTTCAATGATTATAAGACAATTATTCAGCTTTGTCAGGAAGCGCTGAAAGAAAAAATGGAAAAAGAGCGTGCCCGCGGACTTAAACCAAGACCGGTTCGGGCAATGGTGGTCGGTATTCCGAATGTTGGCAAATCCACTTTTATCAATCGTTTAGCTTCACGTAAAGCGACGATTACCGGAAATCGCCCGGGAGTAACGAAAGCTCAGCAGATTATCCGTGTTAATAATGATTTTGAATTGTTCGATACACCGGGGGTGCTGTGGCCTAAGTTTGAAAATGAAACAGTAGCCCGCAATATCGCTTTAATCGGATCGATTAAAAGCACGATTTTGCCATTGGATGAATTGATCATCTATGCCTTGCAGTATTTAGAAAAACATTATCCCGGCAGTTTAAATGAGCGTTATCAAATGGGAACGATTGATTTTGATAGTGACTGGATTGAAGAGGCATTTACTAAAATTACTAAGAGCCGTCATTTGAAAAAAGTCAATGGGGAAACGGACTATGATCGTGTCATCGAGATCGTCTTGAAAGATTTGCTGGATGCTGCGATTGCGAAGGTAACATGGGAGGTAATAGAAGATTATGGCTTCCATGCGTGATTATGAAAATGCCTGTATTCAAAAAGGGCAGCTGGTTATCGCTGGGTGTGATGAGGCAGGACGGGGACCAATTGCCGGACCGCTGGTTGTTGCAACCTGTGTGCTGCCTAATGATTTTAATGATGACCGCATCAATGATTCAAAGAAGTTAACGGAGAAAAAACGAGAGCTGTTGTATGATGTGATTATCGAGCATGCCCTTGACTATAAAATCATGATTTATGATGAAAAAGCAGTCGATGAACTCAATGTTTACCAAGCCAGTAAATTAGGAATGGAAGAAGGCGTTCGCGGGCTGAAACTCAAAGTGGATGCTGTATTGAGCGATGCGATGCCGCTGAATTTGGATATTCCGGTGGAATCCATTATTAAAGGAGACGCTAAATCGATTACGATTGCCGCTGCCAGCATTCTGGCAAAGGTGACACGTGATCGCATCATGTGTGATTATGATGAAATATATCCTGAATATGGTTTTAAAAATCATAAAGGCTATCCGACTAAAAAACATAAAGAAGCGGTCTTTGAGTATGGTGTTCTGCCTATTCATCGCCGTACTTTCGAACCGATAAAAAGCATATTACATAAGCAGATTTCTTTAGATGTATAAAGAAATCTTTTTTAGTATTCTCACTTTTAAAAAGGTATAGGTAAGTGAGGTGAAAACATGGAAGAACAGCTCCTTTATTATGCGATTAAATATCAAGGAAATTTTAATCAGATTTATAAGGCCGTTACTAAAAATGAACCGATCAATAAAAGTGAGCTTATCAAAATGAAAGAAGCATTAACATGCTCCTATACCACAATCCTTAGCAAGGATTATCCTTTGCGTCTTAAAGAGATTGATTCTCCGCCGTTCGTTCTTTTTTATTATGGAGATCTTTCTCTTTGCAATCGCGATTGCATCAGCATGGTAGGAATGCGGGCATGCAGTGACTATGGAAGAAAAATGGCTGTATCGATCAGCTTTAATTTAGCGAAGAAAGGAAAAGTGATCGTGAGCGGTATGGCAAAAGGCATCGATGCATATAGTCATTTAGGAGCGATCAAAGGGCAGGGGAAAACAATCGCTGTTTTAGGCAGCGGCATTGACTACTGCTATCCAAAAGAAAACCTGTCTCTCTATCAATTATTAAAGCGGGAGCATTTAGTGATAAGTGAGTATCCAGGAGCGATGATTCCTAAAAAAGAATGCTTTCTTGTACGTAATCGGATCGTTGCGGGATTAGGGGACAAGCTGATTGTTGTCGAAGCAAAACAGCGTTCAGGAACAATGATTACAGTGAATTTTTCCTTGAATCAGGGGAAGGATATTTATTGTGTGCCTAACCGCATTGGTGAGTATGACGGCTGCAATCGATTGATCAGTCAAGGGGCTGATATTTTAGTGGATGTCGAAGATTTGTTTTAATATTTTTGTTGACAATTTATAAAAAAAGTGTAATAAATGGATAAGTATGTAAGAAAGGAAGGAATAAACATGAAAAAGAAATTGGTGATTGTGGAATCCCCTTCTAAATCTAAAACGATAGAAAAATATTTGGGGAGTGACTATACAGTAACTTCGTCAAAAGGACATATAAGAGATTTATCTACTTCTGGAAAAGATGGATTAGGAGTCGATGTTGAAAATGAATTCGAACCTAAATACGTTATCAGTAAAGATAAAAAAGATGTTGTGAAAGATTTGAAAAAAGCAGTCAAAGATTCAGACTTTGTTTATCTGGCTACCGATCCTGACCGTGAGGGAGAAGCCATTTCATGGCATTTAGCCGAAGTATTGGGCTTAGATGAAACATTGGAAAACCGTATTGTTTTTAATGAGGTTACGAAAGATGCGGTAGTGGATGCATTAAATCATCCTCGCCAGATCGATACGAATTTAGTGAAATCACAGGAAACACGACGTGTGCTTGATCGTATCATTGGCTTTAAGCTCTCAAAACTGCTTCAAAAGAAGATTAAATCTAAATCAGCTGGACGTGTGCAGTCCGTTGCATTGCGTTTGATTGTTGAAAAAGAACGTGAAATCGATGCGTTTAAACCAGAAGAATACTGGCATATTAATGCAAAGTTCTTGAAAGATGAAATTGAATTCAGCGGAGAACTGGCGAAATATAAGAATAAAAAGATTGAAATTCATAATGTAGAAGAAGCCAATTCTATTTATGAACGTTTAAATAAAGAATTTATTGTCAGCAGTGTTAAAAAGACAAAACGCAACCGTGATTCAAAACCGCCGTTTACAACGTCAACATTGCAGCAGGCAGCTTCTTCACAATTAGGATTCAGTGCGAAGAAAACAATGTCAATCGCTCAGAAGCTTTATGAAGGGATTGACTTGAAAAGTGAAACGGTCGGATTGATTACCTATATGCGTACCGATTCCATTCGTTTATCAGATAGCTTTGTTCAAGATGCTGATCAGTATATTGAAAACGTCTATGGTAAAAAGTATGTAGGGAAAAGAAAAGTATCGAAGAAAAAAGAAAATGTTCAGGATGCGCATGAAGGGATTCGTCCTACCAGTGTTGAAAGATCACCGGAATCTGTAAAAGAACATTTATCTAATGACGAATTCCGTCTGTATAAACTGATCTACAGTCGTGCAGTCGCTTCTTTGATGGCACCGGCAGTGTTTGATGCAACGTCTGTCAGCTTAGACAACAACGGCTATGAATTTAAAGTAACCGGATCGGTAATTAAGTTTGATGGGTATCTGCGACTTTACAGTGATTATGATAAATCGGAAGATATGCTGTTGCCGGAATTGATTGAGACCGAAACCTTGCTTTCTCAAGATATTCAAAAAACACAGCACTTTACTAAACCGCCGGCTCGTTACAGTGAAGCCAAGCTGATTAAAACGCTTGAAGAATTAGGGATTGGGCGTCCAAGTACCTATGCCAGCATTATTGATACGATTCAGACAAGAGGCTATGTCAGCTATGAGGACAAGAAATTTTCACCAACAGAATCGGGGTATCTGACCAGTGATAAATTAACGGAATATTTTGATTCTATTATTAATGTAGAGTATACGGCTGATATGGAGCATGAGCTGGACGAGATTTCAGAAGGAAAAGATAATTATGTATCTGCTTTGAGAGCCTTCTGCAATCAGTTTGATCCATTGCTTGAAAAAGCTTATGAAAATATGGAAAAAATTGAAGATAAGAAAACAGGGGAGCTGTGTCCGGAATGCGGACATGACTTAGTGGAAAGAAAAGGGCGCTATGGAACCTTTGTAGCCTGCAGCAATTTCCCGACTTGCCGCTATATTAAAAAGCCGGAGGTGCAGGTAGAAGAAACAGGCGAAATGTGTCCGGAATGCGGAAGCCCGATGATATATAAACAGGGGCGCTTTGGCCGCTTCGAAGCCTGCAGCAACTATCCGGCCTGCAAACATATCAAGAAAAAAGAAAAAAGCACCGCAGCTTCAACAAAGAAGAAAAGTGAACCGGTTATTGTCGAAGGGGAGAAATGTCCGAACTGCGGAGGAGAAGTGGTTTTGAAAAAAGGCCGTTACGGTGAATTTAAAGCCTGTATCAACTA
This sequence comes from Coprobacillaceae bacterium UN01-12pH3A, assembly GCA_027676805.1. Classification (GTDB taxonomy): domain Bacteria; phylum Bacillota_I; class Bacilli_A; order Erysipelotrichales; family Coprobacillaceae; genus Beduini. The sequence goes on along the minus strand of JAQENU010000001.1, from coordinate 410,412 downwards.
TCCAAAATGTAAAACGATTATTAAATAATAAGGCTATTCGTTTAACGTTTAGCCTTTCTTTAGCTTAGGAGGAACTTATGGAACAAAAAGTAAATGTCATTGGCGCCGGATTAGCCGGCTGTGAAGCTACTTGTCAATTAATTAAAGAAGGAATTCCGGTTCGTTTATATGAAATGCGTCCAATTAAATCAACAGAAGCGCATCAAACAGACAACTTCGCTGAATTAGTATGCTCAAATTCACTGCGTGCGGATGGCTTAGGAAATGCGGTAGGCGTATTAAAGCAGGAGATGGAAATGATGGACAGCATCATTATCCGTTTTGCAAGAGCCCATGCGGTACCTGCGGGGGGATCGCTGGCGGTGGACCGTCATGGTTTTTCGAGTGCTGTTACAGAATACATAAAGCATCATCCTTTAGTAGAGGTAGTTCATGAAGAAGTGACCGAGATTCCAAACGGGCCAACGATTATTGCCAGCGGACCACTGACGTCTCAGCCGTTAAGTGAAGCGATTAAGGCTTTGCTAGGCGATGATTATTTCTATTTCTTTGATGCCGCCGCTCCGATCGTTACTAAGGAAAGCATTGATTTTACGAAAGCTTACTATAAATCACGCTATGATAAAGGGGAAGCGGAATATATCAACTGTCCTATGGATAAGGAACAGTTTGAATGCTTTTATGATGCTTTGATCCATGCAGAGGTAGTAAAACCAAAGGATTTTGAAGAAAAATTCTTTGAAGGCTGTATGCCATTTGAAGAAATGGCACGCCGTGGAAATCAGACGTTACTGTTTGGTCCTATGAAACCGGTTGGTTTAGAAACACCGGACGGAAAGCGACCTTATGCCGTCGTTCAGCTGCGACAGGATAATGCGAATGCGAGTCTGTATAATATTGTCGGATTCCAAACTCATCTGACTTGGCCGGAGCAAAAACGTATCCTCCAGATGATTCCGGGCTTAGAAAATTGTCAAATCGTGCGCTACGGGGTTATGCATCGCAATTCTTTTATCTGTTCGCCGCTTCATTTACGACAGACCTATCAGTACCGCCTGCGCGATGATCTGTTCTTTGCCGGGCAGCTGACGGGAGTAGAAGGTTACGTGGAATCTGCCAGCAGCGGTATTGTAGCCGGGAGAAACATGGCGAGACTGCTTCAGCAAAAACCATTGATTACATTCGACCCGTGTACGATTACGGGTGCTCTCGCTTACTATATCACGCATAGTGACTCTCAGAATTTCCAGCCGATGAAGGCAAATTTTGGGATCGTTCCAGATTTGGAAACAAAAGTCAAAAAGAAAGAAAAGAAGGCGGCTTATGCCGCACGTGCGATTGAAGTCATGAAGGAACAATTAGGTAAAGACAATGAAAGAATGGATTGATCATTATCTAAATTATTTAACGAATCTCAAACAGTATTCTAAATTAACGATTAAGACCTATTCCAATGATATTGAACAGTTTTATCTTTACTGCAAAAAAGAGGCTTTCGACAGCTTTGATCAGATCACCTATCCTCATGTTCGCGGGTATATTGTTTATCTGCATGATCATGAACTGTCTAATTTATCGATTCGTCATCATATCAGTGTGCTGCGCTGCTTTTTTGCTTATCTGCTGGAAAATGATATTATTCAAGTGAACCCATTTGCTTTAGTGTCGCAGCCGAAAATTATAAAAAAGATGCCGGAGTTTCTTTACTATGATGAATTTGAAGCCTTGATCGACAGTATTGATCTTTCTAAACCATTAGGGAAACGCAATCAGATGATCATTGAATTGATGTATGCAACCGGATTAAGGGTCAGCGAAGCGATTAATGTTAAGCTGACAGACATTGATTTTGATCAGGGACTGATCGTGGTAAAGGGAAAGGGCGGAAAGACCCGCTATGTGCCGTTTAATCCGATCTGTCAGCAATATATGGAAGAATACATAGAAGATACACGAAAAGAATTGATGGAAAAGAAAAACGAAGATCATCCGTATTTATTTGTGAATCAATATGGTGGTAAAATAACAGAGCGCGGAGTTTATGACATGCTAGAAAAAGTGTCCTTGAATTCGCCTTTAAAAAAGAAGGTGCATCCGCATATGCTGCGTCACACTTTTGCTACACATTTATTGGATCAGGGAGCAGATATCCGCATCGTTCAGGAGATGATGGGACACGCTGATTTATCTTCTACCCAAATATATACGCATGTTACTATGGATAAATTGAAAAAAACATATATGTCTGCACATCCTTTAGCGAATAAAAGCCCATTAAAAGGGAAAGATAAAGATTGACAAGTTCACTATTTTATAATATAATCAACAAGGTATTAAAAAAATACACACATCATGGATTCGACTATCGAGTGCCAAAAGGTGATAGCCGTTGGAAGTGGTGGAGGAAAAAAACAAAAGGAGGAAGTTACTATGTCTGTAATTTCAATGAAAAAATTACTTGAAGTTGGTGTTCATTTTGGACATCAAACAAAAAGATGGAACCCAAAAATGGCGCCTTACATCTTTACATCAAGAAACGGGATTTACATCATCGATTTGCAAAAATCATCTAAGAAAATTGATGAAGCTTACAAAGCAATGGGTGAAATCGCCGCTAAAGGTGGAAAAGTACTGTTCGTAGGTACTAAGAAACAAGCTCAAGAAGCTGTAAGAGAAGAATCATTAAGATCTGAATCTTTCTATGTAAACAGCAGATGGTTAGGTGGAACTTTAACAAACTTCAAAACTATCCAAAAAAGAATCAGAAGATTAAAAGAATTAGAAAAAATGGAAGCTGACGGAACTTTTGATGTATTACCTAAAAAAGAAGTCATCTTACTTAAAAAAGAAGCCGCTAAGTTAGAAAAGAACTTAGGTGGTATTAAAGAAATGAAAAAATTACCAAACGCTTTATTCGTTGTTGATCCAAAAGCTGAACACAACGCAGTAGCGGAAGCAAGAATCTTAGGTATTCCTGTATTTGGTATTGTTGATACAAACTGTGATCCTGATGAAGTGGATTACGTAATCCCAGCAAATGATGATGCCATCAGAGCAGTTAAATTAATTATTGCAGCTATGGCTGATGCAATCTGTGAAGCAAAAGGTGAACCTTTAACAGTCGCTTACGTTAAAGATGAAGATGATAAAGAAGTATCAATGAATGATGCTATCACTTCAGTTGAAAATAACGAAAGAAGAAAACCTCGTTATAGAGATGATCGTCCAAGACGTCCTAGATACGATAACAGAAATAATGACAGAACTGTGAGTGCAACAAGCCCTGAAAAAAAAGTCAGTGAATAGTCAGCGAAGGGAAAAGTAATCACTACTTTTCCTTTTTTATTAAAAATAAAATGGAGGATAAAATAAAATGGCAATTAGTGCAGCATTAGTAAAAGAATTACGTGAAAAAACAGGTGCAGGGATGATGGACTGCAAAAAAGCTTTGGAAACTTGTGAAGGTGATATTGAAAAAGCTTTCGACTGGTTAAGAGAAAAAGGAATCGCAAAAGCAGCTAAAAAAGCAGATCGTATTGCAGCTGAAGGGTTAACAGCATTTGTAATTGATGGAGATAAAGCTGCTTTAGTAGAAGTAAACTCAGAAACTGACTTTGTAGCAAAAAATAAAGAATTCCAAGATTTAGTAGCTTTATGTGCAGACTTAATGGTGAAAAATGCACCGGCTGATTTAGATGCCGCTTTAAAAATCGATGTTGATGGTAAACCATTAGAAATCGTCATCGCTGAAGCATCTGGAAAAATCGGAGAAAAATTAAGCTTGAGAAGATTTGCTGTGATGAACAAAAACAGTGATGAAGTATTCGGAGCTTACAGCCATATGGGTGGTAAAATGAGTGCTATCGTTAAAATCAATGGTGCAAACGAAGAAGTGGCTAAAGATGTTGCTATGCATGTAGCGGCTCAATCACCAAAATACATCGATAGAACAGCTATTCCTACAGAAGAATTAGCGCATGAAAGAGAAGTTTTATTAGCTCAGGCATTAGAAGAAAATGCACAGGCAGCTAAACCAAAACCAGAAAATATCATCGAAAAAATGGTAGAAGGTCGTTTAAACAAAAACTTAAAGGATATCTGTTTAGTTGACCAAGAATTCATCAAAAATCCTGATGTTACAATCGCTCAATACATTGGTAACGGAAAAGTTGTAGAAATGGCACGTTTCCAAGTAGGTGAAGGAATCGAAAAGAAAGAAGAAAACTTTGCCGAAGAAGTAGCAAAACAGATGGGAAAATAATTATTCCGCATAAACTGTGATAGACGCTTATCTATCGCAGTTTTTTTATGACCAACGGGAAATAATAGCGGTCACGCTCTTGCTTGTTTCTGCCTAAAAAATGGTTGCAACACTAAATTAAATTGGGTATAATTAAAAAGGTTAGGAAGATGACGTATAAGAAGCAAATCAGCAACGATTATCCTAAAATTCCTAATTAAGACTTAAAATCGCGACGATTTTGGGTATAATGATAAAGATAAAAAAGATGTGAGTCCAAATATTGGAAAAAGAAAGGATACTACATAATATGAAATACAATCGAGTACTATTGAAATTGAGCGGAGAAGCTTTAGCCGGAGAGCAGAAGTTTGGAATTGATGCTAAAACAGTAGCAAAAATTGCTCAAGAAATCGTAGACGCTAAAAATAAAGGGGTTGAAATTGCCATTGTTGTTGGCGGTGGAAACATTTGGCGCGGTAAAGTAGGCAGTGAAATGGGGATGGAAAGAGCGACCGCAGATTATATGGGAATGCTGGCAACCGTGATGAACGGCTTAGCGGTTCAAAATGCATTGGAAACATTAAATGTTGAAACACGCTTACTATCTGCGATTGAAATGCAGGAAATTGCCGAACCATACATTCGCCGAAGAGCTGTCAGACATTTAGAAAAAGGAAGAATCGTGATTTTTGGTGCCGGTTTAGGAAGTCCTTTCTTTACAACCGATACTACTGCGGCATTACGTGCTGCAGAAGTAGACGCCGAAGTTATTCTGATGGCTAAAAACGGAGTGGACGGTGTCTATTCAGCGGATCCTAAGCTTGATCCGACAGCAACACGTTTTGAACACATTACGTACTTGGATGTATTAAATAAGAATTTACAGATTATGGATCAGACAGCGATCACATTATGTAAAGATAATGATATTGATTTATGTGTCTTCAATATGCAAGAAGAGGGCAATATCGCCAGAGCTGTTACTGGTGAAGTAAATGGAACAATCATTTCAGGAGGAAAATAAGATGATTTCAATGATTAAAGAAGAATTAGTTGAAAGAATGGATAAAGCGATTGAAAGCTATGAAAGAGATTTATCAACGGTAAGAACCGGTCGTGCTAATCCGACAATGCTGGATAGAGTTCAATTTGATTATTATGGAACACCAACCCCAATTAATCAAATGGCTTCCATCAGTGTGCAGGAAGGCCGTCAATTGGTGATTAAACCTTATGATACTTCAACAATGAAAGATATTGAACATGCAATTTTAGAATCTGATTTGGGCTTAAATCCTCAAAATGATGGATCTGTCATCCGCTTGAATGTCCCTGCCTTAACAGAAGAAAGAAGAAAAGAATTTGTTAAGCAGGTCAAGAAATATGCGGAAAATGCAAAAGTAGCAATCCGAAATATTCGTCGTGATGCTAATGATGATATCAAAAAATTGAGCGATGTTTCAGAAGATGAAAAGAAACGCGGACAAGAGGATATTCAAAAGCAAACAGATCGCTATACAAAAAAGATTGATGAAATCGCAGCAGTTAAAGAAAAAGATATTATGACCGTTTAAGATGTAGTATTTACATCTTTTTCTTTTTGTTTAAAATAAAACTATGGTATAATACCAATAACTGTGAGGTGTGGACAATGCTTTTTAAAAGAAAAGATGAAAGTAATATAGAATTAATTGATGAATTGATTCCCCAGCACATTGCGTTTATTATGGATGGTAATGGACGCTGGGCTAAAAAAAGAGGAATGCCGAGGACTTACGGGCATCATGAGGGGACGAAAAATATTCGTACTTTAGCTTTAGAAGCTAATCGTTTAGGGATTAAAGCAATGACGGTTTATGCGTTTTCAACGGAAAATTTCAAAAGACCGCAAAGCGAAGTGGATTTTATTTTTAAATTACCTAAGGAATTCTTCAAAATCTACCTAAAAGATTTCTTAGAGAACAATATTCAAGTGCGCTATATCGGTCATATTGAAAAAGCACCGGAATCAACGCGAGAAGTCATATTAGATTCTGTTGAACAGACAAAAAACAATACGGGATTAATCCTTTGTTTTGCTTTTATTTATGGATCACAGGATGAAATCATAGGGGCGGTTAAAGATATTGTGAAGGATGTTAAAGAGGGTGCTATCAGCGAAGAGGAAATCAACGAAGAGCTGTTTGAAACCTATTTAATGAGTGCTGATCTTCCGCCGTTGGATTATATGATCCGAACAAGCGGAGAATGTCGTCTGTCTAACTTTATGCTGTGGCAGATGGCGTACGCAGAAATGTATTTCAGTGATGTTTACTGGCCTGATTTTGGGGTTGAAGAATTATATAAAGCGCTGGATCATTATCAAAAATGTGATCGCCGTTACGGAGGCTTAAAATAATGAAGCAGCGTATTATCACCGCTTTGATCCTAATGGCAGTCGTCATTCCGGCTGCTGTTATCGGCGGAAAGATTTTTACGCTTCTGATTGGCGTTATCACGGCACTTGCAATCTATGAATTGCTAAAGATCATGCATATTTCAACTTGGAATATCTTTTTAGATATCGTTGCCTATCTTTATGCGTTTTATATTGTCTTTATCGATGATTCAATGTTTTTTGTGAGTAGTTATGCGATCGTACTGTTTGCTGTTGTGCTGTTTACGTTAAGCATGGTACTGGAATGTTTGGATATTGGAAAAATTAATTTTCTTTTAGGTTTCACAACCTTTGTCTGCATAGGACTTCATTGCATATTGAATATTCGTTTGAAATTTGGCTTTTCATCGATTTTGTTTATTGCGATTGCGACTTATGGAAGTGATACGGGAGCTTATTTTGCCGGAGTTACTTTAGGAAAGCATAAATTAATTCCCAGATTGTCTCCTAAAAAGACGATTGAGGGATCGATTGGCGGAATAGTATTAGGAACGCTTTTAGCGACAGTGTTCGTTTATTTTAATCCTTTAGATCTGACACTTCTGCAAAGTGCGTTTCTGGCTTTTATTTTAACGTTGACTGCTCAGGTCGGCGATTTGACATTCAGCAGTGTAAAACGCTATTTTAAGATTAAAGATTTTTCAAATCTGCTGCCTGGTCATGGTGGAATTTTAGATCGTATTGACAGTCTGTTATTTAACTGTTTAGTATTTGCTTTATTTGTTACCTATTTCTTATTATAAGGAGTTTTATATGAAAACATTATCTGTATTAGGCGTAACCGGTTCGATTGGTATGCAGACCGTTGATGTCGTGAAAAATCATCCTGACTTATTTCAAATTATCGGGGTTTCTGCCGGCCATAATATTGAAAAGCTGATAGAAGTCATTGAAACAGTCCACCCTAAATATGTGTGTGTGATAGATCAAAAAGATGCCCAGCAATTACAAAGTCAATATCCATTGTTAACGATTTATTATGGCGATGAAGGATTGATTAAAATTGCGACGCTGAAGGAAATTAGTTTAGTATTAAATGCAGTAGTTGGATTTGTTGGGATGGTACCGACAATCGAAGCGATAAAAAAACATAAAGATATTGCCCTTGCCAATAAGGAAACATTAGTTGTGGGAGGACATATCATCACTCGTTTAGTAAAAGAATATGGAGTTCAATTATTGCCGGTCGATAGTGAACATTCCGCTATTTTTCAGTCTTTAAACGGTGAAAAACACTCCCAGATTCATAAACTGATAATTACGGCTTCAGGAGGAAGTTTTCGCGATAAAACCCGTGATGAGTTAGTGGGAGTAAGCAAAAAAGAGGCGCTTTGTCATCCTAATTGGTCTATGGGCGCAAAAATTACGATTGATTCTGCAACTATGTTTAATAAAGGCTTTGAAGTGATCGAGGCGAAATGGTTGTTTGATATGGATTATGATGATATTATAGTGTATATTCATCCGGAAAGTATTATTCATTCGATGGTGGAATATAATGATACTGCCATCATTGCACAATTAGGTACACCGGATATGCGTCTGCCGATCCAATATGCTTTGACTTATCCGGAGCGTTTTGAAATCAGTCATGCGAAACGTTTACACTTAGATGAAATCGGGGCTCTGCATTTCAGAAAACCGGATCTTGACCGTTATAGAGCTTTACGTCTTGCTTTCGAAGCCGGACGCAAAGGGGGAAGTATGCCTTGTGTGTTAAACGGGGCAAATGAACAGGCTGTCAGTTTGTTTTTAAATGATCAAATCGAATTCTTACAGATTGAAGAATTAGTGGAAAGTGCGTTGAAAGATCATCAATGGGTTGAAGATCCGACAATTGAAGAATTGCTGGAAATCGATCGTTGGGCAAGAGAACACGTCTTAGCACAAATAGGAGGAAAGTAATGCAACATATATTAATCTTTATTGTTTTTATCCTAGTATTAGGATTTATTATTACCATTCATGAACTGGGACATTTTATTGCCGCAAAGCATTTTGGTGTTTACTGTGGTCAGTTCTCAATTGGGATGGGACCAAAACTATGGTCAAAGAAGATCGGTGAAACGAATTATGAATTAAGAGCCTTACCGATCGGTGGATTCGTTGCTATGGCCGGTGAAGCAGATCAGGAAGAAAATGAAGATATGAAAGATGTTCCTTTTGAGCGTACCTTAAAAGGAATTGCGACATGGAAGCAGGTCGTTGTGTATTTGTCTGGGGTTTTCATGAATTTCTTATCTGCATTTATCATCATTGTCGCTGTATATGCGATTTCTGTACCCGTTCAAAGCAACTCCTCAACGATTGGAAAAGTAGTTGACAATTCTCCAGCGATGACAGCTGGAATTCAGGCGGAGGATACGATCAATAAAATTACCGTTGTTGACAGCGGCAAACAGTTTTTAATTGGTTCTTATTCAGACTTGCAAGGGGCTTTAAGTAAAAGTCAAAATAATTACAGCGGAGAAACTTTAGCCTTAAAAGTGACAATTGAAAGAGATCATACAACCTTTGATTATAATGTCAATGCAACATATCGTTCAGAAACAGACAGTTATTTCCTTGGTGTTTCACCTACAACACGTCGCTTGACGTTTGTAGAAAGCGTGGAATACGGTGCTAATTATTTTAAAGATGCTTCTTTACTGGTCTTTTCGACTTTAGGAAAACTGATTACCAATTCAAAAGAAACTATCGGGCAGTTGTCTGGTCCGGTTGGCATATATAATGTTGTTGGGGAAGTAACTCAGTCGGGAAATTTTGCCAATGTCTTATTATTAGTATCTATGCTGGGAATCAATATTGGGGTATTTAACCTCCTGCCGATTCCGGGATTGGACGGAAGTCAGGTCTTATTTGCTGTTGTGGAAAAAGCAATTGGAAGGGATATACCGGTCAAGTTCCGATATGCATTGCAGCTGGCTGGATTAGCCTTAGTGTTTGGCTTGATGATAATTGTCACAGTCAATGATATTACGCGATTATTTTAATAAGCACGATGGTGCTTATTTTTTTGGAGGGGATATATTATGAATAAAATGGAGATTCTTTTAGAACAACTGCAATTAGAAAACACAACACAATTAAAAGAAACTGCGGTGATTGAAAAAGTAGAGATCGAACATGATGCCTTTACCTTTCATATCCGTTTAGAATCCTTACTGGATTATCATGAATTTATTGAACTGCAATCCCATTTGGATCGTTTCCCATATCCCTGTGATTTTCTATTCAGTTTAAATAAATTATTTTACCGTGAAGATGATATTGCCAATTATTTCCTGTATTTCTGCAAGCATCATGCTCAGGATTATCCGCAGCTAGGCTGTGTGGAACCATCTCAGATTCAATTAGATCGTGATCTTTTACGAATCGAACTGGTCAATGAAATTCAGCTGAACAGCATCGAACCATTAAAGCCAAAGCTTAATGAATTCTTTCATACCCTAGGAATTGATTTATTTATTGATTTCTATGTGAATAAAGAAAATCCGGATTATCAAAGAATGCTGGCAGAGATGGAGACTCAGCGTACACAGGAAGTCTATATTAAGCCGACACCGATTGCACCTACGAAAAAGGAAAATAAGTATGTACCTTATAATTCCAAGAAATTCAATGATGTCATTGCTTTAAAGCTGAATGAAATTAACGGAGATCTTCCTAATGTCAGCGTTCAAGGTTATGTCTTTAAAGTAGAATTAACAAAGATTCGTTCAGGAAAACATATTCAGTCGATTTGGCTCACCGATTACACTGATTCTATCATGTGCAAACGTTTCGAAAATGCCCGTCAAGATTTAGATGCTTTGAATGAAGTGAAAAAAGGGGTTTGGATCAAAGTTATTGGTGAAGTGAAGTTTGACAGCTTCGCCAGAGAAACCGTTATGATGGCAAATCAGCTGGAAATCATTCCGGCACCACTGGCACGAACAGACAAAGCAGAAAAGAAACGTGTAGAACTGCATATGCATTCTAAGATGTCTACGATGGACGGGATTGCCAATGTCAGTGATTACATTGATCAAGCAGCAAAATGGGGACATCCGGCGATTGCGATTACAGACCACGGGAATGTGCAATCTTTCCCGGAAGCTCAGCAGGCAGCCAGCAAAGCCGGAATTAAGATGCTGTATGGCTGTGAGGTCAATATGATTGATCCTACTTTACATATTGTCCGCAATGCAGCAAAAGTGCCGCTGCGTGATGCTGTGTATGTTTCTTTCGACTTAGAAACAACCGGGCTGTCTGTAATTCATGATGGCATTACAGAATTTGGGGCAGTGAAGATTCGAAACGGTGAAGTAATTGACCGCTTGCAGTCATTTATTAATCCGGAAAAAGAAATCAGTGCAAAAATTACCCAGCTGACCAGCATTACAAATGAAATGGTCAAAGATGCCCCTACCATCAAGGAATTTTTGCCAACCATTAAAGCATTCTTTGGTGATGATATCATCGTAGCTCATAATGCGACCTTTGACGTTGGTTTCTTGAATGAAGCCTGCAAACGTCACAATATGGAATTGATTCATAATCCTTATATCGATTCCCTGCCTTTAGCTAGAGCAATCATGAAACCAATGAAATCCTATCGTTTGGGAACTGTCGCCCGTCATTACAAGGTAGGCTATGATGAAGAAGTTGCCCATCGCGCCGATTATGATGCAGAAGTATTAGGCAGTGTGTTTAATCTTCTTATCAGTGATGCGATGGATAAGAAGAAAATTACTTATTTAGATGAATTAAACAGTCTTCAAACAATGAATACATATCAGTTGGTGTTCCCTTATCATGCCACTTTACTGGTGAAAAATAAAATCGGATTAAAAAATCTATTTAAAATTATTTCAAAATCGTGTACAGAATTTTATTATGGAGATGCCCGTATTCCAAAAGAGGTCTTGGAGGAATACCGCGAGGGTCTGTTGATCGGAAGCAGCTGCTATCGTTCAGATGTCTTTGAAGCCGCACTTAACTTAGGGGACAGCGAGCTAGAAGAATATATGAAATTCTATGACTATATTGAAATTCAGCCGTTTGCAGATTATTATCATCTCATTGACCGTGGGAATCTGCAAAGTGAAGAGGATCTGATTATTTCATTAAAACGTTTAATCGGGATGGCGAAGAAACTAAATAAATTGATTGTCGCAACAGGGGACGTACATTTCTTGAATCCTACTGATAAAATTTATCGTGATGTCTTTATTGCAAACCCAACGATTGGGATTAACCGTCGTGCACATCCATTGTGCAACCGTAAGGATCCTCGTGCTTTTACCCCATCTCAATACTTTCGAACAACCGATGAGATGATGGAATGCTATCCATATTTAGATCATAATGAAACATACGAATATGTAGTGGAAAATACCAATAAAATTGCCGACATGATCGATGGTGATTTCAGCGTTGTCCACGATCAGCTGTTTACTCCGGGAATTGAAGGAGTAGATGAATTGCTGACGGAGCTTTGCTATAAAAATGCACATAAAATGTACGGAGATCCACTGCCTGAAATAATTGAAGCCCGTTTAGAAAGAGAATTAGGAAATATCATCAAGCATGGGTTTGCGGTTATTTACTATATCGCCCATAAGCTGGTTAAAAAGTCAAACGATGACGGTTATCTGGTGGGTTCCCGTGGTTCGGTAGGTTCTTCTTTTGTTGCCACGATGGCAGAAATAACCGAAGTGAATCCATTAGCGCCGCATTACTACTGTCCTCATTGTCAGTACAGTGAATTTGTTGAAGAAGAGGGGATTGCCGATGGGTATGATTTGCCGGATAAGCTATGTCCAAAATGCGGAAAACCATTAAAAGGAGACGGACACAATATTCCGTTTGAAACATTTCTGGGGTTTAATGCGGATAAGGTTCCCGATATTGACTTGAACTTCTCGGGAGATTATCAATGGAAAGCACATAACTATACACAGGTATTGTTCGGCGAAGACAAGGTGTATCGTGCCGGAACCATCTCTACTGTGGCAGATAAGACGGCTTACGGATATGCCAAGGGATATGCCGAATTATTAGGGATTGATAATTCGATCCGTTCAGCTGAACTGGAACGAATCGCAATGGGCTGTACCGGCGTTAAACGTACCAGCGGACAGCACCCCGGTGGGATCATCGTTATCCCCGGATACATGGATGTATACGATTTTACCCCGATTCAGTTCCCGGCAGATGATGTTAATGCGTCATGGAAAACAACCCATTTCGACTTTCACGCTATCCATGATAACGTATTAAAGCTGGATATTTTAGGTCACGTGGATCCAACGGTTACAAGAATGCTGCAGGATTTAACCGGAATTGACCCTAAAGATATTCCGACAAATGATGAGAAGGTCATGAGCCTTTTTACTTCAACAAAAGCAATGGGAATTGATCTTAGTTATTTAAACTGTAAGACCGGAGCATTGGGTTTGCCTGAGTTTGGTACCCAGTTTGTACGTGGAATGCTCGAGCAGACACAGCCTAAAAGCTTTAATGACTTACTAATTATCTCCGGTTTGTCTCATGGAACCGATGTGTATTTGGGAAATGCCGAATCCTTAATCAAATCCGGAACCTGCACCTTATCCGAGGTTATCGGATGTCGTGACGATATCATGGTGTACTTAATTGAAAAAGGACTGCCAAATAAAGATGCCTTCGATATCATGGAGTGTGTACGTAAAGGGAAGTCTCCAAAAGTCTTCCCGGAAAAAGACTATGAAAATCTAATGAAAAAATATAATGTACCGGAATGGTATATTGAATCATGTAAGAAGATCAAATACATGTTCCCGAAAGCCCATGCGGCGGCTTATGTGTTGTCTGCGATTCGTGTGGCTTGGTGGAAGCTCTACTATCCAAGAGAGTATTACGCAGTTTATTTTACGACGCGCTGTGATGCCTATGACATCGAAACAATGATCAAAGGAAAAGAAGCGATTCTGCTTAGAAAACAGGAAATTGAAAAAAGTAAACAGGAATATAATTCAACCAAGAAGGATGAGGACTTACTGGGAATGTTTGAAATTGCCTTGGAGATGTATGAACGTGGATTCCATTTCAATAATGTCTCTTTAGATAAATCTGATGCGACCGATTTTATTTTAGATCCGGATGATGATAAAGCTTTAATTCCGCCGTTTACCGCTATTGACGGATTGGGAGAAGCTGTTGGCATCAGTGTGATAGAAGCTAGAAAGGTTAATCCGTTCTTATCAAAAGAGGACGTTATTAAACGTACACGTTTAAATAATACACATATCAAATTTATGAGTAAATTGAATGTCTTTGCCGGAATGGAAGAAGAAAATCAATTATCTCTATTTTAAAGGGATAGACATCGGCATGACATTATCATCGGTGTGCCGACATCCTTCAAGACATCTTGGGTATATCGTCAATGACCATTATCCAACAAATGCAAAAATATTGCCTGTTCTTTCTACTTTTGAGGATTATTAAAAAGGCACTCAACATCATGAAAGGGATAATTTCAATGGAGTAGGAAAGCGCATCGAAATTGATGCAGTGAATCTGGAAAATCTCAATTATCAGGAAGTTATTGCCAAGATTAAAACATAATTGAAACAATAAGAAAACGCAGATCATTGGTCTGCGTTTTAATAACATTTAGAGCAAGGCTCATAACCTAGGGACTGCGCTTCTTCAAGACTGACTGCCTGCGGACTTTTCATATTGCTGCAATTTGGATTTGAATGATATTTTTTTCCGTTCTTTGGCAGATAAACAGTGCCGGTATTTGGAATAGCATTATTTGGGGTGGATTCATTAGACTGAACTGCCTCCGCCTGTTTTTGTTCTTCCAGTGCTTTGGCCGCCGCTTCCGCCTCCTGCTTTTCCTTTTCTGCCGCTTCTTTGGCTTCCTTTTCTTCTTGTGTAACTTTTTCTTTGGCTTTTTTTATATCTACTATATTGATTGTCACTTTATTGCTTTCCACACCATTCGTCATTATGTAAAGGGTAGCCATTCCTTCGTTTTGACTGGCTTTAATTGTCAATGATTGGTCAGCGACGTTCGTCAAAGTAATGAGTGAGGTGTCACTTATAACGACATCTTTTTCTTCGATGTTGGCTTTAGAAGGTTCAATCTCAACTTTAAAAGTCTGACTTTGATCAAGGTCTAAAGTGACATCCGGACTATCAATATGGATGCTTTTTATTTTTGTCTGACTAGAACAGCCGCCAAGAAGAACAACAATTAATAAAATAAGCATTATTTTTATATGCTTCATAGACATTTCCTCCGTTAGGGTTATATTTTGTTTATCGAATTCACCTCTTTTTTTATAGAATAAATGTAAATGTTGAGAAAATGACACTTAAAGAAACTTACTACCTTTATCATAGAATAATAGAGATGAGTATTCAATCCTAATTTTAATCTTTTCCATGAGAACAGCCTTTTTTTGATGTATATCCCGCCAGTTTGAAAAATAGTCGATAAAACCTATAAAAAAAGACGTGTTTAATTGACATTTACATAAATATATGATATATTGATTACGTCATTTAGATACTAAAGCAACGAATCTAAAAGAGTGGGGGGACCCACTCTTTATTATTGGAAAGGGAGATAAGATGGAATTAATTCAACAGATTTCTGATATGATTAAACCGATTTTAAATGAAGCACAGTGCTATGAAGATGAAATCGTTTATGAAAAAGAAAATAATGAATGGTATTTAAGAATCTTTATTGAAAAAATAAATGGTTCATTAGATATGGAAACATGTGTAAACGTATCAGAACAAATCAGTGCGAAGCTTGATGAATCAGACCCAATCAAGGGTGAATACTATTTAGAAGTATCTTCACCGGGAGCTGAAAAGCCGTTAAAGAGCTTGGAACAAGTCAGCCATTCTATTGGTAAATATGTGTATATCAAATTGGCAATGCCAATGGCTGGAATTGACGAAGTGTATGGTACAATATTAGAAGTAAACGATCAGATCATTCTTTTAAAATACCTAGTAAAAAACATTAAGAAACGTATAGAAATAGATTATGATCGTATTAAGTTTATTCGATTGGCTGTCAAATTTTAAGGAGGAATAAAACAAAATGGCTGGGAATAAAAAGTTTATTGAAGCTTTAGAAATATTAGAGAATGAACGTGGTATAAAAAAAGAAATCGTATTAGATGCATTAAAAGAAGCTTTAGAAAAATCTTATAAGAAAAACTATTTAAGTCCGGATTCTATCGTTCGTGTAGATATCGATCCTAAAACAGCGAAGATTTCACTGCATGAGATTAAAACAGTAGTGGAAGAAGTCGAAGATGAAGATATTGAGCTTTCATTGGAAGAAGCACAGGAAATCAATCCTAATTATAAAATCGGAGATGTGGTTGAAAATGCTGTATCACCGGATATCTTTGGACGTTTAGCTGCTGTGCAGACAAAACAAATCTTACGTCAAAAGATCAGAGAAGCTGAAAAAGAAAGTTTATATAATGAATTTATTGATAAGAAAGATGAAATCATTACCGGAATCGTAGATCGTGTAGAAGATCGTTTTGCGATTGTTAATATTGGTAAAACAGGAGCTTTCTTAGCGGCAAATCAACAGATCCCAGGTGAAAAGCTGGTAGAAGGACAGCATTTAAAGGTATATGTTTCTGAAGTAGACCATGGGACAAAAGGAACACATATCGTTGTTTCAAGAACAGAACCCGGTTTAGTTAAACGTTTGTTTGAAATGGAAGTACCTGAAATTTATGAAGGTATTGTTGAAATTTTCTCGGTTTCAAGAGAAGCTGGGGAAAGAAGCAAGATTGCGGTTTATACAAAAGCAGATGATATCGATCCAATCGGATCATGTGTTGGACCAAAAGGAACCCGTGTTAAAAATATCGTTGAAGAATTACACGGTGAAATGATTGATATCGTAGAATATTCAAAAGATCCGGCAACTTTCATATCAAATGCTTTAGCACCATCAAATGTAATTAATGTCAGCATCAATGAAGAAGATAAGTCTGCTTTTGTTGTGGTACCGGATAATCAGTTGTCACTGGCAATTGGTAAACGTGGTCAAAATGCTCGCTTAGCGGCGCGTTTAACAGGCTGGAAGATTGATATTAAATCATTGAGCGATGCTATCAGCGAAGGATTGTATTCTTTAGAAGAGGTTAAACATGAAGAATATAAAGATATCGAAGAAGAAATGCTGGCGGAAACAACCGCAAAAGAAGTGGAAGCAGTAGAAGAAGTGGCAGAAGAAATCGTTGAAGAATCTAATCTAAATGAGGTCATCATTGAAGCGATGCCGGCACAAGCTGTAGTGGAAGAAGCCGTTGAAGAAATTATTGAAGAAACACCGGCTGCCCTTGTGCAGGAAACAAAGAAAACAGTTGTTGAAGAAGATGATGAAGAAGATTACTACGACGATGACTACAGCAAATATGACGAAGAAATCGATTATGATGAATTTGATAAATATTACGATGAAGATTAGGAGGGTTTTAGATGAAAAAAATCCCACTGAGAAAATGTGTAGCAACGGGAGAACAATGTCCTAAAAAAGAATTGATTCGCATCGTTAAAAACAAAGAAGGCGAAGTTTTTATTGATTATAGCGGTAAGCAAAACGGTCGTGGTGCTTATCTGAAAAAATCAAAAGAAGCAATTGAACTGGCAAAGAAAAAAGGCTCATTGGATCGCTCATTGGAAACAAAAGTGCCGGAAGCGATCTATGAGGAATTGCTGAAGAATGTTGAATAAGGACGTTCTTAATTATATTGGCTTAATAATGCGCTCCAGAAACCTCGCCAGTGGTGAAGGCGTATTGTTAAGTATTCGGGATAAATCAGCGAAATTGGTTATTATTGCTGAAGATGCAAGTGATAACACGAAGAAACGTTTAATAGATAAGTGTACACATTACAAAATTGAGTATATAATAATAGGTGATAGCACAGAATTATCGAATGCCATCGGTAAAAGCAATCGTATGGCAATCGCTGTGTTGGATAAAAAATTTGCTGAAAAATTAAAAGAAAAGATAGGGTAGGTGGTTATATGGCAAAGATGAATAAAAATAAGAGACCAAATCGTTCAGGTAAAAAAACAGCGCCTAAAAAGAAAACATTGATTTCGAACGTGCCAAATAAAAAAGAAGAAGTGAAGGTAGGAGACGGAATCGTTGTTTATGAAGAAGGTATTACGGTTGGTGAATTAGCTGAAAAAATCAATCAAACCCCTGCAAATGTTATTAAAGTATTATTTATGTTAGGGAAAATGGTAACAATCAATTCTTCATTGGATGATGAAAATGTGGAATTGGTATGTATGGAATACGGTTATGAAATTAAAAAGCATATTGAAGTCAGCGAAATAAATTTTGAAGAGATTGAAATTGTTGACGATGAAAATGATTTAATGAACCGTCCGCCGGTTGTAACAATCATGGGACATGTTGACCATGGAAAAACAACGCTGTTGGATACGATTCGTAAAACAAGTGTTGTTGACGGTGAATTTGGTGGAATCACTCAGCATATCGGTGCTTACCAGGTTTTAATCAACGATAAGAAAATTACGTTCTTAGATACACCGGGACATGAGGCTTTCACAGCGATGCGTGCGCGTGGTGCTCAGGTAACCGATATCGTTATTATCGTAGTAGCGGCAGATGACGGAGTAATGCCTCAGACAAGAGAAGCGGTTGACCATGCCAAAGCAGCAGGAGTGCCAATCATTGTCGCTGTCAATAAAATTGATAAGCCGGGAGCAAATCCGGATAACATTAAATCACAGATGGCAGATTTAGGATTGACTCCGGAAGAATGGGGCGGAGATACTGTTTATTGTGAAATCTCAGCTAAAATGAACATGGGAATTGAAGAATTGCTGGAAACAATTTTGGTTGTTTCAGAAATGGCAGATTTAAAAGCGAATCCAAAACGTTATGCATATGGAACTGTAGTTGAGGGTAAACTAGATAGAGGACGTGGTCCTGTAGCGACTTTACTTGTACAAAACGGAACGTTAAGAACGGGAGATCCAATCGTTGTTGGTGCCGCTTATGGACGTGTACGTCAGATGCTGAATGATAAAGGAAAAGAAATTACTGAAGCCGGACCTTCAACACCGGTTGAAATTACGGGATTAAATGAAGTGCCAGTTGCCGGAGATAAGTTCATGGCGTTTGAAACTGAAAAGATGTCACGACATGTCGGAGAAGAAAGAAGTAAATTAAAACAAGATAAAGACAGAAAAACAACAAGTGCCTTATCATTGGATGATTTATTCTCAAAAATTAACGAAGGTGCTGTTCAAGATTTGAATATCATCGTAAAATCAGACGTTCAAGGAACAGCGGAAGCAGTGAAATCATCATTGGAAAAAATTGATGTTGATGGAATTAGAGTTAATGTTATTCGTTCAACTGTCGGAAGTATTTCTGAATCGGATATTCTTTTAGCGAGTGCTTCACAAGCGATCATTTATGGATTTAACGTTAGACCAGAAGCAAATGTACGTAAGAAAGCGGAAGAAGAAGGCGTAGAAATTCGTTTGCACAATATCATTTATAAAATGGTAGAAGAAATTGAAGCGGCAATGCAGGGAATGCTTGCACCGGAGATTGAAGAAGTTATCATCGGACAGGCAGAAATCAGACAAGTTATTAAAGTGTCTAAAGTCGGATCAGTCGCAGGATGTTACGTGACAGATGGCTTTATGCGCAGAGATTGCGGAGTTCGTTTGATCAGAGATGGAATTGTAATTTATACCGGAAAATTGGGTTCTTTAAAACGTTTCCAAAACGATGCAAAAGAAGTTGCCCAAGGGTATGAATGTGGTCTGACAATCGAAAACTACAATGATATTAAAGAAAACGATATTGTCGAAGGATTTGAAATGCAGGAAGTCGCAAGATAGTTGGAGGCTTTTATGGTTTTAAAGAAAGAAAAATTAAATGGGATCATTCAAAGAGAATTAACACAGATCCTGCAGATGGAGGTTAAAGATCCAAAGATTGGATTTTGTACAATCACGGCAGTAGATGTGACACGTGATCTATCCATAGCTAAAATCTATGTAACATTTTTGGGAAAGGATTATGATACACGTGATGGATTAGAAGCGCTGAATCGTTCAAAAGGGTTTATTCGCACCCTTTTGGCGAAGCGTTTAACAATCCGGCGTGTACCGGAACTCCATTTCCTATTGGATACATCATTAGATTATGGAAATAAAATTGAAAAGATCATTAAAGATATTCATACGAATGAAACTCAAGAATAGAGACTATCCGATTAACGGATAGTTTTTTTTATGGAATCAAGCATTTTGTTCACACTAATAATAGGTTTTTTGTTATAATAAACACGAGGTGATAAAATTGAAATATTGTATTGTTAACGGGAAAATTATTTTAAATGATCAGATCGTAGAAAAGAATCTATGGATTCAAGATGAAAAGATCATTAACATTACAGATGAAACAGATCCGGAAGCAACAGTTATTGATGCGCAGGGACACTTTGTTTCACCGGGATTCATCGATGTGCATACGCATGGAAAAAACGGAAGCGACGCGATGAATGCTACTTTTGAAGATTTAGATAATCTGTCTGTATCAAATGTCAAAACCGGAGTGACCGGCTTTTTGCCAACCACGATGACACAATCTCAGGAAAGCACTTATGTGGCGATCAAAAACATTGCTGAAAATAAGGATAAAGTGAATGGAGCCAGAATCATTGGGACACATATGGAAGGACCATTCTTTAATATTAAACATAAAGGAGCTCAGCCGGGAGAATATATCGTCGATCCTTCAATTGAAATGTTTGATAAGATGACAGGGGAATACAGTGCAATCGTTAAATTATTATCGTTAGCACCGGAAATGCCGGGATCAGAAGCTCTAACGAAGTACTTGCTGGAAAAAGGGATTACTGTTTCTTTAGGGCATACCGGAGCAACCTATGACGAAGGAAAGAAGCTGCTTGATTTAGGGGCGGATCATTTTACTCATACGTATAATGCCATGACTCCATTGAATCACCGTAATCCAGGAATTGTAGGGTTGGCAATGGACAGTGATCAGACTTATGCAGAGCTGATTTTAGACGGGCATCATGTTTCCGCACCGGCAGCACGTATTTTATACCATGCTAAAGGCGACGATTATTTAACATTGATTACCGATTCTATGGAAGCCTGTATGAAAGATCCGGGGACTTATCAATTAGGCGGTCAGGGAGTCACTGTCGAAAACGGAACAGCTCGCTTAAAAGATGGGACTTTAGCGGGAAGTATCTTATGTATGAATGATGCAGTAAAGAATGCTATGGATTATTTCCGTATTGATATTGTTAAAGCTGTCCGTTTAGCTTCTTTAAATCCGGCTAAATCGATTAAAGTCGATGATCAATTAGGCAGCATTGCTGTTGGAAAATTAGCGGACATCATTATTTTTGATGATCAGGTACGCTTAAAACATGCCTTTGTAAATGGTAAATTAATCTATTAGGAGAAACTTATGATAACATTAAAAAATGATTTTTTAGAAGTGGATATTCATCCCAAGGGAGCAGAAATTCATAAAATGGTGGGATTATCAGACCAAATGAACTATATGTGGAAAAGAGACAAGGCTTATTGGGCAAACAGTGCGCCGATTCTTTTCCCAATCGTAGGAAAAGTCATCAATGATACGTACCGTGCTGAGGGGAAAGAATATCATTTAACACAGCATGGCTTTGCCCGTCATAATGAATTTACGGTAGAAGAAACAGCTGAGGATCGTGTTGTTTTAACTTTAGATAATGAAAAGTTCAAAGATGTATATCCATATGGCTTTAAATTAACTGTCACCTATACATTGGATAGGAATACATTAAGCTGCCATATCAAAGTAGAAAATAAAGATGATAAAACGATTTACTTTGGGGTAGGCGGACATCCGGCATTTGCTTGTCCAATGTATGAAAACGAATCAAGCAATGATTACTATGTTGAATTTGAACAGCCGGAAACATTGAGCCGTCGTTTATTGGATGTTGAAAATTCTGTCTATAATGGAGAAACGCAGCCATTGTTAGAAAACGAAAAACGTTTCTTTGTCAGACAGGAAATGTTTAAAGATGATGCAGTAGTGGTTACTGATTTTAAATCAAAATCTGTTTCCTTGAAATCAATCAACCACAATAAAGCAGTAACGCTGCATATGGAAAACTTTAACTTTTTAGGAATCTGGGCAACACGTCAGGTTGGCGGACTTTTAGCGTTGGAGCCTTGGCGTTCTCATGCTGATGATGCCGGATTTACAGGAGAATTGAAGGATAAGGAAGATATTGTAAGCCTGCCTGTTGATCAAACATTTGAATGCTGTTTCAAAATAGAAATTACACAATAATTAAAAAATGATGAAAATAAGTCGTAAATCCGACTTATTTTTTTATATTTTATTGGTATGATACCAGCGGTGATGCAAATGATAAAAGTAAAGATGTTTGACTGCTGTCATGAATTGGATCTTGAAGATGAAATCAACGAATTTTTAGAAACAATTCAGGATGACGATTTACTCTCAGTCGAATACCAAACTGCTTTTTTAGACAGTGATGAGGAAGAAGAGACGATTTACTCCTATTCAGCCATGTTAATTTACAAATGCATGAATAATGAAGATTAGAACGCCCAAACTAATCTGTGTGGAGGTGAACAACATGAACAGAATTAACTGTACAGCTAAAGAATGTGTTTACAATAGCGATTGTAAATGTGAAGCAGAAGAAATCGCAGTTCACAATTGTAATTGTAAGGAAGCACATTGTTGTGAACAAACTGAATGTGCGACATTCAGAAAGAAAGAATTATAAAATATAGGGCGCTATGCCCTTTTTTTTGATATAATTTATATAGGTGGTTATAATGAAGAAAATATGGATATTAATACTCTGCTGCTTCATGCTTAGCGGTTGTAAAAAAGAAGTCCCCCAAGTGTCACTTACGGATTATAACCAGTTTGTTGAAGCCATTAACGATCAAAATGAATTTCAAGACGAATCTTTGTATTGCGATATGACCTTAGTAGTCAATCCGGTAGAGGATCATTATCGCTATGACTTACTTATCGGGAATGTTAAGGAGCGTTTGGAAAATGTCCGCATTGTCTGTAAAGATGACAGTCAGGCAGATTATTACCCCAGCATAGGCGTTTATGATGATCCGGTCAATTTAGATACGTATACAGAGGCGAATAGCTTAACGTATAAGGGAATTCATTTATCGGGAATCACTGTAAAGGAAGAAGTGGAAGTTCGTGTTTTGATTGAATTTAAAGACTCTCAGGGTCAGCTTCATCAGGAATATATAAAATTAAGCAAAGGAATTTAAAGCAGATGCGTTTAGATAAATTATTGGCTCATTGCGGAGTCGGAAGTCGCAAAGAAATGAAACAGTTAATTCGTAAAGGGCATATACAGGTTAACGGAGATATTATCAAAAAGGATGATTATCAGGTTAATGAATTAGAAGATACAATCTTACTCGATAATGAAGAAATTCATTATCGTCGTTTTGTCTATTTGATGCTGAATAAGCCGCAGGGCTATATCAGTGCTACGATGGATCAGGTGCATCCTACCGTTATTGATTTGATCGAAGGCTATGAGCAATATGAATTATTTCCGGTGGGACGATTGGATATTGATACGGTAGGGCTGCTGCTTTTAACCAATGACGGACAGCTGGCTCACCATATCCTGTCACCGAAAAAGCATATCTCAAAAATCTATTATGCCAAAATCAATGCAAGAGTGGATGAACAGGATGCTGCAGCCTTTAAGCAGGGACTTGATCTAGGTGATTTCAAGGCACTGCCGGCTAATTTGAACATTCTGTCGGCAAATGACGAAGAAAGTGAAGTCGAAATCGAAATATTTGAAGGGAAGTTTCATCAGGTTAAACGTATGTTTGAAGCCGTTGGCAAAACGGTTATTTATTTAAAAAGAATAAAAATGAAGCATTTAATATTAGATCCTCAGCTAGAAGAAGGACAATATCGCGAATTGACAAATGATGAATTGGAAAATCTTATGAAAATCGATGTAAAATAAGAATTTGCAATTTATTATAAGCAGATATGTGCTATAATGGAAAAAGAATTATGAGGAGGAAAACATGCGTTTAAGAAATAATCCAAAAGCGAAAGAACTAATAGAAAATTATCGAGAGATCGTTCTTAAAACAGATGAACTTTTCGATTTAAAAAATATTTTTACTAACGACCAACCCCTGCGTATTGAAATAGGAATGGGAAAAGGCGATTTTATTATTGAAATGGCGAAGCGTAATCCCCAAATCAATTTTATCGGTATTGAAAAATACGACAGTGTGCTGGTGGCAGCGCTAAAAAAACTGATCAATGAGGAAGCCATTCCCAATCTTCGGTTAATGTGCTTTGATGCGACTCATCTGCCGGATTTGTTTCCTGCCCATTCAATAGAAAAAATCTATTTGAATTTCAGTGATCCATGGCCAAAATCAAAGCATGACAAGCGTCGTTTGACTTATAGAAGCTATTTAGATATTTATAAGCTGTTATTAAAAGAGGATGGCGATATTGAATTTAAAACGGATAACCGAGGTTTGTTTGAATTCTCGATTGTGTCCATGAATCAATATCCGATGGATTTTAAAGATATTTGCTTAGATCTTCATCATTCCGATGGCTATGAAGACAATATCATGACAGAGTACGAAAGAAAATTCAGTCCTTATGGACCGATATATAAAATACAGGCGAACTTTAGATAGGAGAAAAACAATGGAAAATTTAATGGATATTTTAAGCTTAGAAGATTTTGAAAAAGCGACACAGGAAAAAAGTATTTTTATGTTTACAGCTGGTTGGTGTCCGGATTGTGTTTTCGTAAAACCGTTTATCGGACAGATTGTATTAGATAATCCTGAATTTAAATTTTATAAAATAGATCGTGATCAATTCATTGATTTATGCAAAGATTTGGATATTATGGGAATCCCATCATTTGTTGCTTATGACAAGGGTGTAGAGACAGGACGTTTTGTAAGTAAATTAAGAAAAACAAAACAGGAAATTCAGAATTTTATTGATTCAGTAAAGTAGGTGTGACGATGATATTACATGCATTTTACAATAAAGCAGAGGTAGGAGATATCCTGCTTTGCCGTTTTCAAAACGGACAGACGGATCACGCTGAACGTATCGATGATATTTGTTATCTTTATGATCAAAAAGGACAGATCATTGGGCTGAATGTCTTTGAGGCTTCAAAGTATATGACAGGCTTAAAAGACGGACAGGTTGAAATCACAGATGAAATCATCAGTAAAATCAATCAGCTGATCGATCCCGCTAAAGAAATTCAAGTAGAAAAAGATGATCAGGAGCGTTTGATCGTAGGACAAGTTGTTGCGATTGAAGAACACCCTGATTCGGATCATTTACATATCTGTCAGGTGGATTTGGGAAAAGAGACCACACAGATTGTATGCGGTGCACCTAATGTTGCCTTTCATCAAAAAGTAGTGGTAGCAACACCGGGAACAATGATGCCCAGCGGTTTGCTGATCGTACCTTCTGCTTTGCGTAAAGTAAAGTCGAATGGAATGCTGTGTTCAGCTAGGGAATTATTATTGCCCAATGCTCCGCAAGTAAGAGGAATCATGGTATTGGATGACCATTATCAGGTAGGAGAATCCTTTTTAAAACAATATATGGGAGGAAAATAGAATGGCGTTAAAAGATTTGATGAAAAAATTCAAAAAAGAAGAAGCAATCGAAGAACGTATTGACCCGGTCATCGAACAGCGCCGTAAGGAAAAATTCAGTTCTCCATTAATTTATAATGAGGAACAAGAAGAAGTGAAAGCAGAAGCTAAAAAAACAAAACCGGTTGAGAAAGTTCAAATTAAAAAGCCGAAGATTGATACAGCGGTGACTCCGTTTTATAGTATGTCGGAAATTATTTCGCCGATGACAGGAAAGAAAGAAGAAGCAGAATCTGGTTATCGTCCGGCGGTTAAGAAGATAAAGAAGAAACGTACAACTAACTTTAAAGAACAGTTAGTGCCGGTGATTTCACCTTTTTACGGGGCTCAAGAAGAACAGGTAGAAGTCGATGAAGAGTTGTCGACAGAAAAAATAATCGTTAAAAAAAGCAAAGAAAAAACAGAAAATAAAAAACCGGATTCAGTCACTGAGAACTTACGTAATTTAGCTAATATTATCAAAGAAGAAGAAAATCAGTTAAAGATCATTGAAGCAAGAACAGGAGAATTTCAATTAGATTTTTCTGCTGTTCAGGGAGAAGAAAAAACATTGATTGATGAAATCGATGATGAAATGACTTTAGATGAACTGATGAGTCTTTACGAAAAGAAAAAACTGAAAGAATAATGGAGATCGGAGTAGATATCGTTGATTTAAAACGATTAAATATTTATAACCGCCATTTTATTGAACGTATTTTAACACCGGGTGAAAGAGAGCTGTTTAATCAAAAAAAGACAGATCAGCAAAAGCTAGAGTTTTTAGGCGGACGGTTTGCTGCGAAGGAAGCCTATTCAAAAGCCTTGGGAACCGGCATTGGTCCCATCAGTTTTCAGCAGATCGAAGTTTTAAATGATGATTTAGGGAAGCCATATCTCAATGCACCCAACGCTAAAATATCGATTTCTCATGAAAAAGAATATGCTGTTGCATTTGTTGTGATAGGATGATCAGGATCTTAATGATCCTGGTTTTTATTTGAAGAGAGAAATCATCTAATTTAAGGGGACAGAGAATAATTTTTGCTATCTTGTTCATAATATATGAGCAAAGGAGAATGATTATGGTCGATTTTAAAACAAGTCAAACAAAAGATAATTTAATGCGTGCATTTGCCGGTGAATCACAGGCAAGAAATCGCTACACATTTGCTGCCGGAATGGCAGTGAAGCAAAAACAACATATGATTGCGGATGTTTTCTTATTTACTGCCAATCAAGAAAAAGAACATGCTGAAATTTTTTATAACCATTTACAGCAGCTAGCTGGTGAAACAATTTTTATTGACGGGGGATATCCTATTGATATTTCTGAAGATGTTATTTCACTTTTAAAGAGTGCCCATCACAACGAGTATGAAGAATATCAGGATGTCTATCAAAACTTTTCCGAGATTGCAAAACAAGAAGGATTCTTAAAAGTTGCTCAGGACTTTAAAAATATTGCTGACATCGAAAAAACACATGGAGATCGCTTTCAGGAAATTGCGGCCTTATTAGAAAATAATCAGTTATATGTATCTAACGTGACATGTCAGTGGATGTGCTTAAACTGCGGCTTCATTTATGAGGGAACTGCTGTTCCAGAACGCTGCCCAGTATGTGATCACGATCAAGGATATTTTATCAGAATCGAATTAGCACCTTATACAAAATAAGAGATGCCGCTATATCAATGCAGACATAAACATTCGTCTGCATTTTTCATACGTAAAAGGACTGCCTGTGTTTCATTGGCAGTCCTCGTTTTATTTCAAATAATTTGTTTTTGTCTGTAATGAGACATTGACTTCAAAAGATATCTTGTCGATTGTTAAAGGATCTTTATTAAGATTTTGCAGACGCAGGTAATCAATCCCATGATCAAGTAAGGTTGCGTAAGTTTCCTTTACCGATGTCTCGATATGCTGAGTAATTAGGCTGACGATCTCCTGTTCATCCATGTCGAGTTCACTGGCGCCAATAGAAATAATGGTATCCAAACGCACATGAAACATGTCATCCTTATAGAACGTTGACTTTTTAATTCCTTCAATTAAAAAGTTAATGGTACTGTCTTCTTGTTTGATCAATTCCACCGCATTTTTACTTTCTTTATTGGTTAGGTATTCCAAACCCTGAACATCTTCAACATTAAATGTTGTAAATGTCTGACAATCTAGTAAAGTCAGCCGCTTGATATCATAACGTAATTGTTCACCGCTTTCCCCATCGCTTAATAAGGTAGACTCTTTATCGGTATCCATATTGGGAATGATAGAAACTTCCGTATTATTGTAGTAATTTTTTAAAATTGATAAGGCTTTATCGGGAAGCTCTAACGAACTCATACGGTCTTGAGAGGTATAGGCTACTAAAGAAAAATACGGGGAGCTGGTAATATTGTGCTTAACCTCAAAGATGTCTTTTATATCACCGTCATTAATAAACATACTGGTCGTTAAACGCAGTTCCGGATTAATCAATAAATAATTCAAAAAAGCATCAAACGGTTCTTTAGCAGTCATCTTTTCTGTTAGAAAGACGGTGTTAATGTTTGTTAAAACGATTTCCATACGCAGCTTATTTTCCAGCTTTTGAATAGCGTCACTAATCGACATTCCTTGAGCAGAGGTGATTAAGATTTCACCTTTATTAATGGAAGATTCTAACTCAGGTTTAGAAAGTGAATTAGAATTAATGATCTGCAGTGTCACTTCAAACTGCTCGTCTTTAAAATCTAATGCCATTGATGTGGGGAAAGCTAAATTGTACATATCTTTCATATCGGCAGCACAGCCGCATAAACTAAAAGTTAATATAAAGCAGCAGAGTATTTTTTTCATCTTGTTTTCTCCACCTTTTTATCAAAGTTTGCAGATTTAAATAAATTCGTAAAGGCTTTTAAGCTGATAGCAATCTCGCCATCCAACATGTCTTTGCCAAACGATTTAAGCTGACAAATATAAATGGTAATCGTTATAAAAGCAATCATAAAGCCATACAATCCTAGAAATAAGGAGCAGCAGAAGGCAAAACCCTTAAACAGCGTAATCACACTGTTAAACGAGATACTGTTGGAAATAGAGTAATTGCAAATAATGGAGAGAGCAGAAAGAAACATAATATCATAGCCGATAAATCCACTGGAAGTAATGTTCTGACCTAAGAGTACACTTCCGATAACGAGGAGTGTTGTAGAGATTCCGGCGGGAAACCGAGTTCCGGCTACACGGAATAACTCAAATAGGAAGGTCGCAAAAATAATTTCCAGATAAACAGGCATAATCAGTCCTTTTTGAATGCTGAGCAGATTGGACAGCCAAAGAAATGGAATTTCTTGGGGATGATAGGAATAGATGGCTAAAATAAACGGCATTAAATAAATAGCGATAAATGCGCTGGCTATGTAAAGAAAGCGAGTAATAAACGTTGTCAGATAATGGTTATTAACATCATCTGAGAAATCAATAAATAAAGGTAAAGTCGCAGGTCCGATATTGGCACTGTTGAAGTTGTCTAAGATCAAGATGAATTTACCTGCCAGCAAGCTGTAAACACAATAATCAGGACGAGTAGTATTGGTCATTCTTGGAAACAGCATTTTTTTCTTTTTACTAAACATCAGATTGCGGAATTGACCGGTACTGACAATATCTTCGTTCTTAATATTTTCTAATTGCTGAGTTATTTGATCGATCACTTTTTGATCACATTTATCTTCAACGTATAAGAGTCCGACCTGAGTCTTGGAATGTTGACCTAACGTATACTTTTCATAGTGTAAATCGGAGCTTTTTAAACGTTTACGGATCAGGGCAACATTTGTTTCCAAATTTTCAATTAAACTGTCACGCGGTCCGGTAATGGTAATATCAATGATGGATTGATCCGGTGTACGTTTTGGTACATTAATGACATTAATACTGTAGTATTGACGATGATAATAAAGCAGACACATTCCGCTGTAGACAAGGTCATCCAGTTTTTCAAAAGAGGTATCTTTGATTTCTTCAATGGTGAGCAGCGAAGAAGTCAGATGGGTAGGATTAAATTTGATATGACGATTAATACGGCGCAGCAATTCTTCCTCGACTTCTTTGACATTGCTTAATCCCTCACAGTAGATTAATGCATAGTTCTTATTAACCTTGAACTTGACGTCGGCGCTTTTTTGGTAATGGTCTTGCAGAATTTGTATTTCTTCCATTCGATAAACCTCCTTTAAGATTGTAAAGCAATAAAGCTAAAAATAAAGCGATGAGAGCTGGAATAACAAAGAATAAACGAATGTTGGCATAATCATTAGCGTTTTTAAGTAATGCAACCGGAATGATAAAGCATAAGGCAATAAAAATACCGTTCCATTTGCTTTTACCTAAGTTTTTTTGCAGCACTTTAAGATTCAGTGCGATTTTACTAAAACATCCGATCACATAGATGAAGAGTACGGGAAAATTAAGATAACCGATATATTGACCGAAGTAAATAATATTGAAGCTTTCAAAGAAAGGATAGGTTACATATTGAATAATTCCATTAAATTCGTTTAACTCTATGATTCCTTCAAATAAAATGACGAAAATCATGAAGCCGATATAGGTAAAATAATTCTTTTTTGTAAGAGGGGCTTCTTCGACATTGGGAATAAAGAAGATAAAGAAGGTCTCTAAAATAATAAAGACAGAATAAATAATGACATCAAAATTCATCTTAGATAGGGAAATGTAAGTTGTGATATGCTCGATTGATAAGAATTGATATTTAGAAATTCCATAGATTAAAAGAATAGCGAGTAATACTAAAAATAGCAGTGCCAGCGTTTTATAAACGGCTTTATCATCGACAAAAGCAATGAACAGGATTAGAAGTAAGATCGATCCGATAATCAAGGTTTGATTGGTTGCATTAAGCCAGTGAATACTAACGAAGTTTCCTAAAGTGATTAATGACAGGATACTTGAAATAAGCAAATAGATACTTAGAATCCAGGCAACGATGGGGGATCGCTTATTTAAAAAGTTCTTTTTAGTATAGTGATAAAGAATCGGGCTTAACCCGGCAATAATTAAGCATATGATAAAAAGATACATGAAACTATAAATCGTTCCATGGGTATATAGGTTATAAAGCAGGTACTTGGTTATGAAAAAATGATTGGACAGTACAGCTGCAATTATATAATTTTTGTTGATGTTTTTAATTTTATTCATTTTATATCACCTTTAATAATTGTTAACTTTTATTTAGAAAAAATACCATATTTTTAAATTTGAATAGAGTTTATTGAAATGAAATAACAAAATCATTATAAATATTAAAAATATCCGGTTTGTCGAATCATGAGATCTTTGCTAAAGTGATGCTGAGGTGATAAAAATGATTAACGAAGTAATTATCATTGGAGCATATAAGAGTGAAGAAGGCTTCATTCAGCTGAATGGAAAAAAATATTTGCATATATTAGTTGAAGTGGAAAAAGCATTTATCAATAATGATGGATTTTATGAAAAAGATCATATTGACTGTCTGCTTTGGAAGGGCGAAGCGGATCGATTGCTGGCACTTGCTCAGGACTGTCACTGGCTCAGTCTGAAAGGAAGATTAGAGAGGCATGCTGATAAGATGTATGTCATGGCAGAAAAAATTAAATATTTAGATCGTATGATTCATAATTAGGATTATTGTGTTTAATTAAAAGATTTGGTATAATTAACATCTGAAAGTGGGTGTTAAGATGAAAATAGATCAGTCAAAGATTCGTAATTTTTCGATCATTGCCCATATCGATCATGGGAAGTCGACCTTAGCGGATTGTATTTTACAGTTAACCGGAGCTGTGGCTACCAGAGATATGAAGGCACAGCTGCTCGACAGCATGGAATTAGAAAGAGAACGCGGCATCACGATTAAATTAAATGCCGTTCAATTACAATATACGGCTTCGGATAATGAAACCTATCTATTGCATTTGATAGATACACCGGGTCATGTCGATTTTACTTATGAAGTATCACGTTCATTAGCGGCATGTGAGGGTGCTGTTTTGGTGGTGGATGCTGCTCAGGGAGTGGAAGCCCAGACATTAGCGAATGTTTATTTGGCGATTGATAACGATTTAGAGATTATTCCGGTTATTAATAAGATTGATTTGCCTAGTGCTGATCCTGAACGTGTGATCAAAGAGATTGAAGAGGTCGTCGGACTGCCGGCTGAACATGCCCCTTTGATTTCAGCTAAAAATAATTTAAATGTTGAACAAGTGCTGGAAGCAATTGTTCAGTTGGTGCCGCCGCCAAGCGGAAGTGTCGATCATCCTACAAAGGCACTGATTTTTGATTCTTACTATGATGCTTACCGTGGTGTAATTGTGTTGGTGCGTATTGTTGAAGGAAAGATCAAAGTCGGAGACAAAGTGCGATTCATGGCATCTAATGCGGAATATGAAATTGTTGAAGTCGGTGTGCATACGCCTGCTGAAACGAAAAAAGATGAGCTGGTGACTGGGGAAGTAGGTTGGTTCTCAGCGGCAATTAAGTCTATTCATGACATCAATGTTGGGGATACGGTAACGGTGGTTGGCAATGAGTGCAGTGAACCATTACCGGGTTATCGTAAATTAAATCCAATGGTGTATTGCGGGCTGTATCCAATCGATAACAGCAAATATAATGATTTACGAGAAGCTTTGGAAAAGATGAAACTGAGTGATTCGGCGCTGGTATTTGATCCGGAGACTTCACAGGCGTTGGGATTTGGTTTTAGATGCGGATTCCTCGGATTGTTGCATATGGATGTGATTCAGGAAAGGCTGGAAAGAGAATTCAGTCTAGAATTAATTGCGACAG
Organism: Coprobacillaceae bacterium UN01-12pH3A; assembly: GCA_027676805.1. GTDB lineage: Bacteria > Bacillota_I > Bacilli_A > Erysipelotrichales > Coprobacillaceae > Beduini. The sequence continues at coordinate 378,104 of JAQENU010000001.1, read as the reverse complement.
CGCCGTCCGTGGTTTATCATGCCTATTTAACAGATGGGACAATGACAACAGTGGATAATCCATCAATGCTGCCGGATGTTCAGAAAATCAGTCGATTAGAAGAACCTTATGTAAAAGCAACTATCATGACGCCAAGTGATTATGTGGGACCGATTATGGAATTGTGTCAGAATAAACGCGGCGATTATATCGATATTCAATATACGGATGAAACACGTATGACTTTATTATATGAAATTCCTTTGGCGGAAATTGTGTATGATTTCTTTGATCGACTGAAATCTTGTTCTAAGGGATATGCGTCATTTGACTATGAGCTTTGCGGTTACAAGGAAAGTAAGTTGGTCAAGATGGATATTCTTTTAAACGGTGAAGCAGTGGATGCTTTATCTTCGATTGTACATCGTGATTTTGCTTATGACCGCGGTAAGATTATCTGTGAAAAGCTAAAGGATATTATACCGAAGCAGATGTTTGAAGTTCCTATTCAGGCAGCTATTCAAGGGAAAATTATAGCAAGAACGACAATCAAAGCGTTGCGTAAAAACGTATTGGCAAAATGTTATGGCGGCGATATTACACGTAAAAAGAAATTGCTGGAAAAACAAAAAGAAGGAAAGAAACGTATGAAAGCTGTAGGAAGTGTTGAGATTCCTCAGGAGGCATTCATGGCGGTTTTATCCGTAGATGACAAATAAGAGAACTTGATTCTCTTTTTTTATTAGAATTATTTGGCTAATTCTTGACATCTTTTGTAAGTTTGGTATCCTTTAACTATAAGAGGAGAAGGATTATGGATTTTAAAGAGAGATTTGTATCAATTTATAAACAATATATACATCGTCCCGGAAGTGATAAGCTGTTGGAGTTTCTTTTGTCTGCCCACTGTGATTTTTTTGAGGCACCGGCTTCAACACGTTTTCATGGCTCTTATCCCGGAGGACTTGTTGAACATAGCTTAAATGTGTATGACTGTCTAGTCGATTATTTACAGCGTCCAAGGGTGAAAGAGACCTATGGGCTCCAATGCAGTGAGGAAACAATGGCGATTGTAGCTTTGCTTCATGATCTCTGCAAGATTAACTGCTATAAAAAGGGATTTAGAAATGTGAAAGATGCCAATGGGAAGTGGCAGCAAGTCCCTTCATATGATTATGAAGATACGATTCCTTATGGACATGGAGAAAAATCGGTCTATATCATTACCGGATATATGCGCTTAACTCGTGAAGAGGCTTTTGCGATTCGCTATCATATGGGATTTGCCGGAAATGAAGAACCACGCAATGTCGGTGCCTCATTTGAAATGTTTCCATTATCTTTTGCTTTATCTACTGCGGATATGGAAGCTACCTATTTTCTTGAAGGAAAAAAATAAAAAACGTATAAAGAAAACCTCCACACGTTTATTTGTGGAGGTTTGTCTATTTAAAGAGATCCATGATCTCATCCTGAGTTAATTTTGAAATAAAAGTTTCGCCCGGCTGAATGATAGAATCAATGAGGGACAGCTTTCTTTGCTGCAGCTCATATATCTTTTCTTCGATGGTTCCTTTTGTAACGAGCTTAATCACTTGAACGTTCTTAGTTTGTCCAATTCGATAGGCACGATCGGTTGCCTGTTGTTCAACGGCAGGATTCCACCACGGATCGACATGAATCACGATATTGGCTCCGGTTAAGTTTAGGCCGGTTCCTCCTGCTTTTAAAGAAACAAGGAAAATAGGAATATCGCCGTCATTGAATTCCTTGACATATTTACCACGAACTTCCATTGGCGTGCTGCCATCAAGATAGCCGTAACTGATTTCTTTAATCTTAAGCTGATCTTCAATAATATGCAGCATCGAAGTAAACTGAGAAAAGATCAGTATTTTATGATGATTTTCAATCGCCTCATCAATAATTTCGTTTAAAGCATCGAGTTTGCCACTGCCGCCATAATAATTTTGAATGAATAAAGAAGGGTGGTTGCATAGCTGGCGCAGACGAGTTAAAGCTGCGAAAATCTTGATATGGCTTTTTTCCAGCCCATCTTCAGCAATTTCTTTATTGATAGATTGACGGGTTTCTTCCAATGTTGCTAAATAAAGCTCTTTTTGTTCGGTTGAAAGATCAATCGTGTACTTCGATTCGATCTTATCTGGCAATTCGGTTAATACATCCGATTTCATACGTCTTAAAATAAAGGGCTTGATACGTTTGATCAGTTTCTTTTTGACCGCTTTATTTTCATCTTTAATAATTGGGATCTCATATGTTTCCCTAAATTTATAGTGAGATAAAAGCATTCCCGGCATAACGAAGTCAAAGATTGACCACAATTCATCCAATGAATTTTCCATCGGTGTTCCAGTTAAGGCATAGCGTGTTTTCGCTCTTAAAAGCTTCACAGTCTTTGCGTTTAACGATGATGGATTCTTAACATACTGGGCTTCATCTAAGAAGCAGTGATTAAATTGAATATCCTGATAGTAGCTGATATCTTTGCGTAATAAAGGATAGCTCGTGATAATAACCTGATAATCTTTTAACTGATGAATCAGGTCTTTACGTGCCGCCACATTGCCGGAAACAATTAAATAGCGAAGATCAGGTGCAAAACGTTTAATTTCATCTTCCCAGTTATAAACAAGGGAAGTAGGGCATACCACAAGGTTCGGTAAAGGATCCTGCTTTGCTTCATCATCTAAGAAAGCAATTGCCTGTAGTGTTTTCCCTAGTCCCATGTCATCGGCTAAAACCCCGCCTAAATGATATTGATTCAATGTTTTTAGCCAGCGGTATCCACTGATCTGATAGTCACGCATGATCTCACGCAATTGACTGGGGACTTGAATATCGATTAACTGCTGACTGCTGACGGTTTCAATCAAACGATCAAAGTAATCATCATGGTCATCAATTTCAATAGCACTATTTAAGAATAAAGCCTCGGATAATGTTAATTGGATCTTAGATTGTTTTAAATTATCTAAAGAGATATCCAGATAAGAAAGCGTATCAATAAATTCCTGTGTCTGTTTATCGTCTAAAGATAAGAAGCTGCCATCTAGTAAACGATAATATTTCTGTTTAAGCTTATAACTGCGCATGATTTCTTTGAGCTCGCTGAAATGAATACCTTCATAGTTGAAGCGAATTTCAAACAGTTGTGAGGATTCATTATAACGGATAGAAGAAGAGAGTGTTCTGCGCTTCACGATCGATTTAAAACTGTCAGAATAGAAGATTTCCATGTTGGCCTTTAGAATCGGCAAATACTTTTCTACAAAGTCAATCACATCATCTTCCTGATCAATATACAGGGTTTCCGGCTGAACCTTAAATTTAGCATTATCTAATATATTAATGAGTTCTTCTTCTTTTTTTATTTCCCTGATAAGTATTTTATCATTTAACAAAATTTCTTCTTTATTTTTGATGGGATTAAATTCAAAGCTGCCATAACGAAACATCGGAGTCGCAATAATGGCCTGATCGACTTTATCTAAATACAATGATGCAACAAGCGGCAACTGAATATAGGATTCTTTCAAGGAGTCCGGCTGTTCGACGCTTTTAGGCAGAAAGGGAACAACTTTAGCGATAAATTCCTGACGATGTTTTCCCTTAAACTCAATAATGCTTTGCTCTAGGGCAGCGGCTCTGAAAAAAGGCATGTAGGTATTTAAATGACTGTTCTGCAAATGATAAATCTGGTAGTCATATAAAACATAGTGGTAGTCCGAGGTGATAGGGAGAACCTTTTTAAATTCAGTTAAATCAAGCTGTGTCACATTCTTTTTATCATTAATAGTGACTAATCCAGAAAACGGGTCATCAGTGATAAATACCTGATAACTTGCTTCATCAATGGGATCTATGAAGATCGTTTGATGCTTCAAAGAGCGAATCAGTTTTTTTAAATAATGTTCATTCACTAGTAATTCCTTAGGAGTTCTAAAGTGATCATGTCCTTCTTCTTGAATATCCTCCAATGTTTTAAAGAAGTTTTTTAAACCTTGGGGAAGTTCATGATACTCCGGATAAAGGGTAAAGTTTTTTCCGTATTCGATTTCTTCATTGAATTCAAATGCTTGCAGGAATTCACGGATATTTTTAACCACGTACATTTTATCTAAGCCGACCTTTAATGAAAATAAACCGATCGGATGTCCGCCATGTTTATTCAGTTGTAAATGAATTTCTACTTTAATTGGCTGTTTAATGATCGTTTCACTTAAAATAGGGTCAGCAAAACAATTCAAAATCTCATTTAAAGTCCGCTCCATTTCGACCTGACTGCGGCGAGATTCCTCAATTAATTCTTGTGCCTGCTTTAAAGTAGCGATGATGTGCTTACAAGCACCGTTTAAGTATTTGGACTCCTCACACTCGCAAGAATAAGAGGCGATGCCATTTTGCTGATTGAAGCGAATCGTGGTGTGATAGGGAACATGATCGACCACATCCGCCTGAATTGATTTTTCTTTATTTTTAAAATGCAGATTTGTCACATGCTCTTTCTTTTGAAGTTCCAGTCCATCTTCTAAATGACTGGGACGAGCAGCCAGCATATATATTTTTCTTTCCGTGATCAGCATATTCTATTCCCCTTTTTTAAATTCATATCGACCCATTGAATAGTAGCTACCTAATGGTTCATTGTTTAATGCCCGTTTAATTTCTTTGATCAGCTCCTGATCTTCCTTACTTCCATTATATCCCAATACAGCAAAGGACTCATCAATGACAACCAGAGGTGTTTCCCCATAGTATTTTTGATCAAAATCAACCAATTGCTCCACAATCGCCTGATAGACAGCTTGGTCACTATCATCATCCAAATTATAGTATTCAATATCGAAATTATTGTCAAAAGCTTCACGTATTGCAGGTAAAGCACTATTTTTAAACGCTGTACATCGAGAACAACTGTCATAATAAAAGAGTTTCAATGTAAAGCGCGGATAGGTTTGTTTATTGGTGCAGCCAACACTCACCAGTACTAAAAAGGCACACAAAATTAAACAAATTTTCTTTTTCATGAAATCACCTCATTTCTTTATTATATCGTATCTTTAAATAAATTAGTAGTATTTAGTTTACCCAATTTCAGCCATTTCATGAAGATTAGGCATATGCAAATTTAGAAATAAAAAGAATAAACTTTTATTCAGATCAGGTTTTTTGGATAAATTCATTATTTGGTATAAAAATAATGGTAGAGATTTTAATGAATTTAAAAATAAGATGTGCTATGATAAAGAAAGCTAAATCCCAGTATACTGGTATGAATTATTAGTTTATTGATTAAAATAGTTTCTTAAAATGAAAAGGATGAAAGGAAAAGTAATCTGTTTAAAAATAGATTACAGGTGATCGCGATGTCTGTCATAAATGATTTTTTAACCCAGATTGAAGAAAAACAAATAGAACTGCATAGCTGTATTATAAAAAAGGGAGAGGATTATCTCTATCAACAGACTGCTTTGCCATATACGCTTGAACAGCCGCAGATGCTTTTTTCCATCTCTAAATCGTTTGTCTCTTTAGCAATCGGCTATTTAGTTGAGGATAAACGCCTGCGTTTAGATGAGGCGGTATTAAAATTTTTTCCCGAATACTTTTTAAAAGCCAGTGATGCGCTGCGTGAATTAAAAGTGATTCATCTTTTAACGATGACATCGGGCAGTACACAGGAACAGGCTGTTTTTACTCAGCCAAATTGGATCGATGCTTATTTTAAACAGCAGTTTACTCATGAACCGGGACATTATTTTCATTACAACAACATGGATATTTATATTCTAAGTGTCATTGTGACAAAGATTACCGGAATATCCTGTAATGAATATCTATATCAAAAATTGTTTGAACCATTAGGAATTGAGCATCCTCATTGGGATACTTGTGCTTTAGGGTATAACACTGGCGGCTGGGGACTTTATTTATCACCTCGTGATCTGTCTAGGATTGCCGAAGCGATCATTAAAAAAGATCCGGTTTTGCCGTTAGACTATCTTTTAGCGATGACGACAAAAAAAGTAACCAGTGCTCATCACAGTTCTCACGATTACGATCAGGGATATGGTTATCTATGCTGGATGAATCCCCAAGATACAGGAGCTCGTTTTGATGGCATCTTTGGACAGCTAGTCTTATTTTCTATCGAGAAAGAATGCTTTATCGTCATTACGGCTAACTGTCTTAATACCGCTAAACTTTATCCGATTGTATTTGATTTATGGAAAAAGGTATTGGAAGAGGAAGTCGAGAAAAGTGATCAGGCGATTCCCGGATCTATCGAACCAATGGGGATAGAAACCAATCGTATCGAACAATTTTTGGATGCTAATTTCTCTTTGCGCTTAGCCGGCGTGAGCTTGCTGCCGATTCCCATTCGTTTCTTAGAAAAACAATCAGGGCATGCAGATCAGTTTAAACTGGTGATGGATCACCATCAACTGCTTTTACATTGGCAGGAGCATTATACGACTAATATTATTCGGATCGGCTTGGATGGCCGTTATCGCTACAGTAAACTGCTGCTTTATGAAAAACAGTTCAATGTCTCTGCGATCGGCTGGTTCCCTGATCCAAACACCCTGATGATCCGTCTTGTCTTTTTAGAATATCCGTATTCACGTACATTGAAATTGGATCTCTTATCGCCTAAAAAGATCATGATTCATTTTAGTGAGAATCCAACTGTAGAAGAGGTATTGGATCAATATGCTTATATGCTGAGCTTTACGCCATTTGTTCAGATCAATGCCTGGATTGTAGAAAGAAGCTACCATCTGATTGCACCAAGTGCGGTTGCCTTAAAAAGAAGATAAAAAAAGGAAGCAGTGATTGCTTCCTTTATCCTATATTCGAAACATTGTGATAAATAGTATCTACATCATCACATTCATTCAATAAGTTTAATAAACGTTCAAATAATTCCATATCTTCTCCGGCTAATTCCACATAATCCTGAGGAACACGTGTGATTTCCTCAACTGTAAAATCGGCATCTGGACAAGCTGTTTCAATAGCTGTTTTGATCTGATAAAGATCAGTCGGTTCACCGGTAATGATGATTGAACCGTCTTCTTGGGTTTCAATATCCTTCGCATCCACTTCACCCATGATCAATGCTTCTAATGTTTGTTCTTCATCCAATCCTTTAAAAGCAAGGAGTGAAATAGTATCATAGGCGTAAGTTACTGCACCGGTTGCCGCTAATTTAGCCTTTGATTTAGTGAAAGCAGGGCGAACCTGACTTAATGTACGATTGACATTATCTGTCAAGCATTCCACGATAATGGTTGATCCTCCTGGACCATAGCCTTCATATATCAACGTTTCATAATTTTCCGTTACACCACTTTTTACTTTATCGATCGCTCTTTTAATAACATCAGTAGGGACCTGTGCCTTTTTAGCTCTGTCAACAATACGTCTTAAAGCCAAGTTAGCATCTGTATCCGGTCCGCCTTGTTTAGCAATCAAATAAATTTCTTTACCAAAACGAGAGTACAACTTAGCTTTTGCAGCAGCTGTTTTTTCCATGGCAGCTTTTCTTACTTCATGTGCTCTTCCCATCATTATCTTCCTTTCTGTTTCTACATTTTTTTTATTATAACGAATTATGTACTGTTTTTCAATCATTAATTAGATTTCCAAATGATCGATCATATTTAAATTGAATTCTTTGGTTTGACGGATAGCTTCTTTAATAGCTTCATCATTCACAGCCGTACTGGCATGCGCATCGGCACCAAGGATTACTTTATTTTTCATTTTCGCCGCTATTTTCCAAAACTGTGGATGCGGATATGCCAACGTAGTACCGTTTTTAAAAATATGACCATTTAAATGATCGCGTAATCCTTCACAGTTAAATTCAATCGGCATATCTAAATCTAAAGCTGCCTGACAGAGCTGCTCAGCTGCTTTGACACAGTTTTCATCAAAATCCTTAATATTTACCATGAATAGGTCCGGATGGGCTAAATATTGAAACAGACCGGATTTCATTCCGGCAATGGCACGATCAACATACTGCTGAAGCTGAGCGGCATTTTCGATACGCTGAGAAGATGTTTCATAGCCCTCATAAAGATGGTTCCCAAAAATTAAATAATCTACCTTGTTTTCATTTAATAAAGATTGATAGAAAGGAATTTCATCATCGATGTATTCTGCTTCAAAACCAACTAAAATACGAATCTGATCTGCGTATTTATCTCTTAAATAGCGAATGCTTTCTAAATAACCGTTCATTTCGGAAATATCCATGCGGATACGACTTTCAGGTCCGTTTAAAAAAGGAATATGATCAGAAAAACCCAATGTCTCAATACCGGCACGAATGGCTTCTAATACATAGGCTTCATCTTCATCGACAGCATGGTGACAGCGTGATGTATGGGTATGATAATTATTCTTTAACATGTTTTTCACCTCTAGCGTATTATAACCTACTTTTTTTGCTGAATCTAGTATATAATAGAAGAATCAAAGAGGTGAGGCTATGACAAAACAAATCATGATTATTGGCGGTGGCAGCTGTGGCTTAGTCTGCGGTGCTGTTTTAGGAAGATTTATCTCTGAAAACGGCTTAGATGCACAGGTTACAATCCTAGAGAAAAAAGAAAAATTAGGAAAAAAATTATTAGCGACAGGAAACGGACGCTGCAACTTATCGAACCGTGATCTTTCTATGAAGCATTATGAAGGACATGGTCTTTCAACCTTGAAATCACTGATTCAAGATTTTGATGTTCAGACTTTTTTTGAAGAATTAGGCTTGTGGAGTAAATATCAAGGGGATCTGCTTTATCCTCAAAGTGAACAGGCAGTCAGCGTACATGTTTGTTTACTAAGAGCACTAAAAAAGTATCATGTCCGCATCATCTGTGAATGTAATGTTGAAAGTATGGAAAAGAAAAAAGAAACCTATCATCTTTATACGAATCAAGAAGAATTTGTTTGTGATTATGTCGTATTAAGCATGGGCGGAGATGCTGCCAGTCAGTTTGGCAGTGATGGGAGTGGTTTTAAACTGCTGAAAGCATTAGGACATCATATTTATCCGACGGTTCCCAGCTTAGTTCAGCTTGTTTGCAGGAACATGGATAGTCGCTTAAAAGGAGTGCGTATTCATGGCACTTTTAAACTGTATGCTTCTCAAAAAGAAGTGCATCAAGAAAAAGGGGAAATCTTATTTACCGACTATGGATTATCCGGTATCAGCATTCTTCAGCTTTCGCGTTATTATCAGCAGTATTCTGATCAAAAAATTGAGATTGGGATTGATGCCGCAGATCAATATGAAGCCTCTTTTTTAAAAGAAAAATTAAAATGGCAGCTGCAACAAAATGGGGAATTGCAATTAAATGGCATTATCCATCAAAAATATGCTAATTATCTTGAAAATGGTCGAATAAAAGAGTATTCTTATAAAGACTTAAATACAATAGTACAATTCTTGAAAGATTATCGCTTTGAAATTACGGGTACCAAGGGCAAAGAGAGCGCACAGGTATGTATTGGCGGAGCAGATTTATCTGAATTTAATACTGAGACTTTTGAATCTAAATTGTCTGCGCATCTTTATGCCGGCGGAGAAATATTAGATGTTGCCGGAGATTGCGGCGGATACAATCTGCATTTTGCTTTTGCCTGCGGAAACGCGATCGCAAAAGCAATTTATCAATCCTTATTAATGGAGGTATAGACGTGCTGAAAATAGCGAACGTTAAAGTAAAATTAAACACACCGGAAAGTGCTTACCCTAAGCTGATTTCACAATTATTGAATGTAAGGACAAAGTGCGTGAGCAATGTCATGTTATTGAAGCGTTCCATTGATGCCCGTCGAAGGGATATTCATTATATCTGCAGTTTTGCTTTTAGCTACAGCGGAGATGAACAAGCTTTAATAAATAGCTCTAAGCTGGCATTAAGCGTGTATCAGGAAGATGACTTCATGATTCCGAAAGTTCAATCAGATGAAAAAGTGGTGGTGGTCGGAAGTGGTCCGGCAGGGCTGTTTTGTGCGTTGTCTTTAGCCTATGCAGGAATGAAGCCGATTTTGATTGAACGCGGAAAATGCGTTGAAAAAAGAAAAAAGGACATTCAGACATTTTGGCAGACAGGAAAATTAGATCCTAGCAGCAATGTACAGTTTGGTGAAGGTGGTGCAGGAACCTTTTCCGATGGAAAGCTGACATCCAATATTAAAGATAAAAGAAAAGATTATATTTTAAAAGAATTTGTTAAAGCGGGGGCACCGAAGGAAATTCTATATGAAGCAAAAGCGCATATTGGCACCGATTATTTAGAACAGGTTGTATTAAATATGCGGGAAACCATTCTTTCTCTTGGCGGACAGGTGCTTTTTGAAACCACTTTTATCGATTTTGAAGAAAAAAACGGACAAGTTAAAAGCATCACTGTTTTAAAAGACGGTCAGCGACAAACACTATACTGTGATCACTTAGTATTGGCATTAGGACATTCGGCTCGCGATACTTATCGTTTATTATATAAACGCGGGATTAAAATGAGAAGAAAGCCGTTTGCAGTAGGTGCAAGAATAGAGCATAAACAAGCGTTGATCAATCATAATCAATATAAGCGTGATGATCTGCCGCTAAAAGCTGCGGATTACAAGCTGGCTTATCATGATAAAAACGGCAGAGGTGTTTACACTTTCTGTATGTGTCCCGGTGGTTATGTTGTCGCCAGCAGTTCTGAAGAAGGCGGTGTTGTGACAAACGGGATGAGTGAGTTTGCTCGTGATGGTGACAATGCAAACAGTGCGGTTTTGGTTTCTGTTTTGCCAGAAGATTTCGAGGGTGAAGATGTGTTTGCGGGAATGAACTTCCAAATTCAGTTAGAGCAAAAAGCGTTTGAACTAGGGGGCGGAAATTATCATGCCCCAGCTCAGTTAGTAAAAGATTTTATGGAGAAAAAAACATCAGATCATTACGGTAAAGTGATCCCAAGCTATCAGCCGGGGATTGTGTTTGCTAATCTATGGGAATTATTTCCAACCTATATATGTGAAGCAATGCGCGATGGACTGCGCGCTTTTGATAAAAAGATTAAAGGGTTTTCCAATGAAGACGCTATTTTAACGGCTGTGGAGAGTCGAAGCTCGTCACCTGTTAAAATCGTTCGTGATGAAAACTATCAGTGCAACATAGGCAATATCTATCCTATTGGTGAAGGAGCAGGTGCTGCCGGGGGAATTATGACATCTGCGATCGACGGCATTAAATGTGCCCAGATCATCATCGCAGATAAAAATCTATAGGGAGGCTTTTATGAAAGAGGTTATCGTCCGAGGCAAAAAGAAAAGAATGATTAAGCCTACGCGCCAAATTGCATTAAGCTTTTTAGCTGTGATCTTTATCGGTTCACTTTTGCTGACTTTGCCTATTGCCAACAATGGAACACCGGCAAGATATTTGGATCATCTGTTTGTTGCAACATCTGCAACCTGTGTGACAGGACTGGTTCCTTATCCGACAGTCGATCAGTATTCTCTGTTCGGACAAATTGTCATTCTATGTCTGATTCAGATCGGTGGTTTAGGCTTTTTGACGTTTATGACATTGATTTATGTCAAAGCAAGAAAACGTTTATCGTTTACATCAAAATTAGTAGTTCAAGAAGCACTGAATGTGAATTCGTTAAACAACCTGTCTCATTTTTTAAGGAATATCGTGATTTACACTTTCCTTTTTGAAGGAATCGGAGCATTGCTTTTATGCAGTCAGTTTATTCCGGATTATGGGTTGTTTAAAGGACTCTATATGGGAGTATTTCATTCCATATCTGCATTCTGTAATGCCGGATTTGATATTATTGGAGCAAGCAGCTTAGTACCATATCAGAATAATCTTATTATTAATTTTACGATCTGTATTTTAATTATTATGGGGGGGTTAGGATTCTGTGTATGGTTTGATATTGCCAATAAAATAAAAGAAGGCTATTCATTTCGTAAATCGGCAGTGCGTATCTTTAAATCATTAGAACTGCATTCTAAACTGGTATTAACGACAACTGTCTTTTTATTAATCAGCGGAACTATTCTTGTCTATTTATTAGAATACAAAAATCCAAATACGATTGGCGGTATGGATGGCGGCTATAAGCTGATGGGAGCCTTCTTCCAATCCACTACATTGAGAACCGCTGGATTTGCAACCATTGACTGCGCTCAGTTGACGGTCGCTACTAAATTTATTATGTGTATTTATATGTTTATCGGTGGATCACCTGCCGGAACAGCCGGTGGGGTAAAAACAGTCACATTCGCAGTCATCATGATTACTTTAAAATCATTGTTTAAAGGAGACGATAATGTCAATGTCTTTAAACGACGTATCGAAATTGACTTCTTAAAGCGTTCTTTATGTATCTTCATCTTTTCTTTAGCATTAGTCGTTGTCGGGTTATTCTGTTTAACGATTACGGAAGAACAAAGCTTTATCGATCTATGTTTTGAAGCTTTTTCAGGTTTTGCGACAGTGGGGTTAACTGCTGGTCTGACACCATCATTAAGTGATGTCGGAAAAATTGTCATCATTATTTTAATGTATATTGGACGTATTGGACCAATTACCATGATGCTGTCATTCATGAGAAAATCACAAAAAAATACTGGGAATATGGTATTCCCAAAAGGTGAAATTATTATAGGGTAGGGAAGAATTATGTCAAACAAAAGAAAACAATTTGCAGTTATCGGTCTAGGTGTATTTGGTTCAACGATTGCCTCAAGCTTAGCTAAAATGGGGTATGAAGTATTAGCAGTCGATCGTGATATCACTTGTGTGGAACGTATTGCCGACACTGTCACAAAAGCGGTTCAGGCAGATGCGACAGATATTAATGAATTGCGTAGCTTAGGAATTGGTGAGTTCGATACCGTTATTGTAGCGATTGGGAATCATTTAGAAGAAAGCATGCTTTCAGTAATGAATGTGAAAGAGCTTGGCGTTCCTTATGTTTTAGCCAAAGCAAAAAACAAGCAGTTCATGCAGATCTTATTGAAGATCGGAGCGGATCGTGTGGTGCGTTCTGAAAAAGAAATGGGAGAACGTGTCGCAAAAAGCTTGGTAAGAAAAAACATTATCGATATTATTGAAGTCGATAATGATTACAGTATCATTGAAATGAAAGCTCCGGCGAGCTGGATTGGCAAAACTCTAAAGACATTAAATGTTCGTTCTGCCTATAAAATGAATATTCTTGCGATTCGTTATGCGAATCAGGAAAAATTGGTATTATCTGTAGATCCAAATTACGTGATTGAAGACGGGGATCATTTCCTTGTCTTGGGAGAAACCGAAGCAGTTGAAAAATATGACTATTTAATTGAAAAATAATTATTTGCCAAAGAGCCTTTTGAATAAAGAGGTTCTTTTTTTAGGCTCAAATAAATGATCGATGCTTTCAAATGTTTTGGCATGGTAAAAATGAGTTTCATTATTTTCTAAAATACAGTAGCTGGGAACAAAGATCTGCCCGCCGCGAGGAAAAGTTACACTGCCGGGATTGATGAAGGTAATAGAATCAATCACTTGCTTACAGGGATGATGAGTATGACCGTATAAAACATAATCCACCTGCTTTTTTTGTGCGGCACGACAGAGTTCATCTAAGCCAAGATCAACCTGATAGGCATCGCCATGAGTGATAAAAAACTGTTTATGATCTATTGTCAGCAGCAGTTCTTTAGGAAAATCACTATAGTCATTGTTTCCTTTGACAATATAGAAATTAGGAATGCTTTTTTGATCAATCGGCTTTCCGACATCACCACAGTGAATGTAATAATCGGCATCCGGATGATGGGCGATAATGGCCATCACCGTTTCATTTTTCAGATGAGAATCACTCATAATAATTATTTTCATAGGTATCCTTCCTTTAATCTAATTGGGTTTTATGCTATTATATTAACATGATAGAAGAAAGAAAGCGAGGATGAATATGCGCTCATTTATTGAATTTAAAGACGTTAAAAAGTCTTATGTCATGGGGGAAGTGACAATTAATGCCAGTGATGGCGTTAACTTTGAAATTAATCAAGGAGAGTTTGTGGTGATCGTAGGAGCTTCCGGAGCAGGGAAAACAACGATCCTAAATCTTTTAGGAGGGATGGATTCACCAACCAGCGGAACGATCTATGTGGATGATACGAATATTGCCGGTTTTGATCAGCAGCAGCTGACTAAATACCGTCGTGATGATATTGGCTTTGTGTTCCAATTTTATAATCTGATCCAAAATTTAACGGCTTTGGAAAACGTAGAATTAGCTTCTCAGATTTGTAAAAATCCGTTGGATTCCAACGAGGTTATGGATCGTGTGGGGTTGGATGAACGTAAGGCGAACTTCCCGGCACAGCTTTCTGGCGGGGAGCAGCAGCGTGTAGCGATTGCCAGAGCGATTGCTAAAAACCCAAAACTCCTTCTTTGTGACGAACCAACAGGCGCTTTAGACTATAAAACCGGTAAAACTATTTTAAAATTATTAAGAGAGATGGCGGATCGCTATAAAATGACAGTTGTCGTGATCACACATAACTTAGCCATTGCACCGATGGCAGATCGTGTCATTCATCTGAAAAATGGGAAAGTAGAAGATATGGAATTGAATCCGGAACCTACTTCGATAGATTTGATTGAGTGGTAAGATGAAGAAAAAAGCTTATCAACTGGTTTTTAGAAGAGGTCTTAGAAAAACAAAATCTCGTTTTCTTTCTATCTTTGTCATCGTTTTTTTAGGTGCCGCCTTTTTTGCCGGATTAAGAAATACCCCGATAACAATGCAAAAATCGATGGATGCTTATTTAAAACAGCATGAATATGGAGATTTAAATCTTATTTCGTCTTTTGGCTTTACTCAGACAGATATCGATAAAATTGCTGCTATCGAAGGAGTCAGCAAGATTGAGGGAGCCTATCGCACAGATGTTGTATTAAAACAGGAAGACTTGAAAAAAGAAGTAAATGTGATTGCTCATGGACAGACTCAGAAGTTTTATGCGCCTGATATTATCGAGGGACGCAACATTGAAAATGATGGTGAATGTCTCATTGATGCACGCCTTGAAGATTTAGATTTATTGGATAAAACAATCACCATTCAAAATGATACTGGTGAATTGAATTTGAAAGTGGTAGGTATTATTCATGACTCCCGTTATATTTCAAATATTCAAAGAGGAACAAACTCTTATACGAATGCTGAAAATGAAGGGTTTATTATCGCAAGAAACAATGACATAAAAACGCTTGCGATCCCAAGTGAATTAGGAGATCTGCGCAATCATGAAAATATATATAATGAAATTGTGGTGGGGTATGAAGCAAGTCAGACAATTGGCTATTTCGATGATCAGTATGACGATGTGACCCGCACGGTTAAAGCGAATATTACAGACATGCTGCAAAATGATTTGGTAAAGACAAAAAAAGAAATTGTCGGACGCTATGAAGAGGAGCTGAGTGGTCCGTTAAAAGAATATGAAGATGGATTAGAGGAATATAATCGCAATAAAGAGGAATTCACTAAGACGATCAATAATGCTAAGATTCAATTGCTGGAAGGTAAAATAGCGATCATTGAAAATAAAAAGCAGTTATTAGATGCACAAAATCAGCTGAATGAACAGACGGCTACGGCAGGAGAAGAAATTGACTCTTTAAATCAGAAAATCAAACAATATCAAGAAGAGATCAATGCGATTCCAAAAGTAGACGTTACTTTGCCGGATAAACCTGTTGCTCCGGATTTGCCGCCGCAGGATCAGATTGAAGGCTCTTTAGATCAAATAAATCAGGAAGCGAATAAAAGCTTGGAAGAATTAAAAGATAAAGTGAATGTCATGAGTGATGACCTGCAAACAAAATTAGATGGTATTAAACAGTTGATCAATGCGAATGTGGAATTAACGAAAGCCAATAATGAATTAGAGCAGGCTTCTTTGGAAGTGCAGAAGCAAGAAGCCGCTTTGGAAAATACAGAAATTGACACTACACGGCAATTAGAAGAAGCAAAAGCGCAGTTAGATGATGCGAAAATACAGATTGATGAAGCGCAGCAGAAAATCAAGGATATTCCCGATGGTGTTCTCTATTCGCTGACGAAAAACGAAAATGCCGGGGTTGTCAGCTATCAAAATGATACGCAGGCAATGGATGCTTTATCGAAGGTGTTCCCATTAATGTTCTTTTTAGTGGCGGCTTTAGTCTCACTGACCACGATGACACGTATGGTGGAGGAGCAGCGTCTGCAAAATGGAACGCTGAGAGCATTAGGCTATTCAAAGAAAGATGTTATGCTTTTATATATTAAATATGTATTATTAGCTACTTTCTTTGCCAGTATATTAGGAATTGCTTTTGGTACAGTATTCTTTACGAATATTATCTATTATTTATATACAAGTCTGCTTTATCAGGTGAATGCCGCTATTCATATTCATTTAACCCCGTATATTATTCCATTAACATTGTTTATTTCGGTAATCATTACATTGGCAGTTACGGCGTATGTGATCTATGATGAATTAAACAGCAATCCGGCTGTGCTGCTTCGTCCTAAACCGCCGAAACTTGGGAAACGTATCTTCTTAGAAAAGATCAATGTAATTTGGAAGCGTCTAAACTTTAATCAGAAAGTTACAGTCCGAAATATGTTCCGCTATAAAAAACGTTTCTTTATGTCTATTGCGGGGATTGCCGGCTGCAGTGCTTTGATTGTTACCGGGTTTGGTATTAAAAATTCTATTAAACAAATTATCCCGTTACAATTTAATGAAGTATGGAACTTTGATGGAAGTGTCAGCCTGGATGATGAAATCGACAGTGATAATTTAACGGAAGTAGTGAATAATGTCAGTGCTCAATATAATGTGGCGGAAGCAATGGCGATCAGTGAAAAATCAACAGCGATTACCTCTTCGAAACACGCGAAAGAGTTGAATGGAACATTTAGGGTATTGTCAGAACGTTATAATGATTTAGTGCATTACTATGATGATGATCTCAATGAATTGCCTTTAGAAGATGATGGGGTCATACTTAGTAAGAAAACTGCTGAACTATTGAAAGTGAAGTCAGGAGAAGAAATTACGCTGACTATTCATGATCAGCCATACTCAGTGACAGTTTCTAATATTTGTGAAAACTATTATGGACATTATGTATATATGTCAAAAACCATGTATGAAGATTTGACCAAGGAAACACTATCCTACAATCAGATTTTATTCAGGATGAAAGACAATAATACTGAGCTGGAAGATCCGCTTGCCACTGTTTTAAAGGAACAGGAGCATGTCAAGAGTGTGCAGTTCATATCTACCGCAAGTGAAAACTTTAATACGATGATTAAAAGTATCGATATTGTTGTGGTGATCATCATTGTGGTGGCAGCGATACTTGCCTTTGTTGTTTTATATAATTTAACCAATATCAACATACAAGAACGTATGAATGAGATTGCTACAATAAAGGTGCTAGGTTTTTATCCAAAAGAAGTCTATGATTATGTCTTTAGAGAAAATATTCTCTTGTCGGGCATTGGTGCTGTTTTAGGATTGGTGTTTGGAACTCTGCTACATCAATTCGTTATCCGTACTGTAGAAATTGATGCAACGATGTTTTATCGTTCTTTGGATTTAATGAGTTATGTCTATGCCTTAGTCTTAACAGTTCTGTTTACGTTTATTATCAACCGCATCATGCGCAAGAGCTTGGATGAAATTGATATGATTGAGTCTTTAAAGAGTATTGAATAATGTAAAAAGGATGTTCTCCTGATTCTAGGGGACATCCTTTTATCTTTGGTAAAGATTACTATAATTTTTCAAATTGATCAATAAAATACTTACGCTGAATCTTTAAACTGCTTTTTAATTTTTTAGTCAGATACTCACTTAACGATACAGAAAGCAGAAGGTATCCTATAATCTCAAATAAGGTTAAGGATAAAATAAAGGGCTGCTTAAAAATAAAGTAAAGCATCATGGAGAATGCTAGAATATAGATCGCATATTTTAAACTTTTACCTCCTAAAAACAAATCATAAATAGAAGCACGAGCCTGCTTTAGTGTATCGTTGATGTGTCGTATATACATGGCACATTTTTCTTTTGTAAGTTCTTCATCAGGATTAATAAAGTCTTGAACGATTTCAATTTTTATCATAACTAACCTCCTTAATGTATTTATTATACCAATTAACAAAAAAATATACCAGTATTGTGCAACACCTCTGTATAAATGTTTATTAAGAAAATAAATGAAGGTATGTTTTAAAAAACAGAAAAGCCATGTAATGTCAAAAAAATAGGTCAGAAAGAATTTATCTTTCTAACCATTAAAATTAATTAAATCGGACTCCATCATCGAATGAAGCATAAACATTTACTCGACCGAATGCCTCTGTATCAATTGTAACTACATCATTCATTGGACGATCTACGATCGTATATGTTAAATCACCGTAATATCCTGGATTGATTTGTCCTATCTGATTTCCATATACTGGGGCTGTATTTAGTGGGTAAACATTCCAAGTTCCACCAGACTGCGGGAATGTGACTTTAGATGGGGAGGCTGAGTTTAAAACCTCTCGAATATCGCCATCGTTAACGAAACATAATCCATCATCTAATAAATATGGATTATTGGTATTAGGATAGATGGCTGTAATAACACCTTGATCTTTAAGCATCATAGAAGCGTCTAAATGTTTTTCGATATTGTCATAAGCAGATTGATAACAAGTGCTGAATCTAACTTTGTCTCCAATCTTAAATGAGGGGTTAGTTGACGTGGCAATATCTTCAAAACTGTTCTCTTTCTTTTTAGTATACTGATCCCATGCTGTTTGATCTCCATAAAAAATATTGCAATCCAGATTGCCAAGATACCCATCGATTTGTCCAACAGAAGTAAACTGCCACATTGCATAAAAAGGCCAATGCATAACTGCTGGCGGATTACTCATAGCGGTTGTATCAAAATTAAAATTTGGTGTATAGTCTTTATATTTTGCAACCCATAGTCCATATCCATGATTCGCAATGCTTGACCAGTCATGTTGATTAACTACACTTTCTGACATATAAATTATTGGCTTAACTCCGGTAGCCTGTTCAATACGTTGGAGCCAGATAAACGCCCATTCAACATCTTGAGTATTTTCTTCCCAATCCAAAATTGGAACCCCTTTATAAAAATATTCTTGAGCTGTTTTAAGGAAAAAATCGGCTTCTTCCTCAGCAGAAAATAATCTGTTTTGAGCATAATGGTAAAATCCTAGTTTCTTTTTAGAATTGACGGTTTGTTGTGCATGTTTATTAAAAGCAGGATTTACATACTCAATTCCTTCCGTTGCTTTAACAATAATAAAATCACAGGCAATTTGATTTATGTCGAGATCACTTTGCCAACTCGAAATATCTATTCCATATAAACTCATCTTATCTTTCCTCAATCCTTACTGTTTCTTCAATTTTTCCCTTGATTAGCTTGACAATGGGGCTTAAAAAGGGAATGCTTACACCAATATCTTCACAGTTTTCAGTGATGCTGATCAATTCGTTTAGTACTAACCATACACAAATACAACAAGATACGATGTTAGGCAAATTTAATACAATGGAGGTATTTTGTGTTACATATCCAATTAACATATCAATTACAAATCCTACAAAAACTAAAATATACATCACAATTTTTTTAGCGATCCCACTTAAAGATTTTTTACTGGTTACCTTTTCATTTCTGCAGTAGGCGGCCATCAATCCGGTTGTCCAATCAATTATATTGCATCCCACTAATAATAAGATGGGAATTGCAAGTAATCCAAAAAAACTAAAAAAGGCGCTGCATACAGCACTTATAAATAATTTTATTTTATCCATTCATTTCTCTCATTCCTTTTTGTAAAATAAAAGGATCCGATGTGGAATCGAATCCTTAACTTACTTATGCGTTGAACATAGTATTTAGTTCTGCGTACTGTTCTTCACTGATACGATCTGCCATTAAAAATACATCCATTTTACTCTGCGTGTCTTGGATGTATTTTTCTGTTAGACTTCCTCGATTTTTCTTTGCTGTAATTGCCTTCTTTAACATTTCATATGTATTCATTTTTATCCTCCTAAATTAATCCTAATTCTAAACATGATAAGCGATAGTCCACATCAATGTTGAACTCATTTTGAATTTCATCTGATGTCGGTAATGGCTTTATGGGTGGGAATAACGCTGCTTTTTCTTCATCAGTAAGCGCAATTACTTCACCACTAACACATTTAAAATTGGGTTTAAAACCGTCATCATAGCAGGGTTTTCCGTATTTACTTGTTAAATAGTTAGGCTGTGCATGACCGTAAATATCGCCATTGTCTCCTTCGTCAATAAGGACGTAGCCTTTATCAAGTAATTCTTGTTCTGTATAAAATGCGGTCGATTCTACCCCGGTAATACAATTGTTTTCATCTACTTTTACATATACTTTATACATATTTATTCTCCTTTCTATAGTGGTTCGCATGAAAAACACAAAAATTCGTTTCCTGTTCCTTGTGCAGTTACTCTTCCGCTCAATCCGTTCATAGATGAATTAAAGCTTTTTGCTAGAGTTATTTTTACATAAATAAGATTTTGTGACATAGATCCAAATACTACATTTGTTATATTCGCAACATCCATTCCATCAATTATAAATCTGTAGCCATTGAAACTAATTGTAGGAACGTTATCTAGTGATGTTGGAATAAAAATAGTTGCGTATACAGTATTGTTGTAAAAATTTCCAATTCCGACAGGTGTGTTATTAAAGACTAATAATTTTCTTTGACACCTCATTAGAGCTACCGTATAATCTTCTTTTGCATGAGGGTAAGCAATGTCACCCTCGAATAAGTCGATGTATTCAATATCAATTTCTATCCCACCATTAATTGAAATTCCTACTAGTTTACCCTCTGTAACTCTTGCAAAAACACCTTTCTTAAACTCATAATTTATAACTTGTCCTGCTTCTTTTTTTATTAAATAAGGACTTTCATTTCTGAATTTTATTACTAATGTATATTTCTTTGACATGTCTAATTCTGAGCATGTTTGAGTAAAAGAAGCTAATGATACTCTTAAATTACTAAAGGTTATGTATTCTTCATTTATTGTCAATGTTAATTTATCTAACATACTAAATCTCCACATATCAACTGTATAAATGGCTTTCATGGGATTTGATATGTATTTACTTTGCCCTCTCTGATTACATTGAAAATCACCATTAATCAATAAGTTAGGATAATGCAATCCATCTAAAACCGCTTTAACAGTAGGAACATTTATTTCACTGGCACTTTTTAAACTCGATTCTGTAACAGCTTGAACTGGTGCTGTTTGTTCTGTTTTCTTTATATAATACCCCATAAATATTCCTCCTTTCTATAGTGGCTCTTTAGTTATTAATAAATTTCTTATTGATATGTTATACTCTGTGTCTGATTCAATAGGGAAAGAATTTTCATCTGTTTTTTTAAATCGCAATCTTACACGATTTTTAAGAACTTCTGCGCTATAAA
This sequence comes from Coprobacillaceae bacterium UN01-12pH3A, assembly GCA_027676805.1. Lineage (GTDB taxonomy): Bacteria > Bacillota_I > Bacilli_A > Erysipelotrichales > Coprobacillaceae > Beduini. The sequence continues at coordinate 356,489 of JAQENU010000001.1, read as the reverse complement.
GTTTTATAGTATAGCTATTTGTTGTTCCTCCAGCATATGCCGCAGCTTCTCCTATAGCCACTGTTGCTCCTGACAAATCACACGGAAGCCATATATTATAAATCAACAAGTCATTTTTAGCCTTGTGAGAGGCAGTGATATTAGAATCACTATAAATATTGTCATAAAAAATAACTTTATTTTGACATTTCATTAACGCTATTGCATAATCTTCTTTTACATGAGGATAAGCAATGTCACCATTAAATAAATTAATGTGTTCAATATCTGATGTTCTAACTTTTAAATAAATTTGAAAAACTTTTTTTCCATTATGATTGAATACTTTAATTCCTATAACTGCATTTTCAAAAATAAATGGTGCATCTAATGAACTTGTATAATTTGTATCATTATATACAAATGTAGCGGAAGTTACTTTTCCACTACATTTAATATTCAATGTATAACTTTGATTGTTGAACATTTCGCTTTGAATAAATTGTTGTAACAAGAATATTGCGCCATCATCTCTTTGGGTTATTCGAATGCCATTTGAGATTATGTCAACTTTCAATCCTTGCTTAATAAGCCACATATCTAGTGAGTATGCGCCATTTATTGCATAACTAGATCGTTCTCTCTGATTACATTGAAAATCACCATTAATCAAAAGGTTAGGATAATGCAATCCATCTAAAACCGCTTTAACAGTAGGAACATTTATTTCACTGGCACTTTTTAAACTCGATTCTGTAACAGCTTGAACTGGTGCTGTTTGTTCTGTTTTCTTTATATAATACCCCATAAATATTCCTCCTTTCTATAGTGGTTCGCAGGATATTATTAAATTAGTAGTAATCACTGAATACCATTCATCATTAACTACATCATACGCTTCATCACGTCTCAACTGTATGTCAATTGAATTTCTTCGCAAATTAAATACTACCATATTAAAGACATTATAAAGTTTAGCATTATTCCTAGATAATACGCCTAAAGCACTATACGTGAATGTTGGCAAACCTTTCATTGTTGTCGGTAATTGAAAGTCACATATTATGGTATCTCTTGGTTTTAACTGCCAGCATAATGAAGTGCTATTAAAAACAACGTCTTTTGGGTATGAAAAAATATATTGCTGACACTTCATTAATGTTGTTGCATAATCTTCTTTAACATGGGGATAAGCAATGTCGCCCTCGAATAAATCAATGTATTCAATTTCAACAGTGCATTCCCCATTGGCTAAAATACCAATTCTTTTATATGGTGTTTCTTCTCTTATGGTAAAATTATTAACACCAACTTTTAAACTTTCTATTCCATTATGCCATCCATCATTATCATTATAAATTTTCATACTTAGGTTTCCTCGAAGTACATTAATTTTTATTGAAATAGTATTAACTTTGTAAGTATCATTAAATACTTGGAACAGTTGCCCGCCATCAGTCTCTAGCTTAATGCCATTCATTAATTTTGTTAATTTAGAACTTGAATTGCTTTCGGCATATACTTTCCACATATCTAGTGTGTAAGAGGACTTGTTATTTTCGATAATGTATTCACTTTGCCCTCTCTGGTTGCATTGAAAATCATTATTGATTAGAAGCTGTTTTGGTGGAATAATATCTATTTTTTCATATCCAGCGGGTAATTCATCATCATTATCTACATAGATAACTGAGCCTACAGGCAGTGTATCTCCTAAAGCAGCATCTCCTTCAACAAGGAGTTTCTTTTTTACTGATCCATTTTCCCAAATAGGTACTGTAGCACTTCTAATTTTCATTGATAATTCAGGTGATCCTACCAATACATTGTTATCACTATATACGCACAAAATAGTTAGGCTTCTACCAGCAAGTGTATTACCTTTTATTGTTTTGTTATTTGTAAGCACCAAATTGCCACTAATAGTTCCACCTGTATTCTTATTTAAGAAACTTCTATTAACAGCATTTATACTTGGAGCATCTTTAGCTGAATTAGATTCCATAGAATTAACTATAACGCCATCATTTAAAACTGTAATTTGGGAAGTTTTTCTGATTCTTTTCTTCTTTTTTGTAGACAATCTTTATCATCTCCTTTTAATCTGTTGGGAATGAAAATGAACCAATAAATTGTATGTTCTTACTTGTAATCAAAGATATCACTCCCGTAGTTTTTGCTATAATATTTGCACTGAATTGAGGAGTAGCATTATTCTCTGAAACAGAAAAACATAAATTCTTACTAGGTCTAAATCCTGCTGGCATAGTAAATATAGTAACAAAGTCTCCAACCGAAGGAGGTGTTTCTTGAAAATTAACATATACTATACCGTTTACTTTTCTATACATTGAATATTTCCCAATACTTATCCATCCAGTATCTTCATGTAGTTTTAATTTAAACATTTATAAGCTTAAAACATTTATGTAAGTCGATTTTTTATTTTAACCATTGTATTAACATGCGCTCGGTTATATTTTTTTAAGTCATTCCTATCTGAAATGACTATATTTTTTGATGTAAAACAATATCCCATGTTTTCAATTGACCAATCGCCTTTAGAGGCAAGTCCACAGGTTACCACTTGAGAAAATGGAGTTATAGACTCAATTGTTGCACAAACTTCATCTTCAAATATATAATATCCACTATTTTTCTTGATACCAAATGTAAGAAACAATAAATTTCCTACCCTTACACTATTATTGTATAAGATGGTAAATCCTGTACTTGGGGTAATAATCACATCAATTAATTCATCTGTTAAAATTTTAATCATAACTTATCACGGGTAAATGTTAGTAAGCATCCACCTCTTTTCTTAAATCCTGAAAGTGGGGTGGGCAATATTTGTTTCGTATTATTCATAATTTTATTCTCCTTGTAACATTGATGGTTTACCAGCATCTATCCATTCTGTGTAGTTACCTAAATAAAGCAAACCATCTTCTTGTTTGATATAAAATGCCTGACCATTTAATACATCACTCAATTTAGTATCATCATTTACATAAACTTGATCGGCACTGGTTTCAATCATAATTGCTTTGCCACTGCTATCTGTTAGTTGAACTTTTACTTTTTCTTTTGTACTATCTCGTGTTGTTGATATGGATAGAGTAGGTTGGACATTACCATCTAAATCAATCGAACTGATTGACTCTTCAACAGTCTTGCCATTCTCTAAATAAACCTCGGTAGCTTCATATACTTCTTCCACTTCTTCATAGCCTACTGGAATAGGCTGGTCGTAGTCAATTAATACTTCTGCACCAACCGGAAGTGTATCTGTCCCATCTTTACCAGCCACTTTGAATTGTGGTTCCCAGATTCCATCAATTTTAATGAAGAAGTATTGAGCATATTCTCCTTCTGCATTTGTATTAATATAGGTATCTCCATCTCTTCCTAGTGTAGGAGAGGGAATCCCAATACCATTTAATATCGTTAAGCCATTAAAATCGCCATTGTGTAGTTTTTGATTCAACTGTTCAATAAGTTCGTCAGTTTTTGATTGAGTATTATCGTATAAAGTATCTAGTCTATCATTTGTTTCTGAAACTAATTGATGGACAACCTCTTGTAAATCTTGAGTATCCTTTAAAACAGTTTGAATAGCAGGGTTAATGCGATCACGCAATTCCTGCATTAAGAAGTTGCTTAATACCGTTATCCATGATTCTTCATCAGGAAGAATATCCAGTTTACCGGAGCTTTTATTAATACGGATATCTGTAATATTGGTATAGATGACCTCATTATCATTGGCAATAGAAAAAGAAAGAGCGATTCTGCCACTTTCTTTAAATACTTCCTTAGGAAAAATAAGAGTATCATCATTTAACATTTTGGGAGTAGCGATATATTGTTTATTTCTGCCATAAGCAATAAAGGGGATCATAATATGTCCAGTAAATAGAGGATCACGGATAAAAGAGACTTTGACATTTTCACTGAATTGAGTAGGAAAGGAATCAAAGCTTTTTTCTAAATTAAGTCCATTTTGTGTAATTGTATAGTTCATTTATTCTCCTTTCTATAATTCTTTTGTTGATAAATATTCATTATTGATATAGTGAAAGAGTTTGTAATAGAAGATATATCTATATAAAATTATTAATATTTAATAATATAATTTAAAACAACATAAGGCTGCATATTGTTATGTGCTTGTCCTCCACCAGTATTGTCAACGCTTGTCACCGCAGTATGTCCATGCGTTCCAGCACTACCAATAGTAATAGTGTGAGCATGCGAACCATTGGATGCAACTGAAACGCTATGCGTATGCGCTCCGGCACTCGCCATAGTATGTGCGTGATTTCCGCCGATGGCAGATATCGTGTGGGATGGGCTACCCTCGTCCCATGTAATATAATTACGTATATTTGAAAACCCTTGTCCTAAAATATAATATGCTATTCTGTTTTGTGATGTAGCACTACCATCTACATATATTGGAATGTTTAAGTTTCCACTATTATTAATCGTGTGAGTGTGTCCGCCGGCACTCCCACTTGTCGCAGTATGGGTATGACCACCTGCGCTTGCACTTGATCCACTATGTGTATGAGCGCCGCCATTATTTACCGTTGTAGCAGCACTATGATTATGTGCTGGGAGTTGATTTGAAGTAAGGGTAACTGTTTTAACTCCCCCAGTTGTTCCAAGTGCTTGAAAATCATTATCTGATGTATTTAGCCCCACTGGTACACGACTTCTTAAATCAGGCAGATTGAAGGTTGTATTTCCGTCACCGGCACCATACTTTATGCCAATAATATTAAACAGATTTGCATAGTCGGTTCTGCTGATCGCTTGTCCCTGACATAATAAATATCCTTCCGGTGGTGTCTCTCCTGAAAAAGAGAGCACAGTACCTACTGGTATTAAGCTTGTATAAAATTTTTTTAATTTTCCAAATAATATATTTAACTGTTCACCATCATTAATATTTTCTAATTGTTTTGCCTCTGTAAATTTAATTTTTGTATTACTAAAATTCTGAACGGCATTTTGTGCTGTTTCTGCTGCATTATTTGCATTAATGGTTGCATTATAAGCTTCTTCAATAACTGTTGATGTTTCAATCTCTCTTTTATTTTCGGCGTCAATTCGTGTAGTTTCATTAAGAATACGAAGATTTTCTGCTTCTATTCTTATTTTTTCAGCGTCTTTGCGGGTAATCTCTTCTTTTTGATATTCTTTTTCTATTTCAATTAAAGCGGATACAATTTCTTGTTGTTTTAATGCATTTAATTGCTGGTTATTTGCTTCATCTTGTAATTTTTTTGTATCCATTAAGATTGTTTCAATAGCAGGATTAATATGCTCACGCAGTTCTTGCATTAAGAAATCACTCAAAACCATTTTCCACGTATCTTCGTTAGCAGGCAGAACATTTTTCTTTCCCGCACTTCTATTAATTCTTATGTTGATAACATCTGTATTTTTTATTTCAGTATTTTGTGCAATAGAGAATGATAAAGAAATAGTTCCACTTTCTTCAAAAACTTCTTTTGGGAATAATAATGAATCATCTTCTAACATTTTTGGGGTAATAATATGCTGTTTATCCTTACCGTAAGCAATAAAAGGGATCATTATCAGTCCGTTATATTTAGAATCTCGAATAAATTCCACTTTGACATTTTCACTGAATTGAGTAGGGAAGAGTTCAAAGTTTTTTTCTAATGTTAAACCATGTTGTGTTATTTGATAGTCCATCTAAACTCCTTTTCCTTTTATTTGTTTAATTTCATTTTCTAAATAAGCTATTTTTTCTTTATTTTTGTTTACTAATTCTCTTAATTTACAAACCTCTTGAGTCGCTGCCAAAAACAATGTATGATATTTAAATCCATAATATCTTTTAGTTTTTCTATTGCCTTTCTTATCCTTTTTTGACGTCCTTTTAACAACACTTAATACTAACTTTCTTAATGGATTCAACTCGTAATCTTGTGCGATCACACCAACATCACAAGAATTATTGTCTCTATACGTAAATGATTTTAAATTGAAATCATCTAATAATGGTGATAAGTCAATATTTTCAATGTCTTTTTTTAATCGTTTATCTGAGTTTACAACCAATTGTCTATTTGAAGTAAAACTACTTGTGTCAATATGAACGTTTCCATTTGCACTTGAAGATATAAATACTTGTCCTAATTCAACAGAGATCATATCGGCAGATGTTCCTGGATAATTCTCTTTAATAATATTTACACCACTATAATTTGTTGCGGAGTTAGCTTTAGCAACTATATTTAACCAATTGTTATAAGTGGATATTGAACATCCGCCACTGAAATTTATTCCTTTACCGTTACCAATAGCTTGATCACCGATGCTTAGTTCATTTCCCACCTGTACGTTTGACCAAACATTTATATTCCCGCCTTCAAAATTTGCACCAGTTATTTTCCCTCCATAAATTTCTGATCCGGTTATTTTTCCGGAAGTCGCATTAATATTGCCACTGAAATTACCATTTTTGCATTGCAAATTTCCTGTAGGAGATACATAGAAATTAACCCCATTTGTTATTTCTGAACCTATCATTTTTCCGCCATAAATTTCTGAACTTACTATTTTTCCAGATGCTTCGATATCAACCAATCTTAATTTTCCATTGTCATCAATATACAGTTTATCAACACCGTCTTTTTGAATAGTAAATACCTTTTGATATTTCCCATTTTTATTCAGTGAATTTAAAGTCAATCCATTTTCGTCAAATATCATTGTTCCGTTTTTATTTGATAGTTTTAATGATTCACCAATGATTAATCTTCCTATTAAAGTCTCTGCGTTAATCCCATAAGATGCCTTACGTTCATTAGTAGTTGGATCAATATACCAGTATTTCCCAATGGCTGTCTTAACAGTTTTCCAGTCATCATCAGTAAGCAAAATTGAGGTTTCCGTCAATTTCATTTGTTCAGGTTCATACGCATTCGTAATATCGTCATAGGCTCGCAAAGTAAGACCATTTTTATCAGTCGTTACTTTTCTATTCTTATCGTTAAATATTTTTAATTTTGTTAAATCTAACCCATCTTTTAACCAATCTTGCACAACAGCATTGCCGTCTGCCCCTTGTGTTGCTTGATGGGTAACATAAGAGTAATTGGCAGACATGCTTTTAGCAGAATTTAAAATGCTTTGAATATCTGAAAGTATATTGTGAATATGAATTACATTGGAAAACGTAAGAGAAAGTGAATCTTGTTCGTCTAAAGAGACTTCAAAGCTGATCAATCTTACTTTATAAACCTTATCATCTATTCCAATTCTTAACCAACAACCCATTTCGAGTTGATCAACTGCATTCTTAAATGCTTCAATACCTAGGAAGTTTTGAAATGTTCCACTTAAAGTAACTTGCCTTGTAGCTGATTTAATTAACTCCTTTTTTGCAATGTCAATGAATTCATTGGCAAGTTTAATAAGCTTTGCATTATCTAAATTAGTTGAAATATAATGAGTATTCTCATAAGTGTCTTCACGCCTGTAAGCATTAAAAACTTTCCAAAGCTCTTCACCTAAATAATTTTTCAAGTTTAAATTTCTAGATATTGTACTTTTAATTTCTTCAATATCAGTAGAAAGTATATCAATAGTTTCTAATTCGCTAGTTCTAAGTTCTAATTCATATTGAATAGAGTTTTTACGGTTGAAGTAGGGGAGATAAAAACTTTCGTAAAAGCTTGCTCCATATTGACCTTGACCTAAATCGGCTAATATATTAAGTGCCGCTTCGTAAGCATCAAAAAAGGCTTGCAATCTATTTTTTGAATAATAAATTAAAGCATTTTTAAACTCGGTATCAGTTTCAGAATAGGAAATGTTAATTATGTCATAAATACTTCCATATTCTTCATCATCTGACAATTCCTTCTCAATCTTTTGTTTTAAATAGGTCTCGTAATCGTTGTTTATAATAATTGTTAAAGTGCTTGATAGTATAGTATCTTCTTTATTTGAATTCTTATAAATATGAAATTTTCCTCTCCAACGACACTCATCAATTCCGGAAGCATTCTCGCCTAAGAAATCAAAAGATTCAGATTGAATATCGGCAATATATCCTTTATCTAATATGAAATTAATATAATTCCTAATGGCACTTTCTGCGGTTTGTTGACTTGTAGAAGATGTTACTTTTGATAACCCGATTGGAGATATCCCTTTGGTAAGAACTTTTTCTAATTCAATTTGCGCCGTTTGTTCTTCTTTCAATATAGTGGGTAATAAACTAGATTCCAAATAATACTTAAAATCTATATTGCTATAAAATAACTGGATAATATTATTAAATCCACTAATTGAATTGTCAATTTCTATAAAATTATTATCCGATAAAACTTTTTCATTATTGTCATTATATTTATAAGAGGCGTATTTATGGTCATTGTATTTCTTAATTAAATGATTATATGTTCCAATAATTTCCTCATTTAATTGGAGGTGATAGTCATTCATATAAAAAGAATGTAAATCATCATATTCAGTTAATTTTAAAGAAAGATCAGCGGGCATATCCTTTTTTGTTTCTTCAGAGAAATAGTAGATATAATCACTTCCGTTTGGATTTAAGTTCTTAATCGTAGCTGTCATTAAGGCATCCCCGGCTTTAAGTTTAAAGCAGTTCTTCATCTGATCACTATTATCTTCTAAGGTTAATGATTCCGCTACATTTTCTTTACTTAAATAAATAGATGTTTCTTTGCCATAAGGTTTAATAATTTCATGACTGCCGCAATTTGGACATGTTGACATATTGTCTTCCCTATGACCGCAATGATTACAGTAATATTGAAGATCGTAAACATTGATTGTTCGTGTGATACTGTCAAATTGAAACAAGCATTTCATTTCATCTGAAATTTCTATTAAAGCATCATATAGGCTTATGCTGTCAAAGGTATACGTCTTTTGAACCTTTCTGAGTGATAGTGTCACATAGCCTATATTATAATGTGGGGCTTTTTCGAGTAAACGATTTAATAAAGAAGCTTCCGGATGCTCTTCATTATAGAATGTAGTAGGGATAGTATAATCTTCCCTTAATATATCTGCTTTTGTATTTATCTCAACGTCAAACAATAGGATCTGAGATAATTCGGCTTCACATAAACTGATGCCATTTATATGTTTTACAGTGGAATCATTTTCATCAGTTGATATTCTTGCTTCATAATAACCTGCCGGTTCAGGAACATAGATCGTTTTTAAAGAGGTTAAATCATTCCATTGTTCATCGATTTCATCATTTAAATTCTTATATATATCTGCATATACTTCATCAGCAGCATTTAAATTCACAACCATGCGGGTATTTAAACAATTTTTAATTATGGAAAGTTTATTTAATGTTTTGTTGGATAATATAAAGCGAAGTTCTTCATATTTTCCAAGAATATCTTTAGGTAATTTATCTAGCATTAAGATACACCAACTTTTCTAATGGGAAAATATTTTATTTTAACTAAGCACTGCATATTAGCTGTGAGTACATTCTTTGCAGATTCATATGTTTTGTTTAAATGTAGATAAATATAATTAAAATCATTCGCTATGTCATGATCAGCATGATTAGATGTGATAGTAAATGAATCAAAATCGATGTTAATGACTTCATTAGCTGAACAGTTCTTTATTTTTGTGATGTGGTTTGTTTCTAGGCGATTGAAAATATTTAGATCCCCATCTTCCTTTACTGTTATCTCCATTGAAGCAGGGTAGAGAGAACCGTATTTATCTGAATCTAAATAAAAGATATACTCATTTTGGCTATCGAGACTACATTGAATTGTTTTAGATTGCCCATGTGCCCAGGGGGTTTCACTTACAAATGTAACTTCTAACCCAATAATATTAGTTCCATGCTGGACTAATGAAATTGTGGTAAAGGTTCCATTATAAATAATATCATCATATTCTTCATTGTATGGTTGGAATTTAAAATATCTTTCTGTTTGCAACCAATCCGTTATTTCTCTAACGTCATCAAGAGTAAATATTTTATCGGCTGATATCAGGCAGGGATTTTTACATATTTGAAAAGTAGCAGATAACGGTTCGTTATAATTTGCATTGGCAATCATAAATTTGTTGTTAGAACGCTGCTTGAACATAGTAAAGTTAAGGTTAGCACCAATTGAGATTACAGTTCCAGAGCTTTTATCAAAGCTACAAATCATACAGTCATAATCGGATAAATTTTTATCTCTGTAATTAAAATCATTAAATAACATTATCTATAATCACCTAATTTCCTTTGAATATCTTTTATACTCATTTCTAAAGTATTTTGATAGTATTCCTTTAATTTCTTAATTTCCTTTAATATTTGTAAATAGTCATTTTTAAAATTTTCAGCATTTCTTTTTTCTATATTTGCATCGTTAATTGCAGTTTCCAATTGAATTAACATCATCTGATAGGTTTGCTTAGATTGTTCAATAAATGCTTTTTCATCAAGCAATGCCTCATTTAGTAAACTCTTTTCTTTTTCTAATTGATTGATTTTTACTTTTAAATTATGAACGGTTTCTTTTTTCTTTTTTTTATCAAACATATAGTCCCCCTTTAACATAATAAAAAGAGGGGAAGAGCCCCTCTAAAACTTATAGCGATTCTTATTTAATTTAGCTCCAAAACCTAATTCTGAACCAATTTCAGATTTTATGGTATTCATTAGATTGCTGTCATTCAACATGGCATTCCTGAATTCTTTATAATTCGTAATATTGGGCAGTGTTACAGATAAATTGTCTAAATATAGATGATTGAGTTCTCCAGAAGACCTATAGCCATTACCTTGAACTTTTTGCATTGCTTGATTTAAAGCCGGCAGTCCGTTAATCAGTGAATGCATAGATGGCATTAGTTCTAATGGAATGATTCCTTCTCCGCGCTTAAGTGTGTTGATAGTTATCATATCATCACCATTCCCTTTAACGATAGATTGTAATTCGCCAACAATACCTCCTTTGCTGTATCCCATAATGCCTCTGAATTTACTCAGCATCCAAGTATTTTGGGCATAAGAGCCAATATAGGTTCCCCCTCCGCCAAGCTTTCGATAGTATTCTTCACATCTAGCAAAGCTACTGTCAAAATCATAGTATTTCAATGCATCGACGATTGATGTATAGCGATTGAGTTGATTTTTAGGATAGAAATCTTTTTTTGATACAAAGATTGATTTCAAAGGAGTATTGGTATTGCTACTGCCTGTATTAGAGCCGGAATTACCTGCACTTGAATTTGATCCGCCGCTATTAACTGTTCCGGAATTAGAATTAGGACGATTTGCTTCTTGTGCTTTCTTTTCAGCTTCCTGTTTTGCTTTTTCGGCTTCAATGTTCGCTTTATCGACCATTGCTTGAATATTCGCTTTAATACTATTGATGGCAGTTTGGAGCGTTGTAAGATGACTGCCAAACTGATCTCCGTATTTTACTATTGCATTTTGAATACCATTGCTGCTGCCGATCATTTTATCTGTATTTGAACCGAAAATTGTTTGCATGGCACCACTTAATGTATATCCAAGGTTATAGGTGGTCTCTGTCAGAGTAGAGCCAATAAGACCGGAGTTTGCATTTACTTGATCAATCAATTCACCAAACCACTGATCAATATTGTCAAATCTTTCATTTAGCCATAATTCGGCTTCTTCATATAACTTATCCAACAGTGCTTCCTGATCAGAAATATAGCGATTATATTCTGTATCCTCAAGATTATCTTTAGCCTGCTGCAATTGATCTTTAAGCTCCTGAACGGTTTTCTTTGATTCTTCACTGTCATCATTGCCATATGCCCCTAACTGTTTTTCAATTTGAGATATTTCATTGGTTCGCTGGGTAATTTCTTTTTGATAGTTATATAAATCTTTTTCTGTTTGTAGCCATTCTTTGCGTTGATCAATTAATTCTTTTAAAGAATCGATCATCGTTTCATAACCTTGTTTAGCTAAGTCTACCATTGCCTGTTTTTCATCTTCAGCATTTTGAATAGATTTTTGCTGTAATTCAACTAATTCCTGTCTTCGTTTTAAATAATCATTGTTTAGGGAATCGTTTTGATATTGATGGTCAAGATCTTTAATTGATTTGGCGTATTCATCTGACTGCTGCATATAAGTGTTGTAGTTGACTCCGTGGAGACCAAGTGCTGCGTTTCCCTCATTGGTTAGATCGCCATTGTTTGATACGAGCTGTTTATTTTCCAATAGACCAATCAGAAAGTCGGATTCAGTTGTGACTTGTGAAATAGTGTCTTGCAGATGATCAAATAAATCCCATTCAATATCTCGCATACTGTTTCCAAAATCAATTAGTGAAGCATTAGCATCAGTAATAGCAGTTTCTACATCTAAGATTTTTTGAGTGAGTTCATACCATTTTTCGGAACCAATTTCCATGGTTTTATTTTCTACAGCTTCATTAACAGCGTTTTGTAATGAAGTTTTTTCTTTTTCTAAAAAGTTGATGTTTTCCAAAGTTTGGTCAACTAAGTAAGAATAAAATTTTGCTGAAGTTGTAAATCCTTGATTTTTACTCATCTCCATGAGCTTATTTAACTGAAGTGTTTTAAATTCGATAGTAGATAATTGATCCTCATATTCTTTAGTTATGTGATCAAACTTTGTACTAAAGGCATTACTTAAATCTTTTTCTAGGGCTTGTATTTTTTCAGATGCTTGCTGAGCGCTGTCATAATATTTTTGATATTCTTCAATCTGCTTTGCCAGTGATTCATCATTTATATCTTCAATGGATAATGAACCATTTTGTACAAGATTTTTATAATAGTCGGATAACCCGATTGAGTCTGCTTGATCCATGTAGGTTCCATAGACAGCAGTCTGTAATTGCAGTTCATCGACTAAACTGGTGATTTCTTTGTTTAATGCAGAATTACGATCACTCCAGCTTTTATAGACATTGGAAACCGTATTGCCTAGCTGTTTGATTTTATTTTCAAGCTGACTAATGGCATTTGTAATCCAATCAAACGTTTTTGAGTATTGCTTTTCTTCTTTTGGAGCAGTATAACCGTTTGATGGACTTCCTTGATTTGAGGAACCAGTATTCGAGGGAGTATACTTACCTGAACCAAAATTAGAAAGTTTTCCTGTGTTAGCAGATTTTAATAAGTTAATTTGGGCATCAATGCTTGAAATGGCAGAAGTATATTTAGAGATATCGAATTCCAGCTTTGAGATCCAATCCTCAGGATTTTTATATTGAGCTGTAATCTCAGTCGGCTCAATTCCTTTGAAATGCCCAAGATAAGTAGAGGCTTTAAACTTACCTGTTCCGGCGGCTCCGCCAATAATCGCTGCTTTTCCGGTATAAGAGACTTGTCCAGAGGATAGATTAGCGATTTGTCCGGCAACATTCGCAGCGGTATGACCTATGCCATCTAAACTAGCGGCCATATTTTCAGAATTGTCTTTTATCCCAGTGGCTGAAGAATCCGCACTATTTGTGAGATTCTCATTGTTTTTCTGAGATACACCGGCAACAACTTCACCAAATTCAGAAATGTTGCCGGCATTTACTTCTGCTACTGCTTTTTGAGCCGTTGCTTCGTCCATTCCAAGATCAATCAGATATTGGGTAAGGTTTTTTTTTGTTTCTGATGCGGCTAAAGCGGCACCTTCTTCCATGGTCATTTCACCGTTGGCGACTTGCTGTGCTATTTCTAACTCTGTTTCTGCTTTTATTTTAAGTCCACCCAATGTGTTCTTAGCGTTTTCTAATTCCAAAATGCGCTGCTCGGTATCCATATTTGCCATTTCCTGTTTTCCGGTAATAAAGGCATTGGCTTGATCTTCGTTTAATTGCAGTAAACCATCACCTGTGGTTTGCCCCATGCTTAATATTTCTGGAAATATATCTGCGAAATGACGTGCTTCCTCAGCAGATAGAGTGAAACTATCGCCTAATGCCTCTTGCAGATCGGCTAAATTAGCTAATGTATTAGATAAACTATCATAGCTGCTAATGGTTTCTTCCACTGCCGTTTTATTAGCGAATTGATATGGATCGTAAGTTTCCATATCTGCCATTAAAGCAAGTTGATGCTTAAAGGAGGCGATTGCGTCTTCTCCTTCTCCAAAAGCAAAATTTGCGTTTTGAATAGCGTCAGCTAAATTGATATATTGAGATAAATCAAGATCATCTAAAGTTCCTGACTTTTGCATAGAGAGCAATCGATCTTTAGTCAACTCAACCTCTGAATTGTTGAAAATATTATCAAATTGGGCAGAATTCCATTGTTCCGGAAACACACTTTTAAGTACATCATCGTAAGAAGAATGAAAATCTTCATATTTGTTTTTAATATTAATATCATCTTTTGATAAGAATTCATGATTCTTTTGCTTATCTAAAATATTTTCATATTCTGGTTTCATAGCAGAAAGGAGATCAGACATTTTTCCTAGTCGGCCTGTTACAATTTGTGTTATGTTATCAATTTTATTATTGGTATCCAGCCAATCCTTTGTCCCTTCTTTTAATGTTCCCAGTTTAGTTTGAAGGACATCATAAGACGCCATTAAGCTAGAAAGCCCCGCATTGTCACTTGATGTTTGATCAATGTTCATTTCGCCGTTTTCAACATTGGCACCATCAAATTTTATTTTACCAGCAAAGTTTTCTCTGTCGTCTTCTGAGTAGAAGTAGTCATTTCCTTTTACAGCAGCATTATAAGCATCTTTTGCTGCCTTTTCTCTGTCTTTTTTAAGCATCTCTTCTTTTAAGAAAATTTGCTTTTTTAGCTCATCGTTGGCTTCCTGAATCTTTTTGATTTCCGCTTGATCTGTATAGGAAAGGATGCCATTACTTTGAATACTAGCGATCACTGCATTATTTGTGTTTAACTCAGCATTGAGGTCATTTAAATGAGATTTGCTTTCTTCATAATGTAGTTTTGACTCTTCAGCAATACTGAAAAGCTCCTCTTTTGTTTTATATAATGAGTTGATTAGCTGAGTAAGTCCGTTGACTGCTAAAGAAAATACCATATTACTAAGCGTATCCGTAAAAGTTGATATAAAAGATTCCTTTAAAGAATCAATTAAAGTCAACGCTTTTTTAGCTTCTCCGGCTGTTTGCTTTAATGCCGGCTTTGAGTTGGACATATTTTCAGAAGTAGCATTACTCCCTCTTTGTGTTGTGTCTTTGATTGGAAAACTTATCTGAGTTGCCTTGCTGCTGTTTTTTTGAGACTTATAGAGTGCAGATGAAAGTGCAGGATTCTGATTTGAATTTTGCGGCTGGTGTTTTGAAAAAGTAAGATTGCTATTACTTGGAGTGCTGTCCAAGATCATTTTACTAAGCTGCTTAGTTAATGCCTGCATAGCGGTTGGAGATAAAGAAATAGTATTAATCGAAATAGATAAGTCCTTGATCTGATTTAATTGTTTTTGTATTAAATCCCCGGTATTCGATGAAAGAATAGGGATTATATTAATTGAATTATTCTTTGCCAAACATATCCTCCTTTCTGTACTGTAGAAGAGTAGAGTGACGTTTAATCTTCTTTTGGTTAGTTAGGAATAAAGACTATGTATTTTTTCCTAATCATTTTTATATGAGTTAATTCATGGTTTGGGGATCAGTTTCTTTATCCGAAATATCTTCTTTTGATTCTTTTTCTTTTATTTTATCAATCATTTTTACTAATTGATGATTGTCATTTAAAAGTAGGCTTTTAGAAACAGACATTAATAGTGTATCACTGTCCAATTCATTTAGTAGGCGGTTTAATTCTGCGAAGACAGCATTTAAATTTGCATATAAAGTATCTGTCCCTTTATTGTAATTTTTCTTTTCTAGGGCATCTAATTCTTTATTGACTGTTTTAACTAGGGAATCCCATTGAAGATAGTTGATCCCATATTCAGATGCACAGGCATAGACATGGGACGATAATTCATAGGCTTTGTCGGCATCCATATTTGGGTCAACATCAAAATAAAATAATAAAAAAGTATTTTGCAGAATAATATCTTTAACACTCCAGATAATATCTCCGGTAGTTTCATTGATACAATTTTTAATTATATCATTGAGCAGTGAAAGGTATTCTGATGCACTCATGCTTGTTTTTTTAAGCATTAAATCTTTTGTAGTCATTATGCTCTCCTTTTCTACTTCTTAATAGGTATATATTGTTTTTAAGTTAATATTTCAGCTATCAATACACGAACATTGGGTAAAAAATGTTCCCATCCTGTTAGATCACAGTGATACAGCTTTTCTCTAGCTTGTTTTTTGTTTAAAATGCCATAAGTATAATCATTGATTATGAAATAGATTTGGTAATGATTTAAAGTATCTGTATGTTTTTTCCATGAGTGGATTCCAACTGCATCACATGAATCACAGCCATGATAACCAGTTCCGCATATAACACACCAATGATTGATTTTAGCTGTCATAAATAAGATAAGGGGTAGAAATACTACCCCTTTTTATCCTGTTATTTATCGATAATAATTGAGAAAAGTGTATCTTCGCTTGAGCAGTAATCTTTATTAAACTTAATTTCAAATGGATGTTTACCATCCGCTTTTAAAGCCAATTCGATGCTTGATGGATCAAATTCTGCTCTTGAAGCAACAATGACTCCTGTATAAACAGTATTTTTATTACATTTATCTAAGAATAATGCATAAGCGTGCATTTTAAACTGAGTACCATCGACTGCTGTTTTCTTTGTGATTTTATTCGCACTTGTACTTTCATATTCATATTGTGCCCAGTATGTACCTTCGGCATCAGCTGGTAATGTTACTGTTGAACCGGATACTGAGAAGTGACCTTCTGTGACTTCGCCGGTAGCAAGTGTTAATTTTTCTGCCAAACCGTTATTGACTAACTTATAAACGTATTTTAAGCTTCCGGCAGCCGGTTCATGATTTAATTCCAGTTTTCCTTCTGATGCTGTTTTAATGTCAGCAGAGTAGGCTTTGATTTTATTGGCAGTAGTAGCAACTTCTTTTTGTGATCCTAATTGAGCTGCATATAAATCTGTACTGAAGATTGAGTTTGAACCACTTAAAGAAGCTGTGGCAGCATTGTATAATGTCATGATGCTGGCTTTATCGTTATCTAATACTTCTGTTCCTTCTGCTCCTGTTTTTAAAGAAGCATCTTCTACACTTGTAATTCTTACTGCAACAGAACCGTCTTCAATATCTGATAATACGACTTCGCGCATTTTTTTAACGACTAATTCATTTAAATCTAATGTTTGTTCCATTTATTATTTCCTCCTAATGTATAGACGATCAAAGATCGCTTAATATGTTGATATCATTTTTATCAATATCTTTAAAATTTATACCAAAACCAGAGTATGCACTTTGCTGAAGAAGCTTAGCGTTGTGGATTTTCAGAATTCTTTTGACGCTATCCATAAAAGGATAGATTTTCATAGTAAAAACTGATTTTTCATCATGCTTAAATCCCTCTGAATTGACCATGGCAGATATTAGATTAAGGAGCTGTGATTTGTATCCTTTATCTAAATGCTTTTCAGATCGTTCTTTCGACTCATCAATTAAATAAAGTCTTGCACCATTGTTTCCTGGCTTCAGATCATTTTTTTCAAACCCATGTAGAGTTCTTAAATACTGGGTAAGCTGGATATAACTATATTCATCAAATATAAAGTCAAACTCCTTTGTAGAGGACAGCTCACCCTTTGTTTCAATACTTTGAATAATATGCTGGGTTAATATTTTATCTCCCGTTGTGGTCGAATCACAAAGTGTCATGCACGAAAAGTCAATCTCGCTTCCAAAAAGGATTTTTGTATTTTCTTTAAGTAAGACGGGAGCGATAAAATATAAAAAGACCATGTAAGGACTGATTTGCGTAAAGTCAATTCCGCATTGGTCTAATTGCCACGCTAAATCTGTCGGTGTTGCACAGATGCTGCTTGCCACAGAAAAATAACGTTCTTCACCAAATTCTTCTATTTCACCTAAAGTAGGCTGGTAAACATAAAAATGATCATTAATCTTATAATTGTTCCCACGATATAAACTTAATACATCCATTTAGTATTAAAGTGAATTATTTAAATCTATTCCTTCAAAACTTAAAGTTCTGCTTAAAAAGTCAGTTCCATATAAGGCGGGTTCATTGGATACAAGATGCAGATCATTGTAGCTTCCATCACTGTTGAATTTTTCATCAATTAAAATAGAAAGTGCATCGTTACGATTTATCATGTTATCTGAAGTATCCTCTAAATATAGATGATCTCGATGAGAGATAATAGTAATGCTTAAAATCGGCTTTACCCAAGTAAATGTGATGTTTTCTGCTTTTGGAATTGAAATCTCTACAATTATGAAAGTGATTGGCTGATCTGTTACATTGGGATTTTGCTGCTCTGTATAAATGTGAGGAGTAAATCCCTTTTGTTTTGTTTCTGGTGTATTTAATAAATAAATAGGGCTCCAGTTCGGTTTTAATTGGTCGGAGCAATCGATTAAAGCAATCAAGTCATGATCATGAATCAGATCATTCAGCACCCGTTGTTTTAATTCACTTATAATCCTGCTGTTTGCCATGAATTTAATCCTAACGTTCTAAAGATTATGAATCAAAAATTATTTTTGCTGCATAATTCTTGTTTGAAAGTCCTTCCTATAAAATTAAGATCTTATTATAAGATTTTTAAAATTGTTCATCATGTGTCACTGTATGCTTTGATCTCATGATGAATTTTAATAAAGAAATGATTTGAATTTATGTGGATCATCACCTTTCTGTTTGTAAAATAAGAATACTTTTTATATTATTCATTTTTTTGGTAAGCGGGGGATAATACAGTTAAACAAATTGTAAATCTATTTATGTAGTGAATATAACTATTCATCTGTTTCTATATAAGTTAATAAGGGGTGTCAGAGTTGCATATATAGAAAATATAAAAGATATATTCTTTTACAAAACAAAAATAATTTTCCTTGTTTTATTGTGATAGTGAGGAAAATTATTATTGAATATATACTTAAATAAATGTTTATGAATATTGCAGAATGGAGATTACTTTAGTTTTTCTTTTAGAGTATCTGAGGGGGAAAAACATATTTTAATGGATTCTTTTATTGTCATGGGCATTAATGTATTTGGATTTACTCCCATTCTTTTGGGAGTTGGTTTTAAATAGAAGCGTCCAAAATTCCGAAAGTATATACTTTCTCTTGAGGCAAGTTTCTGTTCAATAATATACAAAAAGGTATTGATTGCCTCATTTGCTTTTGTACGCGAACAATCTGTGATTGCCATATATTCATCTATAAACTCTTTTTTAGTCACTAGGTATCTCCTTTCTAATGTATTCCTTTTACATTCTGTTTGCTTATTTGTTGGTTCGTATACACATAATGATGAAACGATAATGAAAGTTAGATGATTTTGCTTTATCTTGATCTCTATTATGGATCTAAGTAACGTGTTTAACTTTATTGATCGGTTTATTCTTTTATGTTTCTACTGTTTTGTATTATCCCTTTCTACAGAGTTTCTTCCTTCTTACCAGATAGAATGTATTCACTGTTTTGAACTGTCGTTAAATAGGGGACTTCCTATATTGGGTAGTGAATAAAGCAATAAAAATAAGCTGTATGTATCTTTTTTACTCTATTTTTTTATATTTTTTGCTTAATATTTGAAGATTTCCACAAGGATCCTCTTTTATAACAGGCAGTTTCTCCTGAGATTCTTTGATTACCTGATAAAAAGAACTGTTGGGATAGCCAAATAATATGTAGAGAGCGGACAAGTAAAAGGATTTATATTGGTCATGGTCGAAAGTTTTAAGCAGATAGATAATGGTATTACGACTTAGCTTTGTTTTCCCTATGGTACGATATAATTTCTCTTTTTCTATTTGCAAAAGAGCATTTTTATTTTCATCTAAAGAGGATAAAGAAAATAATCTTTTTTTAAACGCTGAGTAATCTTTAAATAACTGAAGTATTTTAGCGACTTGTTCTCTTGTGATGTGGTGAACATTGTATCCCTCTTGATTGATTATTTGATAGAATGGGAGATATTCATTTTTTGTCTGCTTCTTTTTTCGGTTTTGTACTAAGTAGATATTAATGATTTTTTGCAGATAGTCCATAGTTGAATCATGAAAAACATATTCTTTTTTTGTATCTTGCTCATATCCCTTTATTTGAGCAATTTTTTTGAAAAAATAAGGCTTGATTACTTTTCCGTTTTGTTCTCTTTTCCACTTGTTTTTCAATTCTTTATATTCATTGTTGCTGCTGATTGAAAACTCTTTTTTTGCGCTGTCTATTTCTAAGCCGGACATAACCGCTAATTTACATATATCTAAATAAATTGTTTTAATATCTTTATCTTTTGCTTGATGATTTAGATTGTGAAAAAGCAGAGTGTTTAATTCCTGAGATAAATTAACCAGCATGCCAATTTGATTTTCACTGGTCTTGATATCTAAAACAGTTTTTTGTGATAAAGAAAACTGACGTTTTGTCTTAACTGATTTCACGTTACAGGTAGGGACTTTAAATAAATCATAATTAAGTTCTGCTTTATTCAAAAGAATTGGGTTATCTGTTATGAGGATTGCATCTGAATCAAACCATCTTACCCCTGGTTGCCCAGTATTTTGAATTCCGTTAAACGGAGGGAGTAGAGCATATCATTTACCCTAAAATCAGGGCAGACTTGCGCTTCTAAACGAAGAATTTCACATCGAATATACATGGTCTATACCGCGAGGGCATCTTTCCATTGCTCGTTTGACCTTTATAAAAATTGCTTTTTATACTTGGCACAGGATTGGCTCAATAAAGCGTTCCCTGTCAGCATAACTGCTAATAGTCATTTCCTACTATTCCTTAACGTCAGTTATACACCCTAGATATCTAGGTTCACAAATCTTTTTACATATATATTACTATATATGGCGGACCGATTATGGTTAATCCGCACCATTCAGACGCTGTAATACATTTTCGTTTATACTGTTTAAAACAATAATCTCTTTTGTCATATTCATATATTTGTCAATTAGGGGATGCCGTGTATTATAAGGTAAATAAATATTGCCTGCACAGATGTGTGGGGAACGGCAGCATAAAAGTTTTCCTTCTGGAAAGAAGTAGGAACAGACATTTTGCTTCTTTAGAACGCTGACTCCATTAAACTGCCCAATACTTTCTTGAAGCATTTCAATGGGATTGCCTAATAATGTGGCATAAGTGCCACTAATTAAAAAGTGTCCCGCTCTTAAACTTTTAATATAGGAAGTAACAAGATCCTGTCTAAATTCGGCATATAATTTAGTTTTTTCGAATTTTCGATTTAATCCTAGTAGCTTGTAGATGATTTCATTTTTATCCTGTGCAGGGGTATCCCATTTCTTTGCTTTTAAATTATAATGAATATGAAATCTTAAAATGCTTGCATCCTGCTTAATCAGATTCAAATAATCTAAAGTGGGTTTAACTAATTGCGATACTTCTTCATAGGTCAGTTGAATCGTATTTAATAATTGATAATTGGTTTGGACATAAGAACCATTAAAATAATGGGTTGACTTATCATATTTCACAATGCCAAAGAGAGGGTCAACATGTTTTAGCCAATTTTTTAAGGTTCCGAATTTAAGATATTTAATACTGCTGGGAGTAGTAATCATTTTTATTTGCTGAATATCTTTCGCCAATGTAAATCCATTTAATTGAGAGATTTCAGTAATACGCTGGTCTTTAAACCATTTTTGAATATTGGTGTTAAAACAGGCAGATTTGAAAAAACGGTTTCTCAGTAAAAGCATGCCCTTATGAGAATAGGAACCAAAAAGTGAGTGATCTAATAGGGTTTGACCATCCCAAATACTGTTCTTTATCTTAGCAGTTTTTTCTTTAACCATTAGATGCTGCTCTTTATCATAGACCTCAATTACCTCTTCTTTAAAAACAGATTCATAATCATCAATTACTAAAATCTGATGGAGATCAATTTTGATTGTATCAATAATTGAAGACAGAGGAAGTGAGATATAGGCTTCCCAGGCAGCCAGATCGGCTTTGGTCTTCTCATTTACTTTTAGACCGCATAGTTCCCATTTATGTATATGGGGATAAAGAGAAGTATTAATGAATAAGCATTTACCAACTCGAGAAGAACCGGAGGATCGCTTGTATCGGCAATAATGAGTTTTATTAACCACAAATCCTTGAGAATATGTCCATTCCCGGAGCATTGCAGTTGTCATTACTGTTGGAATATTAGCAACTTGATATTTCCCATCCTTTATTTGAAAGCATTTTCCTAATAGCTTTTCACTGATTGGGTGCTTTACATTTTCATTAATAATAATTCCAATGAGCTGACCATTTTTGATACATACGCTATCTTCAAATTCTAAATCTTCTAAGTGGCTTCCTAGTTTAACATACCTGTTTTGACCAAATGGATTAAATTCTTTTAAAGCATAATGATAGGTGAGATTAATTACCTGCAAAGTAGCCGGAAATTGATTAACCTCTACCGTAAAATTCTTTTTACTTATTTTTTTATGATATAAATTTTTTAATTCAATAAGTTCTAATGAGAAATCAAGTGTATTGCAAAATTTCTTCTCTAAAAACTGTCCTGCTTTTTCTCCTGATTTGTATTTTATTTCGTAACCATGAAATGGATCATTTAAATTAGATAAATAAATATCTTTAGCTTCTAATGATAAGATCTTTAATCCTTTTTTTATCGTTTCCAAATTATACTCCTTTACTGATGCTGTTTTTAAATCTTTTTATAATATTAATTACAGTATCTATTTCTTTTATCGTTGTATTTTCATCAAGGGTGAAACGAATACAGCACATCTGATCAGCTTTATCTAAAGATAGGGCAGAGATAACATGGCTTGGGGAAAGTGATAAGCTATTACAAGCAGATCCTGAGGAAGCCTCTATATCATAGAGCTGCAAATAAGAGAGCAGAGAGTGAGCTTCTATTCCTATAAAACACATATTAACATGATTTGGGAGCCGATGGCTTTTGCTTCCAACTAAATAGGTATTGCCTAAAGCTTCTAATTCTTTAATGAAATAATCGCGTTTAAAGCGAATGTATGTATTTTTTAAGCGGAGATCTGTTTGATTTAGAATTTGTATAGCTTCACCTAAGCCGATGATGTAAGCTGTGTTCTCCGTGCCGCCTCTTAGTGAATTTTCCTGTTCACCGGAGATTAAAGGCTCTAAGTGCAGATCTTTTCGCTTATATAAGAATCCAATTCCTTTAGGACAACCAAATTTATGACCGCTGACACTCATCATATCAATCCCCAGTTTCTGAACATCGATACGTTGAGCGGGAAATAATTGAACGGCATCAATATGTAAGATTCCTTGATAGGCATGAACAATCGTACTGATTTTTTTTATGTCTTGGAGCGTACCGATTTCATTATTTGCTCCGTTGACCGTTACTAATGCACCACACTGATAAAGCTTATCTGTTTTGTCTAACCGATCAATTAAAAAAGTGGGCAGCAGAAGTCCATTCCTATTGACTTCTAGTTTAGAACGCCTTGTTTTAATATTCATAATGGAGGAATGGCTGGTAGGGTCTATCAATAAAATAAATTTTTTATTAGCATTTAAAAAACCTTTGATGGCTAAATTATTGCTTTCGGATCCCGAAGATGTAAATATAATTTCTTCAGGAAGACAATGAATGTAATCGGCAATATCTTTTCTGACCTTATTGATCTTGTTCTTGATAAACAAGCTATTCGGGTAAGAGCTTGAGGGATTATGCCAATCCTGCTCCATGCTTTTATAAATGGCATTTTGCACATGTTTATGCACAGAGGTAGTTGCTGCATGATCTAGATAAATCATAATTATTCTCCTTTATTATAAATGAGTGTCTTAATAGTTATTAACTTTGGGATTATAAAGCGAAAAAATAAATTATTAACTTTGGGACTACAGGGTAATTATAACGCGATCAAAAGGAAAGTCAACACAGTTTTATCAACTTTTATTTAACGTTGTAGTATTTTAACGACACTTTATACTTTCATGTTTAGTAATTTTATCTCTTTTTTAGTAACGAGAATTAATTAAGAGAAATAATTGATATATAATAGATTATACGAATAAACGTATTCAATAAAGTATGGCATAGTATAAAAATAGAAAAAAATATTTAAATATTTCTAATATATGTTATAATGTTTTTGATTATATATTGTATATGAAAAATAATTAATTATAGAAACAAATTAAAATTTAGAAGCGTTTCATTTCATCTTTTTTAAGATGTTAGTTGCAAGGAAGGTTACACGGGTTGAACGGAGTAACTTTTTTAGTTTATAATTAATAATTAACTATTTAGGAAAATACTATATTATATCTCTTTATATATTGAAAAATACTAATTATGAATTGACTTTTACTGTTCCCATGCTAAGATTTATTTTGTAAGGGGTAGTCATCTGAGAGGCGCAATCAGAAAATTTTCAATAAAGGGAGAAGACAATGAGAAGTGTAAAGATGTGTAATATATTTTCAGAACTGTGTTTTAATACAGATCACATATTCTTAATGGATAGCGGTGATATTTATATAGAATTCAATAACAAGTTATTAACGCAGTCTATTAATGATAAAAGTTTAGCAGCACTCTTAATAGGGAAAATGATAGATGTTCTATATCTGTTAATTACTTATGAAAACGAGGAGATTAATTATAAACTCTATTATATAAAAAACAAGCAAGAGTATATTGATTTAATTGATGATTTTGACAACAGAGAAAAAAACATTATACTTGGTATTCTTGTGAAATATTTTATAGATAACGGAATAAGAAGCCTTAAGACGGAGACATGAATAACAAATAACAGTTTTATAATAGCGGACAAGTTTTTTTATTCAAATAAGCAGGCTAAGTCGCAATAAATAAATGGAAACAAAGGATCATACTATGGAAAATGTTGTCGTAGATAATTTCTTAGGATATAATAAAGAAAGGGGGTGTCATAATGTATAGTAATGTATTAAAAGATAGTTTTTATGAACTGTTACCTGACACTAAAAAGAAAATAGCCGATAAAATATTTGATCTGTATAAAGAAAAAGAATTGCAATATGGCAAAGATTTGAGTGAATTTTCAAAAAGTCAAATTTTAGAGGAAGCAGTAAAAATAAAGGCAGAGACAACATGTTCTAAAATGTTAGCACTCCTTAGAGAATTCTTTAATTATTGTGTACAAATGAATGCCATTAAAGAAAATCCTTTAGAAAACCTGATTATCACAAGATTTTTAGATGAACATTATAATAAAAAAATTATTAATTACATGAGTCATGATCAGTTTCTAAGAGATATTGAGGTCATAAAAAAATCACAAACCGGAGAATACGATGCTGCATTAATCGAATGCTTATATTATGGCATTGTTTTTTCAACGAAGGAATTGGCGCATTTGAAAATGAGTGACATCACTAAGGAAAATGGTAAATATTATGTTTATAATAAAATTCGCAATAATGATCTGATTCCCGATGACCTTTATGAGCGATTAAAAAAAATAAATTTGTTAAAGACATTACGGTCTGGTGAGAAAGAATATCAATTAAATTCCAGTCATGATAGAATTTTTAAGCCAACCGTGATTTTAAGCTCTGCTCCGGAAAATGAAGTATATCTTAATGATGCGATTAGAAAAAGAATCTCAGCGACTCTCAATAATAAGGTGAATGCTAAAACTTATATGAGAAGTGGGATGCTCAATTATGTTATTAATGAGGCAATAAAAAGAGATCTTGATTTTTATAGTGACTACTATGCAGAAGAAAGCAGCGGAGAAAGAACTCGGGTATATGAAGAAATATTAAATAATTTTGGCAGAGATATCAATTATTATAATTTTAAAGCTTTGTTTAAAAGAATTGTGTAAAGGTGAGATAATGTATTTCACCTTTATTATATTGACAGAAAGTTAAATATGTATATAATATAGGTTAATCCTAAAGTTAAAGAAACGAACAATTATTTTTATGTGAAAGTCCTGAAATTAATAAAAATATATGAATGGAGAATATTCATTAAATGAAAGGGAAACGCATGAAAAAGGCAGTATTCTGTATTAGACTTGCATTATGTATAATAATCGTCATTAGTTTTTTATATACAACTTTATATTTTCAGAACATACGAACAGAATTAATTAAGAAAGACAATGAAATACAGCTGTTAAAAATAAATACGGATCAATTATATGATCGGATAGAAGATTTAAATAAGAGGGTAGAAGAAGCTGAAATACTATTAAAAAATGCTTCTTCTTTACAATGAAGTGAAGTTAATCGGAGCAGTCTTGGAGTTTGTGCTTCGAACACGATGAAGAAAACATTTATGGATTATCGAATGATTACTGATTTCACTTCAAAACAATACCAGTTTATTCAATCGAATATGGGGATTGGAGCTGATGGACTTTTGTATTCACAAGATGGGTTTATAGGTGTCGCATTGGGGAGCTATTACGGTGAAATCGGAGATAGGTTTATTCTAACCTTTGATGATTATCGACAAATCAGAGTTATAAAGATTGAATCAAAAGCAGATGAACATACAATCAATGGATGCAGTCAATTTATAGATGGCAGTATGATAGAGTTAGTCATTGATATAAATAAAGCACAGAGTGCTTATGACAAAGCCATATTGATGGGAGACTTTAATTACTCAGCTTTATTTAATGGAAGAATCATAGATGTTGAATATCTTTTTAAATAGCTATGTCTATTTTGAATTAATATCGTAAATATTTTTTATAAAAAAGAGGAGTTTTATTTTTGGGGGTAATTGGACAAGATTAAAATTATGCAAATAATTATATAAATAAAATAATAATGTAGAATTATGTAAAATATTATTTATATATTTACTAAATAGTCGATAAAAATTTAAATAAAATTTGTTAAATCTTTAAAATCATTGGATTTTCTTAATTGAGTCTTGTATAATGAAGATATCAATAAGGTGAAAGGGGGCGTTTGATGAACGTTCAGTCGTTGAAACGTTTATTGGCTACCGTCAAGAAGCATGTCGATGGGCGCAAAGCAATGTTTATTCCAATGATTAGTGTATTTTCCTTTTTAATTGTAGGGTATACCGCTTTAGATAAGGAGGCACCAATCATTGCAACTGATGAAATTAAACTTGCTTATGGTCAAGAACTGGATGCCAGTCGTTTACTGATTAGTGATAATCATGACGAAGTGGCAGATTTAGTCGTAGAAATGGATACCTCTCGTTTAGATAATCATCGTGTAGGTGATTATTATGTGAGTGTAACCGTAAGTGATCGTTGTAAAAATGAGGCAATTAAAGATGTTTTGGTACATGTCGTTGATGAAGAAAAACCAGAATTCACTTTGAATACCGCGAATAAGGATTTAATTAATGATAATGGTACTTTAAAAATTAATGTCAATGCACCAAGCGAATTATCTCATTACATCTTAGCTAAAGATAATGCGGATGGAGATATTACAATGTTCATGAACATACTCAGTCCATTGGACACTTCAAAAGTAGGACCACAAGATGTTTTGGTAAGTGTAAGCGACTCTTCAGGAAATTACAATGAAGCAAGTTACCAATTTGTTATTACAGATGTTGAAGCACCGAAAGTTAATTGGACTTCTGGAAACGAAGTAGAGACCGATTTTGGTCAGCACTTTGATTTAAGAGATTATGCAGAAATTGTCGATAATGCGGCAGATTTTGATGCGTTAACGATTGAGTTTGAATCAGCAATTGATACACAGCAAATCGGAACTTATGAAACTAAATTTACAGTAACCGATCCTTCTGGAAACAAAACAGAAGACAGTATTAAAGTAGAAGTAAAAGATTTGAGTGCACCAGTGATTATGGTAAGTCAAGATTCTTTTGAAATTGAAACAGGAGAAAATTTTGATGTGCGTCCTTATATCGCTGCTGTCGACAATAAAGACGGTGATGTGACAGAAAATGTTGCAATTGATGGATATATCGATGTAAACACACCGGGTAACTATACTTTAATTATGACTGTAAAAGATGAAGCTGGAAACGAAGCAAGCCGTTCAGTTTCAGTCACTGTAAATGAACCTTACACTGCACCAACCTTCTCTGCCTCAGGCGGTGGAAACGGATCAGTGACTTCTATCGGAGTTGGTAAAGTAGGCAGTCCTTATGTATATGGATCATCAGGTCCAACTGCATTTGACTGTTCAGGATTTACAAGCTATGTTTTCTCACAAGCAGGAGTTTCTATCGGACGTACAACCTATGCACAATATGCTGGGGGAAGTCAGGTAAATGATATCCAGCCAGGTGATTTACTGTTCTTTAATACAGTAGGATCTCTTGGACATGTTGGTATTTATTTAGGTGACGGTCAAATGGTTCACTGTGGAAGTGAAGAGACAGGAGTAGAAGTAACAAGCATCTATGGATCTTATTGGCAATCTACATATGCAGGAGCAGTAAGATACTAGAAAAAAAGAGTAACATTGTTTTGTTACTCTTTTTTATTTATGGTAAAGTAATATTATGAGGTGATATTCATGAAAATAGCGACAGCATTACAGATGAATGCAGTGGATGATGCTTTGATCCATCAATATGGCTATTCCATCTATGAATTAGTAGAAATGGCAAGTCAGCATTTATTAGAAGAAATGCCAAAAAGACAAAGCTATCTTTTACTGGTAGGTCCCGGCAATAATGGGGCTGATGCGCTTTCTTTGGCAAAACGCTTGATAGAAGAAGAAAAGGATGTTTATGTTCAGCTTTTTTATTTTGAGCATGCAAATTCTACGGTTCAACATTTTTATGAACAGATTAAAGATCAGGTGATGTTTGTTGAAAAATGGGTGGATACGGAGGTAGTGGTCGACGGTATTTTCGGTAATGGGTTGTCAAGAGCGCTCGACAAAGACCTTCAAAACTATTTGCAACAGATCAATCAGCTGGATGGAATTCATATCGCTATTGATAGCCCGACGGGAATAAATGCGACCACCGGAGCGATGCAGCCGGTGTGCTTTCAGGCAGAGAAAACAGTGACATTTATGTGCTATAAGCTGGCTATGATGAATCAGGATTTAAGAAAATGGTTTGGCACGATTACAGTCAAACCGTTTGGAATTGAACAGGAAGTGTTGGAACATTCATTGATTGCCGATACGATTGATCAGAGTGTTATTTCTTCATTTTTTAGAAGGCGAAAGAATCAAGACCATAAAGGCATAAATGGTAAAATCACCCATTTTACTGGCAGTCGTGAATATACCGGGGCTGCTTGTCTGGCTTCATTAGCTAGTGTCTATTCAGGCAGCGGGATCGTAAGAGTATGCAGTGATGACTATGTATTGCAGCAGGTAAAGCTACATAATTTGGAAGCAATCACATTGGACAAAAGTTTATTTTCTGCTGAGGTGTTAGAGGGACAGCAAGCCCTGTTATGTGGCTGTGGCTACGGCTGGACGGATTCCACTCGACAGATGATACGCTGTCTGATTCAAGAAAGCAAGGTGCCTTTAGTGATTGATGCAGACGGGATTAATGTGGTCAGCGAGCATCCGGAATGGCTGCTAGAAAAGCAATGTCCGATTATCCTGACGCCGCATTTAGGTGAATTTGCGCGTCTTTGTCCTGAAATGGATGATTTAGAGACAGCGATACAAACGTTTGCGGAGCGTTATGATGTCATCATGGTTGTTAAAGGTCCGAATACTATCGTTTATGGAGAACATCGCTTTTATCGAAACACAACAGGAAATCCAGGTATGGCAACTGCGGGAATGGGAGATGTTTTAGCCGGAATGATCAGCAGTTTTTGCGGTCAGGGATACGAACCGCTGCAAGCTGCACAGCTGGGAGTGTATCTTCATGGATTATGTGGCGATCAGCTTTATTTAGATCACTATACCGTGCTGCCGCATCGATTGATAGAAAAAATACCGGAAATGATGAAGAGGTTAAATAATGAAAAAGATACTGATCGGGACAACTAATCCCTCTAAAATAAAAAAATACCAAGATTATCTCTCTGATTTTGATATTGAATGGTATACATTAAAAGATTTGAAAATTGAAACCACTCCTGAGGAAACAGGACAGACTCCAAAAGAGAATGCAGAGATCAAAGCACGTTATTACGGACAATTCTTTGACAGTGTTATCTGCAATGATTCAGGGTTGTATTTTCTTGATTTCCCTTTGGATGACCCTGTACAGCCGGGATTGTATATTCGTCGTGTTCATGGCAAAGAATTAAGTGATGAAGAAATGATTGACTATTACAGTCAGCTCGCTTGTCAGCATGGTGGAAAAATTCTAGCCAGCTATGTTCAGGGTGTCGCTGTTTATGAGCAGGGAGTAATTTCGTCTTTCATGGAGTATGATGAATTCAATCGCTATTATGCGTTTTATCTAAATGATCATATCGTTGATACGTATACGCCGGGATGGCCGTTAGATTCATTATATAGTTCCGCTGATTTTTTTAGTGAAGAAGAGACACGATTAAAAAAACAGGAATATGATAATCGTTTTCATCAATTCCTTGTTGCAAGCTTGAAATTAAAATAGTTTGACGTTTTGTCAAACTATTTCATCTTTATCATGCTGACGTTACGTCCGCATTTTTTATTTTTACGATAACTAAAGAAAAGATCATTATCCTTAATCGTACAGTATTCACTGATGGTAATATGCTCTTTTAAAACCCCGCTAAGCAACAGCTGTTTTTCTACAAGACCTTTCGCATTAAAAAGATATTTGCCATTTTCTTTTGCTTGGTAATAATCACGAGCATCAAAGGACATCTGATCGATCATTTCAATAACATCCTGACCTACTTCAAAGCGCTCATAATCGATACTTGGACCAATATAAGCATATATTTCTTTTGGGTCACAATGTTCTTTTTCGATTAAATGAGTGATTGTTTTTAAAGTAATCTCATTCACGTTGCCTTTCCATCCCGAATGAATAGAGGCAATCAGCTCCTGATCTTTAGCGTAAATCAATACCGGGGTACAATCAGCATGAAAGCTTAGCAAATAAAGATCCTTGTCGCGTGTATACATTGCATCATAATTATAAAATGCGTCCTCGATCGAGTGCATACCGCGCCCGCCATTTTCTTTCGCCACCTTCAGCAAACGAGTAGAGTGGGTTTGACGTGTTGCCACCATATGGCTGAGATCCGTATGCAGATAATCAGCTAAAAGCTTCCTGTTTTTCCTAACATGCCCCGGATCGTCTCCAACGTTAAAGCTTAAATTCAGCCCTTCACAATCGCTTTTACTAAATCCGCCTTCACGGGTAACACTGTAAGCTTCAATCTGAGGAAAGGGTGACCAAGATATTAATTTCATATTTTTTCTCCTTTATCTGTACACTCGCCTTGTACCTTTTTGTAAAGAAACATATATTACATTAGGAGGTGAGTGAAAATGAATTGCTATAATCAAGCATGTCAATGTCAGCAAGGTGGATGTATCCAACCCACTTGCGGATGCCGTAGTACTGGATGCTCATGTGGTATGGGAGGAAGTGCAGCAGCTTATAACGCCGGAGGATGTGGATGCGGATGTGGAACAGGTGGATGCCCAAGACCACAACCAGTTGTAATGCCAACACAAGTTTGCGTACAAAGAAGAGTGACTCCTCAAGAACAACCTGTTATTGTTCCTATTGAAAGACGTACTATTAATCAATGCTGCTATTATCCTAGATACTATCCAGTATATCAAAATTCTTATTATACACAATTTTAATAAAACAGGTGCCTCAGGCATCTGTTTTTTTGATTTCCGTTAAACGATCACTGTCAGGATCAATATAAATTGTTTTGTATTTACTTAAAATGACCTGCCCGGGTTTACCTCCGCCGGGGCGTTTTAAGGATCTGACAGGAGCGTAATTGACAGGAACGCTGCTGCTGTTTTTGCCTTTTGAATAATAAGCTGCCAATTTCGCCGCTAAACGCATTGTATATTCATCTGGGCTGTCTGAAGCAACCACCACATGACTGCCAGGCATGTCTTTAGCGTGAAACCAAAGATGATTCTTGTTAGCGAAATGGAATGTCAGATAGTCGTTTTGCATATTGTTTTTTCCAATATAAATGGTTACCTGATCCTTCGTCTGATAGGTTTCAAACTGCGGCTTTTTCTTCTTTATTTTTCCACTTGTCTTTTTTCTTTTAAGATAGCCTAGGTTTTCAAGCTCTTCTTTAATTTCCAAAGCATCGTTATAATTAGCGTTTTCCATTAAACAAATCAAAGAATCAAAGTAATCGATCTCTGTCTGCGTTAAAGCAATCTGCTCATTTAATACTGCGATCGAGTTTTTTGCTTTTTGATAACGGTTATAATATTTTTTAGCGTTTGCTTTACCGTCTAAACGCTCATCTAATTCAATAGTCATCATCGTATTATCATAATAATTTTCTACATCGATCGAACGCATTCCTTTTTTTAATAGATGCAGGGATGCAAACAGCAGGTCTCCCTTGATACGATAATCATCACTGTTTTGCGAATCAAACAGTGTCTGCTCTAATTTATAAAGCTTGTTTTTATTTTTATTTAATTCGCTTAGAAGATAGCGTTCCAGATCAGAGGTCTGCTGTTTAATTCTTTCCTTTACATCGGCATCTTTAAAATAAAGATCCAAGCCCTCAAATAAAGAATATTCCTTTGTTTCTCCTTGTAAATGAGTGAGCGGAAGCAGGTGGAAATATTCTTTTTTAGAAGTAGCCGTTATATAAAGTGAACGGCTTTGGTCTACCTGCTGCATTAAATCAGAAAAAGATTCCCCCTGTTCCATCCTAAATAATAGTTCTCTTGATAAGATCGGAGAAACACCTAAACAGGTTTTATTCAAGTTATCACTGATAATTTGAGTTTGTTCAAAAGGATTAAGCTTTCCTTTTTGCATCGGCGGCAGTTCATAAAGCGCACCCGGCTGCAAAAAACGTACGGTATTCATGCTGGGGCTGATTCTTTTTAGACAATCGATAATCTTTAAAGAAGCATCGCACAAAACAAAATTAGAATGCTTGCCCATGATTTCGATAAAGGCATAGAGTGTTACTAAATCACCGAGTTCGTTGCGCGTTAAAAAAGTAAATTTCATAATTCGGTCTAAACCGATCTGTTCGATTTCTTTAATATGACTGCCTTCTAAGTGCTTTCTTAAAAGCATAACGAGCTGCTGCGGGATTGCCGGTGTCGGATAACTTTCATTGGTCAAAGCCACGCGTGCGTAAGTCGGGTGGCAGGAAACCAGCATTTTTACATTTTTCTGATTCGCTCGTATATTAAAAAGCAGTTCATAATTTGATACCTGATATATTTTATTGATTCTGCCTGCCGTCAGCTGTTCTTTTAAGCTTTTAGTTACGGCATGCATCATGATTCCATCATAAGCCATTTTTATCACCTTCCCCATTATAGCATAAATTCTCTTTGTTTCTACTTTAATAGCAAAAACATTTGACAACAAGGAGTGTTTTTTGTATCCTTTAATAAAAGGTGGTGTTACTTGTGGCCAAGGGGAAATTAATCATTTTAAGTGGGCCAAGCGGAGTCGGAAAAGGGACCGTCAGAGCATCTTTATTTGAAGATGAATCTTTGAATTTGGCCTATTCGATTTCAATGACAACACGTCTTCCAAGAGTGGGGGAACGTGATGGGATCGATTACTTTTTTGTGAGTCAGGAAGAATTTCAAAGAAAGATCGATGAAGATGGATTTTTAGAGTATGCACAGTTTGTAGGGAATTGTTATGGAACGCCTAAGGATTATGTCGATCAATTGCTGAATGATGGAAAAAATGTTGTGCTGGAAATAGAAGTGCAGGGGGCTTTGCAGGTCATGAAAAAATGTCCGGAAGCTTTAACGATCTTCTTAGTACCGCCTTCAATGGATGAGCTGGAGAAACGCATTCGCGGAAGAAGAACGGAAGAAGAGGACATCGTGAGACAGCGCTTAGATAAAGCCAAAAGAGAAATTGCGACACAAAACGAATATAAATATGTCGTGTGCAATGATGATGTTGAAGAAGCAAAAAATAAGATTGCCGAAATCATTAAAATGAACGCAAACGTGTTAACTAAATAAAGATACATAGACGGCCGAGAGGCTGTTTTTTTGTGGATGCCTGAGAGTTGAATGAGGAAAGAAATTTAGGGTATGGTAATGACGAGGTGATCAAAATGTGGAATAGGGCAATTCTCCATGCAGATATTAATCATTGCTATGCTCAGATTGAGGAAGTACGAAATCCAAAGCTTGCTAAAGTACCGATGGCTGTTGGCGGTCATGAGGAAGCTCGCCATGGCATCATTCTGGCAAAAAATGATCTCGCTAAAAAATACCGGATTAAAACCGGAGAATCTTTGCGAGAGGCGTATAAAAAATGTCCGCATTTAACGATTATTCATCCGGATTACGAGCTTTATTTATCGATCAGTGAGCAGGTAAAAGACATCTATCGTCGTTACAGTGACAAGGTAGAAGCCTTTGGTTTAGATGAAGCATGGATCGATGTGACACATTCACAGACTTTATTCGGGGATCCAATTAAGATTGCTCGAAAGATTCGAATGGAAGTGTATCGAGAACTGGGACTGACGATTTCAATGGGAATCAGCTTCAACAAAGTGTTTGCGAAAATTGCTTCAGATATGGATAAACATCATGGAGTCGCTGTCATTACATCAGAGAATTATCGGGAACGCTTATGGGGATTGCCGATTGAAGCGATGTTTTATGTCGGCAGGGCAACAGCCGTCAAGCTGCGGGCAAGAGGAATTGGCACAATTCGACAGTTGGCTAATACACCTAAGCTTTATTTAAAATCTTTTTTAGGTAAGCCGGGGGAATGGATCTGGGAGTTTGCGAATGGCTTTGATGACAGCGAAGTGGCAAAATCTCAACAGCTGCCGATGATCAAGTCGGTAGGAAACAGCATCACGGCGATTCATGATCTGGAAACGTTGGAAGAATTAAAAATGGTATTTCGGGTGTTATCGGAATCGGTAGCCGCTCGATTGCGGCAGTTGGATAAAAAAGGCAGTGTTGTCAGCATTTATTTAAGAACGAATGAGTTTGATCGCTGCAGCCGGCAGATAAAATCAGACTATCTGATAGATACCAGCGATGCGATCATGGAATGTGTGGATCGTCTGCTGCGCACGCATCTTTCGTTAAAAAGCGATGGCACTTTCGAGACGGCTTATCGCAGTATTGGTGTGGCAGTATCAAAACTGCAAAAAGATGAACATAAAATTCAATTGAGTCTTTTTGAAAATGAAAACAGAACGATACATAATCGTGATTTAGAAGAAACAATTGAAAAGATCAGAGAAAAATACGGTTCTGATAAAATTAAACGCTGCATCATGATGAAAGATGAAAAACTGACTGGTTTTGATCCTAAAAATGATCATATCATCCATCCTGTTGGATTCTTTGGGTATTCGGATTCTTCACATAAAATGGGCTGAAAACTGCCTGTTTTTTTATAATTTTAAAAAAGATTAAATATCTTTGCGGCATAATAGGTAATAGTGGAATTTCAGCGCATTTTTTGATACAATAACTAAGATAGGGAGGTAATGCACATGTATATAGCAGATGTCTTAATTGAACATCCAGTCAATCCGTTAGATCGACCTTTTTCTTATTTATGTGAATTACCGATCTCAAAAGGAATACGAGTGAAAGTTCCGTTTGCAGCTCAAAGTTTGGTAGGGTATGTGGAAAGCGTTTTGGAAACCACATTGAGTGAAAAAGAATTGGAAGAAGAAAATGGGTATCCGTTAAAATGGATTAGTGAGATCATTGATGAAAAGCCATTGTTGAATAGTGAATTGATGCAGGTGGCGGATTATTTGTCTAAGATCACGCTTTCTCCTAAAATCAGCTGTCTGTCGGTAATGCTGCCCATTCAATTTAAGCCAAGCAGCAAGAACGGGGTTGGGAAAAAATATGAACGTTATGTTCAAGCGGTAGATCGGGATGATCTTAAAATGACCCCCAAGCAAAAGGCGTGCCATGATTATCTTAAAGAACTGCGAAGACCCATGCGTTTAAAAGAAGTGCCTTATTCAGCCGCAATCCTAAAAAAACTGGCGGAAATCAAAGCGATCGATATTTTAGATGTTGAGGTGTATCGCAATCATTATTTGGATATAAAGACAAAAGAAGTATGGCCGCAGCTCACTTCGCCGCAGCAAAAGGCGGTCGAGGGCATTACAAATGAATTGAAACATAAAGTATGTTTATTATATGGGGTAACCGGATCAGGAAAGACAGAGGTGTATCTGCAGGCTGCCAAAAAAGTACTGTCACAGCAGAAAACAGTCATGATGCTGGTGCCGGAAATTGCATTGACGCCGATGATGGTGACACGTTTTAAAGAACGTTTTGGTCCGGCGGTGGCAGTATTGCATTCACGCTTGTCTCAAGGTGAAAAGTATGATGAATATCGTCGTATTCTCAAACATGATGTTAAGATTGTGGTAGGAGCGAGAAGTGCTATTTTTGCGCCTTTGGAAAATATCGGATTAATCATCATGGATGAGGAGCACGATCAGTCTTATAAACAAGATTCAGCACCACGCTATCATACTCGGGATATTGCCCGCTTTCGTGCAGAGTATCATCGTTGTCCATTGGTTTTGGCGAGTGCGACGCCTTCGATTGAAACGTATGCTCGTGCCAAAAAAGGAACGTATGCGCTGTTTGAGCTGAAAAAAAGAATTAATAATCAGCCGATGCCGAATGTAACGATTGTCGATATGGCAAAAGAGGTCTCGGCAAAAAACTATTCTTTGTTTTCGCGAACAATGCGCCAGCGTTTGCAGGACTGTATTGACCAAAATCATCAGGCTATCTTATTGCTGAATCGGCGCGGCTATTCTAATTACCTGCAATGCAAAGGTTGTGGTTATGTAGTCAAATGCCCGCACTGTGATGTCACTTTAACTTATCATAAAGATGAGCATGTGATGAAATGTCATTACTGTGACTATACTGCGGCTCCGGTTTCGACCTGTCCTAATTGTCAGGGCCGAGCAATGTATCCGGTTGGCTATGGGACACAAAAAGTAGAAGAAATGATTCAAAAAGAGTTTACGAATGCCAAGGTCATTCGCATGGACGTCGATACAACACGGAAAAAAGGCGCACACGAGCAGCTTTTGAAAGCTTTTGAAAAACAGGAAGCTAACATTTTGCTGGGAACTCAGATGATTGCGAAAGGATTGGATTTTGCCAATGTCACTTTTGTTGGCGTTCTGAATGCCGATCAGACTTTAAATCTGCCGGACTTTCGAGCTAATGAACGTACCTTTCAATTGCTTTGTCAGGTATCGGGCAGAAGCGGACGTGGAGAGGAAACCGGCAGTGTCGTGATTCAGACCTATAATCCGGATCATTATGCGATACAATCGGCAAGTCAGCACAACTATCTGGCCTTTTACCAAAAAGAGATTCAGTATCGCTATTATGGAAATTATCCGCCTTATTGTCGTATGGTGTCTTTAGAAATTCGCGGAAAAGACGAAAATATTGTAACGGATCGGGCACAGCAGATTGCGGTGTATCTAAAAAATAATGCCACCCATGCCACCGTTTTAGGACCGGCACCATCGCTGATCTACCGCATGAATGATTATTATCGTTATCGTATTTTAATCAAATATAAAAACGGTGAAGGACTGATGGATGCTTTAAATACGATTCATCAGCACTATAATAGGGAAAGAAAAGAAAAAGTATCGGTCATGATCGATTTTAATCCATATACACAAATTTAGGAGAAAAGCATGAGTAATAAAATAGAAAAGATAAAACAGGAAGCAGCAAAAGGAAATCTTGATGCGATCTATCAGCTGGGATTTGCTTATTATACCGGAAAGTC
The DNA here is from genome assembly GCA_027676805.1 of Coprobacillaceae bacterium UN01-12pH3A. Taxonomy (GTDB): domain Bacteria; phylum Bacillota_I; class Bacilli_A; order Erysipelotrichales; family Coprobacillaceae; genus Beduini. Next base: position 318,462 of record JAQENU010000001.1, on the reverse strand, counting down.
TATTGAACCGGACATGAATAAAGCGATTGAATGTTTTAAAAAAGCAGCCGGCAGCGGACATGTGCAAAGCATTCAGGCATTAGGTGTCTGTTATGCCAATGGTGATGGTGTGACCAAGGATTTAGAAAAAGCAGTCTTTTGGTATCAGAAAGGCTCAGATTTAGGATATGATCAGTCCAAATATAATTTAGCCCTTTGCTATTACAGAGGTGAAGGGGTGACACAGGACGAAGAAATCGGAAAAGCACTGATGGAAGAAGCGGCAAAAACGGATGTGGATGCCAAGCGTTTTATTCGAAAAGTATATAAAAAAAGTTTTTTCAGCCGTTTTAGGGGGACCCAATGAGAAAAATAGCAGCAGATATCATATATCATTATCAGACTAAACAAAGCTATTTAAATATAGAACTCAATGCGGCTTTGGAAAAAACACCTTTATCACGTGAAGATAAAGATTTGATTACCCGTATCGTTTATGGAACGGTGCAAAATGAAATTTATCTGATGTATCAATTAGAGCCGTTTGTTCATGGTAAAATTAAAGCTTATGAGCGGGCAGTTTTGCTGATCTCTTTTTATCAGCTGATCTTTTTAACGAAGATTCCCACCTATGCTGTATGTAATGAAGCAGTGGATATGATAAAAAAGAAATACGGTATGCAGCGTTCAAAGCTGATGAATGCCATTTTAAGAAATTTCATACGTCAAGGTGTACGTCCAATTGAAGCGAAAGATGAGTTAGATTATTTAAGCATCGAAACATCAACGCCTTTATGGTTGGTAAAGCTGCTAAATAAACAGCTAGGAAAAGAAAAAGCAATTCAGATCTGTCACAGCTATTTAGAAAAGCCGTCTTTAGCGGGACGTGTTAATACATTAAAAGCAAGTCGTGAGGAGATATTGGCGAAATTTCCTGCTTTTAAAGCCGGAGAGCTGAGTGAAGACGCTATCCTTTTTGAAAAAGGCAACATTGCTCATCATGAACTTTTTAAATCAGGAAAAGTAACGATCCAAGATGAATCCAGTCAATTAGTGGCACGTTTCCTGAACCCGAAAGAAAACAGTTATGTTCTTGATATGTGCAGTGCTCCGGGATCCAAGACGACGCATCTAAGCGCACTGATGAACAATACCGGCAAGATTGAAGCCTATGATATTCATGAGCATAAAATTCAGCTGATTGAAATGAATGCTGAACGTTTGGGAGCGGTAAACATCACTGCACATGCGATGGATTCTACCCAGTTAAGAGAGGTATATCCGGATGAAACCTTTGATTATCTTTTATTGGATGCTCCTTGTTCCGGACTGGGCGTCATCGCGCGTAAACCGGAAATCAAATATCAGGCGCCTGATTCTATGGATGGAATCATCACGCTGCAAAGGCAATTACTGGAGGTTGCCTATTATTTATTAAAACCCGGGGGAACGATGGTATACAGTACGTGTACTATCAACAAAAAAGAAAATCAAATGCAGATGGAAAACTTTATGAAACAGTATCCAGCCATGCAATGTGTAGAAGAAAAACTGATTTTACCGTATGAATATCACAGTGATGGATTTTATATGTGTAAACTAACTAAAGGAGCAGATAATGAAAGCAATTTATGATTATAATTTAACAGAACTAACAGAAGCCTTTTTATCTTTAAATGAAAAGAAATTCAGAGCGATGCAGGTTTTTGACTGGCTGTATGTCAAGTTTGCGAAAGATTTTAAAGAAATGACAAACTTAAATAAGGATTTGCAGGCTAAGCTGCAGGAAAGCTTTGTGATTGATTTCTTAAAGGTTAAGAAAAAACAAGTGTCAAAAGATGGAACAACGAAATATTTATTTGAATTGATGGATGGGCATCTGATTGAAACGGTGCTGATGCGTATGGAATATGGGAATTCAGTCTGTGTCACAAGCCAGGTAGGATGTAATATGGGGTGCTCTTTTTGTGCAAGCGGACTGTTGAAAAAACAGCGTAACCTTACTTCGGGGGAAATGGTTGCCCAAATCATGCATGTTCAATTTGATTTGCTAAAAGAGCGTGAACGTGTAAGCCATGTTGTGGTGATGGGAACCGGAGAACCTTTTGATAATTACGAAGAAGTGACCAAATTTATTCAAACGATCAATGAACCAAAAGGCTTAGCGATCGGAGCACGCCATATCACAGTATCGACATGCGGGTTATGTGATAAGATAGAAGCTTACGGAGATTTAGGCTTACAGGCTAATTTAGCGATTTCATTGCATGCGCCTAATGATGAAATTCGTAATCAGCTAATGCCCATCAATAAAAAATATCCGATGGATACATTGAGACAATCGATCAAAAGATACAGTGAGAAAACAAACCGCCGCATCACATTTGAATATATCTTATTAAAAGATGTTAATGACAGTTTGGTTTGTGCCAGACAGCTGGCGCATTATGTAAAAGGGTTAAATGCTTATGTCAATCTCATCCCTTATAACAGTGTGGATGAGCATGGCTATCAATCAGCAAGCAAAGAAACGATTGAGGCATTCTATAACGAATTAGCCAGATTAAAGGTAAGAGCGACGATTCGCCGTGAGCATGGGGCAGATATTGATGGTGCCTGTGGTCAGTTAAGAGCAAAATTCCAGAGGTGAGAACATGAAAGTATTTGATGAGACAAATATAGGAAGACGTACATCCAATCAGGATAAAGTGGCGATTGTCAACACGCGCGGCGGACAATTGCTGGCTTTAGTCTGCGACGGCATGGGCGGTCACAATTCGGGTGAACTTGCTTCCAAGATCGTCTGTGAATATCTCGTGGATTGTTTTAAAATGATGCCGGGCTTTATTTCAAGTGAAGAAGCCAAGTCATGGCTGAAAGATGCGATTAAAGAAGCAAATCAGGTCACCAAAAGACAAGCTCAAACCTCCCCTTTGCATGCCGGAATGGGAACGACGATTGTCGTAGCGCTGATTTATCAGGATAAAGTATACGTCGGCAATATCGGAGATAGCCGCTGTTATCATATTCATCATGAAATTACTCAGCTGACAGATGATGATACGTTTGTGAATGAACTGATTAAATCGGGGGTAATCTCTAAAGAAGAAGCCAAATTTCATCCAAAACGCAATGTTTTGATGAAAGCGGTCGGAATCAATGAAGAAATTGAAGTATTTATTCAAGAATACAGCTTAAAGCCGGGTTATTTACTTCTATGCAGTGATGGCTTATATAATGCAGTGAGTGATGAACAAATCAGAGAGATTGTCATGAGCAAGGGAACAGTGGCAAATAAATGTCATTGTTTAATCCAGCTGGCATTGAAGCAAAACGGAAGTGACAATATCAGTGTTGCATTAATTGAAGTGGAAGGAGGCGACCTTAATGCCGAATCAAAATAGAATTATAGATGATCGTTATGAAATTAAAGCGATCATCGGTCAAGGGGGAATGGCAGATGTCTATCTGGCAGAAGACCTGATTTTAAAACGCGAAGTTGCGGTTAAAATATTGCGTGAGGTATTAGCCGAAGATCCAATATATGTTCAGCGTTTTAAGCGTGAAGCCAGCGCTGCGGCAACATTAAGCAATAAGAATATTGTTGAAATATATGATGTGGGAGAAGAAAACGGCAAATATTACATTGTCATGGAATATGTTTCCGGTCAGACGTTAAAGGAACTTATTTTTAAGCGTGGAGCCCTGCATATGGCAGAAGCAATCGATGTGATGAAACAAGTAGCAAACGGAGTAGCAGCTGCTCATAAATGCGGCATTATCCATCGTGATTTAAAACCGCAGAACATTTTAGTGACCAATGGCGGCATCGCCAAAATCGCTGACTTTGGGATTGCTTCGGTTCAAACCGTAACGAATGTGACGAAAGCCGATACGATTATGGGATCTTTGCATTACTTAGCTCCGGAAATTGCCCGCGGGGAAAAAGCAACGATTCAAAGCGATATTTATTCATTAGGAATCATGTTTTATGAATTGTTAGTCGGGCAAGTCCCTTTTAATGGTGAATCACCAGTCAATATAGCGTTAAAACATATGCGGGAAGAATTACCGTCAGTACGTGAGATCAACCCGACCATTTATCAGTCTGTGGAAAACATCATTATCAAGGCAACCGCTAAAAATGTAGAGAATCGCTATCAGAATGCGAATCAGATGCTGGAGGATTTAAAACAGGCTTTAGATCATCCGAATGATGAAAAAATAACCTTTGTCGCTCAGGAAGATGAGGATACAACGATTGTCGTTGGGAACGATGAATTTTACAGCCAGCCGGAAATCCCGGCAGCAGAACCGGTCGTCAGTGAAGAAGATAAGAAAGCTAAAAAGAAAAAGCAAATGAAGCTGGCAGCTTATGCGGGAATGGTCGCAGTGATTCTTTTTGTTGTCGGACTTTATATTGTGATGGCAAATCCTTTTGCGAAAAAAGAAAAGCTGGTAGAAATTCCCAATGTCGTTGGAAAAACATTAGAAGAAGCAAAAGCAGAGTTGGAAAAAAATAATTTAGTTGTTTCCGATTTGATCAGCTATACTGTTTCTGATGAATATGAAGAAAATCATGTTGTTGCAGTTAATCCGTCATCAGGTAAAGAGGTCAAGGAAAAATCAGAAGTGCGATTAACGGTCTCAAAAGGAAAATATATTTTAATTGGCAATTATTTAGGTAAAAACATTGATACCGCCAAAAAAGAATTAGATGATATGGGCATGGTGGTCAATGTCATCGAACAGGAGAGTGAGGAAGCTGAAGGAACTGTTATTTCACAATCGATTGATGAAGGACAAAAGATTGTACCGGATGCGCCTAATAAAATTATCACGCTGAAAGTTTCAAGCGGATTATCGATCAAAGTAGAGAACTATTTAGGAATGGATGTCTTTAGTGCTAAAGCGAACTTAGAAAGTCAGGGATTTGTTGTGACATTAAATGTTTTGCCGGCTCCTACAGCGATCTATCAGATTCAAAACATGAAGATTAATGTCGTAGAGGGACAGTCATTAAGCGCCGGAACAGTGGTTCATAAAAAAGGTGAAGCTATTACGCTCGATTATTATGATAAAAAGCCTGATCTTCCGACCGAAGATCCCGATGATGACGATAATAATGGCACAAGCAATGGGACCAATAGCGGCGGAAGCAGCAATAATGGACAAAATAATAATGGAAATACAACTACGCCGGGAAATGGGCAGACGGAGAACCCAAGTGATAAACCGAATACCGATACACCGACGACTGGTCAATAAAGGAGAAAACTATGCCAGAAGGAAAGATTATAAAAGCTTTATCCGGATTTTACTATGTGCAAAGCGATGAGATGATTTATGAATGCCGTGCACGAGGAAAATTTAGAAATATTGATTTTAAACCATTAGTGGGAGATGAAGTGGTCTTTCAAATAGAAAACAAAACTGCCGGTTATATCATGGAAGTCAAAGAACGACGCAATTTTTTGGTACGACCGCCAATCAGCAATATCGATCAGGCAATCATTGTCGTGTCAGCGAAAGAGCCGGACTTTTCAACATTGCTGCTGGATAAATTCCTCTTACTGATTGAAGCTTCAAAAATTAAACCGGTGATATGTATTACTAAAGCGGATTTGATCGATTCTGATGATCCTTTATTAAAAGATATTGAAAACTATCGTAAGAGCGGCTATGAGATTCATTTGCTGAGTGCAAAAGATGAGACCGGCTTGGAAACGATTCAGGAAGTATTCAAAGGGAAAGAAAGTGTGATTACCGGACAAAGCGGAGTAGGGAAATCAACGCTACTGAATGCCTTGAATATCCATTTAAATTTAGAAACCAGTGAAATTTCTAAAGCCTTAGGACGTGGGCGACATACGACCCGTCATGTGGAATTAGTGAAAATCCTTGGCGGACTGGTAGCCGATACACCTGGCTTTTCTTCACTTGAATTAGAGATGAGCAAAGAAGAAGCAGCTACCGCCTACCATGATTTTGCCGAATTGTCAGCACAGTGTAAATTTAGGGGCTGCCTGCATGATTCAGAACCTCACTGCAGGGTCAAAGAAGCCGTTGAAGCAGGAGAAATTGCTCAAACACGTTACCAGCATTACTTACAGTTTTTAAATGAAATCAAAAATAGAAAGGAAAAATACTAATGATTATTTCACCATCAGTTTTATCAGCCAATTTTGCTGATTTAAAGACAGATATTAAAAAGATAGAAGACGGCGGTGCAGGCTGGCTTCATTATGATGTAATGGACGGGCATTTCGTGCCTAATATTTCATTTGGCTATAGTATTTTAAGTGATGTTAGAAAAGTCACGGATTTATTTTTAGATGTTCATTTGATGATCAGTGATCCAAACAAATATTTGACTGATTTCATCAAAGCGGGAGCCGATCTGATTACGTTTCACTATGAAGCTTATGATAATCTTGATCAAATCAAAACGGTGATCGCTAAAATAAAGGATCAGGGAATTAAAGCCGGACTCAGCATCAAACCTAATACCAGTGTGGAAGCGATTCGACCATTATTATCTGATTTAGATTTAGTCTTGGTGATGAGCGTAGAACCGGGATTTGGCGGACAATCCTTTATGTTAGGAGCCATAGACAAAATAAAAACACTCCGTAACTGGATTGATCAGGAAAAAATTCAATGCCTGATTGAAGTGGATGGCGGAATCAATGAAGCAACCGGAAGTCAATGCAAAGCTGCCGGAGCTGATGTATTAGTAGCAGGAAGCTATATCTTTAAACATGAGAATACACAAAAAGCAATCGAGTCATTAAAATGAAAGCAGGATTAGTCGGAGCGGCACCTACCCAGATGACATTAAATCCCAATTTGCCTTATATTGGGGTGGATGGCGGTGTAGAAACATTGTTGTCACAAGGAATCATGCCGATGGTTGTGGTGGGTGATTATGATTCATTAAAAGATAAAAACTGTTTAAAGAAGATCAAGAATATCCAATTGCCTCAGCAAAAAGATGAGACAGATACAGCAATAGCGATTGAATATTTATTATCAAACGGGTATAATGATATCGTATTGTATGGAGTGACAGGGGGAAGACTGGATCACTTCCTAGCGGTGCTGTGCATGCTTAAAAAATATCGGGATCATTCTTTAACCGTCTTGGATGAACAAAACAAGATCTATTTATTAAAAGCAGGCAAACACTGTATACATAAACTGGAATATCGCTATCTGTCTTTTTTTACAGATCAGGATACTTATATTACCATTAAAGGATGCGTCTATCCATTAGACCGGTATTTATTGAAAAACAATGATCCGTTATGTGTTTCCAATGAGATATGTAACGAAACTTGTGAAATAGAAATAACAAATGATGTGATTGTTGTACAATCGAATAATAAAGGGGGAATATAGTTTGGCAACAAAAAGAGAAAAGCGTAATGAAATACGTAAGCAGAATCATGAAGAATTTGAAGAAAAAACGAAAAAGAAAGAATTGATGAGCAAAAGTGACAGAATCAAATGGGCGTTGTTTGGTGTCGTTTTAATTTGTTTATGGATTCTAACTAAATTTTCAGCATAAACACAAAAGAGAACGATGAGTTCTCTTTTTTAGGAGGAAAGATATGATAAGCTTTTATATTGTTCGTCATGGACAAACTATTTTTAATCAAAAAGATATGGTGCAGGGATGGTGTGATTCGCCTTTAACTCAGACCGGAATCAATCAGGCGATCGGGGCAGGGATTGGATTGAATGATGTTTCGTTTAGTCATGCGTATACCTCTATCAGTGAACGTGCATATGATACAGCTAATGCTATTATTCAAAACCGGAAAATTCCTTTAACGATTGATAAACGCCTAAAGGAATTTAACTTTGGTATGTTAGAGGGAGAAAAAAACGAAGTGCTGATGAAGCCTTTTAACGGCGATTTTGAAGCAGCGATTAAAATAGGCTGGGTAAAAGACGGTGGTGAAAATGAAACAATGGTGCGTGAAAGAGTCCGTTCTTTCTTTGATGAAATCACACCGCATCATGAAAATGGTAATATTTTAATTACGACACATGGTCTAACTATTATGGCAATTTTAAAGGAAATGGTGCCGCAGGATTTTAATATTGATTTATTGGATCGTGGGATTGATAATTGTTCGGTAACTGTTATTGAATATGATGGCAGATATCATTTGAAAGCATTAAACGATACGACCTACCGGGATCAAGGACTAAAAAGAGGTCTTGTAAAAGAATAGAGTAAGGGGATGACAAGCTAAAGACTTGTCTTTTTTATTGTCCTAATGTGTAGATTGCTTAAAATAAAAACACCCGCAGGTGTTTAAATGTATAATGCGATGGCAATGAAATGAAAGAAAGTACCAATCATTATGAAAATATGAAATAATTCATGAAATCCAAAACGTTCTGTAAAGTTTGGCTTTTTAATAATGTAAATAATAGCGCCGATGCTATAGCTGATGCCCCCGATTGCAATCAGTGTGACACAGGTGGTACTCATTGAAGTTAGAATACTGACATCAAACAAGATCGACCAGCCTAAGCCTAAATAAAAGACAGTTGACAGCCAGCGCGGAGCATCCATCCAAATCATTTTAATAATAATGCCAAGGATGGCGACAGACCAGATCACGCCTAAAAATAATCGCGGATCATCCATGTAGGCTAAGCAAAGTGGCGTATAAGAACCTACGATTAGAATGTAGATCATCGCATGGTCAAGTTTTCTTAAACGTAATTTAGAAGGCGCATCTTCTCTTACGTAGTGATAAATACTGCTGGCACTGTAAAGTGCCATCATAGATAAGCCAAAGACGAGGACAGATAAGATCGAAGATAATGATCCATGACGCAGCCATTGACTGATGACGACGATAGCTGTTCCTACTACGGCAAAAATCGCTCCGATAAAATGCGTTAAAAAACTGATGGGATCCTGTGCCCGGTCGTAAAATTTCATAAAATTATCCCCCTTGAATAAATGAATATAGTTTTCAAAACTACTTTATGAAGTTATTATATCATCATGTATGCATTAGTCAATTAAAATATTGATTTTAAAAACTGTTTAATATAGAATGTACATAGGGAGGGCAAAACAATGACAGATGGATTTACTGAAATCGTACGTAAAATCTTACAGAGAAGTGATGTGCATGCCGATGCAATACCTTCTTTAGATCTTTATATCGATCAGATCATTACTTTGCTGGATCAGGAATTAGGCAATAACAAAAGAAATGAAAAAGATAAGATTTTAACGAAAACTATGGTGAATAACTATAGTAAACAGGGAATTTTAAAACCTATTAAAGGAAAAAAATATTCTAAAGATCACATTATTCAGATGCTGATTATCTATTCTTTAAAGAACACGCTTTCAATCGAAGAGATCAAACGTATTCTACAACCAATATATAAGCTGTCTGACGAGAATAATGTCGATTTAAGTCATATATATGATCATTATTTAGAATTGAAAGAGGATAAAAAAGAAGTCATGGCTGTTGCTATTGATACTATATTAAGAGATGAGAAGTTAAACTTAGCTCAAGATGAGGATCGATTAGTCATGGTATTGTGTCTGTGTGCTTTGTCTGAATTTTCAAAATCAGTGGCACAGGAATTGATCGATCAATATTATCCGGTAAAATAGAATGCAGTGCATTCTTTTTTTGTGAGAATAAATTTGCAGTTCGATCCATACTAAATAAGAAATATTAAACATTTTAGCACTTAACGCTTGACAGTGCTAAATATGGTGCTATAATAAAATTAGCACTTAGGATAAAAGAGTGCTAAGGAGTGATAACATGGATATAGAAAAAATGACGCATAAGATGCAGGAAGCTGTTTCTAAGGCATTTCAGTTAGCCTTAAATTCATCGAATCAAATAGTCGATATCTTACACTTACTAAAAGTATTATTGGAAGACAGCAGCGGTATGCTGCCACGTATTTTTGAAAAGCTGAACCTAGATAAGAATTTAGCGATGGCTTACTTGGAACAGAAGTTGAGCTTGCTGCCACAGGTTCAGACAACTCAGGAAGAGATGCGGATTTCTTATGATTTAAATACATTATTTCAAAATGCATTGAAAGTGCAGAATCAGTTAAAGGATGAATATCTGTCTGTTGAACATATTATTATCGCATTATATGATACTCAGTCACATACTGTAAAACAGTTCTTAGAAGAAACAAAAATGGATAAAGCCGAAGTATTGAAGGCAATTAAAGAGATAAGGGGGACAAATACAGTGAATAATCAAAACCCAGAAAATCAATATGAAGTATTAACAAAATATGGACGTGATCTTACTTCGGAAGTAAAAGATGGAAAGATTGACGTTATTATCGGGCGTGATGAAGAAATTCGTCGTGTGATTCAAATATTATCACGTAAAACCAAAAACAATCCAATCTTGATCGGTGAACCCGGAGTAGGTAAAACCGCAATTGTGGAAGGTTTGGCTTGGCGTATTTATAAAAATGATGTACCGATTTCATTGCAAAATAAAACGGTTTATGAATTGGATTTAGGTGCTTTGGTAGCCGGAGCGAAATATCGCGGTGAATTTGAAGAGCGATTGAAAGCTGTTTTAAATGAAATTCAAAAAGCAGAAGGAAACATCATCTTGTTTATTGATGAAATTCATCAGTTAGTCGGTGCCGGTAAGACGGATGGTGCCATGGATGCAGCAAACTTATTAAAACCAATGCTTGCAAGAGGAGAGCTGCATTGTATCGGTGCGACAACATTGGATGAATATCGTATGTATATAGAAAAGGATGCCGCTTTGGAAAGACGTTTCCAAAAGGTAATGGTAGATGAATCGGGCATTGATGATACGATTGCCATTTTAAGAGGATTAAAAAATGGCTTTGAAACGCATCACGGAGTTCAGATCAGCGATAGTTCCTTGGTCGCTGCCGCTAATCTGTCAGAACGTTATATTACCGATCGTTTCTTACCCGATAAAGCGATTGATCTTATCGATGAGGCCTGTGCAACGATTCGTATGGAAATCGACTCTCTGCCACAGGAATTGGATACGATTACCCGTGAAAAGAACCGTTTAGAGATGGAAAGAATATCGATCGAAAAAGATACGAGTGAAAAAAATAAAGAACGTTTAGATGATATTAAGCAAAAGATCGCTTCATTAGATGAAAAAGAAAAAGTACTGTTGTCAAAATGGCAGGAAGAAAAGAAACAGCTTGAAGAAGTGAAAGCATTAAAGGATCAGCGTTCTAAGCTTCAGCTACAGCAGGAACAGTATGAACTGGAATCTGATTTTGAAAAAGCATCACGTATCAAATACGAAGAACTGCCAGCGATTGAAAAGAAGATCGAGGCTTTAGAAAGCACGAATAAAGAAGACTATTTATTACAGGAAAAAGTAACTGAGGAAACGGTTGCGGAAGTTATTTCCAAATGGACTCATATTCCTGTCAGCAAATTGCAGCAGTCTGAAAGAGAAAAGATACTGACATTAGGTGAAGTGCTGGCACAACGTGTTATCGGTCAGGATCAGGCTTTAGAGAAAGTAACCAATGCGATCCTTCGTTCAAGAGCGGGGATTCGTGATGAAAGCAAGCCGATTGGATCCTTCTTGTTCTTAGGACCAACCGGGGTAGGGAAAACAGAAGTCGCTAAGGCACTAGCGGAACAGTTGTTTGACAGTGAAAAACATATTGTGCGAATTGATATGTCTGAATATATGGAGAAATACAGTGTCTCTCGTTTATTAGGGGCGCCTCCAGGATATGTAGGATACGAAGAAGGCGGACAATTAACCGAGGCAGTGCGCCGCAATCCTTATTCTATCGTCTTGTTGGATGAGATTGAAAAAGCCCATCCGGATGTCTTCAATATTTTACTGCAAGTATTAGATGACGGACGTATTACCGATTCAAAAGGAAAAGTAGTCAGCTTTAAAAACACAATCATTATCATGACATCAAACATCGGTTCAAACTATTTATTGGACGGCAACACAAAAGAAAATCAAGATTTAGTCATGGGTGAATTAAGGTCTTACTTCAAGCCTGAATTATTGAATCGTATCGATGAGATCGTACTCTTTAATTCATTAGATCAAAGTGTTATCTATAAAGTCATTGATAAATTCATTCATCAATTAGAAAAACGTTTAAGCGATCAAAACATTCAATTAACCGTCAGCGATCAGGCAAAACAGTTTATCATGGATAATGGCTATGATTATCAATATGGTGCAAGACCACTGCAACGTTATATTCAAACGTATATTGAAACATTGGTGGCAAAGAAAATTATTGAAGGTGCAATCGTTCCAAATTCTAAAGTCGCTATTGATGTTGAAAACGGTCAGTTTGTTATTGAAGTGCAATAAGGGAGATTTGTCTCCCTTTTTTTGCTACTTAAAAGAGTGAATGACCTAAACATGGAATTCGCCCAAAATCTATGATACACTTAAATTAATAATCGCTGTTTATGATATAAAACTCATACGAATGAAGGATTAGAGAGTTTCGCCTAAAAAGATGCTGTAAATTTACATGGAGTAGAGAAGCGCACAAAAAGGCAAAACTTTAAAAAATGGAGGAGAATGCAATGAATATTTATGATTTTTGGGAAGCCACATTAAAACAAGATGCAGTGAGGATGAGGACTTTCTTTCATGAAGAAGCCCATATTAACTGGCACGATACGAATGAACATTTTACGTTAGAGGAATTCATTCAGGCAAATTGTGAGTATCCTGATCAATGGGGCGGCAAAGTAGAGCGCGTAGAAAGAATAGGGGATTTAATCATTACTGCGACTCATGTTTATGCTTTAAATAAACCCCTGTCATTTCATGTTGTTTCCTTTATTCAGCTTAAAGAAGATAAGATTATCTTGATGGATGAATATTGGGGAGAAGATGGCGATATTCCGCAATGGCGAAAAGAAAAACATATTGGGAAACCGATCCGATAATGTTGGAAAAGGAAAGAAAAACAATGAACGATAAATTAAATTTATTACCGTTAGATCATGATGTATTGGAGGCTGGCGTAGATCTGTTTATAGCCACTTTTTCTGTGGAGCCATGGAATGATGTTTATGAATCCAGAGATCAGGTGGTTGCTTTCTTCAAGCATCATATGAACAATAATTACTTTATAGGCTATGTGCTAAAGCTAAATGACGAAATCGTTGCTTTAAGTTTAGGCTTTCAAAAGCCATGGATCAACGGGATGGAATATTACATTGATGAATTCTGTGTAAAAAAGACGGTTCAGAAAATGGGGATCGGCAGTCAGTTTTTAGCCTTAATAGAAGCGGATATTCATGAGAAGCAAATGAATGCAATCATTTTAAATACCAATAAGGGCTTTCCGGCAGAACAGTTTTATTTAAAAAATGGTTTTGAACCGCTGGAAGATATTATCGTTTTAGCAAAATGAAAGGAGAAAATTAAATGAACGATCCACTGCATTTTAAAACACGTGATGAATTCAGAGAATGGCTGACTGAGCACTGCTTAGATAGTCAAGGAGTATGGCTGTTATTTGGCAAGGGGAAAACATCTAAAACATTAAAAGCGAGTGAAGCCTTAGAAGAGGCACTTTGCTTTGGCTGGATCGATGGACTGATGAAACGCATCGATGATAGATCTTACATGAAATATTTTTCTATTCGACAAAAAGAGAGTAAGTGGTCAGAAAAGAATAAAGCATTGGCAGAAAGCCTGGAAAAATCAGGCAGAATGACAGATTTAGGCAAAACAAAGATCGAAGAAGCAAAAAAGAACGGACAATGGGATAAAGCAACACGTCCTTCTGATGTGACAGAGGAACAAATTATGAGGGTTGCTGAACTATTGAAAGAAAATGAACTGGCCTATACTAATTTTAAAGCGATGTCACCTTCTGTGCAAAAGACATATACACGTGCTTATTTAGACGCTAAAACAGAAGCAGGACAAGCAAAACGTAAAGCGTGGATGATTGAACGCTTAGAAAAAAACTTAAAGCCCATGTAGCAGACAGTACTTTTGAAATAAAATTCAGCGAATAAATGACAATAGATGGATATTATCTTATACATAAGGGAGATAGGAATGGAACTGGAATTTAGAGAAATAAGCCAATTTAAACGAGGGATTCTTTTTGAACTGCTCACAGATGCTTATTCTTTTGATGTTCAATGCCAGCAGCATTGGGGAAAAGACTGGCAAGAATTTGACGATTTTTCTTTGATCATTTAGTAATTGCGGACAGCTGCGGATTTATCACTGCCATTCGTGGTGAACCGATCGGGTTTGTTTCATGGGATCCCAGAAATAAACCGAGTTCTGTTATTATTGGACATAACTGTATGAAAACAAAATATAAAGAAAAAGGCTATGGAAAATCCCAGCTTCAAGAAGCGATTTGTCGAATTCGTCAATTAGAAGCCGAAAAGATTGTAGTGACAACGAATTCTTTGCTTGTGTCGGCTCAGCGGATGTATGAAAGTGTTGGGTTTAAATTGGATCAAAGCAGACCGAGTGACAGTAAAGATCGATTTTCCGGAGATTATTTAGATTATACATTGGTTATTGCCAATTCTAATAATGAGAAATAAAAAGGATAGGTTTAAAAAATGCCAAATGACAGATAGAGGTGAGAAAATGGAGATTGTATTAGATCGGATAGAAAGAAAAGATAAAGATATATGTTACAGACTTCTTCAATATTCACTGTTTGAAGAAAGTATCAGTGATTTTAATGAAATGAATGAAGAAGCCCTTTTTGAATATGAGGGATTTGATGATTATTTTACAAATGGTGATGCTTCTGCTTATTTTATAAGGGAGAAGGAAACTGAAAAAATAGTCGGTTTTATTATGGTGAATACACAGATGCAGCAATTTGAAGCAGGACATTGTATCGCAGAATTTATGGTGATTCCTAAATATCGCAGAAATAAGATTGGGAAAGCGGCAGCTGCAGAGTGCTTTGATCTGTTTAAAGGGAATTGGGAAGTATCTCCGTCATACGGAAGTGAAAAGGCTTATTTATTTTGGAAACGTGTGATTGACGACTATACAGATCAAAATAATACATTTGAACAGGGAAGGTTCATGTTTATCAATTCTAAATAGGGTAGGCAAAGCTGATCATTTATGTTTTAGAAGAATTTAGAGAACCATTAAGAGAGACATTGACAAATATCGAGGGTATATCTAATAGGAGATTAATCTCATGGGGGTTCTTATCAGAAAGCAAAAGGTAGTTGAAACCGTATCATGCCGGAATTTGAGAAAATAAAGGGTTTAAAACGAAAAAAGGTTGTATTATTTATATATTATAAAAAGTTTAAAGATTTGGGCTATCATGAGAATATGACTTTGTCTATGGAGGAAAAATGAACTATACGTTGTGTAAACTAGAAGCGTTTTTAGTGATTGGACAAGAAGCAGAGCTGACGCAAAATCAAAGAAAAAATGTTGAAATCAGTACACGATTTTGGCGAACCTTTAATATGAAGCTTAAGAAAGATCAACTGTCACAATCCGGCAGTTGGCTCAAATATGCCTTCATGGAACGAAAGAATGGTCAGTTGTTTTACTTCTGTGCGATTCCGTTTCGAGGAGAAGTCCCAAACGGATTTAGTTTAAAAGAAATGAAGGCTCATCAGTATTTGGTAGTTGAACATCAAGGACCTATGTACAAGATTTATGAGACTTATGGAGAAATCTATCAAAATCTTTTGCCACATACAAACTATAAGCCATTAAAAGAGGATTGTATTCATTTTGAAAAATACGATCATCGTTTTCATTGGAATAGAGAAGATTCAATCATTGAAATTTGGATACCGATAGAAAATACATAGTTCTTTAATGAAATAGGGATGCATGAAATAACTGTACATCACTATTTTTGTTTTATATAATCGTTTATAAGCATAACAGATAAATTATAAAACGATGTGCATGAAAAGACGGAGGAATTATTTTGAAAACGATATTAGTAATAGATGATGATATAAATATCAGCAATGTTCTTGAAGAAATTCTAGTAAAAGAAGGATATAAAGTTATTCGGGCTTATTCAGGGACGGAGGCATTGTTGATTCTTGAGCGGATACAGCCTGATTTAATCCTTCTTGATTTGATGCTGCCGGGATTAAATGGGGAAGAAGTGCTTCCTAAAATAAAGGGAATCCCTGTTATTGTTGTAAGTGCTAAGATTGATATTGATAATAAAGTAGGAGTGCTGCTCAGCGGTGCGGCAGATTATATAACTAAGCCATTTAATACGAAAGAATTATTAGCGCGAATTGCGGTTCAGCTTCGGCACACCTCTTTTGTCGAACATAGTCCGATATTAAACTATAAAGAATTAAAGCTTAATACCGATACATATACAGTGCTTCTTAACGATTGTGAAATCAAGTTGACCAAAACAGAATGTGCACTTTTAAAACTGCTCATGCAAAATCCTTCACAGGTCATGACAAAATCACTGATCTTAGAACGCATTAGCCAAGATACACCGGATTGTACAGAGAGCTCTTTAAAAATGCATGTCAGTAATTTACGTAAAAAACTCCGTGATGTTAATGGGAAAGATTATATTGAGGCCGTATGGGGGATCGGATTTAAACTTCGTACTCAATAAGATCAGATACTCTTTTATATTGAAATGAAGTGGTTAGATATAGGATGTGATTTGAAACAACATACAATATTTACTCTTTCTTTACTATTTTCTTTACCGATGTCTTTACCGGTATTGTATAGACTATACCCATCTAATGAAGGAGGATATAATTTATGGAATATGTTTTAAAAACAAGTGATTTATGTAAAAACTACGGACATTTCAAAGCGTTAAGCAGAGTGACAATGAAGATTCCTAAGGGGGCTATTTATGGCTTTGTAGGGAAAAATGGGGCAGGCAAAACGACACTGATTCGATTGATCTGTGGTCTTCAGCAGCCCTCATCCGGAAGCTTTGAACTCTATGATCAAAAAAACAGTGAAAAAGGATTTTCTAAAACAAGAAGAAGGATAGGCGCAGTAGTTGAAACGCCTTCAATATATCTGGATATGTCCGCTGAAGATAATCTGAAGCAGCAATATCAAATTTTGGGAATGCCTTCTTTTGAAGGAATTAAAGATATTTTGGTTTTGGTCGGATTAGGACAGACCGGTGACAAAAAGGCGAGAGATTTTTCTCTTGGGATGCGCCAAAGATTAGGGATTGCGATTGCATTAGCAGGAGATCCTGATTTTTTAATACTGGACGAACCTGTCAATGGATTAGATCCACAAGGGATAATAGAAATGCGAGAATTGATCTTGAAATTAAATCAGGAGCATCAGATTACTGTTTTGATTTCGAGTCATATACTTGGGGAATTGTCAAAGATGGCAACGCATTATGGCTTTATCGATAATGGACGTATTATAAAAGAAATCAGTGCGGCAGAATTACAAGAAGCATGCAGAAAATGTATCCATGTGAAAGTGAGTGATACAAAACTGTTGGCTCGAGTATTGGATGGAATGGAAATGGAATATAAGATTGTTTCAGCTACAGAGGCCGATATATTTGCCAAAGTAAGGGTATCACAGTTGGCCGCTGCATTGGAAAAAGTGAATTGTGAGATTGTTTCCATGTATGAACGGGATGAAGATTTGGAAAGCTACTTTGTAAGTTTGGTTGGAGGTGGTCGTTATGCGTAAATTAATATCGGCTAATCTAATGCGCCTTTGGCTTAATAAAGCTTTCTGGGTAACTGTACTGTTAATGATTGGCTTAGAAAGTGCTTTTTGTTTGCTGTTATTGAAACAAAATTCTACTCGTTTAGATATCGTAATGTATACAATGGTTCAGATCATCGGTATTCTTATTTCTGTATTTTTGAGTCTGTTTATGGGGACAGAATACAATGACGGCACGTTGAGAAATAAACTTATTGTAGGACATAAAAGAAGCAGTGTTTATCTGGCTAGTTTAATTGCCGGTATTGCTGCGGTTACTGTTATTTATTTAGCTTGGGCGTTAACCGGCGGCATGTTTGCAGTCATCATTCAGGCATTGCCAACAGATCTCACAATAGAAATCTCATATTCAGGCATTGTCGGTTGGCTGGCGTGTGTCTCATATGTTGCCATTTTTAATCTGATTGGCATGCTTTCGTCTAATAAAGCAAGAACATCTATTGGCTGTGTATTGACGGCATTTATGCTGATGTTTGCAGGACTTACCTGTTATTCTATTGCAAGACCGGGATTTTTACCGGCATCAAAGAGAGCTGTTTTTCAGTTTCTGTTTGAAATGAATCCTTTTGGTCAAACATTTCAGCTTATGACGATAGATATGGCCATGATGTGGAAATTATCCGCTTATTCACTGATTTTGTCGGCTGTCTTATCAGGGATCGGTATATATGTATTTAATAAAAAAGATTTGAAATAAGGAAGGAGGAGGAAAGATGTTCCCTTGGGTTCTGTGCGGTATTTTATGTGTTGTTATTCTATTGCTTCTTGCAAAGGTTCAAATGTTAAGAAAAAGTGTTGATGAGATTTGCATAGGGCTAAGCGAGCATCTTTTAAATGAATCAAACACCCTTATTTTGATTTCCAGTAAAGACGAGCATATCCGTCGCCTTGCATCTGAGCTAAACAAACAATTGCGGCTGCTGCGTAAGCAACGACGGGAATACTTATATGGCAATCGTAAGCTTAAAGAAGCGGTTACCAATATT
This sequence comes from Coprobacillaceae bacterium UN01-12pH3A, assembly GCA_027676805.1. Taxonomy (GTDB): domain Bacteria; phylum Bacillota_I; class Bacilli_A; order Erysipelotrichales; family Coprobacillaceae; genus Beduini. The sequence continues at coordinate 299,741 of JAQENU010000001.1, read as the reverse complement.
TCACATGATCTGCGAACGCCTCTTACAGCTATTTGCGGATACATCGATCTACTGGAATCTGAAGCTAAATCAGCCTCTGTCGAACGTTATCTAGCGATCATTCATAATAGGGTTGAACTCTTAACACAGCTGACTGAAGAGCTTTTCCGATATACAGTAACCTTAGATGCGAAAAACGAAACTGTCAAAGAAAGAGTGGTTTTGAATGAGATGATTGAGGAAAGCGTAGCAGAGTTTTATGCAATGTTTAAAGAGCGAAAAATGACTCCAATCATTCACCTGCCGCAAGTAAAGGTGGAGCGTACACTTGATCGATTTATTTTATCGCGAGTATTATCTAATCTGTTGAATAATGCAATAAAATATAGTGATGGTGACTTAGAAATTACTCTGACAAAAAGTGGAGAGATAATCTTTTTGAATACAGCGTCTCAATTAAATCAAGTACAGGTGGCTAAACTGTTTGATCGTTTTTATACAGTCAATACTGCGGAAAAATCAACAGGATTGGGTCTTGAGATTACACGAACATTAGTAAAGCAAATGGATGGAACAATATCAGCGGAATATGTTCGAAATCAATTGATTATCTGTGTACAAGTACCGGATTTGATTCAAAATAGCTAAATTTTATCTGATAAAAAAGGATTTGTATTTATATTATGGGTACAAAAGAAGCGTATGAAGGATTTCATTAAACGGTTTTGGCGGCTAAAGTAAAACTTGTCCGTTTCTTACAATCCATTTAATAAAATAAAATTATAATGGACTGCATGGAGGTATAGAAGATGAATTATAAAACAGCTAGAAATTTTATTTATAAAAATGCTCGGCCACTGGATATTGCAAGGTGGAAATATTTGTTTGAAGGGGGCAGTAAAAATGACGTACTGGAAGCCTTGAGCATTTATCAAAATGAAGATGGGGGATTTGGTCATGCTTTAGAACCGGATTGCTGGAATCCCAATTCAGCACCGGTGCAAACATGGGTGGCTACAGAAATTATTAAAGAAACAGAGCTGAAGGATAAAACGCATCCGCTTATTCAAGGTATTTTACGTTACTTAGCTTCAGGGAAAGCTTTTAACGGACATACTTGGCTGAATACCATTCCTTCCAATGATGGGTATCCACATGCTCCTTGGTGGAGCTGTGAAGCAGACGAGGCTGTGTCTTACAATCCTACTGCCTGTCTTATTGGCTTTGTGATTAAATTTGCGGATGAAGAAAGTTCACTTTACAGCTTGGCATGCCGATTAGTAAAAGAAAGCTATGCTTACTTTAAAAACAGCTTTCCAATGGATTCGATGCATACCGTCTCTTGCTTTGTTGAATTATACGAGTATCTAAAAGACAGCACAGCAGACACACTGGTGGATATGACAGAATTTAAATCATTGCTGCATAAGCAAATACAGCATATTATAACGCATGACACATCAAAATGGGCGGTCGAATATGTATGCAAGCCATCCCTTTTTATAAATGATAAAAGCAGTGAATTTTATTTGGAAAATAAAGAGATCTGTGATTATGAATGTCAGTTTATCTCACAGACACAAAAAGAAGATGGAACATGGGCGATCACATGGACTTGGGAAGAAGAGACAGAAGAATGGCATATAAGTAAAAACTGGTGGAAATCGGATTGGATCATTAAAAACGTTAAATTTGTTGAGGCGATGAAATCGTCGCTGTGATAAAAATATCTTTTTAAAAGATATAGAATATTTCCTGTTGTCTTCATACACTATTGACGTTGTAAAGCAGGGGATTTTTGATTAAAATAGCGGATTATACACGAATAAAATATAAGGATTGCAGGAGAAATGAATGGTATATAAAAGTGTAGTAGGTGGTTTTCAAGGAATTCGCGAGTAAAAACACAGGCAAATTATATCTCGCAGCCAGGTAGTCTATTCATATTGATAATGCTAAAGGAGAATATTTTCTGGTGAGATTTAGTGAAAGTGAATTGAAAATATGGGAAAATACTATTTTTGTATATTTTTAATACTTTCTTAAAAAAATATGATAGAATAGCTTACGAGGTGATAAATAAGATGAAATGTCGTTTTTGTGATACAGAATTGACTGAAAATGATAAATATTGTCCTCATTGCGGGATGAAAGTAGAAGCACGACCTCAATCCGTAAGTCGTGTCACGGATCGAGTTCCGGTGTTTGAACAACGCCAAGCAAATCGCAATGTTGTCGTTTGGATAGTTTTAATCTGCGTGCTGATTTTATTAGCTGTATTTAAATTAACAGCGGATCCTTCTTCACCAAAAGATGACTATTATAATAGTGATTCCTATACAACACATAAACCTGAAAAATATGATTATAAAGAAATAAATGGTGATTATATTCTCGATAAAGGCAATGATGTCATTGTCAGCAATCTAAATGGCGGGGGTTATATCACGGATGATGGCACATCTGTTTACATGGTGGATGATGATGGAAACATTGCGAAATTTGATAAAAACATGAGCAAAAATGAAGTGATCTATACAGGAAGCTGTGGGGATCTGCAAGTGCATGAGGGATATCTTTATTTTAAAGACGCATATAAAAATAACTATACATTTAAAATGGATTTAGCGACAAAGGAAGTCACTACCGTATTAGAAGAAGATGCTTATTATGTGCGTGTATACGGACAGGACATTTATTATCAAAGCGATCAGAACGGCGAAAGTATTTTCCATTATAATATGAGTACCAATGAGACTGTTCAGATCAATGATGAAGCAAGCTATAATCTGCAGCAGGTTGGAAATTTATTGTATTTTTCGACAGCAGATGCTATTAAGGCGTATGACACAGCAACACAGGAAATCAAAACAGTCAAACAAGGCAGAGTGATTAATTTAGTTTGTCAGGAAGATGCGCTTTATTATATCGATGGAAATTCAGGTTTTATTTATACGATGGATTTAACCGGTGATACACAGGTGAGTACACGTTTGAATCGTGAAGTTTCAAATAACTTAATTGTTGATCATGATCAGATTTATTATTTGAATAATTCAAACGAGATCATCAATATGAAAACAAACGGACTTGATAATCAAGTGCTAAGTGATGAAGAAACAGGATACAGTCTGCAGCTGCAGGGAGAATATCTCTTTATTCAAAGCGATGATTATTATGGTGATTATGAGTGGTATCGCATGGATCTTAACGGCGAAAACGGGGAATATGTCTATATTCAAAATATAGGGAGTTACATCTAAAAGTAGCGCTCCCTTTTTTTTTATGATAAAATGAATTCAACTAAGGAGGAGTAAGATGCAAAGGTATTTTGTTAAAAATTTTGATGAATCACAGTTTATTATTGAAAAAGAGGATCATCATCACATGAAAAAGGTGATGCGTATGCACGATGGCGATGAGATTATTTGCATTAACGAAAAACAGCAGGTATTTCTTTGTCGAATCAAAAACATTGAAATAGGGGAAATAGAAGCAGTTGAAGAACTTTCTCAAAATTGCGAACTGCCTGTCAAGGTGAATCTGATTTATGCGCTGCCTAAAAGCGATAAATTTGAATTCGTTCTGCAAAAAGCATGCGAATTGGGTGTGACCTGCATTATTCCGCTTTTATCGAAACGCTGTGTCGTAAAAACAAATCGTGAAACGTTCAATAAAAAATATCAGCGATTCAATAAAATTTTGAAAGAAGCGGCAGAACAGTCCTATCGAAATCAAATACCAAAGATTGCTCCTTTGATCAAACTCTCAGAAGTAAAATCATATTTGGGAGATCATAATTTAGTCGCTTATGAGGAAAATGCGAAACAAAATGAGATGTCTATGCTAAAAGAGGTCTTGTCTCAGGTTCATAATGGTGATACAATCACTATTATTGTGGGCTGCGAAGGCGGTTTTGAACAAAGTGAAATTGATGAATTGAAAAAGATGGGGGTTATTCCCTGCTCGTTAGGAAAACGTATTCTAAGGAGCGAAACAGCACCGTTATATTTGTTAAGTGCCATTGGATATGCACTAGAATTAGGATAGAGGATCGGATATGCAGTTAGTCAAAGGATTAAATAAATACGGGATGCATCCCGTTATAAAGAAATTAGAGAGCTATCGTTTCATTGAAGAAAACAGTGCGTTGCTTAAAAAGAATCATATTCAGCCTGTTTATAAAAATGAATATCAGCTGCAGGCAACACTCGTTTATCTTCGTTCTATGTTAAATAAAGAAGCTCTATTTGGTATCTATCTCCTAAATGTAAATGAAAATGGTGAGCTATGGAATGCAATGAGCTATCAGCAGCGCCAAATTTTACTGCATGGCGAACTCATGACAGACTTGGATTGTTTGCCTCATTTTAACGCTGGAGATCAGCTGATTCTGCTTCCCTGCTTTGATGGTGAACTGAATCATCGTTTTTGTGAGGATTATCAATTCTTATTGCTGAAACAGAATAAAAATATCGTAGAAGAGCAGTTGAAAAATTTAAAAGATCCGATTGAACTGTATGGAATAGAAGCATTGAAGAATGGGTTCTGTGATTTTATTTGGATAAAATCCTTTGAGAATGAACATTATCTCTATTTAGAAGACTTTAAATCCATCTATGTGTTTAATGAAGCCGATAAGGTCTTTACAGATCAATGTATTATTGTCGATAAATATAGTCAGAAAATTCCGGAAATGGTAGAACTGAAAGAAGTGGTGACACTCTATCATCATCAAAAAGAAGATGTTTTGCTAGAGTATTTGCAGGATCATCAGTTTATCAGTAAAAAGGTTTATGCGAAGTTAAAGAAGAAGTTTTTAGGAGGTTAATATGAAAACATTTGCTATTCATACTTTAGGCTGCAAAGTGAATACGTACGAATCGGAGGCAATTGTGCGTTTATTTGAAGCGCATGATTATCACAAGATTTCTTTTAAAGAGGTAGCGGATGTTTATGTCATCAATACCTGTACGGTAACAAATACCGGAGATAGTAAATCACGTCAGATTATACGGCGTGCAATTCGTAAAAATCCCGAGGCAGTTGTTTGTGTTGTAGGCTGTTATGCACAGGTAGCTCCTGGCGATATTGAAGCGATTGAGGGTGTCGATATTATCTTAGGTACCCAATTCCGTCATCAAATCGTGGATTTAGTTGAAGATCATATAAAAAGTAAACAAAGAATCACAAAGATCAGTGATGTTATGAAGGAAAAAGAATTTGAAGAATTAGATGTCGATGTTTTCACTGAAAATACTCGTGCATTTTTAAAGATTCAAGATGGCTGCAATAATTTTTGTACGTACTGCATTATTCCTTATGCTAGGGGATTGGTACGCTCACGTAAGCCGGGAAGTGTTTTGAAACAAGCTCAGACCCTTGTTGATCATGGCTTTGTGGAAATTGTTTTAACAGGGATTCATACCGGGGCTTATGGCATCGATTTAGATCATTATCGTTTCTATGATTTACTGGTGGATTTAGTTGAAAAGACAAAAGGATTAAAACGTCTGCGTATTTCTTCCATTGAGATCAATCAGATTACGGAGGAAGTGATTGATTTAATCAAAAATAATCCTATTATTGTGGATCATCTGCATGTTCCATTACAATCAGGAAGTGACGGTGTGCTAAAAAGAATGCGCCGTAAATATACGTGTGCACAGTATTTAGAAAAGATTGAGCAGATTCGTTCTGTATTACCGGATATCGCTTTAACAACCGATGTTATTGTGGGGTTCCCGCAGGAAACACAGGAAGAATTTGATGAGACGTATGCGTTTATCAAGCAGATAGGCTATAGTGAACTGCATGTTTTTCCTTATTCAAAAAGAAGAAATACTCCGGCTGCGGCAATGGATGGTCAAGTCGATGAGACTGTCAAAAATGAACGAGTGAAAGCATTGATTGATCTTTCTAAACAACTGCATGTTAACTACGCTAAAAGGTTTATTGATAAAACCGTTGATGTCATTTTTGAGGAAGCCTTTGATGAAGACCGCTTGATCGGGCATGCCGGCAATTATTTAAAGGTAATTGCTAAAGCGGATCCGAAATGGATTGGTCAAGTAGTACCGGTCACAATTAAAGAGGTTAGTGTTTTGGGGATCACAGGAGAAGTGCTTGAAGGAGAAGGTCTATGAAAAAATTAAATCAATTATTGCCGATAGATAGTGATTTAGCGATAGAATCGATTCACAGTGATTCTCGAAAAATACGTCCTAATTCTATATTCTTTTGTTTAGATGGATTGTCAGTTAACGGTCATCAGTTTATTGAAGAGGCTATTTATAAAGGGGCAGTCTGTATCGTACATTCTAAGGATGTCTCAGTTAAGAATAAAGATGTTGTTTATTATCAGGTAAAGGATACACTAAAATGTCTAAATGAAGTAGCCTGCAAGTTTTATGATGATCCCAGTCAGCAGTTAAACATGATCGGGGTTACCGGAACAAATGGAAAAACGATTGTATCGATGCTGATTTACCAAATTGCTAAAAAGGTAATGCCATTTGGCTACATTGGAACACATCATGTTTTATTTAATAAGGAAACGTGCGAATGTGAATTTACCACTCCGGAGATTATCTTTCTTCAAGAACATCTTAGAAAGATGGTCAATGCCGGTATTCAGGGAGCGTGTTTAGAGGTTTCATCACATGGATTGGCATTGGGACGGGTAGCAGGGGTCGATTTTGATATGGCGATCTTTACTAATTTGTCACCGGAGCATTTGGATTTCCATGGCAGTATGGATAACTATGTAAAAGCAAAATTAAAATTGTTTGAAGGACTGCGCAGCGATGCTATTGCGATCGTGAATCGTGACGATGAAGAAATGTTTAATCGTATTTCAACACTGACAAAAGCACATGTGTTATCGTTTGGAATTGAACATGTTGCTGATATTCAAGCAACAAAGATCGTATTAAGGCTAAGAGAAACATTGTTTGAGGTCTTATATGAAGGGTATACTTATCCTGTCAAAACATCTTTGATCGGACAGTTTAATATCTATCATATTTTAGCGGCAATTCTTGCCTTGCTGCAGATTGGGTTCACGATTGAACAAGCAATCGAGGCAATTGAAGGAGTCAATAATATTGAAGGGCGTTTAGAGTATGTAGAAACAGGACATAAATTCCATGCCTTCGTCGATAACGGACACAGTCCTCAGCATTATGAACAGGTATTGTCATATGCCTCTAAAGTCGTCGGAGAGGGAAGAATCATTGCGGTTTTTGGCAGTGTCGGCAAACGAGAATTTAAAAAACGTCAGGTTCTTGGTGAAATTGCAGATCACTACTGCGATCATATTATCTTAACGGAAGAAGATCCGCGTGATGAAGACACCGAGGAAATCTGCGAACAGATCAAAAAAGGAATCAAAAAGACTAAAAATGTGGTGATTACTGACCGTGAAACAGCCATCTATCAAGCTGTTGAAATCGCCAATCCGAATGATATTATTTTGATATTAGGAAAAGGAGAAGAACAAACGATGTATAAACGTCGAGGACCGATTCCTTATATTGGAGATAAACAAGCTTTATTAAATGCAATCGAAGAAGTTTATGGAGGAGAAGAAGACTATGAATTATAATAAATATATCGATCATACATTATTAAAACAAGATGCCTTAGCATCGCAAATCGATCATTTAATCGATGAAGCAATTGAATATGATTTTGCTTCTGTTTGTGTCAATCCCACTTGGGTTAAACATGCTCATCAGCGTTTAGCGGATACGGATGTATTGGTATGTACAGTCATTGGATTCCCGTTAGGAGCGAATACAACAGCTGTCAAAGTGTTCGAAACAAAAGACGCTTTAAGCAATGGGGCTGATGAAATTGATATGGTCATCAACATTGGTGCTTTAAAAGATCATCAGGATGACATGGTATATGAAGAAATCAAAGCGATCGTAGAGGCTGCAAAAGGACATACGGTAAAAGTCATTATCGAAACATGTTTGCTGACTGACGAAGAAATTATTCGTGCATGTCAGTTAGCTAAAAAAGCAAAAGCAACGTTTGTTAAAACGTCAACCGGATTCTCAACCGGAGGAGCAACATTTGAAGCAGTAAAACTGATGAAAGACACAGTAGGAGACATGGATGTCAAAGCTTCAGGCGGAGTGAGAGACTATGAAACAATGATTAAAATGATTGAATTAGGGGCAACAAGAATCGGAACCTCTTCTGGTGTTTCTTTAATGACTAAAAAAGCAGAAAATGGTGAAACTTATTAAATTAAATGTTGATTTTTCATGATAAGGATAGTATAATACATGTTGTGTTAGTAAGACAGATGGGGGGGAAGTTCAAATGGCTAAGACAGTAGTACGTGAAAATGAATCATTAGATGATGCATTACGTCGTTTCAAAAGACAAGTTTCTAGAACAGGAACCCTAGCTGAAGCTCGTAAAAGAGAGTTTTATGTAAAACCTGGGTTAAAAAGAAAAATGAAGTCAGAAGCAGCTAGAAAAAATAATAAAGGGAAACAAAGATAAAAAATAATTAGACTCCTCCGGGAGTCTTTTTTTATTTATAAGTTTGTTGCATTGACAATTTAAGTAATTAAGCATATACTAAAATAAAGGAGGGAATTATGAGTAAATTTATTGCTGTAGTTGGAAAAAGATGTGTTGCATGTGGGGCATGTATGAAAGTCTGTCCAAAGAATGCCATCAAAGTTGAAAATGGAATTAAAGCTGTTGTTGATGAATCTTTATGTATTGGCTGTGGTTTATGTACAAAGATGTGTCCAGCAGGCATTATAGATAAAGCAGAGAGGGGATCACATGAATAAGAAGAAACATTGGTATGATTACTTATGGATTTATACGCCCATCTATCTATTTTTAGGAATGTTTAATATTTTATTTGCTTGGTTAGGGATGATTGAATTCATTATTCCTTTATTCATTTCAATTTTTGGCGGAGGAAAACTTTTTTGCAATCGTTATTGCGGAAGAGGACAGCTATTTGAGCTGTTAGGAAATAAACTAAAGTTATCCCGACATAAAGCACCCCCTAGATTTTTATCATCATTATGGTTTAGATATAGCTTTCTAGTGTTCTTTATGACTATGTTTATTCTGATGATCGTCTCCACCATTCAGGTGTTTTCGGGAACGCAAAACTTAAAAGAAGTAGTAACGCTGCTATGGACCTTCAAGATACCTTGGCAATTTGCTTTTCATGGGACAGGTTCATCTTGGGGATTTGCTCAATTTGCTTTTGGTATGTACAGTATCATGCTGACCTCTAGTCTCTTAGGCTTTATAACGATGCTTTTATATAGGCCGCGCAGCTGGTGTGTGTACTGTCCGATGGGAACTATGACACAGGCAATCTGTAAATTGAAAAAAGGAGGTGCTTACAATGGAAATGAAGGCTAAAGAAGTTGCTTCCCTATTAAAAATAATTGCTAACGCTAACCGCTTAATGATTCTTTGTATATTAGAAGAAGGAGAACATTCTGTCGGTGAATTAGGCGACAAAATAAATGGTATTACTTTATCGGCTTTATCTCAGCATCTTTCAGCATTGAGATTAGCGGGATTTATAGAAAGTGATAAAAAAGGATTGAATGTTTATTATCGAATCAGTGATCAGCGTATTATTGAAGTGATTAAAGTATTAAAAGTAATGTATTGTCAAGAGGATTAGAAAGGAGAAAAGAAAATGTTGTTTAGAAAAAAGAAAACGTTTGATGACTATGTCGATGAAGCCTATGATAAACATATTGTTTTGCTGGATGTAAGATCAAGCGAGGAATTTAAGGCGGGTCATTTGAAAAACAGTAAAAATATACCCTTAGACAAAATTGATACAATAGATATTAAAAAGGATCAACCCCTATATGTCTTCTGCCATAGCGGAGCAAGAAGTACAGCGGCAGTACAGCAGCTTTCTAAGATGGGCTATACAGATCTGATCAACATCGGCGGGATATATAGAAGTAAAAAATCTTTACAGAAAGGATGAGAAAAATGAAAGTAGTGATTGTTGGCGGAGTTGCTGGCGGAGCAACAGCAGCGGCTCGATTACGCCGTTTAGATGAAAATATGGAAATTATCATGGTGGAAAGAAGTGGATATATTTCTTATGCGAACTGCGGACTTCCTTACTATATTGGGGGCAGCATTACAGATAAACAAGCATTGACTTTGCAGACACCGGAATCTTTCTATAATCGATTTCGCATTGATGTCCGCATCCATCAGGAAGTAACAAAAATCAACGCTTTAGAAAAGAAAGTGACGATCCATAATCTTGAAGATCATACAACCTATCAGGAAAGCTATGACAAACTGATTCTTTCTCCGGGAGCAAAGGCAGTCTTGCCGCCGATAGCAGGGATTACACAGGATAATGTTTTTACTTTGCGTACGGTAGAAGATACTTTTAAGATCGATGATTATATGAAGAATCATGAAGTGAAAAAAGCAGTAGTCGTTGGAGCTGGTTTTATAGGCTTAGAGATGGCAGAGAATCTTAAAGAAAAAGGAATTGATGTCACGATTGTTCAGTTAATGGATCAGATTTTGGCACCTTTAGATAAAGATATGGCGGCTATTGTGCAAAATTATATCAAAGATCAAGGTATTGAGCTGCTGTTGGAAATGTCACTGACTAAGATAATTAAAAAAGAAGATGAGACAATAGCGGTGCTGGATCATCAAAAGGAAATAGCTTGTGATATGGTTCTTATGGCAGTAGGGGTACAGCCGGACAGCCAGCTGGCAAAAACTGCTGGGATTGAGCTTGGAATAAAGGGTGCTATTAAAGTTAATGCCCATATGCAGACGAATATCGATGATATTTATGCGGTTGGAGATGCGGTGGAGGTAAAGCATTTTATCACCCAAACAGATAGTCTCATTTCTTTAGCAGGACCGGCGAATAAACAAGGGCGTATTGCTGCGGACCATATATGTGGAATTGACCGCCGCTATAAAGGCAGTCAGGGGTCTTCTATTTTAAAATTGTTTGATATGCACATTGCGACAACCGGACTGAATGAAAAAGAGGCACAGGCAGCAAACATTGATTATGATTATGCGATTATCACCTCTTCGAGTCATGCTACTTATTATCCTAACGCTAAAAATATGTATCTAAAGGTTCTGTTTGATAAAACAGATGGTACGATATTAGGCGGACAGATTGTTGGATATGACGGGGTGGATAAGCGAATTGACGTTTTAGCGACAGCCATCCGTGCGAAGATGACTGCTTATGACTTAACAGAATTAGACTTAGCTTATGCCCCTCCGTTTTCTTCTGCTAAAGATCCCATTAACATGATTGGTTTTGTCATTGAGAATATATTGACAAATAAAGTAAAACAGATGCATTGGTCAGATGTCAAAGACGATGAAAAGACTATTATTTTAGATACGAGAACCCTTCTAGAATATCAGCGCGGACATTTTCCTGATGCTTTGCATATTCCTCTTGATGAACTGCGAGAACGTCTATCAGAAGTTGAGCAGGGCAAAGAAATTCAAGTCTACTGTCAAAGCGGACTGAGAAGTTATCTGGCATGCCGAATTCTAAGCCAAAATGGCTATACATGCAAGAATATCGCGGGTGGTTACGGTATTTATCAGCATATTGAAGAAAATAAAGTAATGCAGTCAGTGGGGATGCGTCCTTGCGGTATTGACGAAAAATAAAGAAGAGGCAATTGTTCTTAGGAGCAACTGCCTCTTTATATTAAAAAAGTACCAACGAATTGGTACTAATTTAAAATCTTTTCGGCATCGATTACAGGCATTTTGTAAGTTGCAGGGTTTTCTATATCCAACTGTTCAAGATAATCCATCACCATATTGGTTAGATAGGTAGGCGTAGATGCACCGGCAGTCACTGCAATATGCTGTCTGCCTTTTAAATCTTCTATGCAAATATCTTCAACACTTTCTATCAAACGTACAGGGATATCTTTCTTTTCTTTAGCTATATTCGCTAAACGAGTGGTATTGTTGGAATGAGGATCTCCTACAACATAAAGAAAATCAACATCTTTTGGTAAAGCTGCCATTGCCTGCTGACGGATTGTTGTGGCGTTGCAGGTTTCTTTCATGATCTCAACATGAGGTAATTGCGTTGCGGCATAGTGTGAAAGCTTCTGCACATCCCACATGCTCATAGTTGTTTGATTCGTCACAACATAATGCTGCTCTTTGTTTTTAAGCTGGTCAATATCCTTTTGACTTTGAATCAAATGGATACGCATGGGATCAATAGCCAAAGCGCCTTCTGCTTCGGGGTGACCATGTTTTCCAATGTAAAGAATATCCAGTCCCATGTTTAGAGAGTGTGAGATTAATTCATGGGTCTTGATGACATCCTTACATGTAGAATCGACTACGATCAACCCTTTTTGCTTTGCTTTTTCAAAGACATTTTGTCCAGCACCATGTGCAGTGATAATCACGACTCCGGAGTCAATTTCATCCAATAGCTCCAAACGTGACTTTCCTTTGTGGTCAATGGTATGGATTCCCATTTTATTTAAGGCATCAACGATAAACTGATTATGCACGATCATTCCTAAAATATAGATCGGCTGGTCAGGATATTGCTGACGGGTAGATTTTGCGATCTTAATTGCGTTAACAACCCCTTGGCAATAGCCGCGAGGAACGACTTTAAATACTTTCATTTCATCACCTCAGAAAGATTATAGCATATTTTCAAACTGTGTGTCTTCATCGGTGACATTTTTTAATGCTTCGTCGATCTCTTGGTCAAAAGATGGGTCGAGGTCCATCTGCTTGACTGCTTTGATCACTTTAAAAGCGGTTTTGGCGTTGCTTACTATCGGTCGTACTTGATAAATGACAGGAATGACTTGATTAAATGTCGTAATAGCTTTTTGAGCTGTTCGTAATGTAGTTTGCATGTTGAATGGAATCAGACTTTTCTTGATCGGTGACATTGGCATCATCGGATTTTGATATTGCATTGGATTCATTGACATGTTCATCTGACTTGGATAGTAAGGCGCGTTATAGCCGTAAAATGGATATTGCGGTGGGTAGTTATTCATTGTTTTACCTCCTCTTACTTAGTATATGTAAAAAAGGATAAGATGTTATCCTATAGTTGACAAAAGTCACGATTTTGTTAAAATAAGACATACGCCAATTTTTTAATCAGGGTATTTGCTTATTTATTTTGGTTTATGTATAATGAAAAAAGGAGTGATAAAATGAAAACTTTTGAGCAATTTAACTTTAAACCGTTTGTCAATGATACAATTCGTCTGCTTAATTTCAAGAAGCCGACAAAAATACAGGAAAGAGTTATCCCGCAGGTTATGCGTCATACCGATATTATTGGGATTTCTCAAACTGGAACAGGAAAAACGCATGCATTCTTGCTTCCAATCATGAATGGAATTGAACCTGATTCAGATAAAGTACAGGCGGTTATTACAGCCCCTACACGTGAATTAGCAGCACAGATCTTTGAGCATGCCCGTTTATTTCAAAAAGCGAATCCAGCCGTACGTGTGTCATTGGTGATCGGCGGGAATGATAAACAAAAAGCAATTGATAAATTAACGGTACAGCCGCACGTAGTTATCGGGACACCGGGAAGAATCCGCGATTTATCTATTAATGAACAAGCATTAAAAATTACGACAGCCGATATATTTGTTGTTGATGAAGCTGATATGACTTTAGAGTTTGGCTACCTTGAAGATATAGATGCGGTTGCCGGACTGATGAAAGATGATTTGCAGATGTTGGTTTTTAGTGCGACAATCCCGCAGAACATCCGACCGTTTTTAAGAAAGTATATGAAGAATCCGCAGATTATTGAGATTGATGAAAAGAAAGCGACAACGGATAATATTGAACATATCTTAGTTCCTGTTCGTCATAAGAGTAAATTTGAATTACTTAAAAAGATCATGGACACAATTGATCCTTACATATGTCTGATCTTCTGCAACAAGCGCAGTGAAGCAAGGGAAATTGCACAAAAGCTTCATGATGAAGGGTATCGTGTGGGTGAGATTCATGGGGATTTGGAACCGCGTGAACGTCGTCAAATGATGCGCCGCATCAACAATATGGATTATCAGTATATTGTAGCAACCGATATTGCTGCCAGAGGAATTGATATTGATGGAGCAAGTCATATTATCTCAATGGATTTTCCAACGGAATTGGATTTTTATGTGCATCGTGCAGGTCGCTGCGGACGCGGAAAATATACCGGAATCTGCTATAGCTTATATAACGTGGAAGATGAAGGAAGTATTAAGTATCTGGAAAATAAAGGAATTAAGTTTACCAATCGGGAAATTAAAGACGGTGTTTGGGTAGAATTAGCAGATCGTGACCGCCGCAATAAACGTGTGCGTCGCAGCAATGAGATTGAAACACGTATTTCTAAGATGGTTAGCCGTCCAACGAAAGTAAAGCCCGGTTATAAAAAGAAACGCAAGATGGAAATTCAAAAATTAGTAAGAAAAGAAAAACGCTCGATTATCCAACAGGATATTCGCCGTCAGAAAAAAGAACGTGCGAAACAGGCACAGATTGAAAAAAGACAAAAAGAAGAAGGAAATTATTAGAATGTTGAAAATTGGAAGTCATGTCGGCATGTCAGGAAAAGAAATGATGGTGGGGTCGGTTAAGGAAGCTCTGTCTTATGAAGCGAATACCTTTATGTTTTATACAGGTGCACCACAGAATACACGCCGAAAGAAAATTGAAGAGCTGAGAATTGATGAAGCCAAAGCTTTGATGGAAGAGCATGGCATCGCAATCGAAGATGTCTTAGTCCATGCTCCCTATATTATTAATTTAGCAAATACGATAAAGCCTGAAACTTTTGAGTTAGCAGTGGATTTTCTGCGACAGGAAATTGAAAGAGTAGAAGCAATCGGGGTTAAGATGGTGGTGCTTCATCCGGGAAGTCATGTCAAAGCAGGTGAAGAAGTGGGCTTGGATCAAATCGTAAAAGGATTAAATATGGTTTTAAGTGAAGAAACAAATGTGATTGTTGCCTTAGAAACAATGTCAGGAAAAGGCAGTGAATTAGGGTATACGACAGATCAGTTAAAATATATGATCGATCATGTTGAACATAATGATAAATTAGGCGTATGCTTAGATACGTGTCATCTTCATGATGCCGGGTATGATCTTACACAATTTGATGCATACTTGGATGAGTTTGATGAAAAAATCGGTATTCATCGTATTAAGGCGATGCATATTAATGATTCTAAAAATGAACGCGGAGCAAAAAAAGACCGACATGAAAATATCGGTTATGGTTATATTGGCTTTGATACACTTTGTTCTATTATCTATAATGAACGTCTGAGTCATGTGCCTAAGTTTTTAGAAACACCTTATCATGAAGAAAAAGCCCCATATAAACGTGAGATTGCAATGATTCGCAATAAGAAGTTTGAGCCGGGGTTAAAATAATAGAATAGAATCTTGAATAATGGGTTTAAATTGATGACAAACAGAGATGTTTGTCTCTTTTTCTATCTCATTGTATAAAGCCGGATGATAGTGTGCAGTAACCAAAGCATAAACATTATTTTTTATGATCTGAAGAATAATGTTTAAATCATAATCGTTGATCTGGCATTGATAGTCTTGGCATATTTTTTTTAATTTTGTAAGTGTTAAGGATTGGATATGCAAATAATTTTCTTTTAGATTCATCGTGATATTTCCCCCTAATCTGTATATATGCTTCTTTACTAAAAAAGATGATACATTTATTGTACCATCTTTAATATTTCTGCTTTTAATTCTTCAACCATGTTTTCTTGTTTAACTTTTCTGATAATTTCACCTTTTTTAATCAGCAATCCTTCTTTCACTCCGCCGGCAATCGCGATGTCTGCATGCTTGGCTTCTCCCGGACCATTTACCGCACATCCCATGATGGCAACGGTAATATCAGCATGGATCGTATTGAGAAATTGTTCGATCTCTTTAGCGATAGGGATCAAGTCATATTGAATGCGTCCGCAGGTCGGACAAGAGACTAAGGTCGGTACATTGCTCATTAACCCAAATTCCTTGAGCAAGGTTTTTGCTACCGGAATCTCCTGACACGGATCATCGCTTAAAGAAACACGAATGGTATTGCCGATGCCTTCATACAGCAAGATTCCTAATCCGGCACTTGATTTAATCGTTCCGCCAAGGGCAGTTCCGGATTCGGTTACCCCCAAATGAAGCGGATAGTCAAAGGTTTGACTCGCTAGTTTATAGGCTTCTACCGTTAATAGTGTAGATGAAGCTTTCAAAGAGATACAGATATCGTGGAAATCTAAATCTTCTAAAATTTGAACATGCCGTTTTGCACTCTCTACCATTGCTTCGGGAGTAGGGCGTTCGTATTTTTGCAGAATATCTTTTTCTAAAGAGCCGCCGTTGACACCGATGCGAATAGGAATATGCTTTGCTTTACAAGCGTTAACCACCGCTTCGATTTTTTCTTTTGAACCAATGTTGCCGGGGTTGATACGAATCTTGTCAATGCCGGATTCAATGGCTGTCAAAGCTAAACGATGGTCAAAATGAATGTCTGCTACTAAAGGCAGTTTTACTTGCTTTTTAATTTCTTTGATGGCTAAGGCATCTTCCTGATCAAAAACAGCCATTCGGACTAATTGACATCCTGCTGCGGCTAATTGATTGATCTGAGTTACAGTAGCCTCAATATCTTTTGTTTTGGTATTCGTCATCGATTGAATGATGACTTGATTGTTTCCCCCAATGACTAAGTCACCGACTTTGATTGAGCGGGTTTCCTCTCTTTTCATGCGTTTACTCCTTTTCAAGCATTAAACTTTCAAATTCATTCAATAAATCTTCAAAATAATGGAAAGCATCATCATAAAGCTGATCGGATAATGGGTCTACATTTGCTGTCTGCAATAGTTCAATCGGTGGTTTGCTTCCGCCTGATTTCAAGAACTGCAGATAACATTCGATTTGCTGAGTATCCTGTTTGGTAACTCTGGCGGTAATAGCGAGAGCACAGCACATTCCTAAAGTATATTTATAGACATAGTAATTATAGTAGAAATGCGGCACATGATAGCAAGAATAGCGGGTTAAGTCATCTAACACTACATCCGGTCCAAAATACTCCTGATTTAACTGTTGATACAGATCTGTAATGATTTGACTGGACATCGGCTGGTCTTTCTCTGCCATAGCATGAAGCTTGTATTCAAAATCAGCAAACATTGGCTGTCTGAAAATCAGTCCCACGCAGTTTTCTAATAAATCATAAAGAAGACTGGCTTTTTCCTGTTTATCCTGAGTATTTGCTAATAAATGCTGGATCAGCAGCATTTCATTTACAGTTGATGCCACTTCCGCTACAAAGATACGATAGCTGTTCGTCTGAGGCGGCTGATACTTATTAGAAAGATACGTATGACAGCTGTGTCCTAATTCATGAATCATGGTTGATAATGACTGATAGTCCCCAATAAAATTCATAAGGATATATGGATTTGTGTCATAGCATCCGCTTGAATAGGCACCGGCACGTTTACCGACATGCGGATAAAAGTCGATCCAGCGTTCTGTTTTGGCTTTTTTAATAATATCAGTATATTCATCGCCAAAGACATCAACACATTTAAGAATAATATCAAAACACTCATCAATTGTATAATGACGCTGCTTTGATTTAACTAAAGGCACGCTTAAATCATAGTTATACATAGTTTCTTTGTTCATCAAACGTTTTTTCAATGCGTTATAGCGATGAAAGAGCGGACGATATTTCTCATTGGCTTGTTCTAGAATTTTATGAAACAATTCACTTGGTGCCTGATCGGCAAATAGGCTTGCAGCTAAGCTGTCTTCAAAATGACGTGTTTTTGCTAGAAAGGCATCTTTTTTCATCGTGCTTGATAACGTTTTAGCAAAGACGTTTTCAAAACGCTGGTATTCTTTATAAAAATGATGGTAGGCAGTACGTCGTACTTCTTCGTTCTCATTCTTTAAGAATTTATTTAATGTTGCACTGTTTAAAAATTCTTCTTTGCCATCAACTAAAACCGGTTCAAATTCCAGTCTCAGTGCATCAAAGACATCACTCCCGGTATCCGCTAGAGGATAAATCTGAGCAAGCAGATCTTCCATTTCTTTAGAAAGTGTATGACTGGCTTGACGGAAGGTTTCCTGCATATTATAGCGATAGACATTAAAGCGTTCTTCTTTCAGATGTTCTCTGACTGTTTCTTGATGAGTGATAATATCCAAATCAACAAACGTCAGACTTTGCGAGATTTGTTCGTAAAGTGCCATGACTCTTGCTTCCATGCTTTTAATGTCCTGATTGTTAGGTTCAACATCTACACTTAAATGCGTATAACAATACAATTTTGAAAGCAGACGATCCATCTTCGTATAATCTTCTAAAAACTGATAAAATTGATCTGCACTGTCAATAAATGTTTTTTCCTGCTGAACTAATTTTTCACATAAACTTTTGGTTTCCTTTAAATCCTCATTAAAGCTTTTTTCGTCTTCATAGATTTTGGTTAGATCCCAGGTATCCTGAAGGCTGATTTCATTTCTATTCATTCAATCACCTCGTTACTATCATAGCAAAAAAAGCGCAAAAAAAAAACCGTATTGATAAACGATGTTTCAAGCAACAAAAAAACTCTATTAGCCTTAGTTAATAGAGTTTACTAATTTAGCCAGTCTAGATTTTTGTCTAGAAGCATAGTTTTTGTGATGGAATCCTTTTGTTACAGATGCATCTAATTTACTAGAAGCTGCATTATAAGCAGCAATTGCTTCTTCTTTATTTCCAGCTTCAACAGCAGCTAATACTTTTTTGATAGCAGTTTTTAAAGCAGTTCTGTATCCGTTATTAACAGCACGTTTAGCATCATCGTTTTTATAACGTTTGATTTGTTGTTTCATGTTAGCCATTTTTGTCCACCTCCGATTCATTTCCTTACCAATTTTAACAAAAATAGAAATGAAATGCAATCTTATTTTTATTTTTTTGTTGAATCATGGTTTTATGGTCATACTAAATTTGGTGATTCTATGAAAAATAATACAGATTTAGCCAGAGAACAGCTGGAACATCTAAAAGAAAACGAAGATTATAAATTTAATAAGCTCACATTTAATGATATTCTCTTAGAACAATATGATTTTTTTCAAGAGCCTAAAGGGCATTACGATGAGATTATTTTAAATGATTATCAGCAGGAGGATCTTTTAGAAGCCTTTAAAGTAGTGCTGACACCTTATTTACCTGCACAGCGCATTCTTGTTGTGGGATTGGGCAATGCTGATTTTAATGCGGATGCGATCGGACCAAAAATTGTCGGTAAAATGGAAATGAATCTCGATCATCTTTATTTATTTATTCCACGTGTAAAAGGACAGACCGGTTTGGAAAGTGCCGAGATGGTCAAAAGCATTGTCGAGAAATATCAGATTGATTTAGTAATCGCCATCGATTCTCTTTCGGCGATTCAATCCGATGCTTTATATAAGACGATCCAAATCAATGATATTGGGATTCGTCCGGGAAGCGGGGTAGGCAATTACACAACAGCGATCGATGAAGCTTATTTAGGCTGCAAAGTCATAGCTATCGGTATTCCTTGTGTCATTAAGGTCAGCAATCTGATCAATGAATTTTTTAAATATGTTGAAGGATTCTTCTCTGAGAATTTACAGGGTGGTCAAAATATTTTGAAGGTGGTTCGTAAAGATCCATATCAAGGAGAATTAGATGATGAGAAAAAACAATTCCTGATGGGACACTTGGGGACTCTTCATCATGATGAACGCTATCATTTAATTGAAGAAATAATGAATCCAATCAACAAGAATTATGTCATAACAAGTAAAGATATCGACTATCGTATTGAAATCTTAGCGAACATGATCAGTATTTGTTTGATGAATATTTTGAATTAATGTTCTAAATCTTCCCTTCTTTTCATACATTATATAAGTGAATAGAAGGTGAGGATATGCGAAGAAATTCAGGTTTTTATATTTTAGGGAAGTTTTTGATATTCAGCGTATGTTTGTTTGCACTCAATATGTGTGTAACTAATTTACTTAATAATAATGTCCGCGTGGATGCCTTGGAAAAGCAGGACAGCAAGGTAGTGAGCGATCTTGAATCGCAGATGGTGAAGTTGAATCAGAATCAGGGTGTTAATAAAAGTATTTACATCTATTCTACGCATCAGCAGGAAAAATATGCCGATCAGGGTGTGTTTGAAGGAAGCAAGTATTTAGCGGAAAAATTAAGAACGATGGGCTATAACGTGATCGTTGAGGAAAGTAATTTTGAAAATTATGCGGCAGCCAATGGAATGCAGTATGATGAATTCTATCAGGTTTCAAATACATTCCTCACCGAAGCGCTAGTCAATAATGGCGGTTTTGATTTAGTGATTGATTTTCACCGTGATTCGGTGGGAGCGAATGTGACACGACTTTTAGCTAATGATAAGGCATATGCGAAAATGATGTTTGTGATCGGCGGACTAAGTGAAAAAGTGGAAGCGGTACGTGGGGCATCACAGGCTTTATCTGCGCTGATCGACAGCTATATGCCGGGAATCAGCCGCGGGACTTTTGAACGAGAAGCTTATTATAATCAATATGTGACAGATCATATGCTATTGATAGAAGTAGGAGGCGTTGAAAACAGTTTTACCGAAGTAAAAAACAGTTTGGATGTATTGGCTTTATCCATTCACGATTATTTGGAGGCACAGCAATGAGAGATATCATCGTAGATGTTTTTCTGGTGGTTATTTTCTTAGTGGTCGTTAATGCCGTGATTAAAGGTCCGGAAATCAAAACGGATATTGTGAATCAATCCACCAGTCAGCTAGAATCAGATATAAAAAACGAAGAACAATTAGAAGATCATTATGTGATTTATGATGATGGGAAAGAAAATGCCGTCGCTCAGGGTGCAAAAGCAGTCAGCAATGGAGTAACAGAATTTATTCGCATGGTTGTTGTTTTTATCGGCGATTTCTTCTCAATGATGGTAAGTGCAGTAATAATACAAATAATACAATAGAGACCTTTCAAGGTCTCTATTTGGTTTCTAGGTAGATCATTGTAATATAGTTTTCAGTATGCCGTTCGGCAATATCCGAAAGAATGTACTCCTCATACGCCATTTCTCCTAATGGAATCTCGTGCTTTTGGGCATACTCGAGTGCCCGCTGATAGGCGTTATACGCCAAATCATAAGGACCTTTGTGGTAAGCGACAATGTAATATCCGGCTTTTCTGATTTTGATGTTTTTTAAATTACGTTTTCGTGTACGGGTAAATAAATATTGAAAATTCGTATAATCCTTGTTTTTAATATTGGCAATGGAGAGGATTGCACCGACACGATCTTCGGTAGCAAGATAGTTATTATTATAGAAGTTGACATACTCTTCCATATAGGTGGCAAAATGCTTGCTGGTGGCATTTTCCACATCATCGCTGCACAGCAGGATTTCTTCTTCCATGTATTCCAAACTGACTTCGTTGACATCTGCTTTTAAAGCCTTGGAGGTTGTGGAGCGAATCGCTTTAATAAACTCTTTGGCATGCTTAAGCTTTTTTATCTGATCATCCAGCTCTTTTTCTTTATCGTTCAATAGATCAATCAGCATCTGAGGGGTTCTTTGTTCCAGATAAATCTTGATATCCTGCAATGACATCCCAATATTTTTAAGAATCATGATAATCGCAAACGTTTCGTACTGGTGATGCGAATAATAGCGATACTGATTATCCTTTACAATTGCCGGAGTAAATAAACCGATCTGATCATAATGAAACAGCACATGCTTGGGTACATTGCAGATTCTAGCAAATTCACCGGTCGTAAAGTATTTTTCATATTTTTCTTTCATGCTAAGCACCTCCCTGCACAAAACAGCTATCTTCTTTATACCATGAATCGCCTAAGTTGGCTATGGGTTTATTCATTAAAATAATGGTGAAATGAATTGATTTTCTTATAAAACGATACGTGGCTTAAATAAAAGTTCAAAATACATAAAATACCTCTTGACTATAAGGTTACTTTATAGTTTATGATAAAACAGTCGAGTAAAAACAACAAGGGAAGGAGATTAATATGAAACTTATTTTAAAGTATTTGAAAAAATATAAAAAGTTATTGGTTTTAAATGTGATTTCTGTCTTTGGGTTTGCACTTGTAGAATTGGGAATCCCGACGATTATCGCCAATATGATTGATATTGGAGTTAAAAATCAGGATCGTAACTACTTATATTCAATGTGGGGAGCGATTCTTGTTATTTCGATTGTGGGAGTAGCAGGAACGATTTTACTAGGGTATTGCTGTGCAAAGATTTCAACGTCAATTACACGTGATATCCGTAACGATATTTTTACAAAGGTGCAGGATTTCTCACCTAGCGAATTCAATAAATTTGGGATTTCATCATTGATTACTCGAACAAACAATGATGCGTTTCAAATTCAGATGTTTATCAATGTTATTTTAAGAACTGCTTTAATGACTCCGGTCATGCTGATTGTCAGCTTTATTATGACATTAAGAACCTCTTTGGACTTATCTTTAGTGATTGCAGCCACTTTACCGGTTGTTATTCTGGGCGTTATTTTAGTCGCAAAGATTTCAGAGCCAATGTCACAAAAACAACAGGCGTCATTAGACCATTTAAATCGTATTTCAAGAGAAAACTTAACGGGGATCAAAGTTATTCGTGCTTTTAATAACGATCGCTATGAACAAGCCCGTTTTAATGAAACTAATGTTGAGTTTACAGATTACACTAAAAAGATTTTTAAATTAATGTCAGTAACTCAGCCAATATTCTTTTTATTAATGAATTTAGCGGCTGTCTTTATTTTCTATCTGGCTAGTCAGATGATTGATGCAGGAACATTACAGGTGGGGCGATTAGTTGCTTTTCAGGACTATTTATTCCATGCCATGTTCTCAATGATGCTGTTTTGCAGTGTCTTTGTCATGTATCCGCGTGCCGCTGTTTCAGCTAAACGTATTCAGGAAATTTTAAACACTCAGGTTCTCATTAAAGATAAAGAAAGCACGATGAGTGTGCCAACTGTCAAGGAACATACCTTAGACTTTGATCATGTGACCTTTGTTTATCCGGACGGAGAAGAGCCCGTCTTGAAAGATGTCTCTTTCAAAGCTTGTCAGGGACAGACAGTTGCCTTTATTGGCAGCACCGGTTCAGGAAAAAGTACGTTAATCAACCTGATTCCACGCTTTTATGATGTCAGCGGCGGAACTATTAAAATCGATGGACAAAATGTTCAGGATTATTCTATGGAGACACTGCGTGACAAGATTGGCTTCATTCCGCAAAAAGCAATGCTGTTTACCGGTACCATTGCGGAAAATATCCGCTATGGAAAAGAAGATGCAACTATGGAAGAAGTAGTTGAGGCGGCTAAAATCGCTCAGGGATATGATTTTATTATGGAAAAGCCAAAAGGTTTTGATGAAGTCATTACCGAAAGTGCAACGAATGTTTCAGGGGGACAACGTCAGCGTTTAAGCATCGCCCGAGCATTGGTGAAAAAGCCGGAAATCTATATTTTTGATGATTCATTTTCAGCCTTAGACTTTAAAACAGATGCAATGCTAAGAAAAGCATTGAAACAAGTTACAAAACAATCGATTATGCTGGTTGTTGCACAACGTATTTCTACAATCATGGAAGCCGATAAGATCATCGTCTTGCATGAAGGAAAGGTAGTAGGGGAAGGAACTCATAAAGAACTTCTCAAAAATTGCTCGATCTACTACGAAATTGCAGCATCTCAGTTAAGTGAGGAGGAATTGGCTTATGAGTAAGAAATGGCAAACCTTCAAACGATCTATTAAACAGCTGTCACCTTTTATTTCACCGTATAAATGGGGATTCTTTGTTGCAATTCTAATGGTTGTGGTGACCAATATTGCATTAGCGATTGCCCCGACGGTAGAAGGAATGATTACCACTCAGCTAATGAGTGATGCGACGAATATCGCAAATCATGTACCTAATGCCGGCGTTAATTTTACTGCCATTATTAAGATCATTGTTGTTTTAGTCACGATTTATCTGATTAAAACATTATCACAGGTTATCTTGACCTTTGCTTTAACGAATTCGATTCAAAATGCGATGCATGATTTAAGAAATGCTTTGCAGGAAAAAATACGTCATCTGCCTGTCAGCTATTTTGACAAGCATCAGTTTGGGGATGTGCTGAGCCGCATTACTAATGACGTAGACACGGTGTCAAATGCCCTGCAGCAAACCCTAACACAAATCATCAGCGGTGTTTTGACTCTGATTTTAGCGATTGTCATGATGGTTAGAATCAATGCAATGATGGCGATTGTTGTCTGTATGATTATCCCGATTGCATTGCTGATTACTCGTTTTATTGTGCATCGTTCACAAAAACGCTTTAAAGCTCAGCAGGATGCTTTAGGAAAGCTGAACGGGGCTATTACTGAAATGTATACAGGGTACAATGAAATCTTGCTTTTTAATAAGCAGAAAAAATCAATTCACCAGTTTAAAGATATTAATGAAAACTTATGTCAAAATGCTTTCAAGGCACAATTCATGTCTTCCATCATTTCGCCATGTATTTCATTAGTTACGTATACAGTTATTGGTACGATCGGATTGATCGGAAGTATTTTAGCAATTAGCGGTACTTTGAAAATCGGACAGCTGCAAGCTTTTATACGTTATATCTGGCAGGTTAATGACCCGATTTCTCAGGTAAGTAACCTATCTTCACAGATTCAGTCTGCCTTTGCGGCCATTTCTCGTGTATTTGAAGTCTTAAACGAGAAAGAAGAAGTGATTACAGAACATCCGCAGCCAGTTCATAAAATCGAAGGGAATGTCACGTTTGACCATGTTCACTTTGGTTATAATGAAAAAGAAATTATTCATGACCTCAATGTGGATATCAAGAGCGGACAGATGGTTGCAGTGGTGGGACCAACCGGTTCAGGAAAAACAACCTTGATCAGCTTGCTGCTGCGCTTCTACGATGTGACACAGGGTGGAATCAAGATCGATGGTGTAGACATCCGTGACATGGATCGTGAGGACTTACGTTCTTTATTTGGGATGGTCTTGCAGGATACTTGGCTGTTCAACGGTACGATTTATGACAATATCCGCTATGGGCGTATGAATGCCAGAAAAGATGAGATTATCGAAGCCGCTAAACAGGCGAATGTTCATCATTTTATCCGCACTCAGCCCGATGGCTACAACATGCAGATCAATGAAGAGGGAAATAATATTTCTCAAGGTGAAAAACAGTTATTAACGATTGCCAGAGCCATCTTAAAAGATCCGCAGATCATGATCTTGGACGAGGCAACTTCATCGGTGGATACACGTTTGGAAAAAATGCTGCAGGAAGCAATGCAGAATGTGATGAAAAACCGTACAAGCTTTGTCATTGCCCATCGTTTATCGACGATTAAAAGCGCAGATTTGATCTTAGTTGTTCGTGACGGAAGAATCGTTGAAAAAGGGACCCATAAAGAATTAATTCAATTAAATGGTTTCTATGAACAGCTTTATAATGCTCAGTTTGCAGAACAGGAATAAGACCGGGAAACCGGTTTTTTTCTTTTTTTAATAATTTGAAAGGTTTTTAAAGACAGCATCGTATTAATAATGAAGCTATCAAGGAGGAAATACAATATGATCAAAGCATTATCTGTTTTAGGTATTACAAGTTTATTAGGAGGGGGTGCAGTTATTTATGCACTTAATCAGCCTTTAAACGAGGGTACGCCATTGAAGGATACACAAGCGTGTCAAACTCATGCGTATGCTATGCATAATGGTGACTGTCAACATTGGACAGGAGAATCCCTTTTCAATAATGAAAGTGATGTTTGGCAATGCCCTTATGGGAATGAAGCGTGCATTGGAAGTGAAAGCTGCGGTGAAACTTGCTATAATGATAAAAGCGGATGTCATCAAAACAGAACAGAACAAAACAACACTCGTTCGATGCACCATCAACGACATCGCAGATAATCACGTTTAGGAGATCGTTATGAAAACAGAAGCTGAAATGAAAGAAGTAATAGAAACTTATGGAGATATGATTCGACGCATCTGTTTTCTTCATTTAAAACAATATGCTGACGTAGAGGATATATTTCAGAACGTATTTTTCAAGTATGTGACTAAAAAAGAAGGCTTCGATTCAGCTGAACATGAAAAGGCATGGCTGATACGTGTAACGATCAATGCCTGTCATGATTTTTTAGGCTCCTGGTTTAAAAAGAAAGCCGTCTTAACGGAGGACTTCAGTCAGTTTCAAATTGATCCCTATTCAAAGCAGGGGCATCTATTAGAAGTGGTTATGACGCTTTCTCCCAAATATCGGGATATTATCTATCTGCATTACTATGAAGGCTATAAGATTGTTGAAATTGCTGCATTGCTAAAGAAGAATGAAAATACGATACATACACGTTTGCGACGGGCAAAACAAGAATTGAAAGAGAAGCTGGGGGGCGATTATTTTGACTGAAAAACCTTTAGAAGCCATGTCTAAGATAAGAGCAGAAGAGGCATTGAAGGAAAAAACATGGAAAAACATAAGCCATCGTTCCTCTTTACAGCGCCCCGTTTTAAAATGGGCAGGTTTGGCTTTTGCTGCCGTATGCATCATGATTGCTATCATGGTTTTTCGTCCTGTGCAAACAGAAGCATACAGCTATATCACCCTTGATATTAATCCTAGTTTGGAATTAATTTTAGATCAAAAAGATGGTGTCATGCAGGTAAAAGCCTATAACAAGGAAGCTCAGGAAACATTATCCTTTGTTGACATGGTCGGACTGCATTATCAAGAGGCATTGGCGAAACTGATGAATACAGAGGTATATCAGCAGTATTTTAAGCAAGAATCGCTATTACAGATCAGCATCTATTCAAAAGACGAAAAACGTTCCTTAGAAATTGAACAAAATCTTTGTGACTATTTGAATGACACTAAAATGAAAGATCGTTATAGCTGTCATTGCATTGATGAAACGACCCATCAAGAAGCCTCGTCACACCATATGTCCGGCGGTAAATATGAAATGATTAAGAAAATTATGAATTTGGATTCTACCTATTCAATAGAAGAATTGGAAGATTTATCGATGGCACAGCTGCGAGATATTTATAATGCGTTATCCGACGAACCCTTAACATCTAAGGAACATCATCAAAGACATAGAAATCATTAAAGTACTGAAAAGTACTTTTTTGCTGTCGAAGAAAAAACATAATTCTCCCATAAAACGTGGTATACTGATAGTGTTAGGTTTGACAGTAAGGGATCGCTAGCGTAAAATATTAAATAGATGAAAAGTCTAAAGGAGGGCAAACATGAAAAAAATAATTATCACATCAGAGAGTGGTTGTGATTTAACAAAGGAACAGTTAAATCAATATGGGATTCAGATTATTCCTTTTGGATTGAATTTCCCTGATCGCACTGTACAGGATGGACAAATCCCCGTACAGGAGATCTATGATTTCTATAAAAGGACTAAGCAAATACCTAAAACAAATGCGGTAGGACCATATCAGTATACAGAATTTTTTGAGAACATCGCTAAGGAAAATCCAGACTGTGAGATCGTTCATGTAGGTTATTCGTCAGCTTGCTCATCCACTTTTCAAAATGCTTGTTTAGGGGTCAGAGATTGTGTGAATGCGAAAGTACATTTAGTCGATTCAAAGAATGTTTCCGGGGGATTAGGAAATTTGGTACTCAGAGCGGCACGTATGGTGGAAGCAAATCCAGATCAGGCAGTAGAAGAACTGGTGGAGAAGATTAAGAATTATGTCACAAGAACAAAAACGGCGTTCGTACCGGATAAATTAGATTTTCTTTCGGCTGGCGGACGTGTCAGCAATGCGACAGCATTAGGTGCAAGTATCTTCAGGATTAAACCGCAGATTGATATTATCAATGGTGAATTGATCGCCGGTAAAAAATATCTGGGGATGATGAAAAAAGTAGCCAAGGAATTTATTCAGGATTTCTTAGGCAAGGAAGAATTCGATAAAGAAACAGCCTTCGCCTTCTATTCTGTAGGGGTGCAAATGGATGTTTTGGGAAATATGGTTGCGGCTTTAAAGGATTATGGCTTTAAAGAAGTAATTGTCTTAGAGTTAGGATGCGTTATGACTACACATGGCGGAAAAGGCGCTATTGGAGTTTCGGCAACACGCAAAAACTAGAATAAAATGATCGGCATCAGCTGGTCGTTTTTTTTACTAAACTCGGCTGGATAAACTGTTTATTCTATCATTAAAGGACTGCCGTCAATGGCAGTCCTTTTGGATAGTGAGTAGGTTTGATGATCGTTGTTTAAAGATGAGGCTATTGTCAGTTATTGAACCATGCCATGTTTGAAGTAATGAAACCAGCCATCAATCTGTTCCTCTGTGTACATTTTAAGAACTCTGAAAATAGTATCGGCGAATTCAACAGCCGCCGTCTCATTGGCAGTAATAATGTTTTGGTCAATTACCACTTGAGCGGATACATAGAAATTCTTTCCATGATAGCGAGGTTCCTTTTGGAAGAGGTCCAGTTCGTCACCGGTATGCTTTACTTCATCTAAGAAACCATATTTGCCTAAAAATAAAGTGGCACCGCAGATTGCCGCGACAGGGATTTTTAAATCAATAACCTTTTTCACAAAGGCGGCTATATCGTCAGTCTGTTCTTCATTCCAGCCAAAACCACCGGGTAAAATAATCATCGCTAAATTATTTAGATCATGATAGTTCTCTAGTGTATAATCGATTTCAGCTCTCAGTCCTCCCATAGATGTTTTTACTTCATGATCCACGGCTATCGTTTTTACCACGTATTGATCCATTGGATTAATACTGGCAATGGCATAGGCAGCTTCCCAGTCTGCCCATTGATTAGTGAGTAACAGTAACACTTCTTTTTGCTGTAACGGTGTTGCATCTTCCATAAAATGATCCTCCTTAAATAGTTTATTACTCTTATAATAACATGTTCCCCCTCTTTATACACTTTTTTTATTTTCAGCCGTTTACAATCTTTTATCTTTTACGAATCGCATCAGTAAGAATTGTTTTAAAAGGCACGTATCCAAAACTTAGCCATTTTGTCATAGACAAGAATGATTGGCACACAATTAAAAGAGGGGGATAGCGACAAAGCGATATTATAATCGATTTCAAATATACAGCTCAATAACTTGTTTTCTGCACCGCGATTCATGAGTGGGACTTGTTGTTTAGCTAAATTTACAGTATAATTGTTACAATAAGGGTGCACGAAAAAGGAGTAAATTATGAAAGATATTGAAGAATTAGAATTATTGATTTTATTTAAGAAATGCAATAAAGCTTTACATAAATGTCATCAGCAGAATGATCCTAAAGGCAGCTTTCGCGGTAAAGGACAGCTTCTTTCGGTTTTATCTAAACAAGATGGGATTTCTCAAACAGAACTTGCGAATCTTATGGATATTGCCAGAGCATCGATGAGTGAATTATTGATGAAAGTAGAAAAAGCAGGATTAGTTAAACGAAAGCCGGATTCTAATGATAAACGTATCATTCGTGTTTACTTAACACAGCTAGGTAAAGATAAGGCAATCGAGAACAGTGCTTTTACCAGTCGTTTAGCCGCAAAAGCATTTGAAGTGTATACACAAGAAGAAATGAACCAATTAGCTCCTCTGCTTTCTAAATTTATCGAACAGCTTAACAGCTTCGTTGAAGAAGAAAGCAAGAAAGAAGAGACGGAATCATGAAGTGAATCCAAAATATAAGATATAAAAATTATTGGGGACTTATGTGAATGCTGTCAGGCATGTCATAAGGGGATGGGGGATCATAGAAGGCCTTATGTAGAACCGATGAGTTACATTTTTAAGAAGATCAGGCATTGACTTTTTATAGTGCACACTATAAAAGTGGAGCTGTTTAAAGAAAACATCAATGTCTGTATAGAAATTGTGGAATTCGTATGAATGATGAAGCAAGAATGGATAACGATATGATGGTTTTTATACCGTCAATATTTATAAGAGCGTGACAGTTAACAAAAAGATAACATAAACATAAAACAAAATTAAGAATATTTTTGATATAATTTAGGAGAAAAAGTATGAAAGTAGCAGTCATAGATATTGGATCAAATACCGTAAGATTAATTGTATATACCTTGCATGAAAAAACGTTTAAACAATTAGTTTCCAAAAAAATTATGTTGGGGTTAGCCAGCTGTATTGAAAATAAGACACTCACAAGCGAAGGCATTGCCAAGCTAACCGAGGCATTGTCTCAATTGAAACATTTTTGTACGATGTTTCATGTTGAACATGCTTATTATTTTGCAACCGCATCATTAAGGAATGTCAGCAATAAAAAAGAAGTGCTTCAGCATATAAAGCACCAACTGGAAATTGAGATTGAACTTTTAACTCAGGATCAGGAAGGACTATATGATTTTTACGGCTCAAGACTATCGATGAATGTGGATTCCGGCTGGCTGATTGATATTGGCGGCGGAAGCAGTGAGATCGTTGGATATGAAAAGGATCATATTTTTTATAATGCCTCAATGCCGGTAGGTTCATTGAATCTTTATGCTGACTATGTGGACTATCTTTTTCCCAAAAAAGCAGAAGTAAAAAATATTAAAGCTAGGATTAAAAAAGAATTAAATGCTTTGCCTGATAAACCTAAAAATCAGAAAATGACAACTGCTATTGGAGTAGGAGGTTCGATTCGAGCTTTGCTGCTTTTAATCCGTAAAGAAGTAAAAGTGAAGGATTTAAGTGCATTTAGTAAGAAAGATGTGGAAATGATGCTGGATTTAATATTAGATGATATGGAAAGCAGTGCCCATAAAATATTGCGGATCAAACCGGATCGTATCCATACAATTGTTCCGGGCATGCTGATTCTGCTGCAAATAATGAATATGTATGGGATTGAGCGCATTCAGATTTCCCATACAGGATTAAGGGAAGGCTATTTGATGAATCGCTATCAAATGACAGGGGATGAGTATTATGAATGAAGACTATGACTATAGTTATAGCCAGGACCGCGAATTATCTTGGCTTAAATTTAATCAGCGGGTACTGGATTTAGCCCATCATAATGAGGTGCCATTATTGGAAAAATGTAAGTTTGTGGCTATTTTTTCCAGCAACTTAGATGAATTTTTCAGAGTTCGTGTCGGTAGCATCAATGATATGCTGGAGATGAGTCCGCAGCATCAGGATGTCCGCAGCCATCTGACTCCGCGTCAGCAGCTGACAAAAATTCATGAAACAGCACGTATATTGTGTGCCTACAAGGATCAGACGGTTCAGTCTTTACAAAAAGAATTGGCGTATTATGATATTACCCATGAACGCCTCCATGAATTAAATAAGCATGATCGCACATTTATCAGTGACTATTTTAAACATCAAATCTCACCGATCCTTTCACCTATGGTGATGAATAAGGTGCATCCTTTTCCCCATTTAGAAAACGGCAGTCTCTATATTGTTGCATCTTTAAAAGAGGAATTGGAGGACTATTTCGGTTTAGTTCAGTTGCCTTCTGCATGCAGACGTCTGATTTTGCTGCCGGGGAATACGGTACGTTATGTTTTAGCGGAAGAAGTCCTGCTTCATTTTGTGGATAAGATATTTAAAAACTATGTCGTTAAAAACAGCGGAATCATCTCTGTTACCCGCAGTGCCGATTTAATCATTGATGAAGAGATTGAAGATTACTATGAGGATTATCGCCAGATGATGAAACAGCTGTTGAAGAAGCGCCGCGGATTGCATGCAGTGCGTTTAGAATCACAGGGACCATTGGACGAAAAAGTAAAAAAATACTTATTGAAGCATACAGATTTGACGGAAGACTGCTATTACATGAGTCAATCCCCAATCAATATGAAATACTTGTTTGATCTTTTAAAAGCAATACCTGAAAAAAGCAAGATGACTTTAAGTTATCCGCCGTTTTCACCTTATCCTGCACAGGATTTTGATATGGAAATGTCCATTACTCGACAGGTTTTAAAAGAAGATAAGTTGTTAAGCTTTCCTTATGAATCGATGACGCCTTTTATACGTTTATTAAAAGAATGTGCTAATGATAAAGAAACTATTTCGATCAAAATCACAATCTATCGTTTAGCCAAAGAAGCCAAGATTGTGAAATATTTATGTGAAGCCGCTGAAAACGGAAAAGATGTCGTTGTCTTGATGGAATTAAGAGCACGTTTCGATGAGGAAAATAATATTCTCTTTTCTAAGGTGTTAGAAGAAGCCGGCTGTCAGATTCTTTATGGCTTTGAAGATTATAAAGTGCATTCTAAGATCTGTCTGATTACTCGTAAAACCCATAAAGGAATTCAGTATATCACACAGATTGGAACCGGAAACTATAATGAGTCAACTTCTAGACTTTATACGGATCTAAGTTTAATGACTTACCATCAAGGTATTGGTGAAGATGCCAGCCGTTTCTTTAAAAATATGGCAATCTCTAATCTGGATGGCGACTATCAGCATCTTTTGGTTGCACCCAATTCTTTAAAGTCATCTCTGATTGATAAGATTAAAGGGGAGGCAGAAAAAGGCAGCAGCGGCAATATCTTTATGAAAATGAATTCATTGACGGATCGTCAGATTATTGATGCTTTGGCAGCCGCAAGCCAAGCCGGGACTCCCGTTTATTTATTGATTCGCGGAATTTGTTGTTTAGTACCCGGAGTGAATGGGAAAACAGAAAACATTACTGTCAAAAGCATCGTAGGACAATTCTTAGAGCATTCCCGCATTTATGCTTTTGGCAAAGGGCATGATGCGCAAGTTTATATTTCTTCAGCCGATATGATGACAAGAAACACAACGAAACGTGTAGAAATTGCTGTGCCAATATATGATCAGCGCATTAAAAAACGTATTTTAGACATGATTGATATTATGTGTCAGGATAATATCAATGGAAAACTCTTAGTCGGGCAGGAGTATATTTCAATTAAAGATCAGGGAGAACCGATGAATTCTCACCAATACTTCATTGAACAGGCAAAAGAAAACAGCCTTGCTCCAAAACAAGGATCATGGCTGCAGCGATGGCTGAAAAAGCTTAAAGTTTAAAGAGAAGATTGAGACGATAGATCAGGGCATCTAATATCCAAATAAAAAAGATTTCCACTAAAGAGCTGACACTTCCCAGCCATACAAAGAGTGTGAAGCAGCCCGTAATTAAAAATAAATAAACAGGCAAAATCTGTTGATAGATTGCAAGCTGTGTCTTGGCAAGATGCCATAGAAAGACATTAAGCAGAATCATAAACAGAATGCTGCCGCCAAAGGATATCCAGACGTGTATCGTTGAAGTGAGGATATCCTTTTTATTATAGGGGACCAAAACCGCAAGCGGGATTAATAATAAAGAGAAGATCATTAAAGAAGCAACCTTTTGCCCGTAAAATCCGGTGACTTTAAATAGACAGGAAAACTGTGTATAAAAATTATAAGCAATGAGTAGGGCTAATATAAATACAAGAAAGCGATAGGGCAGCTGATTGGCAATATAAGTGAGATTTTGATGAAGAATCGGAGCCAGTGAACAGACAGCAACGATGAAAATCGGAATAATGATATTATTTAAGCTATTGAATTTTTTCATAGGCTCACCTCGTTTAATCATCATAACAAACTTATTTTTGCTTTTCAATACGAGAATAGATGATTCTGGAAATGGAATACTAGTAAATGAAAGTCGATGACAAAATAAGTTCATCTTGTGATTAAGAATATTTTCCAGTATAATAAATAAGTCATTTGTTATATCTGACAGAAAATTGAAAGAAAGAGGGAAATTATGTTAGAAAAGATTTTTAAGTTGAAAGCTAAAAATACAACCGTGAAAACAGAAATCATTGCGGGGATTACAACCTTTTTAGCGATGGCTTATATTCTTGGAGTCAATCCGTCTATTTTAGGTGAAGCAGGTATGGATAAGCATTCAGTGTTTATTGCGACAGCTTTATCTGCCGGGATTGCCTCTATCATTATGGGAGTGGTAGCCAATTATCCGGTCGCTTTAGCACCGGGAATGGGAGTAAATGCGTTATTTACATATACCGTTTGTTTGACCTTGGGATATAGCTGGCAGGCTGCTTTAGCTGCTGTCTTTGTTTCTGGGCTGATCTTTATTTTGATTTCAGTAACAGGAATTCGTAAAATGATCATCAATTCGATTCCATCGCAGTTAAAGCTGGCGATTGGAGCCGGGATTGGGTTCTTTATTGCTTTTGTCGGTTTGAAAAATGCCGGGATTATCGTTGCCAGCAGTTCAACCGCAGTAGCTTTGGGGAATTTAAAAGATCCGGCAGTATTACTGGCGATTGCCGGGATTTTGATCACCCTTGTTTTATTGATAAAAAAAGTACCTGCAGCAGTGTTTATCGGGATGATCATCACAGCGATTATCGGAATTATTCTTCATTTAGCCGGAGGCTTTGCAGGGATGCCGACATTACCGGATAAAGTGATTGAATTTAATTTCAGTATTCATACCTTAGGTGCCTTTATGGATGGCTTTGGAGAGTTATTTGCTGAACCACTGAGTGCCTGCATGGTCATCTTCTCATTCTTATTTGTCGACTTCTTTGATACAGCCGGAACATTGGTAGCCGTTGCAAACCGTATCGGTCTGGTAAATGAAAAAGGACAATTAGAAAATGTTGAAAGAGCTTTAGTTGCTGATGCAGTCGGAACTGTAGCCGGAGCGGCTTTAGGAACGTCAACTGTCACTTCTTTTGTTGAATCTACTTCAGGTGTAGAAGTAGGCGGAAGAACCGGGCTTACTGCCTGTACAACCGGAATCATGTTCTTTATTTCAATGATTTTTTCACCGTTAATCTTAGCTACGGTGACATCTGCCGTAACTACACCGGCATTAGTTGTTGTAGGGATCTTAATGGCACAGCAGTTAAAAGGCATTGACTGGGATGATTTAGTATTTGCCAGCTGTGGATTTGTAACAATCATTACCATGATCTTAACTTATTCGATTGCTAATGGGATCGCATTTGGATTTTTTGCTTATGTGATTGCGATGTTGGCTTCAGGCAAAGCAAAAGAAATCAGTCCGATTATCCTTGGCTTGATCATTGTCTTTATTTTATATTTTGCAATCTAAAAAGAGGCGTTATGCCTCTTTTGTTTTTCCTATTAAAGTGTCTATACTCTGAGAACCAAATAAAATATCCTGATCATTAAAAATAACTGCTGGGACAGACATCAAACGATATTTCTTTTTAAATTCCGGGAATAGACTGATATCATAAACATCAACTTTAATTTTTGGATTTACCAATGCCATTTTTTCTATATTACCGACGATATCGGGACAGAAATGACAGGCAAGAGTAACTCCGACTTTAATGTGAACATCATGATCAATTTTCATGATGTTTTCTTTTTGTACTTCTTCTAAAGGTACCTGATGAGTAGAAATGTAATACATAGTTAAAATAAACGGATTAAATTCATGACCGGCAGGAATCCCGTGCCAAGAGATAGGGTGACCTTTAAATTTGACCACAGGCATTTCAGATAGGGAAACATGTTGTTTTTCTATCATAACCTTATCACTAAGATCCGCTATATTATCCATGTAATCCTCTAATTCCGTAGATTTATCACTATCATCAAGATATAGCTCCAGCGTGACCGGATCTTTAAACTTGGTAAAGACGGCTTGCAGCTGTTTCGCTAAATCCTGATTGATTAAATCAGACTGATTTCCGGATTCTTTCTTTTGAACTACCTTGGGTTCAATGGCATTATACTGTGGATGCTCTTCTTTTAATTTAGCTAGATAGTGTTCACAGTTTGTTGCTGCAATAGCGCCGTCACTGACCGCTGTAACAATTTGGCGAAGCTCTTTGATGCGTAAATCTCCGGCGGCATAGACGCCTTCGATGTTTGTTTCAAGCTGTTCGTTGGTTTTAACGTAGCCATGAGCATCTAGGTCTATTTTACCCTTAAACAATGAAGTTGCAGGAAGATAGCCGGCAAAAATAAACAGACCGAATGCGTCATTATTTTCTGGTGTATAGACGGTTTTTTCTTTTGTCTGATTATCGATGTAGGTTAAGGTATGAACAAAATCATCGCCTTCAACACACACGACCTCACTGTTGAAATGAACGGTAATCTTAGGATGTGCACGGACTTTGTCACCGATAGTTTTTGCACAGGTGAAATCTTCTTCACGGACAATCATCGTTACACTTTTACCAAAGCGAGTTAAGTACATGGCTTCTTCACAGGCAGCATAGCCGCCGCCAACTACGAAAATATCTAAGTCAGTAAAGAACTGACCGTCACAGGTGGCACAATAAGCGATGCCACGTCCGGTGAATTCTTCTTCTCCGGGGAAGTTCAGCTTTCTTGGCATTGCTCCTGTGGCAATAATCAAAGCGAGTGCCTGATAGGTTTTATCCGCTGTTTTGATCTCTTTGATTTGACGATTTAATACAACATCAATAATTTCCTCATGAATAATCTCACAGTTGAAATTAATGGCCTGCTGTTTCATGGAAGCAATCAAATCAGGGCCATTCGTCGAAATAATGCCCGGATAATTGACGACTTCATTCGTGTTTAAAATTTGTCCGCCGGGAGCGTTCTTATCAATGATCAATGTTTTTAATTTGGCTCTGCCGGCATAGATTCCGGCACTTAAACCGGCACTTCCGGCACCCAAAATAATCAGATCATAGATCTCTTGCTTCATTAGATTTTACCTACTAAATCCAGTGATGGAATCAGTGTATCTTCACCCGGTTTCCATTTCGCCGGACAAACCTCATTTCCATGCTTTGCAACGAATTGAGCAGCAGCGACTTTACGTACTAATTCTTCTGCGTTGCGGCCAATTCCCATATCATGCACTTCATAGGCTTTGACTTTTCCATGTGGATCGATAATGAAAGTCCCACGTAATGCCTGAAAAGTGTCTTTCACTAAAATACCGAAGAAATCAGCTAATTTTCCAGTTGGGTCTGCCAGCATTGGATATTTGATCTTTCCGATCGTATCAGATGTATCTGCCCATGCTTTATGTACGAAATGGCTGTCACAAGAAACAGAATAAACTTCACAATCCATTGATTTTAATTCTTCATAGTAATCTTGTAAATCTGCCAGTTCAGTCGGACATACAAAAGTAAAATCGGCAGGATAAAAGAAAAAGATTGCCCATTTTCCTTTTAAATCTTTATGGGTTACCTCTTCAAACTTACCATCGTGATACGCTTCTACTTTAAACTCTAATAATTCTTTATCAATTAAATTTTCCATAAAAAAACCTCCTTACATAGTTATTATGCTATGCAATGAAGGGCTTATACCCAGATTTCTTTGATTAAATGGTGTTTAATCAGTCCATGATAAATTCCATCCTCTTCAACTGACTTAGTGATTTCCTCTGCTATGGCTTTTAATTCATCGACAGCATTTCCCATAGCGATCGGCAGATCAACGGTATTAAACATTTCCGTATCATTAGGACCATCACCAAATGCGATCGTATTCATAATATTCTGATCTAAATAGTCAGCTAAGATACGAATGGCTCTTCCTTTGGATGAGGTTTTAAGACTGAGATCGGTCGACAACTGACCGGGATGTATTTGAACATCAAAATCTTCTTGAAAATACACTTTGGCAGTTTCTAAGATGTGTTTAGTTGGACAAATCAGCATCGCCATTTGAACATTCAATGTCTCTGCATTTGCGATCGGATATAAATGATCTAGCGGCATCTGCCATTTGTTCGCAAATTGGATACAGGTCGGATCCTCTATTTTATTCGTATATATTTTTTGATCCTCTTCCAAAAAGTAAATGACCTCATTGTCTTTGGCGAATACCTCCAGTTGTTTTATTTGTGCTGGTGAAATCGTATTTTTATAGATCACTTGGTCATGGTAATGAATGCTGGCACCATTACAGCTGATATATCCGTCAAAGGGATAATCCTGTATTTCTTGCGGCATAAAGCAGAGACAGCGGCCACTGGCAATAAAAATTTGGTGTCCGGCTTTTTTTAAAGCTTCTAAGCTGTAGCGTGTTTTGTCACTCATTTTGACTAAATTAGTATGGCAGTCAATCAAAGTACCATCAATATCAAAAAAAATTAATTTCTTTTCCATAATTTCCTCCCGCAAAGCATCATAGCAGATCTTTGTATTTTTCTAAATTCAATTAACTTTAAATTAACCTAAATAACTTACTTTTAAAAAATAAAAATTATGATGATAAATAGTTTACACAGAGTTAACGTGGTCTGTCTTTGGATTTAATATGACTTTGCTATAATGGGGGCGTCTTCAAAAGAGACGAAACATAATTACAGGGGGGAAATATGTCAGAGATCATATTAAAAAATGTTAGAAAGGATTATGACAATAAAAGCACAGTCATTGAAAATCTGGATCTAACCATTGCATCAGGCAGTTTTACGGTATTGGTAGGACCGTCAGGATGTGGAAAATCGACGACACTTCGTATGATTGCCGGACTCGAAGATATTTCATCGGGAGAACTCTATATTGATGGGAAAAAGATGAATGATGTTGATCCGGGAGATCGTGATATTGCCATGGTATTTCAAAACTATGCTCTTTATCCAACCATGAGCGTCAAAGGAAATATCGAATTCGGCTTGATCAATGCTAAGATTCCTAAAGAGGAAAGAGAACAGCTGATTGAAGAAATTATCGATATTGTTGGATTAAGAGAATACCTGGACAAAAAGCCGTCACAATTATCCGGGGGACAAAGACAGCGTGTAGCGTTAGCCAGAGCGATGGTTAAAAAGCCAAAAGTCTTTTTGATGGATGAACCGCTAAGCAACCTAGACGCAAAATTAAGAAATCAAATGCGTTCAGAATTAATTGAACTGCATCACAAATTAAATGCGACATTCGTTTATGTAACGCATGATCAGGTAGAGGCACTATCGATGGCAACCGATATTGTCTTAATGGAAAAAGGAAAGATTCGTCAGCATGGCTCACCGCATGATATTTATACTTATCCAAGAAACGTGTTTACCGCACAGTTTATCGGAACACCGGAAATGAATATCATCGAACGCCAGAAGTTTGAAGCGATCGCAGAGCTGCCAAAACAAATTGCTTATATCGGGTTTAGACCTTCAAAAGTGAAAATGTATGAGCCGACACATGATCAAAAGCAGAAGCTGATCTTCACCGGCACCGTTTTAACAAAGGAAATGTTAGGTTCAGAAATCATTTATCGTGTGCAAACGAATATGGGAGTAGTGGCAGTCAAAATGTTTAGTGATATTAACTTGAATTTGGACGATGAAATCAAATTATCGCTTTCTTATTCTAGTATTCACTGTTTTGATGAAAATAAAAACAGAATGGATACCATTCATTCATGAAAAACGGATTATTAAAAAAAGCCAAACCCTATCTTTTCATTGCACCGGCTCTTATTATCTTCTTAGTCTTTTCGATCTATCCGATCGCAAGCATGATTCAGCTCAGCTTTTTTGAGTGGGACTTTATATCGCCGACAAAACTATTTGTTGGTTTTCAAAACTACATCACCTTATTTCAAGACAGCGGCTTTTATCAAACCCTTTCCAATACGTTTGTCTATATGATCTTAACTGTTGGCTTAGGTATCCTCTTTGGTGTGCTGCTGGCATTATTCTTGAATAAGAAATCGAAAGTAAACAGCTTTATGCAAAGTATTATTTTTTCACCTTATATCGTTTCATTGGCTTCTATTTCATTTTTATGGATGTGGCTGATGAATACTGATTTTGGTTTAATTAACTATATTTTATCCATTTTCAAGATTGGACCGGTCGACTGGCTGGGAAGCCCTAAAATCGCTTTGTTTTCACTGGTAATCATTTCTGTATGGAAAACCGTGGGATACAATACCATCATTATTTTATCGGCTTTGCAAAGTATTCCTAAACATCTTTATGAGGCAGCATCTCTGGATAAAGCTAATCGTCGTCAAACTTTCTTGAAAATTACTTTTCCAATGATTTCACCTACTTTATTTTTCTTAACTATCGTAAATATCATCGCTTCATTTAAAGTGTTTGATACCATTCAGATCATCACTCAGGGTGGACCGCAGAACAGTACGAATACCTTGGTTTATTCCTTGTATGAATACGGATTTAAGTTCTATAAGATTGGCTACGCTTCTGCAATTGGAGTTGTACTGCTTGTGATCATCAGTATTTTTACCATCATTTATTTCAAATTATTATCTAAGAAAGTGCATTATCAATAGGGGGACAGATCATGAAAATAGTAAAAAAAACACCACGCATACTTATCACGATCGTTCTCTTTCTGATCTTCTTCTTTCCCTTTTATTGGATGTTTACGACATCTGTCAAAACCTTAGGGGAAACTGTCAGAATACCGCCGACGATGTGGCCGGAGATCTTTCAGTGGGAAAACTTTAAGCGAGCATTTGAAGCGATTCCGTTCATGCAGTATCTGGGAAACAGTATCATTGTTACATTAAGTGTTCTGATCTTGCAGATGTGCACCATTGTTCCGGCAGCTTATGCTTTTGCCAGATATAAGTTTAAAGGGGATAAGATTTTGTTTGGATTAATCATGATTACGATGATGATTCCCGCTCAGCTTGTCTTCCTGCCTTTATTTGTCATGTTTTCAAAGCTAGGCTGGATCAATACGTATCAAAGTTTGATCTTGCCGTTTGCCTCTAGTGCCTTTGGAATCTTTATGCTGCGCCAGACCTTTAAGCAGGTGCCTAAAGAATTGATCGAAGCCGCTAAGCTGGATAAGGCAAGTGAATTTAAGATCATTCGCAAGATTATGCTGCCGTTAGCTCGACCAACGTTAACCACTTTAGGACTCTTGACTTTCATTAATACTTGGAACGATTATTTCTGGCCTTTAGTTTTAACGACCAAAGATACCGTGCGAACATTGCCGGTCGGTATTGCTTCTTTACGAAATATTGAAAGCGGCGTTAATTTCCATGTCTTAATGGCAGGAAATGTAATGCTGGTCATTCCGATCCTTATTGCCTTCTTATTGGCACAAAAACAAATTATCAAAGCATTCACCTATATGGGAGATAAATAACAGGAGAAAAAAATGAAAAAAACTAAACTGAATAAGCTTTTAAAAGTTTCTTTAGCGTCACTGATGACAGCTGCCTTATTCGGCTGTTCAACCAATAAAGAAAATAATGGAGGAGACAGCGGTGTAACGGAATTAACGTTCTGGTATTCATGGCAAGATAAAGTGGCTGAAAACAATTTAGAGCTCACTCAAAAATTCAATGATACGATTGGAAAAGAAAACAATATTCATATTACTGCAGAGTATCAGGGAACTTATGATGATTTGCATGCGAAATTACAGAGTGCCTTTGTAGCGAATGAGCAGCCTGCCATTTCGGTCATGGAAATCGGCAGTATCAAGACATTTGCTTCCGCAGGTATGTTAGAACCATTGGATTCTTATATCTCTGATGAAAAAGAAACCAACTTCTTACCGGGCTTAATGGAAAACTCTTATATTGATTCCAAACTATACGGGGTTCCTTATTTAAGAAGTACACCGATCTTCTACTACAATAAGACTTTATTCGATCAAGCTGGAATCACCGAAGCCCCTAAAAACTGGGAGGAGCTGGCAAGTGCTTCTAAACAATTAGAATCTTTGGGTGTAAAAGGATTCGGCTTCTTAAACGATGTTTGGCATTTTGAAGCATTGACAAAAGGAAATGGCGGAAATACTGTCAGTGCAGATGAAACCACTGCAGTTTTCAATCAGACAGAAGCCTTAGAAGCTGTAAACTTCCTAAAAGACGGACTTGCTAACAACAATTTCAAGTATTACAGCGGAAATAATGCCAGCGATACATTAAGTACAGAGCAGATGAATCAGAAAGTAGCGATGTGGCTTGGATCAACCGGAAGCTTAAATAATACGTTGGATATTGCAAATCAAAATGGTTATGAAATCGGAACTGCCTTTATCCCTTGTGGTAAAGAATACAGTGTGCCTACAGGTGGCTGCAACATTGTCATGACTTCAAAATTAAATGATAAGCAAAAAGAAGCCGCTGCAATGTTCATTAACTTCATGACAGATCAGGAACAAGTTGTTTATTCTCATAAGAAAACAGGATATTTGCCAACAACTCAAACGGCAATTGACAGTGATGAAATCAAAGCATTATACGAACAGACACCGCAGTTTAAGGTAGCTTTAGATCAGCTGCAGTATGGAAGCGGACGTCCAATGAATAAAGGGTATGTCGAAGCAGCAAAAGTCTATACAACAGCTTTAGATAAAATATTTACAACCAGTGAAGATCCAAAAGCAGCATTAGACACGGCTGCGGATAATGCAACCAAGATTTTACAGGAAAATAAATAACGGAGGCTAGCATGAGAAAATTAGTCGTTATCAGTGTTGATTCATTGTTTACCAGTGATTTAGACAAGATTAAAGATCTGACAGGATTTAGTGAAGCTTTATCGGACAGTATCATCGTTAAAAATATTGAATGTATCTATCCGACGTTGACTTACCCTTGCCATGCTACCATCATGACCGGATGCTATCCAAATAAGCACGGAATCTTTCATAATGAAAAATTAGATCCCGGTATTCATAACGGCAACTGGTTTTGGCATTATAAAGATCTGAAAGTAAAGACTATCTTTGATTACGCAAGAGAAAACAAGCTGACGACCGCAGCAGTATCATGGCCGGTAACCGGAGACGGACCGATTGATTACTTACTGCCGGAAATTTGGCCTTTGGATTATGAAAGAAGCAATTCGGCTATCTTAAATGCGGCTTCTTTAGAAGGAAAAAAAGTATACTATCGCAATAAACACTTACTGAATTGGAAAGAGAATTTAGCTCTGGATACCTTTGCCGAAGCAGCGGTAATGGATATCGTCGATCATTACCAGCCGGATGTGCTGTTCTTGCATCAAGCGACACTCGATCATGAGCGCCATATCAACGGAACACAAGGGGATGCCATCTTAGAAGCGCATCGAAAACATGGACATTGGCTTGCCAATATCTTTGACATGTATAAACGTGCCGGGATCTTTGATAAGACCACAT
This sequence comes from Coprobacillaceae bacterium UN01-12pH3A, assembly GCA_027676805.1. Classification (GTDB taxonomy): domain Bacteria; phylum Bacillota_I; class Bacilli_A; order Erysipelotrichales; family Coprobacillaceae; genus Beduini. The sequence goes on along the minus strand of JAQENU010000001.1, from coordinate 256,454 downwards.
TTGTTATTTTAGGTGACCATGGTCAGTTAAATATCCGTCGTGTTGTCAGCATTAATGAAATGCTGAGACGAGAAGGACTGATTAAAACAGACGGATTAGGCAATATCATCGATTATGATGCTTATGTTCAGTCTGCCGGAATTTCAGGACATGTCTATATTAAAAACAAATTAGCAGCCGCCAAAGTCATTGGTATCTTAGAAGAGGCGAAACGCTTAGGTTACATTGAACATATTTTCAACAGTGATCAGCTCAACAGTATGCATTTATCGGGTGATTTTGATTATGTTGTTGAAAGCTGTCCGTTCATTTCAATATCCAATGATGTTGACGGAGAAATTGTAAATGAAATCAATAATGATGATTATAAATACGCTAAAGCAACCCACGGGCATTTACCGACCAAAGGGGATCGTCCGCCGTTTATCATCTATAATTCACAATTGCCTGCAAGAGTGATTGAACAAGGCCGTTTAGTTGATGAATTTCCAACTTTCATGAAATTACTGGGATTCGTAATCCCGGATGATATTGACGGAACTGCCCTGATATAAAATAAAACAAGCCCTCATCCTTATTAACCCTGTTAATCAGCAGGGTTTTATTATATCAAACAATAAAAAGACTTAATTTCATTAAATTGGAAATTAAGCCGTATTACTATTATTTAAATGTAAGACTAAGAATAATGATGAGGTTTATTGATGTTCTCTTCTGTAGCTATGAATTCTTCTTACTTTTAAAACATTATCTTCACCAGGAAAGTGAAAAGGATTCATTTTGGTTTCTTTAAATCCGGCAATGATATCTTCTGCATCTTCCATAATATCTTCCAAATTCATGGTTCCATACATTTTAGGCGGCAATAGATAAATAGGGATGCATTCTTTTTCATATGCCTTAATGAATTGAGGAACTCCATATCTTAAATGCGGACACGCCATTAATACATCATATTTACTCATGATTTCATTGGCAAGAGTGAAAGGGTAAAAATCAATCATGACTTTGTCTTCCAAGTGTTTTTCAACGATTTCCTTTTTGACTTTGGTTACCATTGCACTAGATGAAAAACCACCGCCACAGCAAATTAAAATTTTCAACATTATTGCTTCCTCCTTATAGTTGACTTCCATTAGATTGTATCACTTTTTGATACCAATAAAAAGAATCCTTGCGAATTCGCTTCAAATCTTTTACATCAAAGTCATCACGATTGACATAAACGAAGCCATAACGTTTCCTGCACCCTTCACGAGTACTGATAAGATCAATGGCAGACCAAGGACAATAACCGAAAACATCAACGTTTAAATCAAGTGCTGCTTTTACTGCCGAAATATGCTGTCTTAAATAATCGATGCGATAATCATCGTGAATACACCCATCCGGTGTCAGCTCATCCTCACACCCACATCCATTTTCTGTAATGATTAAAGGTAAATGATAGCGGTCGTATAGATCGATTAAAGTGGCAGTTAAGCCAATCGGATCGATATTCATGTTGTAGCTGGTTTTAGCGATATATTCATTGCTGACCGATTTTCCGATCGATGGCTTTTGGGCTAAAATGGAAAGAAAGCTAATATCATGATTTTCCATGCTTTTAAGCTGCTCCAGATTTAGAGCGTCCTCTTTTTTCCAATGTTCAACTGTTGCTCCGCCATAATAATTAAATGCAATAAAATCGGGATGGGCATTTTTTAAATAGTCCATGTCTTGTGCTTCCCATGTAAACATTGCTTCTTGCTGCTGTAAATAGCTCAAACAAGTAGTAGGGTATTGTCCCTTTACTAAAGCATCAAGATAAAAATAGTTTCTCAGATCACAAAAACGTTTTGCGGCAATATAATCAAGTGGATGACATGTCTTAGGATAACAGCAGGTTATATTTGGCACCGGACCGATTTTTGCAGTCGGGCATAGTTCGTGACATAAGATCATTGCTTTTGCTTGCGCAACTAATTGATGATGAGCTTGCTGATATAATTCTTTATCACTATGAAACGTGCGGTTTGATCCCATTATATCGACAGCTCCAAAAAAGATCAGCATATTTTGTTCATTAAACGTCAGCCAGTAGTGAACATCATCTTTATATTGCTTGAATAATTGTTTGGCGTAATCCACATAGGCATCGATCATTCTGCGATCCAGCCAGCTGCCATAAAGATCAATCAGTGCTTGCGGGATATCAAAATGAAAGATTGTTACGATGGGTTCAATATGGTAACGGTGACATTCATTGAATATATTTTTATAAAAGCTAATGCCCTCTGGATTCAAATGAAACCCATCAGGTAAGATTCGTGACCAGGCAATCGACATTCGGTAGGCTTTGAAACCCATTTCTGCCATTAACGCAATATCCTCCTTATAATGATGGTAGTGATCACTGGCGACACTAAAATCACAGCATCCATGATTAGGCTGCTGAAGGTCTTGAACAGAAACGCCTTTGTTTCCTAAAGCGGATCCCCCTTCAAACTGAAAGCTTGAGGTTGAAGCACCCCATAAGAAATGTTTAGGGAATGATGTGTTTTGAGTTATTTGCATATTCGTTTCCTCCTGTTTTTACTATAAAATTAAATAAAGCAAAGAAAAACAGAAGGATTATAAAAAAAGTTCGAAATCGTACTTTTCTAATATTTTGTATGATATAGTAAATAGAGAGGTGAGTGCAGTGAAAACAAAACAGATTATTATTCAGGCAATGATGGATCTGCTTCAGGAAGAGAGCTTTCAGGAGATAACCATTCAAATGATTTTAGACAGAGCCGGAGTAGCGAGATCAACCTTTTATCGTTATTTTTTAGATAAATATGATATAGCGGGGGTCTTTTTGGAGAATCATCTTGTCCGTATTTTGGATGGCTACGCGGATGCGAATTTGGAAACCGTGTTCAGCGATATTTTTGAACTATTTTTAGAAGAAGAAAATTTCTTTACAAAAGTTTATAGGATGAAAGGAAGAAACAGCCTGCTCGATTATCTTTATCAATATCTAAGTGATGGAATGACGAAGCTTTATCTTATAAAAACAAAAAAGAAAGAATTAAGTGAAGATGAATATTATCGCCTGACTTCTATGATTAGCGGTCAAATCTATGTGATCTACCGCTGGTTTAGAAAGAAAAACAGAGAAACAACGGAATATATGGTTTCATTGATGCTGGATCTCATTCCGGCTCCGTTTGACGTTTTGAAATAAGTTTTTTTAAAACCGTTTTATCGGAAAGGTATTTTTATTTTTTTGAAAAACGAGTAATCTTAATCAAGAACTGCTATAATAAAGAAAAGGGAGGTGCAGCATATGCTAATCATTATCGTAGCCATTATTGCCATCGTTGTAGGGTATTTAGTTGTCATTCAGCGACGCTTGGTTCATTTGGATGAAAATTGCTATAACGCATTGTCACAAATCAGTGTTCAGCAAAATGCCCGTTGGGAAGCTATTACCAGCTTAGTAAAATTAACAAAAGATTATTCTGATTATGAATATAAGACATTAATGGATGTCGTAAAACAAAGACAAACCTTGACAAAAAATGATGATGTTAATAAAATCAATGAACAACAAAAAATCATGGAACAGGCCATCTCGAAGTTTCAGGTTATTTCTGAAGCATATCCTGACTTGAAAGCCGATCAAGTCTATACGAAAACAATGGAAAGTTTAAAGCAGTACGAAGATCAGGTACGTTATAGTCAGATGGTATACAATGATACTGTTACTAAATTTAACCGTAAGATCAGACAATTGCCGGCAAGCTTATTTGCGAGCATGCTAGGCTTTGGTGATTTAAAAGATTATTTGGAGATGGATGAAGCAAAGGAAGCCATGCCGAATGTTTAAATCACTGAAAAAGTATGTCTTTTCATTATTAGCGATTCTTATTGCCGTTAGCTGTCTAGTGAGTGTTGAAGCCATTACATGCAATTCTATTGATATTCATGTCTATCTTCAACCCAATGGGGATGCTTATATCGAAGAAGTTTGGGATATGTATATTGATGAAGGAACTGAAGTTTATAAGGATGAAAGTCACTTAAACGATTGTGAAATTTTAGATTTACGGGTAAAGGATGATAAAGGAAATGTGTTTACTACATTTGACAGATGGGACACCTCTTTATCATTTGAACAAAAGAAATATAAGTGTGGATTGAATAAAATCTCTTCAGGTTATGAAATTTGCTGGGGAGTAAGTGAATACGGGAGAAATCGCTATACTATTTCATATACGATGACTAATTTTATCAACAGCTATGAGGATTATGACGGATTTAATCAGCGTTTGGTTAATGATGAGATGAGCAATCCGCCGCAAAAAATCAGCATTACCATTAGTGCGGACAGTGTGAAATTCAGTGATCAAAATACCAAGTATCAAGCTATGGGCTTTAAAGGGGATGTCATATTATATAGTGACTATTTATATACAAGTTCTAGCAAAAGTCTTTCAAGCAAGAATCATGCTACTATTTTAATGCGTTTTGATAAAGGCATGTTTTCACCAACAAACAAGGTGGATAAAACCTACAGTGAAGTAGAAAAAGAAGCGAATGAAAAAGGACGGCTGAACTTATTTGAAATGATTGCTCCCATTGCGATTGTCGGAGGTGCCGCCGCATTATTATTCATTTTTATTTATACGGCGCGTTTCTATGCAAGCTCTCGTAAAGTAAAGAAATATCATGCTTCTAAACGTGATGTCAACTACTATCGCGATATTCCTTTTGATGGAAATTTAATTCCAGCTTATTTCTCATTGGTTCAGACCAGTGAATTAAAAAACGAGACGGATATTATCGGGGCTTATTTATTAAGATGGATGCTGAATAAAAATATTCATATTGAAGTGACGGAAAAACCGGGGTTGTTCAGATCTAAGCAGCAGCCTTCGATCATTTTTGAAAATACATTGGGAATTGACTCTTATTTAGAAAAACAGCTGTATGAAATGCTTCATAAAGCCAGCGGAAGAGATCATATTCTACAGGAAGATGAATTTGAACGATGGGCTAAAAATAATTATGAAGATGTTGAAAGCTGGCTCGAATCTATAAAACTGAGCGGTGAAAACTATTTTACGGATAAAGGGTATATTTCAACGTATACTAGAAGAGGATTATTTCATCTCATTAAAGCGAAGCAGCGTTATATTAATGACATGGGAAAAACAAAAGTGGAAGAAGTTCTCGGATTAAAATTTTATTTGAAAGAATTTACATTGGTCAATGAACGTGAAGCAAGGGAAGTTTACCTATGGAAAGATTATTTGATTTATGCCAGTCTATATGGCATTGCCAGTGAGGTAAGCAGACAGTTTGAGGAATTGTATCCTAAATATTTTGAAGAATATATTCCTTATTATTCAAATCCGTATGCAACAATCATGATGATCAATCATATGAATTATTCACTGCATCAAGGCTACTCGGCCGGATTCCAGTCTTCTCAGTCTACCAGCTTTTCTGGTGGCGGCGGAGGCGGTGGCTTCAGCGGTGGTGGTTCCGGCGGTGGTGTAAGATAAACAGATTTGCTGTTTATCTTCTTTTTTTTCGCTCATACTATAATGGGTGATAAAATGAATAGTGAACAAAGAAAAGTGGTATTGGTTGGAGTTGGGTTTGTAGGCATGTCCTTAGCCTATTCTTTGCTTAATACCGGTGGCATCGATGAACTGGTTTTAATCGATCAAAACTATGAAAAAGCAATCGGTGAAGCAATGGATTTAAATCATGGACTTCCTTACTTAAATAAAAAGATATTAGTCAGACCGGGAGATTACAGCGAATGTCGGGATGCTGATGTAGTGGTGATCTGTGCCGGTGCAAACCAAAAAGAAGGACAGTCACGTTTAGAATTAACACAGATTAATGCGAAGATAATGAAAGATATTACGGTTAAAGTAATGGAAAATCATTTTGATGGGATTTTTGTAGTGGCAAGCAATCCTGTGGATATTATGAGTTATGTAGTCATGAAAGCATCGGGGATGGAGCCGACTCGGGTAATTGGTTCCGGAACATTGCTGGATACAGCACGCCTACGCTATTACATGGGAGAATATTTGCAGATCAGCAGTTCTAATATTCATGCCTATATTTTAGGAGAACATGGTGATTCTTCATTCGTTCCATGGATGAACTGTTTTATCGGCTGCAAGCCATTATTGGAATATTTGGTTGAAAAAGATAAGAATATGGATAGTATCCAGCATATCTATGATTTAGTAAGGAATGCGGCTTATGAAATCATTGAAAGAAAGAAAGCAACTTATTATGGAATCGGTTTATCTTTAAATCGTTTACTGATGGCGATCTTTAATGATGAAAACAGTATCCTGACTGTTTCTGCTTATCAGAGTGGCGAATACGGAAAAAAAGGACTCTATATCGGAGTGCCGGCAATTATTGGGCGCCAAGGAATAAAAGAAATTATAAAGTTAGAATTAAATGAAAATGATAAGAATAAATTTAATCGCAGCTGTGAAACATTGAATCAAACGATCGTCAATTATCTTGAATAATAATAAAAAGCAACTTTGAAGTTGCTTTTTTAGTATGGGCGACCTCCCGGTCTTGGACCTCCCGGACCTGGACCGAATGGCGGACGACCTGGACCTCCTGGACCTGGGCCAAACGGTGGACGACCTGGACCTCCTGGACCTGGACCCCATGGTCCGAATGGTGGACGTGGTCCCCAAATTGGCGGTGGTGGACCAAAAGGAGGGCGAGGTCCCCAAAATGGACCCGGACCAAATGGCGGATAGGTGAAACCGAAATCAATCGGTCCTAAATCAAAGTCAACATAGAACATATTATCATCCTTTCAGTTATGAATATGCAATCTAGTCAAATTATGTTATAATAAATGACTAGAAAGAGGTATAAATATGAGAAAATTTACCAATCTGGTTTTAAGCCGACGCATGGTAACGATTTTGCTGATTATTATTCAGGCTATTATACTATTAGTTTTGATTAACAGCTTTTCCCATGTGTTTACATATATTTATATTTTCTTTATTTTATTAAGCATTATCATGGTTCTTTATTTAATAAATAAAGAGACATCGCCTTCTTTAAAACTGCCTTGGCTAGTGATTATGATGTTGATACCGTTATTTGGAGGGGCCTTGTATTTATTATTTGGACAAAACCATGTATCTAAAGCTTTAAAGAAAGAAAATAATAAATTATACGCTTTAAGAAACAGTGCATCTTACAGCGATCAAGAAACATTTAAACAACTGCAAATAGATTTCCCGCATTATATCGGACAGGTTAATTATTTACGGAATTATTCAAATGCGAGAGTCTATGCTCATACGAAAACGACTTATTTCCCCTTAGGTGAGAATATGTTTGAAGCTATGTGTGAAAAAATGAAGCAAGCTAAAAAGTATATCTTTATTGAAAGCTTTATTGTAGATGAAGGGTATATGCTTCAGACGGTGCTGGATATTTTGATCGATAAAGTAAAAGAGGGGGTAGAAGTGCGTTTTATCTATGACGATCTTGGCTGTTTAACGACACTGCCGCCTGAATACTTCCGTTATTTAAGATCTCATGGAATAAAAGCAATGGCATTTAATCCCTTTGAACCGATTTTATCTATCGTGCATAATAATCGTGATCATCGCAAGATTACCGTTATTGATGGTGAGATTGCTTTTAATGGGGGTATTAATATTGCCGATGAATATATAAATAAGGTTCGTCGCTTCGGTCATTGGAAAGATAATGCGGTTATGCTGGAAGGGGAGGGTGTTAATGATTTCACTTTAATGTTTTTAGAAACATGGAATTATTATATGGATGAAGATGAGGATTTTTCTGTCTTCCTATATGATAAAGAAAGTCTCCCGATTGAAAACGGTTATGTACAATGCTATGAAGACAGTCCTTTGGATTATGAACTGGTAGGAGAAAATGTCTATCTCAATATTATTAATCAGGCGAATCATTATGTTTATATCACAACACCATATTTAATTATCGATAATGATTTAATGATTGCTTTATGCAATGCGGCGAAGCGTGGTGTAGATGTTCGTATCATTATGCCTTTTATTCCTGATAAGTGGTATGTGCATTTGATTGGTCAGGCAAGCTATGATCAATTGCTTAAAGCAGGGGTTAAGATTTATGAGTATACACCGGGATTTATTCATGCTAAAACGTTTATCAGTGATGACTTTGTGGCAACGGTGGGGACTATTAATTTAGATTATCGCAGCTTGGTGCATCATTTTGAATGTGGGACATATATGCTGGGAACCAGTGCTGTTTACGATATTAAAAAAGATTATTATGAAACATTGGAAGTTTCTCAGCCTGTTTTTATTGGTTATTTTAAATCAAAACCATGGTATTTAAGAATCATTGCGGTCCTTTTAAAGCTGTTTGCACCGTTAATGTAGAAAGGTGAATATGCGGATTATAAAATTGCAGATTCAAACGATTGAATTTATAAATAAAGAATATGACGATTTATTAAAAAGCAGTGTGGAAAGGATTGGATTGTCTTTTCCGATTAGGGTAGAAGTAAAGGAAAATGGATATCGTTGTATCGATGGACATAAGCGCTTAACGGTTTTGAATGATTTAGGGATGAAAGAAGTGTTGGCAATTGTTGTTAATAATGGCAATAATCGCTCGAATGATTGCTGGCGAGGAAGAAATCATCATTAGAAAGAGGATAACATGAACTGTAAGATATTTAAACAATGTGGGAGCTGTGATTATTTGCATCTAGCTTATGAGGAGCAGTTAAAAAAGAAGAGGGAATATTGTGTTCAGCTTGTGAAAAAAGCGAAATTGTCACAGGTTAAAGTGGCAGATACGATTGGAGCGAAAGGTCCTTATCATTATCGAAACAAGGTGATTGTGGGGTTTAATCAGCGCAATGAAGCGGGTTTTTATGAAGAAAATTCGCATAAGATTATTCCCTATACAACGTGTTTGCTGCATGATGAAGAAAGTGATGCGATTATCCAAAAAATTGCTTCTTTATTGCGTAAATATAAAATTCAGATTTATAATGAGGATCGCCGTAAGGGGTTCTTGCGTCATGTACTGATTCGCCGAGGTATTAAAACAAATCAGACAATGGTGGTTTTAGTGACGACTTCGTCTGTTTTTCCTGGTTCTAAGAATTTTGTGAAGGAATTGACTTCGCAGTTTAAAAGTATTAAAACCATTGTCATGAATATTAACACAAGAAAAACGAGTATTGTGTTAGGGAATGATGAAAAGGTTCTTTTTGGTAAAGGCTATATTGAAGATGAGTTGTGTGGATTGAAATTTAAGGTTTCACCTAAATCATTTTATCAGATTAATCGTGATCAGTGTGAGGTGCTTTATAATAAGGCGTTGTCTTTATTGGACTTAAAAGGCAGTGAAACAGTTATTGATACTTATTGCGGTATTGGGACGATTGGAATGGTGGCTTCTAAAAAGGCGAAGCAGGTTATTGGTGTGGAACTGAATAAAGATGCGGTGAAGGATGCGATTTATAATGCCAAGATGAATAACATCAAAAATATTCGTTTCATCAATGAAGATGCAACGGCGTTTATGGTGGAACTGGCAAGGGAGAAGGTGGAGATTGATGCGGTGATTATGGATCCGCCGCGAAGCGGGACTACACCGGACTTTATCAATGCGGTAAAAGCGTTGAAACCTAAACAGGTGGTTTATATTTCCTGTGATCCGTCTACACAGGTGCGTGATCTGGTGATGTTTAAAGAGGCGGGGTATGCGTTTGATACGATGATTCCGGTGGATATGTTTCCCATGACGGAGCATGTGGAGTCAATAGCGTTGCTATGTAGAAAATAATTGGAAAAACCATGATAAACAAAGGCTTTTTTTCACTTTTCACCTTTTTTAAATTAGATGAAAATTGTTGATTTTAGCACATTATATTGTGATTTTTTTGTACCTTGAAAAAAAAGTGAAATATTTAATGTACAAAGTTATAACAATACACACGACCTATATTTAGTGTATAGCTATGATAAATTTAAATAAGAATATATCTTTGCTTGATTCAAATACTAGCAATAAAGTGATACCTATTTTGTTGTCAATATCAGCAGAAGTCATTTAGGATTACTGTATATATCCAGTAATAGAAGAAAATATAATAAGTGGACAAAGGCTTTTTAGAAGCAAATGAAGTAAAAATTATTAGAAAAAGTAGTGTTAAAAACATAGATACGTAGATTTGTCTATGTTTTTTCATGTTCAAATTTGAACATAAATACCCCCTTATTTAATACTGTGCAATTGGTATAAAAAAATTATACAAAAGAGTTATTAAGACGCTGACAAAAAATCAATAGCACGACATAATGATTTTAGGAGGTGTTTAAAATGGAATTTAACAAAAAAGATTTTATGGAATTTCGCGAAAATGCAAAGCAGGCATTAAAAGAAGTTGAAAGTAAGTTTGGGATTGAAATCAATATGGGAAATATCAGCTATAGTGAAGAAGCATTTACATGTAAATTGGAGGCTAAACGCACTGATATAGATGCTGATTTTGTTAACTGGAAAAAGAATTGTGTGTATTATGGATTAGCTGAAGAAGATTACAATTCAATAATCTCTATTCGTAATGGTAAATACAAGTTGAAGAGATTTGATAATAAAAAAAGAAAGTATCCAATTATAGCGGAGGATATAAATGATAATAAAATGATTGGTTTAACGGTGGAAGCAGCAATAGATTATCTGAAAAAAAGGACAAGGAGTCTATGAATTATCAAAGTTGAATATGTCAGAAAAGCATAGATATGTTACAAGATGTGTCTATGCTTTTTTCATGTTCAAATTTGAACATGAAAACGTGCTTTAGGCGCTGACATTCATCTAAAAGCACGACATAATGATGTTAAGAGGTGATGAAAATGAAAAACGATGTTCAAAAAAGCAGTTATTTAGGCGAAGTTATTGCTGTTACGAATCAGAAAGGGGGATGTGGAAAAACGACGGTAACAATCAATCTTGGTGTAGCTTTAAGTAAGCTAGGTTATAAGGTACTTTGTGTTGATGGTGACAAACAGGTCAATATGACCAGTGGACTTATTAAAAGGTCTGAAACTATTGAAAACAAGGATCTAGGAGTCATACTTCAGAATATCCTCGATGATAAGAAATTTCAGGTCAAAAAATTTATTACGCATACAAGATATGTAGATATCATTGCTGGTAATCGAGCACTGTATAAATATTTAAAAGATTTTAATGAGAGGTCTGATAGGAATACAGTCTATCGAAATATATTTGAAGGTATCAGAGATGCATATGATTTCATCCTTATTGATTGTCCACCAACAGCTGGTGCTGAAAATGTTCAGGCATATACGGCTGCAACACAGATTCTGATCGTATCGGAACCATCATTATATAGTTCTGATGGTGTCATAGATGCTATTGAAATTGCACAGATAGCCAAGAAAAAGACGAATAAAGATTTAAAGCTGCTTGGCATCGTTATCAATAAGATGAATTTTGGCTGGAGTGATCACAAAGAGTATGAAGCGGATATAAGACAGTCCTATCAAAAATATGTACGTGTATTTGATACCGTGATTCCATGTCGTGCCTGTGTTGCTAAGGCGACAACAAATGCAAAGAGTGTCTTGCAGCATAGGAGCAAGGATAAGGCATCCATCGCATTTGAGAAATTAGCACTTGAAGTTGTAAAGGGGGTCTAGTGATATGGTTAGAAGACCACGAGATCTGGATAGTATTTTTGGGGATGATGGTTCTCCAATCATATCTGATACAGAATTGAACGAAATACAGATTTCTGATTTGAAACCTTATCCTGGACATGGTTTTAAACTTTATAGTGATATCCGAATGCAGAAAATGGTTGAAAGTATTAACGCAGTTGGGATATTACAGCCTGTCATTGCATATGAGCAGAATGGAGAGCTGTTTCTGCTTGCAGGGTATAATCGAGTAGAGGGATGTAAACTTGCTCATAAAGAGACGATAATGGCTATTGTGAAAAGGAACCTTACAAAAGTACAGCAGGTAGAAATTATCAATTTTACAAATTTCTTTCAACGAGGAACACGTGATTTCAGCTTATCCGAGTTGGCGAAAGCATTCAGGATGGAATATGAGGTATTGCTGCGAGAGAAGAAAAACAATAAAGATGATATGGCAGGAAATGTAGTGCGAACATATCTTGCAGATATGTATGAGATGACTGATTCCAAGATGCAAAGATATCTAACACTGAGTAAACTCATACCTGAGTTACTGGATTGCTTGGATCTGGGCATAGTAAAAGTATCTGTTGCTTTGGTATTTGCAGCTTTGGATGAAAAACAGCAAATAAAGGTTTATGAATGTCTAAAAGAATATTCGGGTGATGTCAGCATCAAAACAGCAAAAGAGATAAAAAAACTTGCTATGGATGATAGTGTAGAGACAATTCAGATGACTGACCTGACACAATCAAAAGAAGATAGCGAACAGGACGATGAAGGCAGCAAAATGAAGAAAGAGTCTAAAGAATTTGATGATACAGTGATAAATAAATCACTTGAATTTACACAGCAGCTTCTACCAAACTGGTTTAAGGAGCACCATATACAGGTAAGTAAAGACCCAAATGCATATATTATTGATATACTAGAAAAGGTCTATCAAAAACTGCCTGAGTTGTTATTGGAAGAGCAATTTGTCAATTGACGATTGCTTTTTTGTTTTATTGCTTTCTCATGTTCAAATTTGAACATGAGAATAGATGAATCACACACATCTTTGTGGATAAAATAATAATATGAAAAATAAACTGTTTATCGAAAAGAACATTGAGCCTATGTTGATCAAAGAACAGCATCAGCCATTCAGTGATCCGGATTATATCTTTGAGTTAAAAATGGACGGATTGCGATGCATCGCATATCTTAATCCTGAAAAAGGTACAGATCTTAGAAATAAAAGAAACATATCACTAATTCGATTATATCCGGAATTAAAGGATATCCATACATGTGTCAAACATAAATGCATTTTAGATGGCGAACTGGTTTTATTTGAAAAAGGAGTCCCAAACTTCCACCGAATGCAGAAGCGATCAATCTTAAAAGATTCATTCAAAATCAAAATAGCAGCATCAGAAGCACCTGTATCTTTTGTTGCATTTGACATACTTGAATTAAACGAAGAAACTATCATGAATCTTCCTTTAATCGAACGAAAGAATCGTTTGAGTTTGAATGTTCGTGATGGTGAGCGAATATATGTATCCAGGTATATTGAAGAGCAAGGAGAACTTTATTATGAAGCTGTTCTAAAACGAAACTTAGAAGGAGTAGTAGCCAAAAGAAAAGACAGTATCTATCGCCCTGGTAAGAGAAGTGTTGACTGGATAAAAATTAAAAATACCAATGATAATGATTTTATTATTTGTGGATACTTTTATCAAAATAATAAGGAAGGATTAACTTTCATATTAGGACAATATAGTAAGGAAGGAAATCTGATGTATCGAGGAAATGTCTCCTTGGGAGTCAATAATCTTATGTTTATGAAAAACTATAATGTTTTAAAATCACATGATCCTATTTTTCCCTTCTTGAAAATAAAAGGAATCATATGGTTGATGCCAATAGTAGTCTGTACTATAAATTATATGTATAAAGATACTGGGAAGTTAAGACAGCCAGTGCTAAAGGGATTCAGAGATGATAAAAAAGCCGAAGAATGTATTTGCGGCCCAGATGTTAGCTGAGATTACATGTTCAAATTTGAACATGTAGAAGTCGTAAGGTCTATATGTGTTCATCAATTAAGACATTGTGAAGTTTGAACTTTCCATTGATTAGTGCAATAATATTTAAAAAGGAAGCGATCATATGAGCAGAAGAGAAGAACAACTTAGAAAAATAAGAGAGCAAAAGATTACAGAAACGGTAAGCCGTATATACATATCATCACTTGTTGATGTACTGTGTGATATCGTTTTAATGGATGATACTAAATTATCAAAAGACGAGATAGGATATATCTTAGGACTATTGACAGAGAAAGTTGAGAACCTAACAAAAGGCTACATAGATTTAGAAACATATGTAGATTCTATCGAAGAAAAATCAGGAATCAAATTAAATTCAGATATTGATTAGGCTTTCTGTAACGAATACGGAAAGTTTTTTATTTTGTACGCTGACATAGCAAAGGCAACACGACATAATGAATATGGAGGTGAAATGTATGAAATTAAAAAATACGAAGAGAATCAGACCGATTCCATATAATAGTGAGGATAGAGCGTTTTTGGAAAATGTAGGAAGGAGAATACACAATCTAAGGATCGAAAGAAAGCTAACACAAAACGAATTGGCAGAAATGGCTGGCCTACATAAAAATTTTATATGTATCGTTGAGAAAGGATCGCAAAATCCCTCTCTATTATGTCTGCATCATATGACCAAAGCTTTAGATATTTCTTTATCAGATTTCTTTGGAGGTAATTATGGAAGATGAAAATCTAATACACTCTTTTTATGAGCTATGTGAACTTGGTAATCATTCGCGTTGTTTCGAATCTGAAGATTATAAGGACTATTTTGTAAAAATGGAAAATCTATTAAATAGCTTGAGGGAAAATGCAAATGATGAACAAAAGAAACTGGTGGAAGAATTATCTGATCTTTGTCTGGATATAATCAATATAGCTTCTCCATATGATTTTGAAAATGGTTTTTGTACAGCAATGAACTTCATTCAGAACATTCATGATAGAAATATATATGTGGATTTGATGCTGCAGATGCGAAACAAGACAAAAAAAGAAAGTAATATGGAATAATATATCATTCCAATGTCAAGATGCTTACAGTGAGCATCTTTTTTTTAAATTTTTATAGGAATAATTTTCATAGTATTTATCAAATAAATTTCTGTTTTGATATATAAATTCCATTTATTACCAGTGATTCTACTATCACAAAATGCTATCATGAAATTAAAATTATTAAAGGAGCAGGATAGAATGAAGAGAACGGTATTAGATTTGAAAGTTGTGGGGAACTTCAGAAAATTTTTATATGGGGAAGAAAGAAGTGAAGCAACGATCGATAAATATATGAGAGATGTCATACGCTTTTATGAGTATATGCCAGAAGATGACAAAGTGATAACAAAAGAAAAACTTGTTGCTTATAAGAACAGTCTTTCAGAGGTTTACAAAGTCTCTAGCATCAACAGTATGCTGGTAGCTCTAAATGGACTCCTCGAATATATGAAGTTGAGTGATTTGAAATTGAAACTTCACAAGGTACAGCGATCTGTTTTTTATGAGGAAGACAAAGAACTAACTAAAGATGAGTATAAGCGTTTATTAGATACAGCACTAAGGAATGATAACAAACGTCTGTATATGTTGCTGCAAACAATTTGTGGTACCGGTATAAGAGTATCGGAACATAAATATATCACAGTGGAGGCAATCAAGGAAGGAAAAGCAGTTGTCCATAATAAAGGCAAGATAAGAACAATATTCATCCCAAAGAAACTGAAAAGGATGCTGAAAGATTATTGCAAACAGGAAAATATTTCATCAGGAGCAGTATTCATTACAAAGAATGGTAAACCTATGGATCGCAGTAATATCTGGAACGCAATGAAGAAATTATGTCAGGATGCGAGAGTGGATTCTAAAAAAGTATTTCCTCATAACTTGAGACACTTATTTGCATTGACTTATTATCGTCTTCAGAAAGATGTAGTAAGACTTGCAGATCTGCTTGGTCATGCCAGTATTGAGACAACGAGAATCTACACAATGATTACAGGTAAGGAATGCCAGAAATCACTTTCAAAAATGGATTTAGTGATACCCTTGAGCATATAAAATAAAACAACATAATGTGTATTATGTTGTGATGAGCTTTAGATTTATATATTTGAACAACTGTTATAGGCTATTTTATCATTCTTACTATCTTTAAATTAGACGATAAAATGGGCATAAACAGCAGTTTTTAATAAGATGTCATATGATT
Organism: Coprobacillaceae bacterium UN01-12pH3A; assembly: GCA_027676805.1. Taxonomy (GTDB): domain Bacteria; phylum Bacillota_I; class Bacilli_A; order Erysipelotrichales; family Coprobacillaceae; genus Beduini. The sequence continues at coordinate 240,408 of JAQENU010000001.1, read as the reverse complement.
TTTAATCAATATGAAATGTCACAGAAAAATCATACAAAACACCTATTCTATGAACATATTAACACGATTTAAAATCTTTACAACCGTTTATTGTGAATGGGCTGATATATTTGTGAATTGTTCTATTTTGTCAAATAATGTTTACAATTTGATGGGCATACTGAAAATAGTTCATCATGAGATGACTAAAAAATAGCTCTAATCGCCCATAAATAGGCACTTATAATAAAATCAGATAAGAGAAGCCAAAGTTTATTGACTTTTTTTTACGCCATAATTCATATTTTTAAAGGTAAAAATTCCCATATTAATACATGTGTTTGTTAGTACAGTATGCTTTTTTATTCTCAAAACCACATAATACACATTATGTGGTGGGAGTTTCATGTGAACTTGTGAATGTAAATCGTGGGAGAGGTTGCTTGAGAATATCGAAAGTTGTATGTAGATATGAACGCAGGCGGATAGTTGAGGAATCGGAATGATTACGGTAGAAAATCAGATAGAGTGTTTGAGTCGTGAAGTAACTGAACTTTATTTTAAGGAGCGTGATTATGCTCGGCTTTCTTTTTATCTTAGTGACCAGATTACATGGATAGGAACTGGTAAAAATGAAGTTTGCTTAAGTGTAGAAGAGGCACATAATTTCTTTCAAAAGGAAATGGATATTTATGGAGGACACTTTATCGTTCTTAATGAATGGTATGAAGTGCGTCAATTGGCTAACGATGTCTGCCTCACATTGGCAGTATTGAAAGTACGTGGAGAAGATGAAGAAATGATTCTTCCAGAAGATGGGTTACTGCGTTTCAGTGTTGTTTGGATCAAGCAGACGAACGGTTGGAAGATCATCCATGTGCATAATTCCATTCCTGCAGGGATACAGGGAGAGGAATTCTATTTTAATTATAATGTTGCGAAATCGCAATATGCAAAAATGGCGGATGATATACGAAGAGCTTCCTTTATAGATCCATTGACAAAAATCAATAATCTACAAGGATTCGAGTATTCAGCCAATGAAATTCTACAGAAAGAATATGATCAGCATTATGTACTGATTAAGTTTGGTATTCGTGATTTTCGGTTCGTCAATCGCAAGTTCAGTTATCAGACAGGCGATCAGGTGCTAAAAAATATTGCGGAAAATTTAAAAAAGACACTGCATGAGAATGAAACATGTGGCCGTATGGAAAAAGATATCTTTGCAATGCTATACCGATACGAAAATAAGGAACAGCTTGAAGAGCGACTAGAGAATGTTCGCAAACAATTGATCGATCGCAGGATGGTAAGAGAGCTTGGAATGGAAATCCATTTGAATGCAGGACTTTATTTAATCAAAGACAATCGTAAAGAATATATCAAGGATATGACGGATCGTGCGCTTATGGCGATGCAGAGTATCAGCAAGACACTATCTGGAAGTCATTATGTTTATTATGAAGATGGAATGATGAGTCGTCAGTATTATAAAAGCAAGATTCTGGAAGATGCACCGGTCGCTATGGATGATGATGAGTTCCAACTGTATATACAGCCACAATTCAATATACATACATTAGAAATCATATCCGGAGAAGCACTGACTCGTTGGAAACTTAAGAATGGCAACCTACGTATGCCGGATGATTTCGTGCCTGTATTCGAGGAATATGGAATGATATTGAGTTTTGACTTTTATATGTTGGAAAAGGTATGTCAGCGCATCCGTATGTGGATCGATAGAAATATTCAGATAGCCCCAATCTCCATCAATCAATCACGGTTGCATATCGAAGAAAAAAGCTATTTGAATGATTTTTGTTCGGTAGTCGATAAATACGAGATACCGCATCATTATATTGCATTTGAACTGACAGAATCTGCATTTGTTGAGAGCAGTGAGCGGATGATGCAGCTGGCTAATGAATTACATAAAAAAGGGTTTCAATTAGCAATCGATGATTTTGGGACAGGCTATGCTTCTTTGAATCTTTTAAGTGTGGTATCTGCGGATATATTGAAGATTGATCGATCTTTACTGATCGATTGTCATACAAATCCAAGATCCAAGATCATTATGGAAAAAATCATAGAACTGGCGCATCAAATGAATATGACAGTCATATGCGAAGGAATAGAAACAAGAGAACAGCTGGAGTTCGTGAGAGCAGCTGGATGTGATATCGGACAGGGGTATCTGGTCGGGAAACCAGTACATGCCGATGAATTCACAGATATATGGGAGAAGAACAAGGAAGTGATGAAGGTATGAAAAAAGAGAAAATTGCAGAGTGTATACAGTTGACAGATGATATGCTGACAGCACATTATCGTGGAGATCATCGTCTTGTTGTTGAGCATCTTCATGAAGACTGCTTATGGATCGGTTCCAATGACATTGAATATTATCAGGGAAGGGCGATGATCCTACAACAATTAGAAAAAGAGAAAACGGCACTGCCGCAAATCAGTCTGTCATCTAAGGATTTTCAATGTGTATCACATGATCGAAACAGCTGCGTTATCGCCGGAAGATATATAGGAATCACCGATGAAGCAAGCGGAGAAATATATCGTGATATGCAGCGTGTTACTTTTACATGGAAAGAGGAGAAAGGAACACTATATCTCACGCATATGCATGTATCAAATCCTTTGACCAATGTGGAACGTGATGAAATCTTTCCACATGGCGTAGGAAAATTCACAAGAAAATATGTTGATATGCTGATCAAAAAAGAGGTAGAGCGCTCCGGTCATCTAATGATCAAGGATCGAGATAATGTCACACATAAAATTCAGACCAGTAACATCCTTTATCTGGAAGCATTCAATGTGAATACACTGATTCATGCATTGGATGGAGATACATTTGCCAGAGGGAGTATTACAGAACTGGAGCGGCAGATCAGCCAATTGCAGGAAGATATGTTTGTAAGAGTCCATAAGAGCTTCTGTGTCAATCGCTTTTATGTCACAAGTATAAAAGCATTTGAACTATGTCTGGCCGATCAATTCATTGTGCCGGTATCAAAAGCAAAATACACAGAAGTCAAAGCACATTTGCATATGTAGTGGGAGGGTAATATGAAAAAGATAGAAGGCAGCAGTGAGTTCACACATCTGGACTATCGCAAGGCGAAGGTCGTGCATTTGGTGAACAGAGAACAGGAAGTTCTGTTCTATCATCAGGGGAAGGTAATCACAAAAGAGGAAGCTGATGCGATCACGCAAAGGTATATGGAAGAAAAGAAACTAAACAAACAATGAATCAATTTAAATGAGACATTCATGAAAGAGGTATCGATATGAACAAGCGAAAAGGAATAGTAGGAAAGTACAGAAATCAGATCATGATCATATTTGTCTGCATCATGATGATCGCTGGACAGTTTCCAATGGGAAATTATGTTTTTGCACAGTCAAATGGCTATATGCATACAACCATAAGTGAAGAGACAGACATTCACACCCAGAAGATCAATATCAGTCAGGTCAGGGAAGGCATAACGAAGGTTGAACTTTATAAGGATGGCACCCTGATTGAAACAAAGCCAGTGAGTGAATCACTGAGTTTTGATGTGCATAAAAATGGGGACTATGTGCTGGTAGGATTCAATGATACTGATACAAAACAAGGAGAAGAAAGCGTTCATGTTGATTCCTTTGATGATCTCATGATCGAACAAGATGAAGCAACTCATACAGTAACGATCGTATCACGATATCATTCAACTTTTGATATTACAGTCAATGGGAAAGACAGCCTTGGTGCTGCAGAAGTGTCTAGTGGCGTTTATCAGGCAACCTATGTTGTACCAAAGAACGGAACCTATGAGTTCTCAGTAGTTGATGCAGATGGTAAAGTATTGGATAGCAGTGAGCTGTCATTTACAGACATACCTAATATCTCAGAAACTGGAGATACGATCATCAGTACAGCTGATGATCTGAAGCAGATTATTGCAAATCCGTCTGGTTCCTTTATACTGGATCAGGATATTGAACTCAAAGAAGACATATTAAGTAATATCAATTTCACTGGTACTTTAAATGGTGATGGTTATACAATCAGTGGAATCACCAATCAATTATTTGATACAGTAACCAATGCGAAGATAACTAATATCGTCATCAAAGGAAGACTGTCAGACAATGCAGTCAATACAGATATAACAAATACAGGTTTCTATGTAGAGGCAAATGATGCAGAAAAAAATACTGCAGTTATTTTGAATGGAACGGATGTAAGAATACAGAATAGCTTTGCATTCATGAACGTAGAAGGGAAGAATGCAGCAGGATTCATATTAAATGGAACAGGAAGTATCGAGGACAGCTATGTCAGCGGCTATATCAATGCCAAGGAAGATGCCTATGGATTTGGTAAGGAAGTCAACGTCAAGAACAGTTATATCACAGCTTCTCTTCTAGGAAAGAAAAGGGTGCTGTTCTCCGAAGGTGAACATACAGACTGCTTCTATGATGCACAGATCAATGATTTAGAAGATAACAAGGCAACACCATATTATACAAAGGATATGATTTCAGGAAAACTAAACAATGAAGCATTCACTGAAACAGAAGGACAATATCCAACTCTTAAAAAGAGTGAAGACTTTAAAGAAAAGGCACAAAGTGTGTCTAGTTTAAGTGTACTTTCTGTTAAGACAAAAAGTAACCTGTCAGCACTTGAAGGAAAGGTTGAAACAGAAGAAGTTGAAGGTATTGAGTGGGATAAAGGTAAGGATGAGATCACAGCCGAAAGTAACGAAATCATCAATCGCTTTGCGTTAAAGGATGCAGCACCAGTAACCTCTATTACTGCTGGTACATCAACCGATGCGAAAACAACACAGGTGACATTTCCAACAACAATGGGTACTTATTATAAAGTTGTCAAATCAAGTGAAAAAGCACCAACATTACCTGCAAGTCATAAAGCAGCTATTGAATCAGGATGGAAGATTATGTACTGGTCTGGAAGCTATAAACAAAGTGGACTAGAATGGAATACAGAATATAAAGTATACAGTACAAATCTTGAAACAGTCAGTACTGATGGAATCATTAAAACTGCATATGGAAAGAATGGCGGTAAAGTTTCTTTAACTGGTATTTATGATTTTAACGAAACAATGACTGCGACCTTATCAGGTACAAATACAACAAAAGGTACCATGATATGGGAAACAGCAGACACACTCAATAAAGACGCAGTATGGACAGTAGTTCAAACAACTGCGATCGATAGTACTACAGATACATATAAAGTGACAAACAGTGAATCATCCAAATATTTAAGAGCACGTTTTGTGGCTGACGATACAACAGGCTATAAGGGAACATTAACAGTTTCTACCGACAGTATCATTAAACAGGCGATTACAGAAGTGACCATTGAAAATAAGACAAAAAGCGATGGGACTTTTACATTCAATGATGAACTTGTTGCGAATATGAAACCAGCAGACAAAGAAAATGAAGTCATCTTTCAATGGTTTTATGAGGGTGGAAATGCAGAGACACCTATCGCAACAGGACGTAACTATCAAATCAAGGGCGATGATGTTGGTAAGAAATTATATGTTAAAGCAGTAGCCAAGAGTGATGGAGATTTCAAAGATTATAAAAACAGTTCACCGACATCAGAAGTCTTAGCCATTCAATGTGATCAACCAGTCGCAACAGATCATTTAACAAAAGTCAGTAATGATGATATTACTGTCACTTTAAGCATGAATACCGACAGTGGATTATATCGCTATGGTTATAAAACTAATCCAGACGAAGCTATCACACCATACAGTGTGCTTTCAAGAAATAAAACGAATACAACGATTACAGGTTTAAGCGCACATACAACGTATTATTTCTATGTTCAGCAGGTAGGTGAGAATGGATATTCAGACAGTGCATGGAGCAATGATTATATTACAGTCAAAACAGATAATGACCATGTTAAAGGAGATGTCATCATCAGTGGTAATACGATCTATAATCAGACATTGACAGCAAGTATCACAAATAATCCTGACACACAGACAGGGTGGTTCGTATGGTATCGTTTGGACAGTGATGGAAAAAGAGAAGCAACACCGCTTGCGACAGGTACAGCAGAATATAAATTAGTAAAAAAAGATATTAAATCTAAGATTGAAGTTGTTTATGAAGGAACAGGAGATTACAGTGGAGAAATCTCTACGATTACAGATTCTATTGATAAGGAAGAAAAGAGCGCACCAACTGATAATCTGACTATAGGTGAGTATAGTGAGAATAGGGATACGACCATCAAGGTAACTTTGCCAACCAATGCAGATGAAGAGAAATATATCATTGGAATCAGTACGACGCAGCAGGGTGTTCCAATCGAGCAATTAGATGCAGATCACAAACTATTGACATTTGGCTCAGGAGAAACGTATATCATTACGGGGTTGAGCAGAGATACGGATTATTATCTGTCTGTACGATATGCAGAAAATGAGACCCATCAAAAATCCGACTGGATCAAAACAGATAAGGTCATTAAACAGAGAACTGAAAAAAAAGACTTCAAAGGAAAAATTGAATTTACCTATGAGACAAGTCAAATCTCTGTGATGCAGGGAAAAACGATCAATGCTGAATTGATACCTACTGATTCATCATTCAATAACAAAGGAAACTGGACATGGATAAAAATCAATAAAGATGGAACGACAGAAGTCATCAATAACTTTACCATCAAGACATTTGAGAATGGACATGTTGGTACAAGCTATACTGTACCGGACAGTGAGGAAATCGGGACGAAATATAAAGTCACCTTTGAAGCAAATGTAGGATACACAGGAAGTATTGAAGCTACAAGTGATGAAGTGGTCAAAGTAGAAAAGGTACAAAACAAAACTCCGAATCAGGAAAACATTTCCATGGAGGCAATCGATGATACAAGCATCAAGGTCAAAATGATTGCAGGTGAAGGACAATATCGTTTCTGGTATAAGAAAGCAGATCAGAATCCTTGGGATTCGTTTGTTGGTCTTTTAAATAAAACATTTAATGATCCTAATGATGGCTATAAAGAATTAACAGCGGATGGAGATACAGGAAAAAATGTCTTTGCGAATGTGGATGTCGTGATCGATGGCTTAGACAGAAACACAGAGTATATCGTCAGAGTGCAGCGTGTCGAAGATGAAAATGGAACAGCCAGTGATTTTGCATATTCAACAGCCAAAACTGAGAATAAATCTGTGACGACAGAAAAAACAGAAATTGCAGGATATGTATCCGTTTCAGGGACAACCCGATATAATGAAACATTAACAGCAGTATATAATTCTGCGACTTATGCGTCTACAGGAAGTGACAGCGATGAGGATGGAACATGGCAATGGTATCGAGGTGATACGGCAATTCCTGACGCAAGATCTACTACATATAAACTTGTTCAAGAAGATATCGGACAAGTGATTCGAGTTGAATATACAATACCAGAAAATAACAGTTTTAGAGGTCATGTGGATACAAAAACAGCAGAAATCAAAAAGGCAGTATGCGTAAGTCCGAAAATAACAGATATTAAAGATAAAGAGAATGCATCAGGAAAGATGAGCATGGAAATCACCGGTACAGCAAGTGAAAATGAACAGCATATCTACTATCGTGTACAGAGATCTGATGCAGTGCCTCCATCAAGATTTCCAACAGAGGAAGAAATTGTAAGAGACTGGAAGCCAGTAGATAGCACCACCATTACAGTGGAGCAGGATGCGAATAACTTTGATTTAGAACCAAATACAACCTATAACATCTACTTCATTAAGACAGCAACGGATACAGAAGAGCCAAGTTCAATTCTTTCCATGCAGCATAAAATGGGGACGTATACACAGAAAGGAACCATTACGTTTGAAAAGGCAAGTGATGGCAAGGAAACGTTTGTAGCTGGACAGACTGTCAAGGCAACACTGACTGACAGCAAGAATAAAAGAGGAACATGGAAATGGTACATGAGCACATCTACATATGATGGAACGAGTACCACAACTATGCCATCAGTTAATGCAGCAGAAGACTGGGAAGAAATCACGAGTGGATTCTCAGCTATTCTTGATACTGATTATAGTGAATTAAACTTGACAGAAGATATGTTCGCACATTATATCAGAGCTGAGTTTGTAGCAAATGAAGAATACAACTACAGTGGTGCAGTCAGCAGTACGGAACCACAATTTGTTAAAAAAATCTATAATGAAACATTAACGATTACAAGTTCTACACAAGATGGAAACAAAAATCCAAAAGCATATGCAAACAGTGTCATTTCAGGTACAATCAATAACTATGCGGAAACAGGCGATATCAATCGAGATACAGTTCAATTCAAGATTGGAGATACCATTATCAAAGATGGCATTTCAAAATCAAGGGGTAAATTCACCTATACAATGCCAAACGATGATACCTATAAGAGTTTAGATGGAAAAGAAATCACAGCAGAAATTAGTACACCAAAAATTATTGAGCTATTTGTAGATAGTGACTTTAAGCCTATAGCAACACAAACAATAAACAGTAAGATGAGTACTGAAACTTCATTTAACTACACTTACGGTATTCCGATTAGCAATGCTGATGATTTAGAAGCATTTATGAAACAAACGGGAAGTTATACTGATAGAAGTAGAAATGCAAGTTACGTTATTACGGATAATATAAATATCTCTGGTAAGGGGATAATTAAATACTCAGAAAATACTTTTGCAAGTACTTTAGATGGAGATTACCATACAATTGTAGGAACAAAAAATCCATTATTTGCTCTTACAAATAATGCTACTATAAAAAACATAATTTCATTTAATTCTGATATTGATACAGTTTCATTAGGAAGCGGAACAAATGCTTCAGCTTCTGTTATAACTAGAGAAGCAAAGTATACAACATTTTATCAATGTTTTATGGTTGATTCAAATGTAAGTTCAGGAAGAAATACAGGATTTCTCGTTGGATTATTATGGAATGGAGATATAGAGAGTTGTGGTTCCGTAGGAGGTTCTGCTAGTACTACAGCTTTTTCTGCAGGCAGTTTGGCAGGATGGTTAGATGGCAATGGTTTAACATATGAAGGGATAGCAAAAGTCTCTAACTCATATTCAGTCTCTACAATTGTTACGGCGACTCAAAACGGGGGAATGGTAGGTGGTGTAATTGGAGGAGGTAGAGGACCCGCTTATAATGTATATGCAGCATCAGCAATAGAAAGTAATAATACAGCAGATGGCGGAGCTTTTGGACAAAACGCTGGCACATCTGTTGAAACAAGCAATATTTTTTATGACCAAACATTATCGCCAAATCCAAGTTTGTATCAAAATTATTCAAATCAAACTATAAATGATGTTCACAAAGGAATCCCTAAATCAACTCCAAATATGATTGGAACTGAATTACAAAATTCATTTGATTCATATAACGGCAACGACAATACATGGACTTATAAAAAGGGTATATATCCTCGTTTAACATGGATTGAAAATCACCCAGTGGTTTTGCTTTATTCAGTAACTAGAGGAGCTTTCATATCAGTTGATGGCCAAACTCTATATGATGATATGTTTAATGGTGATATTTCAGGTGTTATACAAATACCAACAGAGTTACAGACAAAGGACTATTCCATCAAGATTTTAAATTCATTTGGAATTGAAGATGAATCAGTTTTGAAAAAAGGTGATAATGGTACAATCATCCCAGTCGGAAATGCTGGTGAAAAAGCTACAGTAGAAATCACATATACTGAACCTGATGAAACGATTGGTGGTAGTGCCAAGAATACTTATGAATTCACCGTAAAAGAACAAGTCAAAGCCATGGATAACTTTGATATTGTGGATACAGAGGAAACTGCATATACATCGAGTGATAAAACAGCGACTTTACCAAGCCCTCAAATGAATCAGACTTTAAAAACTAATATTGCTACCGATACTACTATGCATGGAATCAGTTATCAATGGTACCGTAGAAAGAGTGGGACAACTGAAAGTGAAGCGATTAAAGATGCTACAAGCCAAACCTATACTCTAACATCAAAAGATGTTGGATATGAATTCTGTGTACTTGTAAATGCTAATGATTATGCTTCAACATATAGCAACTATACAAAAGCAGTCGTTTCTATTCAGCCAGATGCACCCACTGTTTCTGAAATCACAGATAGCAGTGTGAAACTGAAGGCAACAAACGGCAGTGATTCATTCAAATATGAGTTTGGCTATATGAGACATGACCAGAATGCAATGATTACACAAATCACTGGAACATATACAAAAGATGAACTCGTTGAAGTCAAGAACCTGCAAAGAAATAAAGAATATGATTTCTATGTACGTATTGCTAAGGCAGCGGATGGAAGCTATGATGCTGGTGACTGGAGTCTTGCAACAAGTGAAACAACTTTAAAGACAAAAATCGAAGGAAAACCAAAACTTGGTACAGGTATCAATAATGGCACAGAGTTGTCACTCACCATGGAAGCAACCAATGGTCAGACAGGAACATGGTCATTGAAACGTATCTCTGATGATGGAACTGAACAAGATATTTCATTTACATCTAAAGAGAATGTTACCGCGTATACTCTTGGTAAGGAAGATGTGGGAAAAAGAATCCAGGCGATCTTTACAGGAAGAGATGATTTTGAAGGAACTGTAGAAAGTGTAGTTTCTGATGTCGTTCAGAAAGAAACAAAGGATAAACCAGAATCTCCTGTTAAAGTCAGTGAAACAGATACAACCGTCACCATTAAGATGGAGAAAGCAGGAACCTACGATATAGGGTATTCTGATTCAACAAGCGGAGAAAAAAAGATTGTTAAAGAGAAAGTCACTGAAGGTACTGAAGTAACTATTGTAGACTTAAAACGTAATACAGATTACTATATCTATGCTAGATATTCTGAAACAGATGCAACAGCAACGAGTTCATGGAGTGAAACTTTGATTGCAAAAACTTCACAAACTGCAGTTACAGGCAATGTTACAGAATTGGGTAGTGGAGTAGTAGTAAATGGTACCATCATATTTACGACTCCAGCAATTGAAAATCTAACAGGAACATGGAAGCTGGAAAGAGTAACTACCGTTGAAGAAAGCGAAAGTGCAACAACGATTTCTCCGAGCAGCTATACGATTACAAACAACACTGCATTATCATATAAAATCGATCCTAAAGATGCAGGAAACAAACTGAGAGTGACGTTTACAGGGAATGGTGATTTCAAGGAACATATCACCCATACAACGGATATTGTCATGAATGCATCGCAGGATATTGCAGATATGCCAACAAAAGCGACCGTCAGTTCATTGAAGGATTACTCTTTCAATATACAGGCAAATGATGGAACGTCTACTTATCAGTTCGGCTATGCATTAAAAGGTCAGGATGTAAACACAATTACAACCGTTGAGGCGACAGGTACAGCAAAAACAAATATTGCGATTACCGGATTAGCAAGAAATACGGAATATGATATCTATGTCAGAAAGGCAGCCAAGACAGGTTATGACGCAGGCGAATGGAAGCTGATTACTACACAGAAGACAGATAGAAGTACATTAACAGGAACTGTTGAATATGTCATTTTGGATGGAAAAGAAGAAAAGCCTGCAAAAGTTGGTGTGGCAGATGTTGGTGTAACATATAAAGCAAAATATCTTAAAGGAATGTATGCACAGGCAGGAACCGATGAAAATGCAGGACACTGGCAGTGGTATGCGAACAATAAGGAAATCCAAGATGCCACTACAGATACCTATAAAATTCGGCCAATGGAAGGCGATGTTGAAATTACTGTCAAATATATTGCAAATGGCGATAGTAATTTCAAGGAATCAAGAATGGCAAGCATTGGTACACTGACAAAGCCTGCTTATGAGGCACCAAACACGCTCCCTACTGTTACAGCATTAGCGGAAGATGGAAAAGCAGGAAGTGGGCTGCAGATCACAAGCACAGAATTCGATAATGTCTTCTATTATGTTCAAAAGGCAAGCAACGCAACCGTACCAACGACGACCACAAGCAGTCTTGCGGAAGAAAATGAAGCCAAGCCTGATCAATGGTTCAAAGCTACAGGCGATGTAACACTATCTGGTCTTGATGCCAATACAGAATACGTTGTCTATGTAGCGAGACTGGAAGATGGAGAACATCAAAGCAGTGGCGTTATTTCACAGCGTGCAGTCAAAACTGCCAAAGAAAATCTGAGTTTGATTAGGGATATCTCCATTACAGAAGCGGATGATACAAAGTGGAAGATACTACAGAATAAAGAATTAAGAATCAGCAATAACACCAAATCTATTGATGGTGTGTGGCAGTATTATGTGACACAGAACAAGGCTGATGATAGTACATGGCAGAATATTACTTCTGAAGTCAAAGTTAATACAGAAGAAGGAACAACAGATTCATATTCTTATACGAAGGTCAATGTTCCATTGAAATATGCAAATGGTTTCTATATCAAGGCAGTTTTTACAGGGCGTGGAGACTATGAAGGAAGTCAAAGCTATGTTTCAACTGAAACAATCATCGGAACACAGATTAAAGGTAGTGCTGAAATCAGTACAGGAGATTCCAGTCAGGTCTTTGTGCCAATTACAGTGAACTATGTCTATGCAAAAGATGCTGAAGGCAACGACATCAAAGATGAAGAAAATGGAATCTGGACATGGTATCGAGAAACAGCCATCAACAGCAATACCTATGAAAAAATTTCAAGAGAGAATGATACAGTAGGAAGAACAGACCATTATACGCCAACATCAGAAGACGTTGGAAAGAAACTCTATGCCGTCTATACAGGTGCACCTACGGGAACCTTCTCAGGCAGTGTAGAGAGCAGTAAGATCAGTTATATCAAGCGTGCGGAACAGACAACACCGGAAGCCATTACTCTCAAACAGGTCAATGGAACGAATGTTCAGATCAGCCTGCCCGCAAATATGAAGACAGAAGGTAAGACGATTGCACAGCCAAGACTTGAGTATACGATCAAAGGTCAGAATGACTGGCAGAAAAATGGTGTGAGTGATGCATGGATCAAGGATCTAAAAGCAAACACAGAATATGAAGTGAGAGTACGCTTTGAAGGAACGTCTGAATATGAGCCAAGTGCATATGGTGAAGTCATCACGGTCAAAACTGAAAATCAGTCTTTCGATGTCGACCACTTAAGTATAGAAGTTACAAATACAAAGGATGTATTTGAAACGGGAAGCATCGTCACTGCAACATTTACTGGAAGCGGGCATGATGAAGGATATTTTGTTATCAAGCGCAGCGATGGAACACCTTTGTCAGAACAACCAAAAGCAACTATTACCAAGAAATCACTGTTCAGAAGCGGTACGAGTACAATAGAATATACTGTTACAAGTGATGATATCGGAAGCAATATCGTCATCGAGTATCATGCGAATGCTGATGCAGGCACATACGGTGGCTATATCGAAAAGAGTACGCAGGAAGTCGCAAAACCGCAGAATCCTAATTCAGCAGGAACACCGAATCTGAGTATTGTGCAGTTCAGTAAGACATCATTAACTGCAGAGATATCGGATGATCTGGAATATGTGCTCAATAACAGCAGTACCAATATTGCATCAGCTGATGAGGGAGAATGGCAGAAGCTGACTCCGGATGAGTCAGGAAAGAATATTCATACCTTTACAGGACTTGATGAAAACAAAGCATATTACCTTCATGCAAGATATGCAGAAACACAGGAGTACAGATCAGGTGAGCAGTCTGTTAAAACACAAGGTACAAGTACATGGAAGGATACAACGCATTCCATCACGTATACATCAGATGTAGAGAATGAGCATAGTCAGATCACAAATGATAATGCAAGTGAATTTACAGAGCTTAGTGAGGCAATCGAGTTAAAAGATGCCAGCAGACCAGGATATGAGTTCTTAGGCTGGACAAGTGAAGCATTAGAAATCAGTACTGCAACAAAGAAGATCACGATACCAAAGAACACAACTAAGGATATAGATGTCAAATCCTGCTGGAAACTGCTTGATTATTCTATAAGTTATAACCTGAATAATGGAACACTAAAAGAGGGCGAAACCAATCCGACAACCTATACGATCGAAGATGCAACATTCACTCTGTACAATCCAGAGAAAAAAGGTTATACGTTTACAGGATGGACATGGGCTGATGAAACTACACCACAGATGACTGTTCAAGTAGAGCAGAGTAGCTTTGGTAATAAGAGCTTTACAGCAAATTGGAAATTGAATGAGTATGAGATTTCCTATGAACTTGGTGGTGGAACTAACGCTGTTTCTAACCCAGTTAAATACACAGTTGAAAGTGAGAAAATCACAATCGGAGAGCCTACAAAAATGGGATATGATTTCTTGGGCTGGACATGGGATGGTCAAACGGAACCGGACAAAGCACCAGTTATCAATAAAGGAAGTATAGGGGATATGACTTATACAGCAAACTGGAAAGCAACTGAGTATACAATTACGTATAATCTGGATAATGGAGAGCTGGAAACGGGAAAAACGAATCCAGAGAAATACACGATCGAATCGGACAGTATCACATTGAACAATCCGACAAGAACGGGTTACACCTTCAAGGGTTGGTCATCAGGAGATGATAATAATCCGATACAGACTGTGACAATCGCAAAAGGATCAAGCGGAGCGAAGTCTTATACGGCAATCTGGGAAGCAACTACGTATACGATCACATATATTATGGATGGTGGAACAAACCACGCAGACAATCCATCAGGCTACAAGATTACAGATGCTGATATTACATTAAAAGCACCGACACGCACTGGCTATGTATTTAAAGGCTGGAAGGCAGATGGTGCTGGAGAAGCATTAGAAACAGTGACTATCGCAAGTGGCAGCACAGGAAATCTTTCTTATACGGCAACATGGGAAAAGGTTGAATATACAGTCATCTTCGATTCTAAAGAAGGCAGTGCAGTTTCACAGGCTGGTGTAAAGTTTGAAGAAAAGATTACGAAACCGACTGATCCAACAAAAGAAGGTTATACATTTGCGGGATGGTTCAATGAAACAACACTTGATAATGAGTGGAACTTTGACAATGATGTTGTCACAGCCAATATAACATTGTACGCAAAATGGACAGTCAATCAGTATACGGCAACTTTCGATGTCAATGGTGGTGATTCAGTCGATCCTGCCACAATCACAAAGAACTATCAGGAAGAACTTGGAGCATTACCAGTCGCAACAAGAACAGGATACAGTTTCGCGGGATGGTTCACTGCCGCAACAGACGGAGATGAAATCTCAGCTACGACAAAGATGCCAGTGAACGGTGCAACTTACTATGCACATTGGACGATCAATCAGTATACCGTGAAGTTTGACGGAAACAAAGGAAGTGACGGAGCTGAAATCAAGAAGGACTATGATGTAGCAATAGGAGAGTTACCTTCTTCGACTAGAACAGGGTATACCTTTGATGGCTGGTATACAGAAAAGAGTGGTGGTACAAAAATCACAGAGGCTTCAAAGATACCATCAAAGAATACAACCTATTATGCTCATTGGACAATCAACCAGTATACCGTAACATTTGATGGAAATGGTGGAAGTAATGGAACTGCTATTACGGCAGATTATGACAGTGAGTTGCAAACATTGCCAACATCGACCAGAGCAGGCTACACATTTGATGGCTGGTATACAGCAAAAACAGGTGGTACAAAGATTCTGACTACAACAAAGATGCCACTTGATGGAGCTACATATTATGCTCATTGGAAAACGGTTGATTATACGATCACATATGATCTAAACGATGGAAGCAGTGGCGATGCTAAGAATCATGAGGATAACCCAACCACTTATACGATAGAGAGCAATGCTATCACACTGCAGAATCCAACCTGGACAGGACGTGTCTTTGCAGGCTGGACATGGGACGGTCATGACACCAAGGAACTGGTTGTGACAATTGATAAAGGAACAACCGGAAATAAGACATATAAAGCAAATTGGGAATTAGCTGCTTACACCGTAACGTTTGATTCGCAGGGCGGTTCTGACGTTGCCGATGTGCCAGCACAGCATGGTAAGCCAATTGCACAACCGAGTGATCCAGTAAAAGAAGGCTATACCTTCAAAGGTTGGTATACAACAAAGGAATATGCTGTAGCATGGAACTTTGAGGATGCAGTAATGGGAAATATGCCATTGTATGCAAAATGGGAAATCAATCATTATGCCGTTAGCTTCAATACAAATGGTGGCAGCAGTGTAGATGCACAGACTGTCGATCATGGAAATAAAGCAGCGTTGCCAACGGAACCTACAAGAGAGCATTATGAGTTTGCAGGCTGGTATGGCGATGACAAGTTGACGACTGAATTTGATTTTGCAAATACAGAAATCAAAGGTGAGACAACGATCTATGCGAAATGGACACCAGTAATCTATAACATTACGTATGATCTTGATGGTGGAAGCGTCACATTGGATAAACTGAATCCAATATTCTACACTGTAGAAACAGAATCATTCACATTAAACAACCCAACGAAGACCGGTTATGAATTTAAAGGCTGGTCAACAGGAGATGATAGTAAGGCAGAAACAACTGTTACCATCACTAAAGGAACAAGTGGTGATTTGAGTTATAAGGCCGTATGGGAAAAGAAATCCTATACCGTTACCTTTGATTCCAAAGGCGGCAGTGCAGTTGAAGCTGCAGCTATCAAATACGAAGAAAAAATCACAAAGCCATCTGATCCAACAAAAGCTGGCTATACATTCGCAGGCTGGTATAAAGAAACAGCATGTGAAAATGTATGGGAGTTTGACAAGGATGTAGTGAGCGATGAAACAACGCTGTATGCGAAGTGGACTGCGAACCGTTATACTGCACTATTTGACAAGAATGAAGGAGATACGGTCAGTCCTGAAAGCATTGAAAAAGACTATCTGGAGGAATTAGGAACTCTACCAACCGCAACCAGAACCGGATATAGTTTCGCAGGATGGTTCACTGCCGCAACAGGTGGGAATCAGATTACTGATAAAACGAAGATGCCACTTGATGGGACTACGTATTATGCGCAGTGGACAATCAATCAGTACACTGTGAAATTCGATGGAAATGGTGGAAGTAATGGAACGGACATCACTGCAGATTATGATAGTGAGCTTGCAACATTACCAACATCAAGCAGAGCAGGTTATACATTCGCAGGCTGGTATACAGAAAAGATTGGTGGTACGAAAGTAGAAACGACTACAAAGGTTCCGGCAAAGGATGTCACGTATTATGCCCATTGGACGATCAATCAGTATACAGTGAAGTTTGATGGAAATGGTGGAAGTAATGGAACAGAGATCACTGCAGATTATGACAGTGAACTTGGAACATTGCCAACATCGACTAGAGAAGGCTATACATTTGAAGGCTGGTATACCGAAAAAACAGGTGGCACAAAGATTCTGACGACGACAAAGATGCCACTTGATGGTGCGACCTACTATGCACAGTGGAAGACCGTTGATTATACGATCACTTACGATCTGAATGATGGAAGCAGTAGCGAAGCTGTCAATCATAAAGACAACCCACTTACTTATACAATAGAAAGCAGTGAAATCACACTGAAAGCACCGAGCTGGAAAAATCATGTGTTTACCGGCTGGACATGGGATGGTCATGATACCAAGGAACTGATTGTTAAAATTGATTCAGGCACTACAGGAAATAAAGCTTACAAAGCAAACTGGGTAAAAAGTAATCTAACAGTGAAATTTGATACACACGGTGGATCAGTGATAGAAGATGCACTTGCTGCTTATGAAATACCGATTTCACAACCGGATGATCCAACTAGAGAAGGTTATACATTTAAAGGCTGGTATACAAGTGCAGTCTATGAAACAGAGTGGAACTTCGATGACAATGTGATGGGTAATATGACGCTTCATGCGAAATGGGAGATCAATCATTATGACGTCACGTTTGACACAAATGGTGGAAGTGCCGTAGATAAGCAGACGATCGATCATGGAGCAAAGGCAAATAAACCTGCCGATCCTACAAAAGAGTATTATGCATTTGCAGGATGGTACAGTGATGAAAAACTGACTAAGGAATTTAAGTTTGATTCTGCAATCAAAGCAACGACGACTCTTTATGCAAAATGGACACCAGTGAAATACGACATCACGTATGATCTGGATGGTGGAGAGAACCACAAAGACAATCCCGCAGCATATACAGTTGAAGATGAAATTACATTAAAGGCTCCTGTGAAAAAGAACTATACGTTCCTTGGATGGACGTATAAAGGTCAGAGTGAACCAAAAATGACCGTCACAATCATCAAAGGTACTCATGAGGCATTGAGCTATACAGCAAATTGGAAGCTGAATGAGTACGCAGTCGATTTTAAAACAAACAGTGATGATGTGATTGCTTCTATAACGGTTCAACATGGAGACAAGATCACAAGACCTGAAAAGGAACCTGTCAAAGCAGGCTATGTCTTCAATGGCTGGTATTCTGATAAAGAGTGTACAAAGGCATGGAATTTTGATAAAAATGTAGTTACAGGCAAGACAACCCTATATGCCGGTTATAAAGAAATACTGAAGTCTGTAGAATCAGATACCAAGTCAGAAACAAATATCAACAAAGGTGATACTGTTAAACTGACTGCACCTAAAGGCGCTGATATCTACTTTACAGTAGATGGAAAAGAGCCTAGCAAGAGTAGTGAGAAATACAATAATGGTATCATTGTCAATGAAACGATGACAATCAAAGCCATTGCTGTAAAAGACGGTTGTGCAGACAGCAGTGTTGCAACATTCATCTATTATGTCAAAGGAAAGGTATCCGTTGATACTGAGGACAGTCTGGTGGAAATAAACAATAAACCGGATGAATTGATTGAAGCTGTCCTTCAAGAAGATGAGTATAAAGAATATCTGAGTGGAACAGATGTCATGGTGAGAATCAGCTGTAAACCAATTGATAAAATTGAAGACAAAGAAGTTATGAATCTGTTGGATGGAAGAACGCCATCAAACTATTATGACATTACAGTCTATAAGACAGTTGGTGATAAGGATGAAGTCACCGTAGAAACGCTGCAACATCCAATTCATATCGTTTTAGATGTACCGGAAGAATTATATCCGGAAACTGGAGTTACACGAGAATTCAAAGTGCTCAGAATCCATGAAGGAAATAATGCACTACTGGATGATTTGGATGAGAAACTTGAAACAGTAACATTTGAAAGTGATGCATTCTCAAGCTATATCCTTTGTTATAAAGATGTAAGCAAGGATGAACCAGTTGTTGGTCCAGTTGATAAACCAAAAACTGATCTAAATGAGATCAAGAAAGGAGATCATTCTTTAACGGCACAGCAGCCTGCTGCAGGAGATGAACAGGTGACTGCAAAGGAAGAAGAGCCAGAAAAGAAATTAGAAAAGACTGAGAAGGAAAAGGCTAAGGAAAAAGAAGAGGCAAAGAATACAGTTTACTTCTTCCTGATTCCAATTGCGTTATTATTAGCGATATGCATTGCCTTCATAGCAAAAATCAAACACAAAGCAGCTAAGAAGTAAGCTGAAATCAAGATGAAGAGTGTGAAATTGGCATTATGTATATATTCGCACTCTTTATCATTTATTCATATCAAGCGAATGAGCTGAAAAGGATCAATAATAATGAAATTAGTTATAAAAAACAAATATAAAAAGGAAAAACGGAAAAATAAAAATTCAGATAAACTCATTATCAAATGCGGAGAAAATGATGTTAGAGTTTATCCGAAAGGTACTTTAATAAACATGAATTTAGAGCATGAAAAATAAAAGCGAATAACGGCAAATCAGATTCAATGATTCTGCAGGATGAAGAACCAAAACTCTTTATTCAGGAAATGTGTTGAAATGAGGAGAGATGTATATGAGCGATGTAGATAGAGACAAAGAGCAGATGATTTTAGCGGATGTTTCAAATATTCCCGATCATAGTTTAGAGTTATCCAAATATGTAAAGGATGAAAATGTTGATTTTAGTGAAGTACTTCATATCTGTCAGAAGAACAGAATAGAAGTCACCGTTTATGGTAAGGTTGTTGATCCGCACTGGATGGATAAGATAAATGAAATGATATTGGAAAAGAGATATGTGCAGATAAAAAGAGGACAAAAACTTGGAATCGAAAAAGCATTGCAGAGAAAATATGAAGGCAATGGAACATATGGAAGACCCAAAATAATCCTGCCAGATGGTTTTACCGATAGAGTCAAAGATTGTTTCGAGAACAATCATCCATTAAGTGATTATTGTGAAGAAATAGAAATGAAGAAATCAACATTTTACAAGTATGCGAAAAGCATAAAAAAGAAAATGATCGCAGAAAATTTTGACAAATTTGAACAGAATTAGTTGAGGTGAAAAGAATCAAGTTGGTATCATGGTCGATTGATCCTCAAAAGCAGAAGGGCTCGTATGTACTTTCAAAACGGGCCCTATCTTTATTTACGCAAGACCATGGTCTTATTAACTGAATCTATATCACGATCGCATCCTATCTTCCTGGTAATGTAACTATCACGTTTATGAAAATGGAAGAAAATGTAAATTACTACGTAAGTAACCATTTCTTTATGATAGTATGATAGTGGTGATAAAGTATATCACCGCTTATGAATATAGTTGGAAAGGAGCTGCGAGGCTCTTTTTTGCTGTAAGGAGTATAAATATCGATTTTGAAAGACCTTTTGGATGCTAAATTCAAGAGGTTTTTTTGCGTCAACGATTCATAAGGTCAGATTTAACTAGCAGCAGGAGGAGGGTGGACATCATGAGATATGGTTATCTTTACACTAGAAAGCATATAACAATGAGATTCATTCTGGAAAGTTATCAATCAGATTCAGAATTGAAGGAATGTTATCTTAAATTGCTGGAAACACAAGATATCGAAATCAATACATCATTTCTGAAAAGGGATCTTATCAGAATCAACGACAATCTGGAATTTGTAGAGAACAGGATCGAAAAGTTACCTCATAAAGAGCGTGAACTATTATATGATGTCTACTTGAAGAAGGAACAAGCAACGATGGAAGACCTTCGAAGCAAGTATAAGTCAACACCACAAGATTGTTATAAGAAGATTCGAAAAGCCATCCTTAAATTTTCGGAAGTGGATGAACTCATTTATGACTGAACTTGAAGATATCATCGATAAAATAGTTAAATCTTATGAAAGTGAGCTCCGAGAGTACCGGTATTGGAGCATCTATTTAATACAGCTTGAGGATAGGCTGAAACTTTTGAATACGAAGATGTATGATATATCAGCTGTCAGATATGGTGATTCTATGGGGAAGAAGAGCACATCAAATCGTGAACATATGCTGACGCGATTCATTATGGAAAAGAATGAGCTTGAACGAGAAATCTACATCATCAAAGATAAGGTTGAACATGTGAATGACCTGCTTGATCAGCTGAATGATAAAGATCGAGCATTTATCGAATCTGCTTTGATCAATCGAATGCCTCGTGAAACGAATGATATGATCGCAACCGGTATGGGAATTACTGAAAGTGGACTTAGATATAAAGTGAAAGCAATTCTGAAAAGCTGTATAAAGCAAAGACTTAAAATCACAAAGGAGGATTGATGAACGACAGACAGCAAGAGGTCTATGGTTCGATACATGAAGATGCATGGATCATCCAAAAAGACCTGCTTGAAATCTTGAAAACAAAGTATAGACGGGATTATAAGTCCCGTGCATTGCGTCAACTCGTGAAGGAGTGCAGAATGCTCTATAAAGAAGATAAACTGCCGCTGCTCATCATCAAATCAAATAAAGGATATAAATTATCGAATGATCGTGATGAGATATATCGTTTTGCTAAAGAATTGATGAGCACAGGCGAGAGCATGAAAACAGAAGGAATGGAACTGATGAAGGCGGCTGAACATCATGCAACTGCAGAGATAAATAAAGAGACTGCATCTAAATGTTTGGCAATAGAAGATTACAGTCATGATTCGATTGAGAAAATGATCAGACAGGGATGCTTTGGCCATCTGCAGTTGATCGAGATTACAAAATGTATGATGGGGGGAATATCATATGCGGATATATTGATGCTTGCAAAACCAGATATGCATCCTTATGTCATGTTCCTTGTCCGGAAAGGACTGCTGGAAGGCTTGGAACGGAACGTGATCAGACTATATGCAGATGTTATGTTAACCACAGGAAATGCATACAAACTGTATCATGCTGCTTCGAATGGATGCAGTATTGATAAAATCATAAATATGAAGAAAGAAATGAGGGATGTTGAAAGTAAAAAGACTGACCAGGGATGATCGTAATGGAACGATCAAACTTGTAAAAAAGGATATTGATTTTGATATGCTTTCTCCGGCAATCTCAAGAGTTTTGCTGGAAGCCATTGAACAGCTTGCAATGCTGGAAAAGAAAGCAATCAATGAAGAACTGCTGGAGATACCATATCCGATCGGCAGCAGAATGAATCTGATCATGGATGGAAGACAAACGATGATTGAGATTACAGGATATGAACTTGCAAAAAAAGAAATGATCATCATAGTGGAAACGAAGGAAGGCTATGAGATCAGGTTAGAGTTAAAAGATGCTTTGAACACGCTGAAAAAGATTGGCAGCGTGAATGTTACTTAAAAAGTTAGCAGGGTCGATTGAATCTTTATGAGATCATACACCCTTTATATAGATGGCCTGATGACCAAATACTCCATGTATTTGAAACATTCGCAGGAGTTGGTGCACAGGCAAAATCACTTGAACGGTTGCGTGTACCTCACATTATTACGGGCATCAGCGAGATCGATAAGGATGCGATCCTGTCATATGCTGCCATACATTGTCAACTGAATGAAGTACTGGATACCTATGAGTTTCCAGAAAAAGAAGTGATGATCCATGAACTGCAGCAAATGGATGTCGGCTTTGATTTTAAGAATAATCGGCATACGATTACAGAAAAGACAAGACCGGCAATGCTGAAAAAGTATTATCTGGCAAATGTTCTATCAGGTAACTTTGGTAATGTGGCGCAGATACATGCAAAGGATCTACCTGATATCGATCTTTTGACATACTCTTTTCCCTGTCAGGATCTAAGCCGGGCTGGGAGAATGAAAGGTATGGATAAGGATGACCATACACGCTCTGGACTGCTATGGGAGATCGAACGCATCCTTGAGGAGGCAGAAAGATTGAATCGTCTGCCAAAGCTGCTGCTGATGGAAAATGTGCCAGAGGTGATCGGTACTAGAAATAGACATAATTTTATGTCATGGTTTTATAAACTTGAACGTTTGGGGTATCAGTCATACTTCAAGATCGTTGATGCAGCTGATCATGGCATTCCACAGCATCGGGAGAGATGTTTCATGATCTCTATCATAGGGGAATATTCCTATTCTTTTCCAACATGTAGGAAATTACATATGCAGATGAAGGATTTGCTGGAAGATGAAATCGATATTCGTTATTTTCAGACGTATCGATCTGTGTGTAATTTTTTGACCAATCCAAAAGAAAAGGAAATCGGTTTGATGCCAGTATTGAATAAAGATATATCATCAGGTGATACAACGATCAATACCATTAGGAAGAATCAGTCTAAACGTGACATCATTTGTATCAACAGTTTTTTAAAGAATGGAAGTCGTGTATCTCAGACAAATAGGATTCTCGATTCAGAAGGGATCGCTGTGACGCTGACAACTGGTTATACAGGATATTATCTGGTATCCGATGTACGAGTCCCAATTGAGTTGGCGGTATCAGAAAAAGTCGAAAAAATAGTCCTTGATGGTAGAGAACTCGGTGTTATCAGAGGTAGGCTTGTTCGCCGACTGACTGCTTTGGAGGCTTTTCGTCTGATGGGATTTGATGACCATGATGTGGAGGAAATGAGGAAAGCAGGAGTAAGTGAAGTACAGCTGATCAGACAGGCCGGTAATTCAATCGTAGTTGATGTATTAGAAGCATTGCTTGGTCAGCTGTTTAATAAGAAAGGGGAGTTGTGGAACAAAGTATAATCGATAAGGTACTTGAACAGGTCGATATCGTTGATGTCATACAGAATTACATTCCTTTGACCAAAAAAGGGAAAAGTTATATAGGACTATGTCCTTTTCACGAAGATACCAATCCTTCTTTGAGCGTCAGCAAAGAGAAACGCATATATAAATGCTTTACCTGTAATGAAGGAGGCAATGCAATCAGCTTCATACAGAAAATGGAGCACTGCGATTTTAAAACAGCTTACAATAAGCTGATTGAACTTGCTGGTCTGAATGAGGACTGGAAGATGAAGATCGTACAGGAACCAACATATGATCCTTATGATGAAAAGCAGAAGCGACAGATCGAGATGAATGATAGTATTCAGAAATATCTGGAATATCGACTACATACCAATATGGAAAAGAGTTTGGATTATGTAAGAGAAAGAGGTCTGCAGGATGATTGTCTGAAAAAATTTGGAATTGGGTATCTTGATGATATCAAGCCTGTGATCAACTTTCTTGAAAAGAAGTTTGGCTTTACCGTAGAAGAAATGAAAATGAATGACTTCTTTAGATATAACGAAAGAGGGTTGTTCAGCCCATTTGAGCATCGCATCACGATTCCTATTTTTGACAGATACAATCACCTGATCGGATTTGCAGGGAGGAAGGCATATGCAGAAACCTTTATGGATGGAAAATACATCAATCCATCGACAACAGAACTTTTTGAAAAAAGCAAAGTTCTGTATAATCTGTATCATGCCAGAAATGCACTGCGTAGTAAGAAGGCATTATATATCGTTGAAGGCTATATGGATGTCGTTGCAATGACGATCAATAGCTATGACAACTGTGTTGCTTTGATGGGAACAGCACTTACACAGGAACATATCAATCAGCTAAAACAACTGAAGGATAAGGATATCGTATTCGTGCTGGATGGAGATAAGGCTGGTCAGGCAAGTATGTTTCGAATCTATGCGCAGTCAGTGGAAGCTGGTCTTGATGCAAAATTTGTATGTTTACCGGAAGGCAGAGATCCAGATGATCTATTCAGATCAGATAAAGAAAAGATGGATGTACTTCTCAGCAGTTATCATTATGGCTATGAATTTGCTCTTGATTACTGCAAACAGCATTCGGAACCAAGTTTTATGAAGCAGAAGGAGCAAATGAAGCTCATGTTGAACTTGTTCAGCAGGCAGCAGCGTGATGCTTTTGATCTTGCGCATCTCACATCGATGATGACAGAGGTCTATGATATCGACAGGGAGAGTATCAAAGCAGTCTATAGTGAGATCGTCAATATTCAAAAACAAAAGACGATCAGAGAAATGCCACAGGATGAGGCAGTATCACGGTATGGTACAAGAACGTTGAGAGGCGTTCATCGCTAAGAATAATTTTTATTCTATATTACCGGCAGCTGTTCGTTATGATGATGATCTTCCTTCCAGTGCAAAGATCATCTATACAGAGATCACTGCACTGGCAAGTCAGAAAGGTTACTGTTTTGCAGGAAATCGTTATTTTGCAGATATCTTTCACGTTTCGATCAGTACTGTGTCAAGGTGGATACATCAGCTGGAGGAAAAGGGATATATCCGTTGTGAATATCTAAAAGAAGGAGCTCATGTGAATTGTCGGAAGATCTATATAGAACAGAATCTGTGTGAAGCATTTCATTATCTGGAGCCTCCTACTGATGCAGCTGACCCATCTTGTTTATGCGAAGTCACCCTTGCTGAAAATGCGAAAGATAATATTATATCTAATACTATAGAGAAACCCTTTCAGGGTATCTATGGGGAAGCACAGAATATATATCTTTCTGATGATGAATACAGAAAACTGATCAGGCGATGTGGACATGAACAGACATCTATTTTGATCAGCGATCTATCCTATCATATCGCATCGACAGGTCGTAAATATAAATCGCACTACTATACGATACTGTCGTGGTATCGAAAAAGAGTCAAGAATGCAATCGCGCATCCAACTAGCTGGTACAGTCATCCAGAAAAGGAAGAGGAGAGTGATTCATAGATAAATATAAATTAAGTGATCAATCCATTTTGGACATAGAACATGGTGTGATCCTGCATCGCATCGTTGCATTAAAAACATTTGAGACTATCGAAAGGGTCATAAAAAAAGGCTCAATCGGTGGTTATGTGAGTGGATATCATAATCTTTCACAGGAAGGAAACTGCTGGATCGATGATAATGTCAGAGTCTTTGGTCAGGCAAAGATACTTGAAAATGCCTATATCAAAGGAAGCTGCAGTATCAGTGATGATGTAGAGATTGCAGGTTATGCGAAAGTGCTCGGCTGTTCGATCATAAGAGAAAATGCGATCATCGGTGGAGAAACGGTAATCGAGGATAATGCCATCGTTGAAGGAAATGTCATTCTGCAGGATAAAGTCAGAGTCTTTGAGAACGCAGCTGTAACTGGTGATGTCACTATCCTTGGACAATGTCGTATCGGTGGACATGCATATTTGTATGGAAAAGCACAATTAAAAGGACATGTTGAAGTCATTGGCGAAGCAGTCATCGGTGGTCACACACATATCGAAGGTTTTATAACAGTCAAGGACAGGGCAGTCATAAAAGAACATGCCAGTCTGCATGGAAGATGCTGCATCAGTGGCAGTGCCAAGATCATTGGTTATTCTATCGTTGATTATGATACAGGCGGTGTCAATGTCATCAATGTCTCACTGCATGACAAAAAAGATAGCCAGCCGTTTTTGAAACAAAAATTTATTGAAAGTTTGAATTATAAAGAATAGGAGGCTGCAATAGAAAATTTATTGAAAAAGGATGATCAACTTCATTGTGAACTTTTAGATTCAAGATTATCGAAACAGCAAATAAAAAAGTATGATTGTGCAATGATGTCTGAATATAAAATGCGGCTGTTGAGTGAATTAAGAGAACATTATGAATTTTACGGTTTCATTCCGTTCGAGAACTTCGAAAGGATGAAAGAAGATCAGCTGGAAGATATGCTGAAACTCACCTTGGCATTTGCTGATGAAGAGATCACAAGAACAGAACTTGTCAAAAAGGTCGATCAAATATTGGAAGAACAGGATGCAGCTTTGAGAAACAGAAATCTGAAAAGGCTTCTATCAAGATATCTGCCGGAGGATTACATACCATATGTCTATGAGATGTCGATTGGCTTTTTGAATATTCATGAAAGCAATGTTGCAGCGTGTTTTAATATTATTGAACCAAAGACATATTATCAGATAGAAGACAGTATCTATAAGGAACTTATGATGCTGCCAAAGGAGTTTCTAAGTGATAAGCCGGGTCTGAATATTGAACTCTATGCAGATAAAGAAGACAAATATCCACTCGCTGTTTTTAAAGTTGACTATGAGGAATCTGATATCGCATGTGATGTTGATTACAGAAATCTTTTGTATGCACTCAGATTCAATCCCAATGTACCTACAATTGATAAATTGAAAGCTTATGCAGAAACAGTTGTCTGTGATGAAATGGATGTACGCGAACAAATTGAGCAGCTGCTGGATATAAAAAAGGATTGGATCAAAAGCAAAGACGATATGAAGATGATACAGGATCTTGATCAGTATCTTGAACGGATACAGGATAGAGATGCGATTGCTATACGTCATCGTATATTAGACAAAGATGAGCTTGATGAACTTGTCTTAGCATCTGCAAAAGAAGGTGCTGATAAGGTGATCTACATGCTGTATGGATATGAACCATATATGAGTTATGATTATGTATATCGCACTGAAACTGGCAGTATCAAGAATCTTGAGTATCGGGATATGAAACATGTTTTTGACAGTCTGGAACAGCTTGATCGATTTCAGGAAGTGCAGACACTTGAGCATAGTATGCAGCATATGAAAGAAGTCACTGACAAGGAGAAAGAGGACCTTATTGCAGTATGTCAGAAGAATGATGTTCTCAAATATGGAAAGTCTTTCTGGTCAGAGGAAAAAGTTCTGGACACTACTACAGAATATAACTTTGTTAAATTTGAAAAGCGTCTTGATGTAATGAATTATTTCCGTCAATATCATCCAATCAGAGAAGGTGTCATATTTGAAGATATGGCGTTTATTCAAATGGATGATGCCAGGGATTTCTATCATTTTATGAAGCGTGATGAGGGTCAGTGGTTTTCTATAGGAGGAGTGCAAATGATAGATGTATTGAAAAGAGGAAATTTCTTTGGTGATCTTGAGAATATGAACATTGACAGTATCAAGGCCATTGGACATAAAAGGGAGAAGGAACAAATGAAAAGGATGAAAGGTGGTAAAAACGACAGAAACAGATAATAATATCTATTCGTTTGACAGTGATCTGGAATCGCTGCGAAATCGTTATGAGTTGCTGCAGGAGATCAAAGCAGGATGGCAGATCAAGAGAGACCGCATGAAATGTATACGGAATCTGATCCAATATCTGAACGATTTCGATGATAGAAGTAATCTGGAAATAAGAAACACTATTATTGACAGAGGGTTCCTTGATTCAATGGTCAGGTCTCATGCAAATGAAGGAGCATCAAGTATAAAGGTGTTTTTAAGCCAATATGATGAAATGAGTCAAGATGATTATTACTATTTGAATGGATATGGAAATATTGAAATGCTGGATAGTGACAAAGTTGATCTATTCCTGGATAGCGTAGAAAATGTCGGAGGATTCAAGGAGATCCTTACATATGAACACAGCAGAAACTACATGCAGGAGATCGAAGGAAAAGAAAAAGAAGACCTTATTGCCATATGTCAAAAGAATGGCTGGCTGAAATATGATGGTTATGAGTTTCAGGATGGATCATTCTCAGAAGAGGAATATGGATATAACTTCCTGCGTTGTTAAAGATGTCTTGATCTTATGAATCATCTGGAGCATGTAAGCTGGGCTATACGTGATGGATTCCTGTTTGAAGATATGGCATTCATTCAGCAGGGCAATGGTGGAGATGAATACTGGACGCTCATCAATCAGAATGGTAAATGGATCGATTATGAGTCTGTTACATTCAGACCATCCATAGAAAGGGGAGAATTTTATGCATTGATAGACAAACTGCATGAAGAAGGTATACAGGCTATTCAAAGAAATATGAAAAAGACAAGAAAGAGGGGAGGAATCGATGAGTGGCAGAACGAAAGAACGATCCGCTGAGAAGATTTGCAGCAAGGAAAAATACAATGAGAAACAGGTAGATGTGATACAATATGCTATAGATCATGGCATTGAGGATGAACATCTTTTTCTTTTGCTGGATGAGCATCTGGTTCCTGAACAGATGAGACGGATATTATATGGTCTTATGTATGGTTTAAACCCGGATGAAGTCAAACTATATACACAGACCGATATGAGTGTTGAGGCAATGGATCAGATCCGATTTGCACTAATGAAAGAAGATGAGCGACATTTGGTTGGTCTGCTACTTCAAAAAGGGCTTGATCAGCAGCAGATGATTCAGATCCGGAAAGGAAATCATCTGCCCTATCTCCACGTGGAATTGTATGCTGAACCATTCTATACCGTGGAACAGATGCACGAGATAAGGACTGGCTTTGAACATGGGTTATCCTTTAAACAAGTGTGTCTTTATTGTGATGCGCGATTCTCATCGGAAAAGATGTATTATATACGAAGAGGGTTTGAGTATGGAGTTGATTTCCAGACTGCCATGGAATATGCACAGCCGGACCTTCCTGCAGATTCCATTTACCATGCAGTCCAAAAAGAAAAAAGAAAGATTCTCAATGAAAAAAAGAAAAGCCATTTGATACTACAGGATAGGGCAATTTAAAAAAAAGAAAAGAGAAGGAGTATAATGATTATGAAGGAATATGCAAAAACAAAAGATTATGTGGATTATCTGGAACAAAGATTTAATGAAGCAGAAAAAGAACAGCTGGAATATATAGAAATCCTCGCCAAGGAGCTTCATGAAGCATTGTCTGAAAAACCTACGCTGCCAACATGCTGTTCAGCTATGAGAAGAGTCATGAGAGAAGGCGATGAGATACTGGCGGAAACAGATAATGCTTCCGGCAGTTCCACTAAATTGAGAATCAGATATTGTATAACAGATAGAAAGAATCGTACCTTTGTGAATCTACCAAAAAGAAGAGGTAGACCTATTGGTTACAAGCAAGAAAAAAAGGCGAACTCTGTGAAAAAAGAACAGCTGCATCTTTCTCTTAAAGAGGCTATTATCAGCCATCTCAAGGATTGTGAAATCAGCTATGAGATCAAGGATCATATAATTCTTGCACAGGGAGAATATGGTATCTGGAAGATATATATCGACTATGCTAAGAAAGGGCCGAAAAATGGATTCACAAAGAAAATATTCGATCTGCTGGTTCAATTCGATGATACTGCAGAAAAAAGCTCACTGCTCATCATGAGTAATCCAGTGTATGAGAAGGAATGGCTGAAATTATCTGATATAGTTAAGCAGAAGCTGAACCTGACATTGCTTAAATGTACCCCACATGGAAAGATCAAAGAAATGTAAGAAAATCTACTCTATTATTTGTTTTATATGGTTAAATCGTTTAAAATTAAGGTAGGGAAAGAATCAATTTGATATTCACTGCTGACACTATGGCAATAACATGACATAGTAACAGTGAAGGGGTGAAAGTATATGTTGAAAAACAAGAAAAAAGTATTGATTATCACAGGAATTGCGGCAGTTTTACTCATAGGATTGATTGCTGTTTTAGCACTCAATCCAACAAAACAGGAAACGATCGAACTGGAGTTTAAAAAGGAAATTGTTGTTGAGCAGAATGAAAAATTGACAACCGATATTCTGATTGAAAAAAGTAATGCTGAAAAAGTAACGATCAAGGATGGTACGACTGATAAGCTCGGTAAGATCAAGGTTACAGTTACTGCTGTAAAAGGTAAAACAACGAAAGATTTTTCTACTGAGATCAAGGTGGAAAAAGCAGAAACAGATAAAGACGATAGTAAGAAGAGTGAAGAGGAAAAGAAATATGAATCAGATGAAGCTGATGAAAATAATTCTAATGAAGAAAGTGCAAGTAATGACAACTCTCATAAGACCAGTAAATCAGACAAACCAGATAACAAGGAATCTAACTCATCTGGCAGCAATTCATCAGGCACAGGCAATACAAACACGTCTGGTGGCAGTTCTGGAGCATCTGGCAACACAAATTCTGGAGGTTCAACACCTTCACAGCCACAACAGCCTGTTCAACCAGAACTTACTGAAGCACAATTTGCTTCACAGGTTTATGCCCTCATCAACAATTACAGAACTGGAAAGGGATTTCCGGCATTCTCCACAAATGGTACGATTCAAAGCATAGCGAATTTGAGAGCTAATGATATGGCTCAAATGGGATATGCCAGTCATAATAGACCGGATGGAACATCAGCTGATTATTTTTGGGTAGCAGACAATTATGGAATAGAGTCTGGCGGTGAAAATGTATTTGGTGGTAGTCTTGGTTTTACACCAGAAGCAGTGGTCAACAGCTTTATAGCATCGCCGGGTCATGAAAGATTATTTGTAGCTGATTATAATCAGTACATGGGTGTCGGAGTTCGTTATTCTGGCGGGCAAGTTTTTGTATCAGTTGATTTTCAGCAATGATTTAATGTTAAAGGTGTTTATATAAGCACCTTTTTTTCATAGAAGAGAGGAGAAATCAAACGGTAAATGATAAGGTAAGGATATGCTATCGATGTCGAAGAAAAGTTTATCCTTCCAATGTAGAAGGATATGAGTATCAGTGCTTCATCCATGATGAAGATTTGTATGGCATCGAAACACTGGAAATCAGTGTAGAAGAATATTTACAGATGATAGCAAAAAGGCTTCGCTGTTCTGTGCAGGAAGCTAAGAAAATGGATGCTGTGTATGACAAGTACGTTTATGACTGCATCAGAAATGACTATTATCCAATGAAGATGGAAAAATTCGCAAAAGGAGTGTTTGAAAAAAGTAGAGATAGAGGTTAGGGGTGAAATATCAATTATTACAAGGTGCGATATACATAAGGGCGAAAGCCCTTTTAATATTAGAAATTTCATAGTAGAAGGCAGAAAGAAAGGAGAAACTACATGAAAGAGACAATAAGAAAAATATGTATCATCGCGATAACGATTTTAATGACTATGGTCAATCTTCTTCCTAATATGGCGGTACACGCAGAAGAACTTTCCAATCCTGAACGGATAAGCATTATAAAAGAAGCTGAAAAGCATATAGGAAAGCCATATGTCTGGGGAGCTGTTGGACCAGATTCATTCGATTGTTCCGGATATACGCAATATGTATTTAAGCATTCCATTGATTATCCTTTACAGAGAACGGCAGAACAGCAAAGACAACAACTGATAAACTCAGGTAAAGAAATCAGTAAGTCTGATATGAGCAAATGGAATGCAGGAGACTTGATGTTCTTTGGTAATCATGGTGAAGCAGAGCATGTGGCCATATATTATGGAAACGGCAAAGTTATCCATGCTATCGGTGACAAGGTACAGATTAATAACTATAACAGTTTGATCGACAAAGATGGCGCGACATATCAAATCATGACTGTCATAAAGACAGTAGAAGATCAGGGAGGCTTTACAATTCTAAAACAGGATGAAGCAGGTAAGTCTCTCGCAGGAGCGAAATTCAAAATTACTCTTCCCGATGGAAGTGTAAGGAATGTTACAACTAATAATTCAGGTAAGGTGTTATTTGATAATATCAAAGCTGGAAAATACACAATTCAAGAAGTGTCCAGTCCAAACGGATATCTACTTGACAGCACGCCAAGAACGATAACAGTCAAGGCTGGAGATAAACCGTCTGAGCATGTATATAGTTTTGTCAATAAGCAGCCTACAGGTGAGATCACGCTGACAAAGTATAACGATGATAAGAGTGCTGCTATTGCCGGAACGAGCTATCGTGTTACAGGTCCAAACAGTTATAATCAGACATTCGTAACTGATACGAATGGAAAGATAACATTGAAGGGGCTGAGCTTGGGGACCTACACCTTTGTTGAAATTCAGGCAGCCTCAGGCTACTTGCTGAACTCTGAACCGATTACAGTTACATTGACGTACAAGGATCAGAATACAGCAGTCATAACAGGTACAGCTGAACAGACCAATGCAGAACCAACGGCTAACATCACATTTAAAAAAGTGGATAAGGAAACCTCTGGAACTGCACAAGGAGATGCAACGCTGAAAGGCGCAGTTTATCAGTTGACAGCGGCAGAGGATATCTACAATAAAGCGAAGACACATAAGTTCTACAGCAAAGGTGATGTCGTTGCAACAAGAAATACGGATGCTAACGGAAACATGGAACCGGTAAATGGACTTCCTTTAGGTTTCTATCAGCTGAAAGAAAAAACAGCAAGTGAAGGTTATCTGATTGATCCTTCAACATATGATATTCACTGTGACTATGAAGGTCAGAGTGTTGAGGTAGTTACACGTTCACAGACATCTAAAGAACAGGTTAAAAAGCAGGCTTTCCAGATTTTGAAGATTTCAACAGATGAGAGTGGTGAGGCGGTCATACTGCCATCAGCTCAGTTTACGGTCAAATTAAAATCAGAAGTAGCAAAAGTTGGATGGGACAAGGCAAAGACATACAATGTCCTGTCAACGGATAATAAGGGATATGCGAAATCAATTGAGCTCCCTTATGGAACATATACAGTAAAGGAAACGAAAGTGCCTGACAATGTTATTCCAGTACCTGATTTTGAAGTGAAGATTACAGAAGACAGCAGAGAACCACAGGTGTGGAGGGTATTTAACGATGCTCCATTCAAAGCATTGATTAAGGCAGTCAAGGTAGATTCTGAAACTGGTAAAACGGTTCTTTTGCCGGATACGACATTCAAAATCAAAAATCTGGATACAGGAGAATATGTCGGACAGTGGGTCTGGTTTCCAATTCCACATTACGTGGACACATTCACAACAGATAAATCGGGAACAGTTACAACTCCTGATTCCATGGGAAGTGGTAATTTCCAATTAGAGGAGATCCATGCTCCAAATGGGTATGTTGTCGATCATACGCCGATCAAATTCACAGTAAGCTCAAAAACAGCTTATGAGATCGCACAGGATGGTGTCACACCTGTAATCACGGTTACAAAGAAGGATGTTTCTGTCAAAGGAAAAATCAATGTAACGAAGATTGGTGAACAATTGGTAGATATCGAAACAGCTGAAGATGGAACGATTTCCTTTGTTTATGAAGATAAGCCAGTGAATGGTGCTAAATTCATTATCAAAGCGGCTGAGGATATCTTAAGTGCAGATAATCAAGGTGATATTATCTACAAAAAAGGTTCTGTCGCTGCTGAAGTGACTACAAAAGATGGTAAGGCACAGACGGTTGAATTGCCGCTTGGGAAATACACGGTTGAGGAATCTGTTGCTGGTAATAACTTCGTTCTGAATAAAGAAATCAAGACTGTTGAATTGAAGTATAAGGATGAAGAGACAGCAGTTGTATTTACAAGTACTTCCTATAAAAACGAGCGTCAAAAAGTTGAAGTTTCAGCAATCAAAAAGGATAAAGATAATGGACAGCTGCTGCAAGGCGCTGTTTTTGGTCTATACGCAAAAGAGGCAATCTTGGGATATGAAGGAAATGTCCTTGTAAAAGAAGGTACTTTGATCGAACAGGTCACCACTGATAGTGAAGGAAAAGCAGTCTTCAATTCGGACCTTCCATTGAATTTGTTTGAAATCAGAGAAAACAAAGCACCAATAGGCTATGCTTCAACGGAGCAGGTCATAGAACTGGATGCAACTTATCAAGGTCAGGATATTGAAATGATTAAACTGAGCGCAATGTTTGAAAATGAAATAACGAAAACAGAAATATCAAAGAAGGATGCTACAACTTCTGAGGAACTTCCGGGAGCACACCTTACGTTGAAGGAGAAGGATGGTCCAATTTTTGAAACATGGATCTCTGGCAATGAGCCACATATCGTTGTAGGGCTAGAACCTGGGAAGACATATGAGCTTTATGAAGTCAGCAGTCCTTATGGTTTTGCAATAGCTCAGAAAGTTGAATTTACGGTTTCCAATACTGGTGATGTACAAAAAGTTGAGCTGAAGGATGAACTTGTCATGGGCAAATTGAGATGGACCAAGACAGGAGAAGTCTTCACTCATACAGATACTTTGCAGACTGAATTAGGAAAGGTAGAAACACCAGTCTTTACGAAACAAAATATCGTCAATGCAGAAATTAGTATCTACGCTGCTGAGGATATCACGTTGGGAAATGACATTACTTACTATGAAAAGGATGAACTGATCGAAACATTGAAAAGTGGTGCTGAAGCAGTAGAAAGTAAAGAACTTCCAGTAGGAAGATACTATTATATAGAATCTGTTACACCGGATACGTTTATACAGGATACAGAGAAGCATTACTTCGAGGTAGAAGACAATCAGAGTCCTGAAGTACAGACTATTGAAAGCGAATTGTTTAATACAAGAGCTAAGGTGAATCTTAACCTGAAAAAGGTCATGGAAGAGCATCCTTATTATGCAGAAGAGTATAAAGAAACATATAAAAATATCGTGTTTGGAATCTATGCACGTTCTGATGTTCTCACCTATACAGGTGAAATCGGTATTGAGAAAGATACTCTGATTGCAACCTGTGGTATTGATGAGAGTGGAAATCTGACAAATGTACCAGATATGCCTATCGGCGAATTCTATCTGAAAGAAATCGCAACGGATAGAAATTACGTCATCAATGATACAGAACATGATTTTGCAGTTACCTATCAGGGAAAAGATGTCAAGGAAATCAAGCTTTTTGATGAAGATAAAACAGTTATCAATGAATTGAAAAGAACGGATATCATCATTTCCAAGATTGATAAGATTACTAAAGAACCATTGAGTGATGTAGAGTTTACTTTATATGATAAAAATATGAAGAAGGTCTTGAAAGCAGTCAGTGATGAAGATGGTATTGCTCGATTCAAGGATATGCCGAATGGTGTATATTACTGCATGGAAACAAAAGCCAGAAAAGGATACGAACTTTCTGATGAGGTTATAAAAATTGAATTGACTGGCGATTCTAAGGATCATCAATATCACGTAACCATGACGAATATACTTCTGCCGGCATCTGGTGAGAGCGTCAAAACAGGTGATACGACCAATATAGCTGTTTTGGTTGGCGCATTCATAATTTCATCAGTCATGATCTTAACTACGATGAAACTGCGCAGAAAAAATGGGAAGAAAAAATAGACTGATCATGACCTGTTCAGTACTTATCATTCTTAGCGCCTGTATTGCAAAAGATGATATCAGCTTCAAGAAAGTTACGGAGATATCTGTGGATAGTGATGTCAACACATGTTCATTGGTCGAATCCGTAAATGGAAAGAAGGTTACGAAGTTTGACTGGGATGGAGATCGTATCGTTGTTGGGGACGATGCGATCGTCTGCCCTGTTCTTGATACGCATGAGATGGGAAAGAAGACTTTGATATTTACATACAGGAATGGAGAATATCCATTGGAAATCAATATCATTGATGATATAAAACCGGTGATGGGATATAAGAGTAATGAACTCATATTGAATATCAATGATAGTGAAAAAGACCTTCTTCAAAAACTTGATATATCCGATGAACATTCAGCTATAGAAAAACTTTTTGTAGAAGGAAAAATAAACTATGATCAGGCAGGAAAGTATCCAGTAAAGATCCATGCAGAGGATGAATCAGGCAATGTGCTGGAGAAGGAGATAACAGTTATTATTCAAAAGGAGGAAAAAACTGAAAAGCAGAAAGAGACAAAACCAAATGAAGAAACAGAAACAGGGAATCATCAGCAGAAATATACAGAGCAGCAGAATGATGTTCCACCACAGCAAAGCCAAGGCAATGGACAGAATCATCAGAACGCTGCTACAGCTGAAAATAAAATGTTTCTGTTCAGTGAAGGATACGACTATGACAGCTGCTATCAGGCTGGCATTTCTTACGCAAAAGAGATGGTCGCACAGGGTAAAGCAAACGGCTATACCTGTACACCTATCAAAGATGGAAAAGAGTATATCGGCTATCAGGTCATATTCAAGTAAAAAGGCAGGTGTTGAATGAAAATCGAGTTATCGATCGATAACAGATATGTGAATTTATGTAAGATCAAATCTGTGAAACTGGATAAGGAAGGCAAGAAAATGATCATGGCTGGATGGAGAAGCGTGGAAGCATTTTTAAACAGAAGTTTTTTTCCGGGAATGGATAACCTTCTGATCACGCTGAGTATTGATGATGTATGTATCTTCCAAAAGACGAAGGTCAGGTTGAAGAAAGAACATTACAATAATGTTTTTGAACTTCTGGAACTATTTCTGAAGGATAAAATCTATTTTTATAGAAAACTGGAGCCGGATGAAATCACACCTATTCTGACAGCAGAGTATCAAAGAAATCTTGAAAATGTGAAGCATATGCATGAATTGAATTCGATGATGAAAGAGAGAGGTTAGAAGATGAAACAGGAAAACAGGCAGCTTTGTGAAAGAACAGAGAATGATGTAAGGAATCTCCTGGCTAGAATCTTAAAAATCGATACAGCCTGCCTAAACAAAAAAGATCAGGAACTGTTGTCTTTCCATGTGGATCAGATCCTGAAAGATACACGTGAGGTCAGTTATGAGAGCAAAGTTTCAGCATATGCTCGAAGAGAGCATAAAGAGCTGGATGAAGGCTTTCGAAAGCAGCAGGCTGCTTATTATATCAAGTCAGAACTTCATTCAATAGAAGATAGAAAAAACATAGATCCAAAAATGAATGATGCTTTGAAAAATCTGATCAGATTCAATGATCAGGAGATGGTAAAGGGGAATGAAAAAGTACGATCAAATTATCTGAAGGAAGCATGGCAAAGATTATATATTGCCAATCAGATCCTTTCAGATTATTCTGATGTCTGCACTTATTTAAAGGAGCATGCAGAACGACCAGGAGCAATACGCTCTCTTGCTCGGAGAATCAAGAAAGATAAGTATCGTATCGACCGCAAATATTACAGTATGGATGCTATTGTCAGTAGCGGCAAAGTAGAACTAAAAAACTTTGTGATCCATCGTGATAAAATCAATGATAGAGTCAATGATAAAGAACTATCTATACAGTAAAAAAAGAAGGAGGGATTTTTGGAAAGAGTCGTTAGTGTAATAACAAACATCGTCAATGCCTTACTGGGGTACGCACAGCAGTTGGCACTGCCTATTGCAATCTGTATGATCGTAGGCTATTTAGTCATCAGTCAGGTGAGCGATGAACAGAATCAGCAGAAATATTTAAAGAGGATACGAGTAATCGGTGCTATCCTGCTGGCAGTATTCTTAGCACCGGATGTAATCAAGTGGTTACGTTCCTTCGTGTAATATAGTATGTTTGATGGGATTTTTGAGGCCATATCCGATACGATCAGGTCGATCCTGTTTGGACCTCTTGGTGCAGTTTTGGGATGGCTTATCGATATTGTCAACATCATTCTTACAGAGATAGCAAAATTCAGCTTTATCGATTTGGAATTTATTACGACCTGTTATACGACATGTGTAACGATTGCTTTAGTAATCCTACCATTAAAACTGGTCTATGAATGGATGTGGTTGGTACTCAGCAATGAAGTGGAGAAGTGGGCAGGCAAGATACTGGCGGTCTTTCAGATCACCGTTCTCTTGCTTGCTACACCTCCTGTACTGACATTGGTTGGTAACAGTGTTGCAGAGATCAACACAGCAATGTTGGCAGGAGAGGTAGTGGATGGACAATCAACGACAAGCGGAGAAGAAGCCGGGCAAGGTTTTGCAGTTACGATGCTTGTAGCGACGACCGGTATGGATAGTAATGAAGCAAAGAGCTTCATGACAGATTTTACTGGTGATGATTTTGACATCAATAAACGCGATGACGATGATAACTACGTTTATGATTTTGATTTCATCATGCCAATGTTTATTGGTATCTTCATGTGGGTGATTATTTTCTTCGTAGGACTTCAAATGGCAAGCAGGCAGGTTTCACTTGCTTTCTTTAAAATCATCACACCTTTATGTGCTCTATCCTTGACTAATAAAGAAAATCCAACAGCATTCACTGTATGGAAGAATAATGTCATGGGTGCCTTCTTGATGAATATGGTACAGATATTTCTATTCCTTTTCATGTTCAAACTGTTGGATGGTCTGGGAGCGGAGACATCAGGTATTGCCAAACTATTGTTTACGATAGCACTACTGCTCGTCATCATTGCAATTCCGAATAAGGTCGCTAGTATGATTGGCGGATATAATGCTGGTATCATGGAAGGTCTTGCAGGTATGCAGCAGGTCTTGATGATGACATCATCTGCAATGACAGCAGGACATGTGGTCAATTCCAGCGTTAGGAAAGCTGGACACATGGCAGCCGGCGGTGCGAAGCTGCTGGCAAATTCACCAAAACATCTTGCAAACATGGCTGGTGCTGGTGCACGTATGGCAGGAGCTGGTGTCTCAAAAGCAGGTGGAATCAAAGATTCCATCATGCGAAGTTCAGCACATGTAAAGGATGCAATGAAATATGGTGGTGGTCCTGGCGGGGCTGCTGCGATATTAGGCAGTGATGCCTATCATGGTATCAGAAACAAATTAAAAAATCCTAATGGAGGTCTTGGTGATCAGTTCAAAAGAGGTAGAAAAGAAGCAGATGTCAAAGCAGCGTTTGGAGGTAAAAATCCATATGTGCTGCATGATGCGGTTCCGCCAAGAGGAAGAGATTCTTCCTCAGGTATGTCTGGTGGAAAAACAGGTGAGTCTGGACCAGTCCAAACAGATCGGCAGTTTTCAAAGATGCCGACTTCTGATCGGATGAACAAAGCAAGAGCAAGCAAGGAAAGGAGATTCAGATAGACGAGAATACGATTTATTTCATACCAAAGAAAAAGATGATTAAGGATAATTTTGTCCTTGGTTTTTCTTTAAAAGAAGTGTTGCTGATGGCAGTCTGCGGTGCAGTCTGTTTTTATTTTCTGCAGCTGTACGATAAAGGATTTGCATATCAGTGGACGATCACGCTAGTGATTTTTATGGGTGCTTTGCTTATAGAGGTTCCGACAACACAGCAGCGTTTTCTGGATATCATCCTGAAAGGAATACGTTACCTTTTTATCCAGAAGATATATATACAAGATACAAGAAGAGAGGAAGAGTGAGTATGGATATCTTATTAGATGTCATTATTATCTTATTGGGAGTAGCCCTTCTGATCATAGAGATTAGAAAGCATCATCCTGTGAAAGAAAAAAAGATAGGTATACCATCATTAGTTGTAGATGTGGAGATGGCCGAAGAGGATGTCACACCGACATTGATCCAAAGTCTGCTTTCCAGTAATCTCGCTATGAAAAGAAAAATGATCACTGTTATTGAAGACGGTGATATGGATGGCTGCATAGAATTACAGAATCAGATCATCTGCAATGATGATTTCATCTTACAGCTGTTTGATTTTGATGAAAAGGTAAGAAGTTGTCTTCATGAAAAAGATGACAAAAAAACAGAAAAAGATATTTCCTCTTTGAAAGAGGGAATGATACGAAAACAACAGAGATTGGATGTGTAAGTGCCGAAATTTAAAAAACCAAAATTAAAATTAAAGAAATTTAAAAAGAAAAAGAAGCTGGAGGATACGAAGGATTTTCTGAATCTGATTATTGATGAAGAAAATGAGACCATCCAGTTAAAGGATACAGAAGAATATATCGGGGCTATTGCAATCAGTCCGATCAATATTTTCAATCTGAGAGAACGGGAGCAGACGAAATATGTAAATGTATTTGAGTCGTTCGTCAATAACAAGAAATTCACCAATTATCAGATCTACAGTTCTGAAACTGGTTCGGATATCAACACCTATGTAGAACAGTTGAATGAGTTGCAGAAACCACTCGCTTTAAGCTGTGAAGCCGAT
Organism: Coprobacillaceae bacterium UN01-12pH3A; assembly: GCA_027676805.1. Lineage (GTDB taxonomy): Bacteria > Bacillota_I > Bacilli_A > Erysipelotrichales > Coprobacillaceae > Beduini. The sequence continues at coordinate 199,209 of JAQENU010000001.1, read as the reverse complement.
CGCCTACGTTTTGAGATTCTGGAAAATGAAAAACGATTCATCTCATCATCGACAGGAAATCGTGATCTGGTCGATAAATATTTCTATATCATTTTTAGACATAAGGATCTGACAGAATTGAAAAAGATCTGTCATGATGCATTGTATCTATTTAAGTCAGTGTTCTCAGCGAATGAAATCAGTTTTTATGAGCATCTGCAAACAATCTATCGCTATTATAATCCATTCCGCAGTCTGTATGAGACGAAGGATATCAGATCACTGAAAGACCTGACAGCAATCGATTATATCTCGCCAACAGGCTTGCAGGTAGATAAGAATGGTCTATCACAGTGTATCTATGTAGATGGCGTCTACTGCAAGACCTTTCATATCTATTCCTATCCGGATTTTCCATTCTTCGCATGGATCAGTTATCTGACTGGATTTCGTGGAGTGGATTTTTCACTACATGTGGAAGATTGTGATTCAGCAAGACTGGTGAAGACCTATGATAAACAGTACAATAATTTATGCAAGAATTTTGACAAGGCAACGAAGCGTTCTGAACAGGAGAAATTGAAGAACGATATGGAATCCGTACAGCTCATGATTGAGAATCTATCAAGAGGTACGAAGAAATCAGTTAGCTTTGTCATTACGCTGAGATTGGAAGCAGCTTCGATTGAAGAGTTGACGGAATTGGAAAATGTTCTGGTTCAGGAAACAAGCAATTATGATATGCTGATACGTCAGGGCTTTTTTGATCAAAAGGAATTGTTTTTATCATCTGCTCCGGTCTGTCGAAATCATATCAAGGAATACACAAGAGATGTCGTTTGTAATGTGTTGTCCTGGGGATTTCCATTTGTTTTTGAATCATTGTCTGATGAACATCTGCCAATCCTGATCGGACGTTCCAGAAGTATGGGAGGAGCAATCTTCTACAACCATCTGGTCAAGAGCAGGAGCAGAACGAACAGCAATGAGGTCGTATTTGGCTGTACAGGATCTGGTAAGACTTATTTTCTGATGTATCTGATCATGCATAGATTTACGAGAGGAATGAAACAGATCATCATTGACGTTGAAGGTAAACAGATGAATAAGCTCACACGCTATCTGGGTGGTGAGATCATCAACTGTTCTAATGGTGTACTTGGTATCATCAACCCATTGCAGATACGTATTACTATCGATGATGACGATTCAGGAGATAAAGTTCCATTACATCGTATCTTTCCATTAGCATCGCATATTCAATTCTTACGTACATTCTTTGGGATGTATTTTACAGGACTTGACCGTATCATGCTGAGTGAAGTTGAGGATGCAGTAGAAGAGTTATATAAGAAATGGGGCTTCTCTTTTGAAACAACAGCAGAGGATATCGTCAAAAAACTGCCTACGGATTTTCCAGTCATGAAGGACCTTTATGAGATCATGGAAGAACGTTTTGAGAAAGCAGATAAAGATAATCTTGATAAGAAAAATCGAATGGAGATAGCTAAGAACTTCATCAAGCGAATGGCAGTCGGAGCAGACAGTCCAATGTTTAATGGTCATACAAATGTCAGTCTTGATAATGATACGATCTGCTTCAATCTTGCAGGACTGCAGAACAAAGATACCACAGTCCTTAGAACGCAGTATTATAATATTCTGTCTTATGTCTTAACAGAAATAATCAGTGGAAAGTTTAAAAAGTGGATTCAGATCTATGAGGATGAATGCCATATCCTTTTGAACAAGAATATGCCAGAAGTTATGCAGTTTCAAAAACTTCTGATCAAAGTCATTCGTAAATACAATGGAGGACTTACTTCATCTACACAGGAAGTTCTGGATATGCTTTCTGAGAATGTAAAGGAATATGGTACAGCTATTATTGGGAACAGTAATTATAAATTCTTTTTCAAGCAGGAAGCTGAAAGTATCCAATATCTGAAAACGAACAAGATCATCTCGGATAAGGATGCTGAGTATCTGCAATATGCAGAAATCGGTCAATGCCATATGGATCTAGGTGCGAACGCACTACAGATTGATGTGGTACTGCCGGATTCTTGCAAAGAGTTATTTGATTCTTTCCTATTAAATGAACAGAGAAGCTGATGCAGGAATTAGGATTAAGAGAATTAAAGAAAGCATTGATTTCATTAGCTGCACCATTGATGATCATCATCGTGATCTTGCTGCTGGTAATGAGTTCTTTCAGTGCAACGACAGCAGATGAAGTGACGAGTGTGAACGGTATCCTCGCCTCAGAGATGGGACAGAAACTGTACAAGGAAGTATGGCAAAAACCATTACAGGATGTTTATGAAGAAACCCATATCAGCATACATATCGCATGGGTGATTGTTCCCTCGTGTATGATCAAAGATCCATTCATTATTAAATATGATCGAGCGAAGGAGATTGTGATGCTGGCACTTGAGAAAAAGGGTGAGGAGTATTCGGAAGTATCACTTGATAAATTCATCGAACGTCTTGTTGAACAACCTGAATTTGAAAAACTGAATAAAGAAAAAATCAAAGAGCTAATTGAAAAGAATGAAGAAAGTGCAGATACAACAACGATAGGAAATATTCCAAAATCACTGAATGAGTATCGTAGGCTGAACTTGACTTTACCTGTGAAGGAATGGTCGGGCATAGCGGAAGTTGGCATGTATAATCCGTTTGGTGAATGGAGTATGCACTATGGAATGGATATCGCTGTGCCGACTGGAACAGAGCTCTATGCAGCAACAGATGTGACTGTCGAAGTCGTTTATTATTCTGAAGTTGGAGGCAATACTTTGATGATGCGAAATGGATCTCTGGTTATTATCTACTGTCACATGAGAGAATTATCCTTTCGTAAAGTGGGAGAAAAAGTCAAAGCAGGCGAACTTGTAGGATACAGTGGCGCTACTGGAAATGTAACAGGTCCACATCTGCATATGGAGACATGGAGTACAGATATTGAGAATGTAAGAAATGGATTTTCGATACAAAAGGAGATATTTTTCAATCCCAGATTGTTATGGGATTTTAGAAAATGATGAGAAGAAATATGTCTGCATTAGAAAAAAATGAAATGCATGCGAAAAGGTAAGTACGTACTAAAAATGAAAGAAAGGGTTGATTTTGAAAAAAGATTATTTAGATGTGTATGAAAGTAGTTGTAGAAGACCAACAAAATTTATAGGTAAAATAGAGAGCAGTCCCAAAAATATTGCAGCGTTCATAGCTTCTGCTCCATATACTCAAGATTATGCTTTGATTGATCTTAATGATGAATGTGTAGTAACAACGATGGGAAAATTTGCTGATCTGATTCCTAATAAATATCTACGAGAAGATATACTTAAATATCTGGTTCCTATGCAGATGGGAAAAGCTAAAATTCCAAAAGTCAAATATAAAGAATGGAAAAAAGAGAGGTCTTCTGATGACCGATATAGATAGTAAAAAGGAAAGTGTGTGTCATATGGAAGTTAAACTTGAGCTGCTTTATTTAAAAAGGGCATATGAAAATCTCAAAACACTTCATGAGGAATCAAGTTTGTTTTCTCCTGTTGAGTTTAAGAAAATAGAACAGGAACTTGGAAAGAAATATAAGAGCGATTATGATCTGATCTCAGATGATTACCTGTTTGTGATGCAGCATAAGATAGAGGAAGATGTGTATATCGCAGATGATATTACAGAAAATTATATGACGAATGATGGTGATTATCTTCCTTTGTCATTCATAGAACCATTGTGGTATGAAAACGATGATTGTTTTTTATTGCCGGTTAGAGCAACAATGACATTGACCCAAGTTGATATCCACACTGATGAAGAAATTGAAACGGTAAAGTTAAAGATGCGAGATGAGAGGGAAAGATAAAATGAATCTTATAATCTGTAATTGATTTGTATCTTGAATCAGTGATCTATTCAGAATTCTAGGATGTATGTCCCTATGTATTATAAAAAGTAGTCTATGAAGTAATAGCACTGTATCACCGACACATATAAATCTGTATCTTGAAATGATAAAAGTGCATCATACGACTATTCCTATGACCAATGCACTACAGAGAAAGCACATACGTTAATGATGCGATCTCTTTTGGTTGTGTCTGCGACACAAATGTTCACGATGCATAATATCGTAAAAGGCTTATAAACAAAGGAAAAAACTCACTTCTAGTGAGTTGTTCAAGCTGGAAAGGAGTGCATCGGTGCGCTCTCTTTCCTTATCCTGCTAAAATACTGATTAAAGTATTTTAAGGGTATTTGAATCAAAGAATTAGAGAATTATACAATAGGATAGTTACTAATATAAATAGATTCATATGGTATAATTAAAAAAAACTAAGAGAGGGGTACTAGCAAATGAATGAAAAAACATATTACAAAAATAATGAAGATGACGTTATTGATTTATCTATTCCAAAATCATTACTGCCACTGATCGCTAAATTGGTAGAATTAGATAATGATTTCATTTCGTTAAAAAATATGTTGAGTAGACTGTCAAAGGAAGAGCGAAAAAATTTCTATGATTTTGTCGATAGGAATAAGGAGAGTCTACAGCTAAGTAAGGACTATACTGCATTTGGAAAAGAACAAATAGAGGAAAAAAGTAAAGTTCCATTTGGTTTTAAAAGCGTTAATCATCGTCCAGTGATAGATGAACAGAAAGCAAAAGATGTCAATAAAATTTTTTGTGATTATGAAAAATATTCGGAACATCCGCCGAAAGAATTAGTGCTGGCTGTGATAGAAGAATCTTCAATAAGAGGTGAAGCAATCAGCTATGATGATGCAGAAAAACAAGTGTCTAAGGATGATATCATGATATATATTGCGAATGATATTAACAAAAAGCATTCTGTTAAGTCTAATGATCAGCAACGCGATAGATGAATGATAATTATAAATTTAAAGGAAAGAGCAATCTTTCTTTTTTTGATACCCAAATTAAAACAAAAGGAGGAATGATGGGTCAGTATTATTTAGTAGCAAATGTAGATAAACAAGAATATATGCAAGGCGATGGATTCGTGAAATTGATGGAATGGTCATATAATAGGAATCCTATTGTATTATCTTTGGAAGAGTTAATGGATAATGAATGGAAGGGTGATCGTATATACGTGATAGGTGATTATGCAGATAGTGAAAGTGCTCTGTATCATTCAGATTTGATACGTGATTTAGAAAAAGAATTTGGATGTAATTCACTGTATTCTCATATTCAATCTCGATTTAAAAGGTTGAATTATGCTGAAGATATCAGCATTGATTTCCGATATATTTTTAATCATAATCAAAAACGTTTTGTTGATATGGAGCACTGTCCTTTAGATATTCATCTTGGTGCTTTTCAAGATCGTGGTAAATGGTATCATGCAACGATTGCTCCTTTACCACTTTTATTAGCATTAGGAAATGGTTTAGGTGGTGGTGATTATAGAGGAAATAATGATCATCTGGTTGGTGAATGGGCGAAAGATTCAGATAAAATAGAAATCTGTGAAGAAATGAAATATCCAGAGTATAAGGAATATCAACCTGAGTTTTATGAAGACCAATTAGTACCTTATACTGAAAAAGAAAAAAGGATTGAGATGAAAAGATATCATAGAACAAAAGATACACTACGTTCAAGATAAATGAAAAGGAAGGATGCAGATATCAAAGAGAATGAATTTCAGATAGGAGAGGTCATTCGATCGTTACGAATTCGGGCAAAACTGAAACAGGAAGAATTGGCGGAAAAAACAGGACTTCCTCGTTCCGTAATATCCGCACATGAAACGGGTCGAAGAAATCCGTCAAACTATCAGATTCAAAGATACAATTCCGTGTTCGAATGTGATATCACAGATTTTATTCCAATCAAAAATAGAGAAAAAATGATTACGAAGACGATTCGACTTCCACCTGATCTATATGAAGACCTGCAGAAAGAAGCAAGTGATAATGATATGGAAGTTGCCAGATATATTCGTCTTCTACTTGAAAAAGGTGTTCAAGAAGGCTTCATCACAAAGTCTATGGATACCATTATTCTGTTGATGCAGGAAGCATTGGAGCGGACCATGAACAAGCAGAGTCAGAAGAATAAAGAAATTCCTATGCTGCTTTTACAGAACTTGTATCTTACTAAATATATGCTGCGAGATGCTTTGCATCTGAATAGCATGGAAGTTCAGCAGATCATGAGTGATACAAAAGATATGGCTCGTGAGGAATATCATCGTAGCAAGCGAAAAGACCAGTAAAGAGGAAAGGATGATACATGGAAAATAAGAAATTGATATATGAAGGTAAAGAGATTCCAAAAGGAATTCATCGCGCAATGGTCAATATGATAAAGTATATGGTTTCAAACGACTGGTATGAAGAAGTATCATTTGAAGAGCTCAGTCCTTGGCTGTGTAGTGGAACTGGTCTGTCAAAGAAATTTCTCAAAGAATTACTTGGTAATGAAAAGCTTTATGACGATAGGTATAGAGCCGGTTTACTTGGAAATCCATTTTGCGAAACTGAGCCAAAGCCTAAGTTGAGGGATGACAGGTATCGTTAGTGAAATATAAAATACAGGCCAAACAGAAAACGGATTTGGAAACATTTCAGGTCAAAATGCTTACAGATGGCGTCTATATATCTGTTGATGATAAAGATGTCACAGTGAATGACTTCTACAAAGATTATATGGTAAACAGAGATGATGCTCAACTGCTTGAGGACATAGAAGAGGTTTATACTATTCTGAATCTTTCCGACGGAGAATTTGGCAAAGTATTCGATAACAACCAAGAAAAAGATGAATGGACAGTTTTTGAATATAATTTTGCCGGTCCTGAAACATATGATTACTTAATGGAATGTGAGCAGCAAAGAGCAAGATCACTTGCTGAAATCATTCAGGAAGTTTTAGAAGAGAGAGAATTGAAAGAAAACTACAGATGCAAAGTTGAACTTGGTAATAATGCCAAAGTTATTTTAAAAAGAAGATATCCTGGTATCGAACGCAGCAGTGATGATATCCTGCGAGCGAGAGGTTATGAATCTATGCATAAATTTCCAATCATGGAATGTGATGATCGTATCATCGATATCCATGAAAAAGAGATTGATACTATATTTGATTCTTTGTATAAGGAACCATTGTTTCTTTCTGCATTAACGATACGAGCAGAATGTGTCGATGTAGCATATAAAGACTCTCCTGTTCGCTATTACGTAGTACCAGATGTAAGTGAACTTAGCGAACATTTATATGGCTATGATTTTAAAAATGGCTGTGATTTTGGAATTACCAAGGAAGGTTCTTTGGCAATCGCAATTTACGGAAGAGGCTATGAGTATAAAGGTGCTGACGATAACATAAAAGTCTTATTGCATATCGATCCTGTGAAGATGCTTGGAAGTTATGGAGAGATTACAAAGAAAAGATACGATTCACTGGTTCGAAAGGATGCCAGCAAACAGCTACATTCCATGAAGGATACAGTGGAAAAAGAAATAAAGAAAATGTACAAAGAAAAGCAAAACGAATATGAGAAAAGGAGATGATCGATGAAGGTTCTTAAAATCGAACCAGGGAAATTGCCTTATATGAAAGAAATCAGTAAGGACTTAGATTCGCTGCAGCAAGAGGTAGGCGGTGATATACAGGCTACATATCCTTATGATGATATGGTAGCGATCATATGCAATGAGGAAGGTAAGCTATTAGGACTGCCTTTAAATCGTGCATTGTACATGGATGATGAAATGTATGATATTGTTGCAGGAGATTTTTTTATTTGTGGAATAGATGATGATGGTGATTTTATTTCTTTAAACGATGATTTAGCAAGAAAATATTATGAGCAGTTCAAAGCACCAGAATCATTTTGCAGGAGTTCAAATAATAAGATCATTGCTTTGAAAGATGAGTATGTTGCTTATGGAAAAACACTTGACCTGTTGAAGGACAAAAAAAGAATCAAAGATGATAGAACGAGATAGGGCTACTCATGAGTACCCTATTTTTTAATACACGATACAAACCCATGAATTCGATCAACGATTTTGAACAGGCAATCGACTATTTCAATAAAGATGATCGCGCTGATAAGACATTGCTTGAGCAGAAAGGAGAACATGATGCTGAAGACATGTTCTCTTATTACTTTTATCGTAAAGGCTCTTGTGGTGGTTTTGATTCACAGGGAGATAAATCTTATGAAGCAATCATGGATGAGTATCAGGCATATCGACCTTCTTATATATGGCAGAGTGTCATATCGTTTACGAGAGAGGATGCCATTGAATTTGGTCTAAAAACAAAAAAGGATTTCGTTTCGCTGACAAGAAAGGTCGTGGTTAAGATGGCACAGGAAAAGGGCATTCCTTTGAAGGATGTCTGTTGGGGAGGGTTCTATCATGTGAATACAGATCACCCTCATGTACATTTTTATTTTTATAACCGAAGTGATCCACTTGATCGTACTTTGTTCAGGTCGGAGTCCATCACTAGAATCAGAGCCGCTATCGCAAGAGAAGTCATAGATAGAAGTGTCCTGCTGAAAGATATGGAAGATGCTGGCAGAAAGGTACTGATGAATATCAGAAATCTGCTAAATGATGATATGCTCATTGAGCAGCTGGCATCCTATCGTTCTGAAAGAACATTTGAAAGTCGTGAATTTCTTCATCCTAGATTTAAACTAAGAAATGAGTTCTTCAAGCAGTTGGCCTATCTCGATGAAGTGCTGCCACAAAAAGGCAGACTTAGCTATAATGCACATGCTATGGAGCCATTCAAAGAGGAACTGGATAAGATGATCGAGATTCTATTGAAACAGGATGGGATGAAAGATGATTATAGGATATTTCTTAAACAACTGGAAGACGTTCATCAGAGCAATGAGTCCTTATATGGTGAAGGTACCAAGCAATCAGAATATATCAACGATCAGATACATCGTCTTTATGGCTCGTTAGGTAATGCAGTCTTAAAAATGATCAAGCTCTTTCGTGAAATGAAGGAAGAAAATCATGAATTGAGATTTTCTGAATATTTGCCTAAAAAAGAATATAACAGAGAAATCAGAAAAATGATAAGGCCATATGGCTTTGATCTGATGCGTTACAGTATGCGATCATTATGCCACGAGATATCTTTAATGAAGCAGATGACACGTATTAGGATGCGTGATCAGCAGCTTATGCTGAAAGAAGTTGAAAAGGAAAGAAGACGAGAGGAAGAGGTGGAACATGCTTCATGATATGAAATATATCATGACAATGAAGTACAATGAGAGGAACATTCCAGTGCGTATATACAGCTGGAGGGATACTTGTTTTTTCATCAACAGGAATCGGTTGGAAGTCTGTGATTTTTTACTTGATTGTTCCTTATTGGAATTTTTACAATCAGAGGACGTTAAGATCCTTGCGATGAAAGAAAATTGTGTTGATGAATTGATGGTCAACCTCATGAAAGATATGGACGATGGATTATTAAATATGAAGTTTATTCTCTACAATATCAAGGGAATCAACCAATTACTGCGATTCTGTTCCCTGCATCATTTCACGAAAAAGAAGAGGACAAATCGTTATATGATCCATTATCTCACACGTAAGACAACAAGAAAAAAAGGAGGTTGTTATAGCAAGCAAGGTTGAAAGAAATCGAATATACATCGATCTGATCTATGCTAAGAAATTCAATAAAGGGCAGCGAGATGTTCTTCGAAAAGCGGTAGACAGTGGAATGAATGCAGTAAGTCTGAAACTGATATCTAAGCCTGACTTTGATGAAAAGCATATCGAGCAATATTTTAACTTCATTAAAGAAAATGAGGTCATGAAAATCAAGGAATTGCTGAAGATGTTTCAGGATTCCCAAATACAGAGTGATGTTCTTGAACAGATCAATAAGGGACTGAGGGATGGTTTTACAGAGGAACAGATACTTCTGTATGCTAAGCCGGAAGTATATTCCGTAGAACAGATGAATGAGCTGCGCCTGTTCTTGAAGCAGAAAGAACTGGAAAAGAATTACTATGAAAATATTTTTGATGATCAGAAAAGCGCAGAAGCGATGAAGGCGATTCGTGAATGTCATGCAGCTGAGCTCCCATTTACAGAAATCAGTGATTTTGACTATCAATCAGAACTTTATCCAGCTATGACAGATGCTGTCCTGCAGGGAATCCTACCATCAGAGGTGCAGATGATCCTGGATGAAGCTAAAGATAGAAAAGGTTTTGAAGCAATGATCAGCGGGATCAAGAATGGTCTGGATGATGATGAGATATCTGTATGTCTTAAATCAGAAGAACATGCACATCTGCAGTTTTATCTTGATCTCATGAGTGATTGTCATGATCCAGATTTTGTGGAAAAGGTGATTAATATTCCTGAGCAGCAGCGTAAAGAGGATATGAGATCCTTTAAATCAGAAAAAAGCTATTATGGCTATCTCATGCATATCTTCAATAAAAATGCTCAGGAACCAAAGGATCAAGTCAGCTTTTTTCTGTCAGACTGCGGTAAATTCGATGAGCATAAATATTTTGATAAGGATGAGTACCTTGCGGAGTATATTTCCAACATTGCCAAGGACAGCAAGAAGATGAATAAATTAAGGTTGAAGGCATATCTGTTGAATGAAATAAGTGATCAGTATGAAACTGGAGTATCCTGCAGTCAGGAAACGATATCATCTATACTTTATGATCTGTATTCAAAGGAATATGAAGGATTGATTAAATGCAGGAAAGAGTTGGATAATTTTATAAGCAAGATGAACAACTTTGATGAAATTGTTAAAGACCGTATCGGTGAGGTCAGACAGGAAGAGGGTTATATCGTGTTCAATACGAGCGATTCTCTGGAAATAACATTAAAGGAGTTTGATGATTTTTGTGATATTGATAAGGTGACCCTCTTATATGGAGACAGACAGTGTGAATTTTCTAAAAAGGAGCTGGAATCCATGGCTTCTGAAAAAAGGAAAATAAGACTGAATGAAAAAGGAAGACTGGATATGGAGAAGGGGCGTGATCTTTGAGAAAAAGGATTGGAACATATCTCTCACTAGGTGCATTGGTCTTTTATATCGCACCTATGATCACCGTTTTTGTTTTTGATAGTTTTACTCTTTCACAGCGAGCGTTTTATCACTACCTTGATCCATTTTATTTGTATGATAGTCTGACCTCTGCTATGAAGTATATGGTCGTTTGGCTATGTCTGTCAGGAATGATCGTTCTTTTGATGACAAGAAGTCTTGCTATGTTGCAGAATCATGATGAACACGGTTCTGCTCACTGGGCGGATGAACATGAAATCAATAGGATATTTACAAAGCGTATCCTATATCGCGATGGATTGAAAGGTGGCAAAGAAAGCTCCGGAGGTATGGTTGTTAGAAAGATTGGACAGAGGATATGGCATGAATGTGAATGTATCCACAGCATCATTATTGGTACGACAAGTTCTGGTAAAACTAGAAAAACGCTGATACCTTCAATCATGGTTGCTACACAGGCAAAGGTAAGAGATACAAAAAATCTGAAACTGATCATATTGAGCAAGGCGGCATATGACAAATATATGAGCCGAATGCAGAGACAGGATGATTTCAATATTGCCGGCATCTTTGTTCTTTATCATTTCAAGAGATTTATCAGTCATGTTAAAGATGTAGTTACAGGTTTTTTCCACTGTAAACGAAATGTCATCTATATCAGTGACAAGATGACTGTTGATCTTAACAAGTATTTTGATATAACAGACATGGAGGACATTGAACAGAATTTTTCATGCGCTGGTCCTGTTACAATCGATGAAAACAATATACTGAGTGCAAGGGGAACCGGTAAGGCAAAAGTTACGCTACACCTGATCATCAATAAGGAATCTTTCTTTGTAAATGATCCTAAGAAAGAACTCTACAAGATGTATCGAAATTACCTTGTAGAACAGGGATATCATGTCATATTGCTTGATCTAAGAAAACAATGGACGGGCGATCAGTGGAATCCAATGAGTTCCGTAATACGTTGTCTAAATGAAGGTAATGTGGATGAGGCAGATTTGTATGCGAAAGATATTGCTGCTGCGCTTTGTCCGGAAAGCAAGGCGAGCGAGAAGATATGGACAGACGGAGAGCGGGCGATCATTGCAGCACTGATCCTCGCAGTAGCAGGAGCAGACTGTCCAGAAGAACAGAAAAATCTTTATACATGCTATCAGATCCTTGGAACGCTTGGACAGCCTGATGAAGACGACCATGTGCCTTTGAATGATTATTTCAACAATCTTCCAGTTGGTCATATTGCAAGAACTGCATTTGGTCCTGCAGCATTGGCTACGGATCGAACACGTATGAGTTTCTACGTTTCTGCATGTGCTACGCTGGGGATGTTTTCCAGTTCACTGGTTGCTAAACAGACGATGAAGTCTACCTTTGATATGACACAGTTTTCGTCAAAACCAACAGCTGTTTTTCTTGTGAATCCGGATGAAAAGTCAAATATGGATTCTTTGGCTAATCTTTTTATTGATGAGATCTATCGTGTACTTTCCATCAAGGCTAATGAAACAAATGGCAGACTGAGAAGAAAGTTTCATTACTTCTGGGATGAAACGCCGGCATCAGGAAAACAGGGCGATTTTGGCAAGAAGTTGAGTATTGCAAGAGGAAAGAATATTCAGTTTCATCTCTATATTCAGGATTTCGGACAGCTGGAAGAGATCTATGGCAAAGAGATGACAGCAACGATCAAGGCAAACTGTAATCTGATGATCTATATCTCTACTCAAAATTTGGAAACAGCAAAAGAAATATCCGATAAGATCGGCAGCAAGACCATAGAAACAGAATCCGTAAGTGAGCAGACTGGTGAGTCTGTTTTTTTGATGCATCCGCATGGGAATATCAGTCGTTCATTGATGGCAAGACCGCTGATAAATGCTAATGAACTAATGAAGCTGGAAGATGGAAAAGCTATCGTTATCCGTATGCGTATGAACCCAATGCTGACGACGCTGGAAGACTGCAGTCAGTATGATTTCTACGATTCGTTGAAATTTTATTTGGAAGAACCGGTCAGAAACGATGGACCACTGATTGCCTATATTCCAGAAATTGAAAGCACAGATTTTCATGAGGATATCGGCGCATTGAATTATCGTATCAATAAGAAAATATAAGAAAGAGGTGTAATGATTGATTTTAAAAAAGAGCATATAGAGCATGCTCTTCGTTATGCGAAAAGAACAAACAAAGTATTTAAAACCTTTGCAGAAGAACTTGGAAAACCAATCACTGTATATGCGAGCAGTGTTCCTTTGCAAATGGGAGAGGACAGGATCTGTATTCTGGCAGGGCATGATAATGAACATATAGAATCGTATTATCTTGGAAACTATGATTTGAAGATCAAAAATTTCCTTGATCGTAATTCCAGCATTGGAGAAATTAAACTGGATATCGATGGAGAACTGCTGGATGTTACAAGAGGCGGTACAGAGCAGGGATTCGTTTATAAGAACGAATGGGCTTTTTACAGTCATTCTGATGAAATATGTTATATACCTGAACTTGGTGATGAACTATACCGATATCAGGATTTTCTTAAACTCTGTGAATTTGAAGAGTTCGCAGAGGATGTATTTGATGCAGTTGACTGGCAGTTTCCTGAGACATATTGGGATGAAATGGACTATGATGAAGTATTCCTAGAAAAACTAAAAAAGAAGCAGGAAGAGCAGAAGAAAAAGATAAAGGATAGAGCTTATGAAAAGTCATTATAAGTCAAGGTGCAAAGGAGCATGTGGATATGAAGAATAAAACAGATCTGGAAAGCTGCAAAACGGTTGCAGAATCATTTCTGGAACTTGATATCGTTACTGATCCTATTTTTGGTGAAATGCTTCTTCATCATCCGTTCTTTTCCTCTCCTGTATTCATAGATGAAAAGGATAATATGTGTAATTTTATGGAAGATCATGAGGCTCTGAACAAAGCTAAGGCACAGGTGAAATCCAGAATAGATAAAGTTGAGGAGTTTCAGGATTTTTCGATGATATTGCAAAAGCCTTATCTGCTGGCATTTCTTAAATACACGCATTTCTATCTTTCCAGAGAAGATCTCTCAAGGTTTCTTTCTGATGCATGGATTCGAATGGAATTTCCCAATCATGATGATAGTTTCACGAAAACAGAACTCATAAATCTTTTTAAGCAATGTGATCCTACTTTTATGATGGATGATAAGGAACTTATTGGGTATGAACGATTGCCAGATAAATTTAAGGTCTACCTGGGTGTTAAGAAAAATCAGGATCATAAGGCATTGTCATGGACACTTTCAAAAGATATAGCGAAATGGTTTGCTTTTCGATTTAGTGATGAAGGAGTGGTATATAAAGCTGAAATAAAGAAGGAAGATGTATTTGCTGTCTTTTTGAATCGTGGAGAGCAGGAAATCGTATTGAATTATAAAAAATTAGAAAATGTCAGAACATTGAAGCAGGACAGAAGGCGACAAAATGATCTGACGAGATAACAGAAATATTAAAACTCCCTATGAGGGAGAGAAAGAGGAGCGTATGGCTAGAATTGGTAAAGTAATGATTAAAAAACTAACAGATGAAGAAAATGAAATAAGATCAAGGATCTACTTTGATGGAAAAATTATTGGAGAGATGAACAGCAGTCTTGATGAAGAAAGTCCCATAGAGGCTGTTACATTGAAAATCAATCCATTATTTATGGCGGAACTTGAGCAGGCGGCTGCAGCTTTCTTTCGTACTTACAAATATGCTTTTGAAGAATCACACATGGATAAGATGATTCAAGTTGTTACATATCTTAAGATACTGGCATCACTGGATGCACTTGAAGATACTTTTAGAGATATTAGTGTAGTTACTCAATGCAGTGCTTGCCTATATATCGAATATAATGAAGGAACATCATTTATGCCGGCAGAAAGAAAAAATCTTGAACTGATCGAAAGCATTTTGAGAAATGATAGAAATGTCTTATTTACATTGCTGATGGATAAAGATACGTTTGATATTCAACCAGATGAAATGTCAGCAAAGGATTACCATCTTATGCACATCTTGCACTAAGGAACGGAGGTAAAATGAAATTAGAAATATATCAAACGGAGAAGAATGATTTTACTTTCTTCTCTTTTGACTATAACGTAAAACATCATCAGATAGAGGATTCTCTCGACTTGAGAAAATTCGGCTATAAGAGAGTTTATAGTAATAACGGGATCGAACGAGGTGATAGCGAGTTAGAACTGCTTGAAAAACTTTATATCCTTTTTAACAGGGATGACAGACCATATGCAAAGAAAATGAGAAGTCTCAGTGTATCTGATATCGTCATGTTGGATGACAGAGCTTATTATTGTGATTCTATGGGATTTAAGCGTATCAAAGTATTTGATTCAAGAGTGAAACCAAGAGAAGCGGTGATGCAGCGTGATCAGTAAAAAAGATCTGAAAGCTCTGTTGAATGATGAACCAATAGAAAAAAACAGTACAGAGAAATTTGAAGATGATATACAAAGAGAGATGAATCAGCAGCAGGTCAGGAAAAATAAGACACCTTTGACCGTCATCATATGCAGTGAACAGATGGAGCATCTTTATCTATCCATTAAACAGAGTAGAAGCAATACTCTGTTGTGTCCTGATGTCCAGTACCTTAATAGCGTCAATCATCTATCAAACGTGAAAATGATCATTCTTGACTGTGCTTCTTTTTCTAGCATTGAGGAGATTGGATTTTTGATCGGTATGTTTCAGCTTCTTCATCGGTATGCAATCATTTTACTGGTAACGGAAAATGAGGTGGAAGCTGAAGGAATAGAATTGAGGAAGATATTAAAAAGTGAAGATCGACTTTACCTGATTGAAAGAAAAGATATCGATTCAAATCTGGAAGATAAAATGATTGCCTGTTCTTCATTGACAGAATCATCAAAACAAAGAAAAAAAATAAAATTACCAAAAGCTGTCAAGATCATCTTCATGTGTGTGATATTTCTTTTGATAGCAGGTGCAGGTATAGTATTTGCCTATCCTTATATCCAAGATATGATAATGGATACGGATATTTATGACCGAAACATGAATGTGCAGCTGGATATGGGAAAGAATACGATATTACCGGTTAAAGAGGCATATCGTGATACTACAGGAAACCATATCATCATAGAGGAACTTACAGAAGCAGAAAGCGTGAAGATACGCATCTATGATAATGAGCAGAAAACAGTTTCCATGGATGAACAAAAAATCACTTGTCCGGATAAAGAATGTAATATCCATCATGTTCTGACATTTCGTCATGATGAGGATATCCCATACTATATCGTACAGATAGAAAATGAATCTACTGTCAAAAACATAGAAGTAGATAGTCAATATTTTAAATAGGATGGAGGAAAGTTGAATTTTAAGATAAGCAAAAAGCAAATCAATGATGTCATGAACAGGATATCAAAACTCTTTACAACAACAGCGGTCTTACCTGTTTACAAGGGAATCAAGATCACAGTGGAAAATACAGGTGTCAATATCATCGTCAGCGATGGGACTGTCAGTATGCAGGAATTTATTGATACAGATTTAGAAATATATGAAAATGGAGAATGCGTAGTTGATGGACGTCTATTCTTTGAAATCGTGAAAAAAGCTGCCGATGGTTCAATTTGGGTCAGAAAGGAAGGGAAACTGCTTAAATTGAAAAGTGAAAAGGCAGAAATGAAACTGGTCATCTTTGCGGATGATCAGTATCCAAGCATTGATTTCGGTTTTCCGGAAGCACATTTCTCTGTAGCGGCATCGGCCTTAGAGAATGCCATAGACAAAACGATTTTCTCAGCGTCTGATCAGCAGACACGACCAGTCTTAGGTGGACTCAATTTTAATATCACAAAGCAGTCATGTATCGTTACAGGATCAGATTCTTATCGCCTTTCACAGCTGGTGATACCGGTTATATGTGAGAAAAACTGTATACTCACGATACCTAAAAAAATGCTTTCTCTTTTTGCAAGTATATTTATAGGAGACGAAGAGCTGTATGTGTATTTCAATGAACGCAAGGCATTGATCAGTAACAGAAACGTCATTTTACAGAGTGTTCTGCTTGAAGGCAGTTTTCCAGATACGGGGAAGCTGATACCAGATAGATTTGAAACAATGCTGACACTGGAAACAGATAAACTGTTTTCTGCTCTTGATAGGACTGCTTTCAATAAAGAAGACGGTGTGACGATTGTTGGAATTGAATTGCTCACCGATGAACTGCTGATCACCAGTGAGAGCAGAGAAGTGGGATCAAGCGTTGAATCGATTGAGTATATTAGTGTCGAAGGTAATCCGAATGTATGTTTTCACTGCAATCAGCAGTATATGTTAGAAGCACTCAAAGCATTAAGTTCCAAGACCTGTACTCTTTATTATAATGCAGATAACAAACCTTTCATTTTTCGACCAGATGAAGATCAATGTCATCTGCAGCTTCTTTTGCCGGTACGTCATAGATAGGCTGACAGTATTTAGAAAGCGCGACATAATGGAGAGGAAAGGAGGACTTTGCGATGAGTGATAGATACAGATATTTCTTTTGTGATGTTGACGGACAGGTATTGCTTGAAAGTGCTTTGAAGCAGAGGATTACAAAGGAAACAGAGCAGGGTATGATAGATAGACTAGCCGAGCAATTTGAATTGCCGCTTACAGCTATGTATGACGGAGCTTGCTATCACATGTGTCGGCGTTGCAGGAAAATGGCAGTCGGACAAGACGACGATGTTTTATGTGAATGCTGTGCAAGTGAAACAGGACATGCAAGATTCAATAAATTAAATAAAAGTAAGGAGTGAGATTGAATAGCAATCAAAGAAATCAAGAAATAAGTAAATTTATAAGAAGTAAAGAGAAAACATCTGTGACAGTTGATTCCCAGTGGAAATTAAGAACATTATTGTTAAAGCATGATATCACGGAGCGTTTTTCCACCATCTATATGTGTGAGAGTCGTAATGTGTTTTTCGATGACGAATTAAAATATGCTGCTATATATGATAGTGAAAGAGACCAGCTGTTTAATGTGAATTCAAGATTTCATTGGATCATCGAGAAAGGGGATTTTGACATTCATATCGATGATATGAATTTCGGAGGATTGAAAGAGAAGCTTTTTTCAGAAATTGAAAGCAGCATACAGAGATATGCTTTAGAGAATGCAGATGCTCTTGAAAAAGAAGCACTGACAGCATATCAGGCTCAGGAACCGTATCGCTTTAATGTGTTAAAGGATAATGGAATCACATACTTTTTGACACATGACTGTGATTTTATCAAAGAAGACAGCAGTCTGGAAAACAAAATTAAGACAACAGATGGTATCTATTGTAATCTATCAAAACTACAGGATGATCCCTATTGGACAACTGATAGGGTACTGCTGGATTATTTGATAGATAAAATTTCAACTGTAGAACACGAAAAAAATAAAATGCTGACAGATCAGGATTTTAGAATCTCAATCGGTACCTGTATTTTGAATTCCATATTCACTGCAGATGTCATAGGTAAGATTCTTGAAAATGAAAATGGAGAGTATGATCTGCTGCACAAAAAGAAAGCATTGATAAAGGCTCTGGAGGAGAAAGATGCTGTTAATGTGAATCTTACAATTACATATGGTGAAGATTCATTAGAATTCAAGTTTCCGAAATCTCGTCTGCTATCTTCTCTAAAACAGGCTGATACATATGATATTAGTGATTATGGAAAAGCATATGAAAGAGTTGAAAAATTTTTAAGAGAGCATAAGCAGAATGAATCTAACTGGCATAGAGACGATTTTGATTTTCAGAATATCAGCCGCATCATGTATTCAGGTAAAGAACTGTATGCCGATGAAACACTATTGAGTAAATCAAAGAAAACTAGAGCAAAAGAGCTGGTGAAGGAGAGATAAAAGAATGAATAGACAGGAAGAGGCTATTATGTATTCTCCAGATGAAATGGCACATCTCGAAGCATACATAGAGCTGTCATTTGGAGAGATCGCTTATATTTTTCATGAGAAAGTATCAGAAGATGTACATTTTGATATTGCGGTCATAGAACCAACCGATAATGATGACTATTATAAACTTGTATCAATGGGCGGAGGAGCCTACAAGATGAATGTTCCTCCTGGATTTGAAGGCGAATTGGACAGAGCAGAACTTGTGATGCTGCTTCCAAAAGATTCGGGTTTTGACAAAGATGATCCTGCAAGTTTATGGCCGATCCAAAAGATGCTGGATATTTTGAAAACACCAATACGTGAAAATTCATGGATAGGCTATGGGCATACGTTTGGTGATGGCACATCATTAACAGATGGAACAGACATGAAAACGATTGGACTTGTTACAGCCTGTAACAAGAATTATGATGTTATGAGATTAAAGAGAGAAGATAAGACCATCAATTTTTATCAAATGCTACCTATGTATGATGAGGAACTGCATATCAAACAGAAAAAGGGAATGCAGGAATTCATACATCAACTCCATGATGAAGATTTTCCACTAATGTTGAATGTCCAAAGACCGAATCGATGTAAGCAAAGGATACGTCAAATGGATAGAGATATGTTTCACTAAAAGAAAGGATAGAATATGGCAAAAATAAACGGTTTAGAATTGAAGAATTTAAAGAACTTCAGAGGACATGAGGATGAACTTCTGCATCAGGGAAATATTTATCTGGAAGGCAAGAAAATAGGCGAATGGAAACAAAATTATATGTCAGGGCCAGATGAACTATACATAAGTGATGAATATGACCTAAAAAAGCTGACAGACAAGATCGTTGAATTGAATAAAGGAAAGGAAGATCCATTTTGCTATGAGATGACAAGTAATATGGAAGAATATTCTCCCTGGGGAGAACTTAAAGATTACTGTGTGGAAATCTTGCTTTCGCATCTAGTTGACTTAAAAGACTGGGAAAAAGAGTATAAGAAAGCTGAAAAGAAATATGGTCCATCTACAGGTATCGTGATTGCAACAGATGGATCAGGTATGCATGAATATATAATGCCTTACACAAATGAAATCGATAAAGGAACAGCTATGGAAATGATGAAGAAAGAAAATTTGAAGTTCTTCAAAAATAAAAAGGAAAAGTATATGGTATTTGCATGTTTGGAAGATTTTAATCTATTTGAGGAAGTTCATTTATCGGATATCCGATCTGATAAACATCGCGTGAAGAACAAGCAAAACGACAGACAAAGATAAAAAGGAGGAATGATTGGATCGTAGTATAGATTATGAAAAGAAATTAGCAGATCAAATCAGTAATGCAGCAAACGGAAGATTAAGCGACAGAGAGGCGTATGCCTCTTTTGTTGCTTTTGCATCTAAGAAACTCAATTTAGCCAGTCAATTAAAGACTGATAAGAATCGTGTAGATGAATTAAATAGGCGTATCAGATCATCAGGAATTGAAGATAAGAAGTTTGAAATGATATTTGATACATTGGTGGATGCACTGGAGTTCAATATGGATCAGGATCTTCTTGGTAGGATTTGTGAGCGGCTCAACATGACGAGTTTTAAATCCGGGCAGTTTCTTACACCATATCCAGTCGGTAAATTTATGGCTGAAATCAACATCTCAGAGCTTGATACATCAAAACAGAAGGATATACAGAATATTGCAGATCCCTGTTGTGGGACGGGTGTCATGTTGATTGCAGCAGCAAATGTGATTAGAGAAAGAGGGATGCCCTTAAAGAACTATATGATGTATGCGCAGGATATCGATCAAACTATGGCACTGTCCTGCTATATCCAACTGGCTTTGCAGGGTGTTCCGGGTATGGTTGTCATAGGTGACAGTTTACAGCCTTCAACAACTCCACCTATGTTGATGGATGAAGGCAATGCATGGATGCTGCCAATGACGTATTACTATCATCCAGAATTGCTTGTTGATATCAAGAGCAAGGCTAGAAAATTAGATAAACAAAGAAAAGCAGATATGCTTGAAAGATAGAAAGAAAGGATGAAAATCACATGAGAAAATTTTCTAATGTGTCAAGGTGTTGCTATTCACCTATAAGGAAAAAATCATCAAGGATAGACTGGAATAAGCAGATGCTGTACGAAAAATTATATCCTGGCAAGATATTTTATAAAGAAGATCACGTTCTTATCAGAAGCAGCTCAGGGGGAACGTTCAAAAAGCTAACATCAGAGCAGATAAGTCAGCTTCATCAGGATATTCAGGTAGGTGATATGATCCTGTTACAAGACACTGTGGATCAGAATTTTACAAGATTCATTAACGATGTTTTGGTTGTAGAGCATATTGATGATGAAGGCAGGATTCATGGAAGATTTAGAATGACAAAGGAATACATAAATCTTCTGCCAGAACTTGATGCCATGGTCAATATGACACAAGGAAATAAAACAATCAGGATGATAAAGGCAATAGATGATCGTTATATGGAAAGGTAGTAGTCATTTAGAGTGAGAAAGATAAGGAGATGAGATGTGAAATTTGAAAAATGGTTACTACATGAATTCAGTACAGGGACCTGTATAGGAGAAGATTTCAAGAGGTTTCTCAGAGATATGAAAAGTGATCTAAAGCAAATGGCTGAAAATAATGATTTGGAGTTATCAAAATTCAATAAAAATCATTATTGTTTTTCTGCGGTTCTAAAAGACAAAAAAAGTGATCAGTATGTTTATGTATCTATGTCAGATGTTAGAGGCAGACATGACTGGTCTCAGAAAGTTTTGATCAGAAACATGAGATATGAAAATGACTGGACTGGTGAAACTAATTTCTTCTGCTGCTGGGAAGATGTTGGAAGCAAGGCTGGTAAATTGATTCAGCAGAAAATAAATGTGAAACAGCGATTGGAAATAAAAAATGATAGATCAAGGTAGGAAAGGAGAAAGTTTGCGAAAGCAGGAAAAAGGGATACAGATGACCTTGTTCGATTACTTTGCAGATACAGAAAATTTTACACTCAAAGAAGCAGAAGAGGCTGTAGTGAATGTACACAATAAAGATGTACAGCTTCCCAGCATAAGAGCACGTATATATGAAGGCATCGAACAAGGTTTGTTTACAAGAGTAGCAAGAGGCGTTTATTCAGTTTCAAAAGGTGAAGCTACATGTCTGCTGATCAATGGCGATGGTCGAAACCTTTCCTTTATTAAAGACGGCAGTATCGATTTTATCATTACCGACCATCCCTATGATCTTATTTCAAATAAGGGAGGCAATCGTGATTTTGCATCCTATGAATGCTTTCGTTATACATTAGAAGACTTCAAAGAAAAGAAGAGAGTTTTGAAGAATGGGTGTTTTTTGATTGAATTTCTACCGGATAAGAATGAAGAAAATCGAAAATATCTGAACGATATCGAGGATATGGCGATAACTGCCGGTTTCCGATTTTACGCGATCGTTCCATGGAGAAAAGGCCAATTTAAAGCGAATACAGGAAGGAAAGTAAAAGATAGGGAAAGTGTAGTGTTCTTTAGCAAAGGAAAGGCACGCTCATTGAGAAGAGATGTGAAAAAGGATATAAAAGAACCTGAAGTAGAACATTATATGAGTGGTACTAAAAAGATGCTGCCACCAGAGTTTGTTCATCAGCCTCCATGTAAAAGTGAGAGGGTGCATCGGGCAGAGAAACCGCTTCAACTACTTGAAGAAATCATAGAACTTGTTTCTATGGAACAGGAGACTGGTTTAGATCAATTTGCGGGTTCTGGTGTTTCTGGAGAGGCTGCTTTGAAAAAAGGAAGAAATATGATTTTGGTTGAAAAGGATGAAACAACTTTCTTAAATGCAAAAAAGCGATTGGAACGACAAAAATGATTTGCAATGTAAAATCGTTATAAAAAGCCGCTGACTTCCTTTTTACAACACGACATAATGGTGATAAGAAAGGATGGGATAGCATGCCAGATGTAATACGAATAGCTGCTGACGAACAGGAACAGTGCTTTCTTAATAGAAAATTGAGAGTTGCAGTATATGCGCGAGTCAGCAGTAATGAACGAGAGTATAGTAATAATTCACAGGTCTCTTATTATGAAAAAATGATCAACGAAAACCCTATGTGGAGCATGGCAGGCATTTATTCTGACGTTGGAGTAAGTGGTACTGGAGTGAAAGATAGAAAAGAATTCAAACGATTATTGAAAGACTGTTTTTCTGGAAAAATTGATATGATCATTACAAAATCTATTTCAAGATTTGCAAGAAACACATTAACTACTCTTCAATATGTCAAACGATTGAGAGAGATTGGTGTAGATGTTTATTTTGAATCGAAAGGAATTCATACACTTACATTGGAAGGTGAACAGGAACTTACCGATTATGCCAATGGTGCTCAGGAATATGTTTTTGATGCTTCCATGAATGTTAAAGAAGGAAAGCGTTATAAAATAAATAACGGACAGGGAAAGCGTTGGTTCAGGTGTATAGGTTATGGACATAATGTTGAGACCGATGAAGTATATATTATTGAAAGTGAAGCGAAAATCGTCAAGGAAATCTTTGGCCTCTATTTAGAAGGATATGGGGTTGCATTTATATCGCAAATTTTGAACGAAAAGGGTTATCGAACGATTAAAAATAATCCGTGGAATGATGGCGGTGTGCTTAAGGTATTGAAAAATGAAATGTATATAGGTGATGTTACTTTCAATAAACTTTTTGTACCAGATCCTTTGAAAAAAAATATAGTAAAAAATCTAGGTGAAGTAGATATGGTTACTGTACATTTTCATCATCCAGCGATTATTGAACGTAGCGATTTTGAAAAAGTGCAGAAAAAACTGGGAACTCGAAATACTAAGACGAGAGGGAAACATACCACCAAAAGAGAATTGACTGAAAATAATCCTATGCGATTAAAAGTGAAGTGTATAGAATGCGGCCGCAATTTTGTTGTCAGAAAACAATATATGAAGTGTATAGGAAAACTAAAAGGTAATCGCTGTACAAGCAGTACGACGATAAGAATGCAATTACTTGAAAGAGGATTCATAGAAGCTATGAGAATCATGTATGATAGCTATGAAGGTATATTTGAAGAGTTGATACATTATGTTGAAGCTGTATTATGTTCAAAGGGAAATGAGTCCTTATTGCAGCAACAAAATAAATTAAGGAAAAATAAAGAGGATGAAATGAAGATATTGGATCTGTTCTTAGATGGTCTTATTACAGAAGATGAATTCAGTAATAAGAGTTCCGATTTAGTGGATGAAAAAAACAAGATATGTTATTCAATAAGCGAATTAGAAAACAGGTATGCTGAAAAAAACTATGCTGTTGATAAGATCAAAGCGATTCAAACATATTTTGCTAATTCTTCTATGCCAAATGGTTTTGATCAGGAACTTTTTCAAAACGTAGTTAGTAAGGTGCTCGTTGGTGATTTTAATAAAATTCAAGAAAATGAACCATTCAAACTGACTTATGTATTAGGTATGTGTTCTGAAGAATGGATAAATGAAGAAATCGAAGACGATATTTATGATCATATCATTATTGGATCTTTTATGATGAAGTCTGGATTTTATTATTACAAAAAGAACGGGAATTTAAAAGATAAAGTGTTCATCAAGGATATCAAGGTAGAAATAGCAGTAAATACACTAAAGAATGAAAGGAGCGATGTTGACTAAAGATTATGTTAGATATTGCATGTTGAAAGCGATGGCAAAAGACCTGTTGAATGCAGGTCTTTTGAGTTATGCGGAATATCATGAATTATTATCAAAAATCAATAGAGATTATGGGTATGAATCAAATGTGGATTTATACGCTGACAAACCCTGATTTGCACGACATAATGGAATGTGGATTAGGGGTGATATTATGTACGAAAATATAACAAGGATACCAGCAACCATATTATATGATGATGACTATTTCAATAGAAAATTAGATTTGAGAGTAGTCGCATATGTACGCGTTAGTACAGATGATCCAGAACAGAAAAAAAGTTATGATTCTATGATCAAATACTATAGTGAATTAGTCAAAAGGCATCCTAACTGGAAACTTATAAAGATATATGCAGATGAAGCAAAAACAGGAACCTCTACAGTGAACAGAGATGCGTTCAATGAAATGATGCGAGATGCGATGGATGGCAAATTTGATATGTTGATAACGAAATCAATTACTAGATTTGCCAGAAATACGCTTGATACGATTCGTTGTGCCCGACTTCTAAAAGAAAGAAATATCGATATATTCTTTGAATCTAACAGACTTCATACTTTGGGTGAAAACAGTGAACAAAGAATTACAGATCTCAGTTCACATGCTCAACAGCAAGTAGAGGAAACATCCCATAATGTAAAAATGGGACTTGCTATGAAGATGGACAGAGGTGAATTGATAGGCTTTTCCGGATGTCTTGGATATGATTATGATCGGGTCGCAAAAGAACTTCGTGTAAATGAAAAGGAAGCGGATATTGTCAGATTTATCTTTAACGCTTATCTGCAAGGAAAGGGATTTGCTGCTATTGCCAAACTCTGTATGAAGAAAGGATATCTAACAAAAACAGGAAGTAAAAAATGGTCTGGAAGCTCAATACGTTTGATCTTAATGAATGAAAAGTATAGAGGAGATGTCAGACAGGGTAAAACATTTACGAAGGATCCACTGACCAAAGTAAGATGTGTCAATAATGGTGAATCAGATCAATATTATAAGAAGAATAATCATCCAGCAATCATCGCACCAAAAATTTTTGAGACAGTACAGAGAATGATTAAAGAAAAATCAATCGTTCCCAGAGCGAGAAACAATCAGAAGTACACATTGAGCAATCGGATGGTTTGTGGTCATTGTGGTTCTACCTATATTCGAAGGATTCAGAATCCTGCCAGTAAGTATGAAAATGTTGTTTGGCAATGCAACCGAAAAAGTAAAGGTGAGGCAAAAACAGATTTCTCAAAATCTATTAAGGATAAAGCTGTGAAAGAAATATTTCAGGAATGTATTAACAGATTGAAGTTAAATAGAAATGATGTATTCGAAGAATTGATGATCAGGATAAAGGATATCATTGTTACTGATGATATAGAAATAAAATTGAGAAAGATGGAAAAAGAAAAAACACTGCTTCAAAGTAAGAGTGAGAAGCTGCTCGATACATTTTTAGATCAATTTATATCGAAAGAAGTTTTTAAAGAAAAGAGTCAAGAGTTTAAGAATAGGTTGGAGATCCTTGACGAAGAAATAACTAAGTTATCTAATAGAGGCGAATTCATGATTACGATAAGAAAACGTCTTAATGAGATGAAAGAGTATATTCAGCAAAGGAACAGCTTGAATGAGTTTGATGAAGAGTTATTCAATCAATTAGTGAAATGTATTATCGTTGGTAAAAATAGAGAAAATGGTTTTATGCCATATGTGTTGGATTTTGTATTTGATTCGCAGTTCAAATTCAGTAAAATTTTCAAAGATGCAAATAAATCTTCTATAAATAAAAAACACACTCTTTTAGAATTTGAGTATGAATATCATGAAAAGGTGATAAATAAAGAAGTCAAAGTGAATATTGAGGTAATCATATCTGTGGATTTTGAAGATATTATAGGAAGAAAGGGAGAATATGAAAGTGAACAATAATAATTTAGAAAGGTTTGTCAATGTAGCTGTACTGATTTCCTATAAAACTGAAAAATCAGTGTATGATGCAAAGGAAAAATATCAGAGTCAATATCTGGCTGAAATCTGTAAAGCAAAGCGATTAGTCATTCAAGGCTGGTATACTGACACAAAAATAAAAGATACAGATTTTAAAGGCATTGGCACATTGATCGAATCTTGCCAACATGGAGAAATTGATATTTTAGTCATTGACAATAACCGAGATAATGGTAGCAAGAGAAATCTGTATCATATTCTCTCTGAAAAAATCAAAAGAGACGATATCAAAATGATATACATGAAAGAGCATAAGACAGTAATGTCTGAATTTGATATGAAGGAAATCTTTCCAGAACTTGAGAACAGCACTACTCCTCTCCTAGAGGACTATATAAATTGTTATGGTTATGAGGTCAATTTAGAAACTTGCGATATTCGAATAAAAAATGACCAATATAAAAAAATTCGGTTTATGGTTGATTCAATGCTTTCGAATATGAGTCTTTTGATAATTGCATATGAGTTACGACGTATTTATCATGAAGATGATTGGACTCAGAATAGAATCGCGAAAATTTTAAAAGACAAAAGATATCGTACATCTATTAACACTAAGGAAGCTATTATACCACCAATCATTACAGCGTCAGAATATAAATCTTTTCGGCATTTTTATGCATTACCTTCTGATATACTACATGATTTCTTGGAAGGAAGACGAAGCTATTTTTATTCAGAGAAGATTATCTGTGGCTTTTGCGGATCGTTATTTACCAGAGTATTGCAAAATCAAAAAAGTGAAATTTGGAAGTGCTTGTCCTCACGTACAATTAAAGGATTTAGATGTGAAAGTAAAAAGATCCATGTAGAGGCTTTGGATGAAATTTGCTGGAAAAGTATTGAAATGGTATTTGAATCTTTAGATAGAGACATCGATGCTTTTATAGAAAAATTTCATCTTGATAGATATTACAATGACTCGTTTGCTGAAATAAGACAGTTGGAGGCAGATATCAAAAGTATCGATCAAACTATGTTGATCATTAAAAGGAATATAGAAAATCAAAATCTAACTGTAAATTCTGTTTCAAAACTACTTGAAGTAACGAGAAATAATCTGAATCATAAGAAATGCTGGTATCTTGAACGAGAGATGTTCTATATAGATTTCAGAGAATATATAGAGAAATTGAAATCTTATCTTATAGAACGAAAGGAAAGACCTGAAATCAACAGATATATATTTGATGATCTTATCTATAAGATAGTTGTTGGTGATCCAACTCAAGAAAATGTTGATATTGTAAAGGTGCTTATGAAAAATGCTAAAAACAAAAATCTGAATGGAAAGGCAGAGTGCTCATTTGAAATATTAGATAGAAATTTATCTATGTACTACGAAGATGATACGAAAAAGAATGAAGTTTGTTTTAAAACAGATGTAAACTTATATTATTAGGACTAGAGAGGCTTTGATCATTATAATAATGTGATCGCAGCTTCTCTAGTCTTTTTTGTTTTTTCCATGACTATTCAATATTTATAATGTATAATTATAACTGCAACTATTGAACATAACATGAAGAGAACTTTCTATGATAGTAAATGATATATTATGTTTTGTGGAGGTAAGAGAATGA
The DNA here is from genome assembly GCA_027676805.1 of Coprobacillaceae bacterium UN01-12pH3A. Taxonomy (GTDB): domain Bacteria; phylum Bacillota_I; class Bacilli_A; order Erysipelotrichales; family Coprobacillaceae; genus Beduini. Next base: position 170,842 of record JAQENU010000001.1, on the reverse strand, counting down.
GTAGAATTGCGGATGAGATTCAGCGTGCAAAGAATAATAAAATTATAGTACCTGATGAGCTCAATGATCATGATGTTATTAGAGGGGTATATGGTATTTTTTCTGAAAAAGAAGATGAAAGCACATGTCTTTATATAGGGAGAACTTACAGCATAGCAGATAGACTATTTGCAAATGGCGGTCATATCAGTATGTTTAATTCTGGTCAATATGAAAACCTTGTCCCTAAGATGGTCTATGAGAATATAAAAAAAGGTTATCATATAATTATTAAAGTCTTAAAGGTGGTTGAATTCAAGGGTGATAACTATTATCGCGATATGCAGCGCTTAGCTTATGCAGAAATGGAATTGATTGAGAAGTATCAGCAGGCAGGACAATGTTTATGGCAGTTACCAGAAGGAACTTGGATATCAGAAGAAAAATGGAACAAAAGGTATAAAAAAGAACCTTGTCCTGAATAATAGGTTAACGACATATGATCATATTATTAAAACTGTTGTGCATCGTAAACATATAAATGGATAAAACATTATTTGTGTCATCACTGTGTAACGATGTCGTGTGTATAGTATTGTTATGACAAAACATGCAATGCAACACATGTTGAGACGGTTGTCAAATTATCCCTCAAAAAAGATGCACCGAAAGAAAAAGCCAGTTACGCAAACATAAAGGCATATGTCAAAGAAAAATATGGTGTGAATGTGCAAGCAAGTTATATTGCACAGGTAAAAAGGATGTATGGGTTTGATATGGGTGAGAATTATAATAAATCTAAGAAAGAAAATTCGGAGGTGAAACAGTGTCCACCGAATAAGGTAGGGTATATCAAAGAAGCATTGAAATATTTTGGGCTAATATAATTTAAAAAAAGGAAGGAGATATTGTAATGTCAGAAACGTTGATAGCTACTTTTATTGGTGCAGGAGCAACTTTATTTGTAACTCTAATTACCCAAGTTGCTACTGTTTTTATTTCTAAATATAAAAGTAGCACAGAAATAAGAAATCAAGAATTCCAATCAAAAAGAGAAAGGTTAACTGAGGTTTATCAAGTTTTAATTTCTACAATCAATCTTTTTCCAAAAGCTTCACCGAATGATGTTTTGAAATATGTTGAGTATTCCCCAAATTACTCTTTTGGACATTTTGATTCTATTTTGCAATCATTAGATTATCAAGTAGAAGATTACAAAAATCAATTAAGCATTCCTAACATAGACTATCAGCGAAAAAATGATATCGAGACACAAATATCAAACAGGGAGTACGCAAAAGAAAAGATAATAAAAATTCGTGATGAATATAATATAGCTTGTGATAAGTATAAGGATTTTTGTGAATCTGAGAAAGTAATTTTTGACCTCTATGCAGGACAAGATGTACGGAATAGTCTTGTTGAATTTGAAGTAGCTATCCATAATGTTTTTATATCCGGGTATCGTGTAGGAGACGTTGATGACCCACTGGATAATATAATTATAATATCCCGCCGAAATTTAATCAACGGCATGAGAAATGACATTGGAATAAACTAAAATATATAGAGTTTAAGTAAGTTTTATTAAAGCCTTGTAGCTAACGACGACGAGGTTCTAATTTTTTAATAATATTATCACTCATATCTACAGCCTGCTACACAGATAAACTGAATTTAGTTCCTTTGCGATAAAATAAAGTGTTTTTTCACAACTTCAGTAAAACACAGTGTATATCACAGTTTTTTACTTATAATACAAGTCTTTTACTACTAATGAATAACAGACATTATAAATAGAACCTGACAGGTTAATTGTCGGGTTCTATTATTTTAGATAGCAATCTTTCAGATTGCCGAGAGGATTAAGGAAGTCAATACTTAAAAGGGATATTGCTACATTAAAAATCAATACACCTAATCATTATTTTTATCTAATGAGATTTCAAGTAATTTTATCACATCTGTTATAATCATTAGCTCTTATGTGTCACAGGAATTAAGAACATCAATTATTTCATCTGTTTTTACCATTCTATTCACTTGTGGTGCATTAAAAAGAAGTAAATCTGCCTGAACCAGATAGTACCTCTGCAACCTTAACTAACACTGCAAGGCTTAGCTTGGTATTGCCTGTCTCTATGTGCGACATATGTGTAGTTGAGATTTGCATTTTGTCAGCTAACAGTTCTTGTGAGAGATTATATGCTTTTCTGTATTTTCTAATTCTTTGTCCAATTTCATAATAATACATATCATAACCGTCCGTATATTTAATCTATATATGTATTGTATAAGTGTTTTACAGGTATTGTAATAAATCTTGTAAGCTTTTTACTGCTTATATTGTTCAATGTTGGAAGCGAAAGTAATTTCTTGATTACAGAAAAGAGCCAAATATTAAAAATCAAGGGAGAAATCACAATGAAAATGAAAAAAATCACTATGGGATTTACCTTAGCAATCGCGACAAGCCTTATGGTATTATCCCAACTGGCTTACGGGCAAAAAGAATTATCACCGTCTGAAGCTAGAGACAAATTGAGAGAAAAAGAAATGGCGAAGGTAATACCATTGTCTGAGACGTTTTCAGAAGAAGGTATATGGTTTTTTAAAGGCACTCATGATAGGGATAAACCCCTTACTAAGGATGACTGTATACAAGACGGTATTCTACACTTCGACGGTAAAGGTAACACAACTTATTATCATTTCACTAATGCGGACAGTAAACCTACATTTACTGAACTAAAAGCTTTATCCGATGAAGAAATTATAAAATGGCAGAAGAGTTATCGTCAGAGGCTGAAACAACACCGATAACTACCAAATTTGAACTACACGTCAAGACTGATGGCACAGATAATAATACAGAATCTGAGAAATTGATTGTAGGTGATAAAACTTTTAGTTTTGACACGGCTTTATCTAATCAAGTTGTTTTTAATTCAACATACTCTAGTATGGTCATGATGGATAGTTCTTGGTTTGACAATTGTCTTGTAAGAAAGGTTGAAACTGGACACCCGGGATTTCTTCTCAAAGTAGACAGGAGTATTCTTTTCCTTAAGCTTGCGGATGAATTTGAAGCAGTCTAAGATATTTCGTGCAAAATGGCTGATGGATTTTACGACAATTATATCGATGTTTCCAGACACGTACTCATCAATCGTATGGTTAAATTTGGTATACTTTTTGGTGTTCGCGCCAGAAATACCGTCATCAGCGAAGATGCCAGCTAACTTCCGTTCGGGATTGCACGTAATATAGTCCGTATAGTACTCAATCTGAGCTTCATAGCTGGTAGCCTGCTCATCGCTGTCTGTACTGACACGGTAGTATGTTTCGACTCGGAGCTTTGACTTGTCATCCTTGCGGTTGGAATTTCCTACCTGCCGCTTTGTTGGGATAACCATTATCTTACTTTGTGCCATTTGTTCTCACCTCTGCATCAATCAGCTTGTATAAGTATTCGGCCTGTCCATTAGGATTTGGTAGTTGCATTTCTGATTGCTACATCGTGAAGTGAGTGGGAGCCTGCTTTATGGTTACCGCTGGTGTTCGATTAAGGCTGCCAAGTTTCCTGGTGCGTTTTAACGGTTCCTCGCTGGCGGCTTCTACCTGTTTAAGAATATAAGAGGCATGGCCGGTTGCACAGTCCCACATTTCCTCACTGTACCAGGACAGTTGCTTGGTAGGATTCTTAGCCGTCTAGCCCAGCATCTTGCGAAGCTTATATTCGCAAAGGCCGTGTGCATCGGTGCTTTCTGCTGCGCCGTCGCTACCATTATCCTCGTAGCTTTTACCGAGGCTTGTAGAAGGTGGGCAGTGGAGCCAGCGATTTACAGAGAGAGCAAAGACAATTGCGTGTCCATTAGGTGGTATTGCCAAGCACCTCCACTTCTCTCAAGAGAGCTTCATAATCTTCCGGGTCAATCTGTGACAGCTTGCTGGCTCCATATTTTAGAAGTAGCTCGCGGACAGCAACAGGGGATTTATATGCCAGTATAGCTCTTACTTGTTCCAACGTAAATTGGGGAGCAGCTCCGGTTTGGTGATACTTCTACAACAGGCTGTTCATTAGTCTAGCTTTTGTGATAAGCCTGCTTCACGACGCTTATCTTCGTTTCTGAGATACTGTTTTGTTGTGTCTCACACTTCCCCACAGGAGAGAAATTACAGAGTTGAGCGAATATTTAAAAAAATCCCCACCGATTGAGACTGACCCAGTCAGAAAGAAAAACAAGATGCACTGCTTGCGGCCCAAGGTCTTAGCAAAGCTACGGTTAGAAATCTTGTCGTTTTCGCTCTCGGTTTAATGATGTGGTCGGTATCAGGATCAAGCGCATGCAGATGCTTGAACAGCTACTCTAAAAGAGTACGGTCGGCATAGACATCTTCTATGCTAACGCACTGGGTAAGATCAGTATTAAGGAACGTGCTATCGTTGTCGGTATTAGGTGCATCGAGCGAGAGCATTCCGTAGCCCAAATAGTGTTTACAGTTTTCACAGCTATCATCGCAGACCCAGATGAATTGTTTCGGGCATTTATAGTGGTGATGATACTATTGCTTTTTGCGGACGGCTCCAGTTATGCGGTGGAGTCCTGAAACTGCTACTCTATGCATGGAATTTTCTCTTTGGTGGAACGGATGTAGATAAAGCGAGTGCTCTAATTGTCATTGATTGCCATATGATTGTCTCTTTTCGGTTGCTAAACCGAAGTGGAGATAACCTGTATGACTACCAGTATTGCTTTTCATAAGATGGTCACCTTAGGTGGATTTCTCCACTTCGAATCAGTGAGCTACCGTTCGTTAAGTAGGCACGCTATGTTTAATGTTCTTCCATCCATCGGCTATGAACACATCTCGCGGTCACGAAGAAGGTGAGCTAATTTCGGGAGAAGTAGTTTAATGTCATGCTTAGGACAGGATGGCGAAAGCATTCGTTTGGATTTGCAAAATTTCATGCAAACGGTAGAAAAATGCAGAAATATGTGCTATATATATGCTATAATTAAAAAGTGCATTTGGCTATAGATGTGTTTCGTCGGAAAGCGGTGGGTTTACTGCTTCTGATTTAAACATAGAAAATCAGGTGGGTACGAATGGGTCCCGGTGAATATGTTCGGATATGAACAGTTATGGAAGTATGCTTGATACTATTGTTGTTTATAAGGATGAAGAGTTGAATCCGATTTAGAAGTTAAAGTCTTCGATCTTCAAAGCCTACTACAACGGAACAAACAACATCACAAAAAACAGCAAAAAAATAAACGCTAACGTGGAACCGTCAGCGTATTGGTACGTGAGATGATTCAGATTTGCGAGAATAATGCAGTGAGAGGACCTGGCGACGATGGCGGACTATATCAAACAGATTTTCATTCTGACACATAACGCTTATTTCCACAGAGAAATTACCTGTAACCAGGTGAAGAAATATTTGTTTGTGAATTTTTATTTGATAAGCATGGTCGACAACAAGTCCTCCATCAAACTTTGTAAAAAGGAGAACCCGGAAATCATGACTGAAGAAATCAATTATAATCCAGTGCAAAATTTTTATGTGACCCTTTGGGAAGAATACAAAGTAATTAATGTACTAATTCCACTCATGAATATCATCCGACAATACCGGAGTATTACTTTTTTCAACTGTGCGGCTACGATGGAACAGAAGAAGCACTATGACATGATGATTGGAAATCAGTAAAGGAGAAAATATCACTACCGACGTTTTGATAAAAATCTGCGAATCAATGAATTACCACCTTGAGGATATTGTGGAAACTATCGAGGACGATAGTATCTGGTTATTGAAAAGATAAAGGTGTGGAACAAAAAGTACCGTAGAGTCTATTACCATTCGATTCGTTTGTCGTTGTAGTAGAAGTGAGGTGTTATATGAAAACAAAAAAAATACCGCCATATGCGCCGACGTTGATAGAGTCAACTCGTGCTATAGGATATTCCCCTGAAGCAGCTGTTGCTGACATTATTGATAACAGTATTGCTGCAGAGGCAAATAAAGTAGATATTTATTTTTTCCCAATTGATGGGGCATATATTGCAATACTTGATAATGGTAAAGGAATGTCGGAGACAGAGCTAGATCTGGCTATGCAGTATGGTAGCAAAAATCCAATGGATACACGAGACACAAAAGATCTTGGACGTTTCGGATTAGGTTTAAAAACTGCTTCGCTATCGCAGTGCCGATGCCTTACCGTTATTTCCAAACAAGGTGATATAGTGGAGGGGCGTCGTTGGGATGTTGATCATGTTACTGAGGTGGGCGATTGGTCTCTTTTGGTTCTTGATCAAGAAGAGTTGACATCAATTCCGCAAATTGATAAGCTACTGAAGTATGAATTTGGAACTTTAGTAGTATGGCAAAAATTAGACAGATTGAAGGCCGAAGAAATCAATTTTGAGCTTGCGCTTGGAAGAAAGATTGATAGTGTAAGAACACATTTATCGCTTGTATATCATAGATACCTCAATGGAGAATCTGGAATATTAAAAATACAGATTTCTATCAATGGTGAAAAAGTATTGCCGGCAGATCCGTTTTTAGCAAAAAAAAGTGTTCAAGCTATGGATGATGAAACATTGGTAATTCATGGGCATAAAATAGTTGTTAGACCATACATTTTACCTCATATTTCAAAAATGACAGCTGAAGAAATAAAGCAACTTGGAGGAAAAGAAGGCTTACGAAAACAACAAGGGTTCTACATATATAGAAATAAGAGATTGCTAGTTTGGGGAACATGGTTTCGGATGATGCGGCAAGGAGATTTATCTAAACTTGCACGTATTCAAGTGGACATTCCAAATACTTTAGATGATTTGTGGACTTTAGATATCAAGAAATCGTCAGCATTGCCTCCAGCAGAAGTAAGAAAAAACCTAGAAGTAATAATTGATAAAATAGCTGAGCGTAGCAAACGCACATGGACTTTCAGGGGGAAAAAAGAGATTAGTGATACTACAACACATATGTGGAATCGCATGAAGAATCCCCACGAGGGTTTTTATTATGAGATTAATCGAGAACACCCAATGGTTCAAAAAATAATAGATCGAGATTCTGAATTGCAAGTACCACTTTTTGCACTGTTCAAACAGATAGAACATGGACTTCCGTTAAATCAACTGTATGTAGATTTAAATAATGATGAGCAGTTGAAGAATGAGCAGGAGCCGAGTTCTGCAGATATTATTATGTCCTTAAAAGTAATGCTCGATATGCAAGATAATATTGCGGACAAACTTGCACTTCTTGAAACAATGGCAAGTATTGAACCATTCTCTGTGTATCCGGATGCTGTAGAAAAGGTTAAATGGGAGGCTTTGAATAATGGCTAATCCCAGTGTTGAACAGCTGGAAAATATTATTTCAGCTTATATAAATTATCTTTATAGAGAGATTCCGCCAACTGAAGAGGAATTTTTCGAAAAAGCAAATGTTATGCGTGAGATAAACAAACCCATTATGCCTGTGGATGATCAAGAATTTAGGGACATTCTTGCGCGTCTTCGTCAGTCATTGGTAATTCAAATGGATGTTGGCGTTTATATTAACGATCGAAATAATGGACACCAGTCGTGGCTTCCTGCGAAACGAGCAGATTTTGATTTCTTTTTCTGGAACAGATACAAAAAGTATCTAGAAGAAGTAAAACATTGGAATCCGCGAGTTACAACTAATCTCGGTAAAGTATCAGATGAAATCCTTGATTTGTGTGGTGATCCGGCCGAAGAACACTTTGCAATTAAAGGCCTTGTTCTTGGTGATGTACAATCAGGAAAAACAGCGAATTATACGGCTATTTGTAATAAGGCCGCTGATACAGGTTATCGAATAATCATTATCTTGGCGGGAATGCAGGAGAATTTGCGTAAGCAAACCCAAGAACGTTTAGATGCTGAATGCACGGGAAGAAAGAGTGAATATTATCTTGATCCAAGAGCAGAGCAAGGTATAAAAAATCAACCTGTTGGTGTCGGGCGTTATGGAACCAGCAAAAAAATAGTAGCATTTACCTCAGTTACAAAAGATTTTAATAGTGAGATTTTACGCAATAATAATCTTGGAATTGAAAATGTAAATTGTCCTGTAGTTTTGGTAGTTAAAAAGAACAAGAGAATTCTTAACAACTTGATTAAGTGGTTGTCTGATAATAATACACAGAATGTTGCGGGTCAGATTGAATTACCATTAATGCTGATTGACGATGAGGCGGATAATGCATCTGTTAACACAAAGGATCCTGATTCTCAACCGGCTGCTATTAATGATTGTATTCGCAGATTGTTAATGTTGTTTAGTAAAACGACATATTTGGGAATTACAGCAACTCCGTTTGCTAACATTTTTATTGATCCAGGAAAAGACGATGATCTGTTTCCTGCGGACTTTGTATACGCATTATCTACACCGACAAATTATGTTGGAGCTGACCGGATTTTCGGAGATGATGGTGATCACTATGGCGTTCTTGAAGAAATAGACACAGAACAACTGGAAGACTTTTTTCCGGCTAAACATAAAAAAGATCATATTGTAACAGGGTTACCTGAAGATTTATTTGAAGCAACGTATTATTTCCTTCTGGCCAATGCAATACGTGATTATAGAGGCGATGTAACAGAACATCGATCCATGATGGTTCATATTAGCCTTTATACGAGGGTGCAAAATCAAATAGCTGATGTCTTAAATGTTTGGTTGGAGCAAATCAAATCTGATCTACGTAACTATGCACAACTCCCTTCAGCACAGAGTGAAAAAATTAAATCCATACGAGAGTTACATATGATTTGGAATAAATATGACTTGTCTTCAATTGTAGGAAGTGACTGGAATGACTTGCTCAGAAATTACCTTTATAGGGCAGTTGCGCCTATTGATGTTCGTGCTGTAAATATGAAGACTGGTGCAGCTAGTTTAGATTATTTCAATCACAAAAATGATGGACTTCGTGTTATAGCAGTTGGCGGAAACAGTTTATCACGTGGATTAACGCTTGAAGGATTATGCGTTACATATTTCCATAGAAACACAAAAATGTATGACACATTGCTTCAGATGGGACGTTGGTTTGGATATCGTCCAAATTACGGTGATATAGTAAAAGTATGGATGTCCCAAGAAGCAATAGATTGGTACAGTCAAATAACACGCGCAACAGCAGAGCTTAAAAATGAGATTGATAAGATGCGTAATGCACATCAAACACCTCGCGATTTTGGATTGAAGGTTCGTCAAGATCCCGGTGCATTGATTATAACAGCAAGAAATAAGATGCGTACAGCAACCGATATTATTTGTCCTGTAACTGTGTCAGGTAATTTGCTGGAAACTCCGCGTTTAAAAGCTGCGAGAACAATTCTTGCAGAAAATGAGAAATCTTTCAAAAATTTTGTTAAGTCATTAGCTGATATAGGAAGCCGGCTCGAAGATGATGAACGTACCAAAGGACACTATTACTGGGAGCATGTACCAGGAGAAGCAGTTGCGCAACTACTATTGGATTTTGAAACCAATCCATGGCATTTAAGTTTTAATGGGCGAGCGTTAGCGGAGTTTATTGAACAACACAGTTGGCCAGAAGGCTGGGATGTTGTCCTTATAAAAGGTGGTACTGGAACAGCTTATCCAGGTGGATTAGAGTGTGGTGACGAGGTTTTACAAATACCAGAAACAGAAACACGTAACATTCTAGCTGACAAAAAAATGGTGAGTGTTAGTGGCACGAAACTTCGTGTTGGTGCTGGTGGATGTACTCGTATCGGACTAACAAAGGATGAAATTAAGCTAGCAAAAGAGAGGTTCTTGAGTATACCAAAGAATGCAGGGAAGAAAAATATTCCTGACAAGACATACTTAATTAGTGGACGCCCACCTATTTTGATGTTGCATGTTATTCAAGCCGACTACTCGAAAGCAGAGAATAAAGATTTACCGCCATTCATTTTTGCTTTAGGTGTTGGTTTCCCAGAGACTACAGATTCTACAGAAACAGCCAATTACAAAGTTAATCTTGTAGAATTGAGAAATTGGATTGATGTAGATGATAACTATGACGATGAGGAGGAAATGGATTAATGGATACTTATGAAAACGAGCTGAAAAACAAGTGGAATTCCATCAACTATCATACGGGTGGGTCTCTTCAATTGTCAGTAAAACATCCACTAGATTGGTTTATCCGCTATGCAACGCCGGAGCAAAAAATCGGTTGTGATTGTAAGTGATTGCCCTTTAGATAATCTTTCCTCATCAAAGAGTATAGAAGCATCGTGTAACCAACGAAAAGACGGTAAATATGCTATTTCATTTGTTCTTTTGGACAGACACTAAGAAGATGCATTTATTACAATGTTGTGCGACATTATAGAGTTTTCTTGTGTAGATAAATCAGATATGGCTTTGCTAAAAGTTCTAAGACGATATGCTACATCGCTAAAACTTCTAGATCATAAACATTCGGCACTTCTTGGAACAAATGCTCGGAAGGGGCTAATTGGCGAATTGTTATTTCTTAAAGAGAAAATTGAACTTGGTGCCAAACCGACAGATGCGGTCTTAGGTTGGGTAGGCCCTGATGGTGCAGATCAAGATTTCCTATATGACGATGGATGGCACGAGATAAAAGCAACGGGTGTATCATCAACAAGTATATCAATATCATCGGTAGGGCAATTGGACTGCGATAATGACGGAGAACTTGTTGTGTACAGAATTGATAAATGTGCACCGGCACAAGTGGGAGCATTCACATTGTATGGTTTGATTCATTCTATGTTTAATATCTTGTCAAAAGAGGTTGGCGCACTGGATGAATTTGTACTTAAGCTTGGGTCAGCAGGATATATCGACATGACAGATTACGATAAACAGATTTTTGTATTTTCTTCGAAACAAGCATATCGAGTAGATAAATCATTCCCAAGGTTAAGACGAAAGGAAATCCCTACAGAAGTGATAAGTGCTGAATACCAATTGAGCATTCCAAGTATTGTTTCGTGGGCAAAGTAAGGGAGGGACAGTATGAATTCCGTCGAGTTCAAAAAAGATTTTTTAGAAAGCATAAAAACTGCGGCAGCTGTCACAGGAGAAGGATCATGTGCGGCATTTGTCGATAATATTGCACAATATTTAATTGATGCCGAAGTACTTTCTGATTTTACACCTTCATTTTATACGGGTAAAAACGGAAGAAGTAAGTACCGAGTTGATGGGTATGTATATGATGAATTTGATAATACTATGAATCTCGTTATTGCAAACTTCGATGGAAATGATCTAGAACGTAGAATTACAAATACTGTTGCAAATCATGGTTTTGGTGAGTTAAGGCTCTTTTTATCAACAGCTTTGACAACTAATCTTTATCGAGAGATAGAAATGAGTACACCTTGCGCAGATTTAGTTGATTTTTTGCGATTTCATGAGAAGAATATTCAAAAATACCGATTTTTGATCTTTACTGACGCCGATATGAGTGCGACGATAAAAACAGTTGATATTGATGATTATAATGGCATTCCTGTTGAAGGTCAGATATGGGATGTCGATCGATTGTTTCGGGTTTGTTGTTCTGAATTAGGCAGACAAATTATTGAAATTGATTTCAAAGAATATTGCGGTTCAGGTATACCGTGCCTTGAAGCAAGTTCTGCAGTCACAAACCAATATAGCAGTTACCTTGGAGTAATACCGGGTACAGTGCTGGCTGATATTTATGATAGATATGGAAGCAAACTACTTGAAGGAAACGTACGATCATTCCTGTCAACAAAAGTGGCTGTTAACAAAAAAATACGTTCGACTATTTTGAACATGCCACAAATGTTTTTTGCATTTAATAATGGTATATCTGCTACAGCAATGGACGTTGTAATCGAAAACACTGAAAGCGGAAGATTTATTACTTTCGCAAGGGATTTTCAGATTATTAATGGTGGACAAACAACGGCATCAATTTCAAACGCAAGATACAAAGACAAAGCGGATTTAGCAAACATTTATGTTCAAATGAAACTAACAGTAATTGATGAGTCAACACCAGAAGAATCCGATGAATTGATTCGTAATATTTCGCGTTCATCAAATAATCAAAATAAAGTTAGCGATGCTGATTTCTTTGCGTCGCATCCATTCCATAGGAGAATGGAACAAATTTCTAGATTGCTTTTTGCGCCTGCTTCTGAGGGCGCTCAGTATGAGACAAAATGGTTCTACGAACGTGCAAGAGGTCAATATTTGCAGGAACAAATGCGCTTGACATCAGCTAAAAAGAAACAGTTTGAGCTTCAGCATCCTAAAAATAATGTTATTAAGAAAACTGATCTTGCCAAAGTGCAAAATACTTGGCGCGGATATCCGCATACGGTAAGTAAAGGAGCGCAAACGAACTTTAATGCTTTTGCTGAATTTATAGACGAACAGTGGCATGCTAACGAAGAACAATTTAATGAACGTTATTTTGAGGCAACTGCATCGTTAATTTTGTTGTTCCAGTTCTTAGAACGTTCAATCCCAAAGCAACCTTGGTATGAAGGTGGATATCGAGCAAATATTATCTACTATACGGTTGCACAATTTAGGAGGATTATTCACAAACAATTTCCAGGATCGGATCTTGATTTGATGCTTATTTGGAATCGACAAGGACTACCGGAGCAAGTTGGAACATCACTTATTGCGTTGGCAGAATTGGTTCTATTGTGTATTACCGATCCATCTAGAAAAGTAGCAAACGTAACACAATGGTGTAAACGTAACGAGTGTTGGGAAGAAGTGAAGAAAATCCAGCTTCAGCTCCCTGATTCATTGGAATCGTGCTTGATTACTGTTGATGAACAAAAGTCTGCTCAAAGGGCTGCAAAAAAAGAACAAAAAATTGTAAATGGAATATATGCGCAAACAGAGGTTGTCAATTATCCGATTGATATGTGGAAACGTTTAGCAGAATTTACTGTAACGAAACACATGGTAACACCAACTGATGTAACAGCATTAAGTATTGCGTGCAAAATACCAGCAAAAATACCAAACACATATCAATGTAAGCGTCTGCTCGTACTTCTTCAAAAAGCTATAGAAGAAGGATTCAAAGCTGAGCAGCAAATGGAGGATAAATGTATACAGTAATTGACTTGTTTTCTGGAGCCGGAGGTTTAAGTCTTGGTTTTCAACAAACAAAAAAATATGATATAAAAGTTGCTTTTGAGAGTAATCCGATTATGCAAGAAACATATCGAAAGAACCACCCAGGCGTGGAAGTTTGCGGAGATGTATGCGGGGCAGATTACCCTTCAATTGTGAAAAAATATGGAGCTATAGATGTTGTGATAGGGGGGCCGCCCTGTCAAGGATTTTCTAATGCAAATAGGCAAAAAAATCATGCAATAAGCCAAAACAATTCGCTTGTAAAGCAGTATATCCGCGCAATTCAAGAGTTGAAGCCTAAGGCTTTTGTTATGGAAAATGTGAGTATGCTACGTTCGGATGTGCACAGATTTTATTTGTGTACAACTGATCAAACGTTAGTAAACAGTGGAATAATTGAGATAGATTCATCCAGGTTGGAATTACTTGAAGAAGAGTTTTATTTTGATGATGCTTTAAAGATTATCCAAGATCCTTTACAAATAGAAAAATACATTTGGCCAGATTTTGACTATTTGGAGCTAAATGTTATTTTCAAGGCCACACAAAATCCAAAGAAATTACTTGATGTATTAAATAAACATGAAAAGCGTTTGAAAAAAATTATCTCTGACCATAGATCTCTTGATACTAATGATCATATTTTACATGCTGATAGTGTTGCGTTTTCTGCTATTCAAGACTATTTTGATAACAAAATTAGTTCTGATCAGTTGCAGAAACTGATTGCACCAGCGATTATGTATCAACGGATGCTAAGCAAGGCAACCGAAATATATACAAATGATATCGTTGTGGATCGTTATGATGATACAAAAGGACTTTCTGCCATTATTCGCTCTTTTGCAGTATTTGATTATTTAAAAGCCAAGTTGGGTACTGGTGAGGGAATGGATGGATATACCATAACTGCCGATGTGCTTTCAGCGGTTAACTTTGGCGTACCGCAGAAAAGAATGCGGTTTGTTGTAATGGGAATTCGAAAGGATCTTGCAACGGAGATCAAATTACCTGAAGGTAAGTATAAGGGAGGACCATATAGAACCGTTGAAGATGCGATTGGAGATTTGGCCGATGTTACTCCAGTCTATAATGTTGCGGATGATGTTACCGGAATACAGCTGGCTCGCAAAGATAATTTGAATGAACTAGCAATGGCGCTCAGAGATTCAACAGTGTTACATAATCACATCATCACGAAAACAACTGATGTGGCAATGGAACGCTTCAAAGCGCTAGAACAGGGTCAGAATTTTCATGCGTTATCTGAGGATCTGAAAACCAATACGTATACTGATATTTCAAGAACACAAAATACGATTTATCTACGCCTCAAGTATGATGAGCCATCTGGGACAGTTGTAAATGTACGAAAGTCAATGTGGGTGCATCCAACTAAAGATCGTGCACTCAGCATTCGTGAGGCTGCAAGACTACAGACATTTCCAGATAGTTTTATTTTCTGCGGAACAAAAGATAAACAGTATCAACAGGTAGGTAACGCCGTGCCTCCAATTATGGCAAAAGCAATAGCGAAGAAATTAGCTTCTCAGCTTAAAAAAGTTCTCCAAGAAACTACTATTTAGTGTTTAACGAGTTCAATGCACTCATAAGAGAAAAGAAAAGTGGTGATTATATGGTAGAGCGAAGAGAATATTATTCCTCATCAATAAAGTCATTTTTGAAATTAAATGATGATGTAATACTTGAGCAGTTGCTAATTAATGATGAATTTGAAACAACGGATTTATAGAAGAATGCTTGGCGCAAAGAAATTGCCATATTAAAGGACAATTGGTTGGTTTTGAACTGCTTTGAATATACAGTTCCGAGAATTGGCCATAGAATAGGTGTGGTATGCATTGTAAACGGAGTGATTTTCCTACTTGAATTTAAAGTTGGTGATAGAAAGTATAAAAAAGCAACTGAGGATCAAGTGATGGGCTATGCTCTTGATTTGAAATATTTCCATGAAGAGAATAAAGATCGATATATAATTCCGGTTAGTATTCCTACCGAAGCTCCAAAGGTTCAAAATAAATTTATAATTATGGATGATAGAATTGCAAAGGTATTTTTATACAACAAGTAAAGGCTTGCTAAAAGCATTTATCAAGTATTATTCATAATTGAAGATATTCACCAACCCCTACAATAATTGAAGCGACACAAGCTCTCTACAGAGAACATTCAATGGAAAATATATCTCAGAATGGTGCTGGAGCTCAAAATTTAACACTCACAACTTGTGCAATAAATTGTATTATTGATTCCTGTAAAAAAGATAAACGAAAGGCAGTCTGTTTTGTGACGGGTATTCCTAGGGCGGGCAAAACGCTTGCGGGTTTGAATATTGCAAATGAACGCCATAAATTTGAAAATAATGAGCATGCAGTATTTCTGTCGGAAAATGGACCGTTAGTGGATGTTCTATAGATGGTCCTAGCAAAGGATAGAGCGAGCCGAGAAGGAATTACTATTGCTATGGCAAAGCGTGAGACAAAGGCGTTTATTCAAGTTATTCACAAGTTCAGAGACGAGGCTCTTACCGCATCAGCCTCTTGTTGAAAAGGTCGCTATATTTGACGGAGTGCAGAGAGCTCGGGATGAAAACTCGCTTGCAAATTTCATGAAAATAAAAAATGGTGTTGATGACTTTAATCAATCTGAACCAGAGTTTCTGATAAGTATTATGAATCGACATCAAGACTGAGCAACAATTATTTGTCTTGTAGGAGGAGATCAAGAAATATATACAAGAGAAGCTGAAATAGAAGATTGGTTTCGAACGTTACAAGATAATTATCCTGATTGGAATGTTTTTCTTTCGGATAAAATGACAGATGCCAAGTATGTTGGAAACTCTTCAATTGATGTATTGCTTAATGGAAGATAGTATGTAGTAGAACCATCTTTGCATTTGGGGATATCATTGCGTTCCTTTAAAAGTGAAAAGTTGGCAACTTTTGTGAAGGCATTGTTAGATAATTTTCCGGAACAAGCGTCTCCTGTATATCGAGAATTAAGCGAAACTTATCTCACTATTTTAACAAGAGATTTTAAAAAGGCCAAAGCGTGGGCCAAATCAAAAGCTAGAGGCAGTAAACGATATGGGCTTTTAGCTAGTTCGGAAGGAAAGTATCTTCAAGAAATTGATATGTGGGTACCGTCTGAAATAAATCATGTTGGATGGTTTCTAAATGGAAAGGATAAT
Organism: Coprobacillaceae bacterium UN01-12pH3A; assembly: GCA_027676805.1. Taxonomy (GTDB): domain Bacteria; phylum Bacillota_I; class Bacilli_A; order Erysipelotrichales; family Coprobacillaceae; genus Beduini. The sequence goes on along the minus strand of JAQENU010000001.1, from coordinate 154,460 downwards.
GTTGACTCATCATTTTATCTAGAAGTGGTAGCATCAGAATTTAAGGTACAGGACCTTGAGATTGACTATGGAGTCCTAGCGTGGGATGCGGATTTAAGATATGTTTTAAATAACTTCGATTTTTATTGTTATCGTAACATGAATTGGAATCATATCAACATTGAACAACGGCAAAGGTATTTAAAAAATGCTTATAAGGTACTGCTAACAAGAGTTCGTCAAGGGATAGTAATTTTTGTACCCGAAGGTGATGTGGTCGATTTTTCAAGAAAACCAGAATATTATGATGGTATATTCAACTACCTAAAATCTATTAGGATAACAGAAATATAGGATTGCAAGAATAAACATTTGTAGCTTAAAACATTTTTTTGTTTTTCATAATGTTTGGTAAAAAGAGGTGAGAAAAATGAATGAAAAGGATACAAAATATGTAGATTTGAATACAACTTTATCGGCTGTAGGAAAAGCTGTATTCGCTACTTTTTATTATGATTTTAAAGATATATCAATACCGGAAGATGTATTAGCGCATAAAATCTTCACCGAAAATTCAGCATCAAGGTCAGATAGGCAAAATTTTCGTATCCCTCGCGCACGACGCATATTTCAGATGGGGCAGGAATTAGATGCGCTGAGAATAGTTATTCAGAGTAAGCGAGTGGCCCCGAAGGCCAGAGATCTTGCAAAAGAAATATTGAATCGAGAAACTTTGAAGAATAAGTACAGTCAAGAAAGGCGAGAAGAACAGGTGTTTATTCAGGAATTAAACAAGGAAATGGATTGCAATTTCCATGATTCTCAACTGGTCCCTCAATATAATAATACATCAAAATCGCCTAAATCCCTGATATCTAATACTACACAGATATATCCTCGTGACCGAAAAATTTCTCAAAATGCACTTAGAATGGCTAATTATCTTTGTGAGGTTAACAATGATCATTTTGTTTTTCGAAGGAAAGGCAGTGGTATAAATTATACGGAGCCGCACCATTTGATTCCTTTATGTGCAAGGTTGGATTTTCCAGATGTCGATTTAGACCGTGAACAAAATATTATTTCACTATGTAGTAATTGTCATAATTTTCTTCACTATGGAGCTGATAATACAGAATTACTTCATATCCTTTATGAGCAACGTAAGGAGCTCCTCGCCTCGATAGGTTTAATAATTTCTTTTGATGAACTAAAAGAATACTATTGAAATCTATGTTGAGACGATGGAAAATTCGTAATGATGAGGTGGGCACTGTACATCTCCCTACTATTGATGCCTTGAGTGAATTGCAAAGCTACTGTATTCGCTTATAATGAGTAGATAGAAGTGTATTAACTTGTTTTTGTTTCCTCAAACGCAGAGAATAGCTTTCTACGACATTTGCGAAAATGGGCATTCTTGCTATGGTTCCGCACACGTAAAAAACAGTAGATAAATTCTTACGAACGTAGACATTATTATCTAGGTATCGAGCTATGTGGAGACAATCGTGTTGCTTTCCAAACTTAAAACCAAACGACATATCGATATTGAAATATGCACTGATGAGCTAGATTTGACTTCTTCAGAATGTAAAGGTACTTACAATAATATAAAACAATATATTTTTGATAAGTACGGATTAAGGTTTCAAACTTATACATTGCACAAGTAAAAGAAAAGTGTGCAATTAAAGAAAGAGAAAACTTTAACAAACCTAAAAATGGCGATTCAAAACAACCAATTTGTCTAACAGAAAAAGAGGAAGCAATAAAAGATGCATTTAGGTATTTTCAAATGATTTAATAAATGGACACTTTAAGTTAATCTTTCAAAACTAGCATTTGAAAATGTTCAAATTCAGGATTTTACTAATAAATAAGATATTGAATGGAGTAAGTTTATTTCAAAGTTAGATAAGCAACTGTATGTAAATACGGTTTATCAGAAGATAAAAATACCTTTATTGAAGAGATGATTAAATCAATAAAAGGATAAAAAAACTTGCAAAAACTATGCAGTTAAATTATCTTATTGGTTCAGGAGCATTTATGCAACTATAGCGTTGATGAACAAGGTATTTGGTAACAATGAAGCAGAAAAATGAGAATCCTGTTCAAATAATTAAGCGAGTAAGTGAAACTATCTTAAAAAAGATTTTACTGAATCGAAGATTGAATGGACATAAAAAAATTATCGAGATTTTCTATTCCAAGTGATTCAATTATTAATGTTGGCTAACTCTAGACAGATTGCTAGAGCAGTGTAATATATTTAAAACGAATTATGATTTGTTTATTGAAAAAGCTATAAATGAATTATCTCGAGAAAATCGAATTGTCTTTAATGATGGAGCTAATGGTTATTGTAAATGGTATATTGTTAGTTCAAATTGTAACTGAGTTGTCTCTTATAAAACATTGAACGATAATTATCAAATGAAATTCCAATGATAAATTTAATTAAACCTCATGGTTCAGTAAACTAGGAGAAGGATAACGATAGAATATTAGTATCTCACAATGTAGTATATAATTGTATTGTTGTAAAACCAACAGGTATAGAGGGACAAGAAACGTTTTTTAATAATTATTTCCATGATATGTAAGAGTGTTTCAAATTGGACTGCATAAGCCACAAACAGTGTTATTTGTTTTAGGATTTTCTTTTCAGGATAGATACATAGCAAAAATGTTTAAAAGAGCCTTGCAAAATTTTCAATTATTGGCAGATATCTTGTGTTTCAAAGATAATGAGGTGGATATAATTTTAAACAATTTAAATTTAAAAACATGTACAAATAATCTAAAGATCTTTTCACCTAAAGACTTTAGTAAAGAGTTTTTTCGTTAAAAATACTTATTTTTTAGTATTTATAAAAAGAAATTTTTATCAATAGTTACAATTTTATGTGACTGTAATAAAATAAGTAGAAATTGATAAATTATCCTCAATAAGGATAGAGTGAGGTAATATAACATTCTTATCTTTAATTAGCTATGGTATAATTAAATAAATTGATGTTTTGATAAAAATTATATAAATGGAGGTAATTAAAATGGCAATGATAAAATGTCCAGAATGTGGTAAAGAAGTTTCTGATAAGGCGATAGCATGTCCTAATTGTGCTTTTCCAATAGCCGAAGCTAAAAACGACGGTTTTATAAGAATTAAGTTAGGTACTATTAAGTCTAAAGGAATTAGTGGAAAACAAAAAGTTACTATTACTGGGGATGATAAGATATTGTGGGAAGGAATTGCCGGATTAATCGCAGAGTTTAAAATAGAGAATTCAATTAAGGTAGAAATTGAATATCACTAAAGTGCAATGCATTATGGAGGAAAGTGTACGGGGATCTTAGATCCTGAAAAGGGAAATAAATATAGCGTCAATGCAAGACAAGGGATTATGAAGACTATTCTGGAACTTCAAAGAGTAGATATGCTGGATGTTGATTAATAGGTATTATATAAGAGTCGAATTTCAACAGTCTTTAATATTTCGGGCTTAACGAAGAAGGTATAAGAAATAAATATAGAAAAATATGAGCAGTTATAATCATGTTTTAATGAAGCTACAGCATTAAAAGTGTTATTTGAATCAATTTTTAAATTAAATATAGTCTCATAAAGATTGTGAGAATAATGATAAAGAATTAAAGATACAGGATAAACAAAATGTTATCTTGTATTTTTAATTTTATTAAATTTATCTTAAAATATTAGAAAATTGTTAGGTGAGAACAGTATATACAATGGTTGTTTGAAGGGGTAATTATAAATATAGGGGTATACAAATAAACGTGGTATACTTTTTTTATCAAACAGGGGTATCTCACCATGAGCAATGATTTAGTAGATGTGATGAAGAAAATAATCAGTATTGATGAATTAAAGAAATTTACTGTTGTTGAAGAAAAACTTGCTGAAAATGGAGAAGCGTACATTTTCCAAAACAATAAGCCAACACATGTCATTATGACTATAAAGAAATATGAAAGACTTACTGTTGATGCTAAAAAACAGGATGTTTCAGATATATCATCGGTAAATCTGGAGACTCTTCTTAACAAAATCGGAAAGAAAATTTTTGTAGATTATTACGACGTATTTAAAAGCGATAATAATCCAGAACAGGCATTGGAAAAAGAAGGGTTTACACTTGCATCAAGGAGAAGCAGAAGTTCAAGTGCAAGATCCATTTTTAAAAATAATCTTCAGATTGAAGCACTAAACAATATTATTGCCTCTATAAGAATGGATATGGGAACAATAAAGAGAGCACAAGATCTTTTATCAGAAGAATATCAATATGTTTCAAACATTTCTAAAGAAAGCAAGGCTGGTGAAGAAAAACAATATCATGTAAAAATCGGGAAGATGATGAGGGGAATTTTAACCATACTGCTTCAAAATAATTTTATTACTGAAAATGAGTTAATTCAGATGCAAAACATGGATTATTCTAAAGCAATGTTTAATTTAAATTTCCCTGTTTTAAAGAGAGTATTTTCTAAAGAAAATTTGGATCAGGTTAAACGTGATTCTAATGGATATAATCGTTATTATGATACTGCTGTTTTGGTAAATGGGCAGCATTATCTGATTTGTTCTCAATGGATCGAAAGTTTACATAGGAGTCAGGCTGAACAATGGATTGCTGATAAAATGATGGAAGTGGCGGATAGATTGGTTTCTAATATTCCTGTTGGAATTAGTTTTAGTATACAAGAGATTTTATCTGATTATTGGATTTATATTGATTGGTCAATACGTAGTCACATTAACTTAAAATACAAAAATCTTGCTAAGACTTATTCCAATATTGAACTTGTATCTGAAAAAGAATATGATCTCATTTATCGTAAAGTACGCTGATGTTGTTTTTAAAGAGAATTGATAAGGCAAATTTGTAACCGCTTATAATTCGTGCTACAATAAAAGTAGCAAAAGAAAGGTGGTTATTATGGAAAAAACAGTATTAGAATTTACAGTTGAAAAAACAAAAGAATTAATGAATGCCTCAACCTGCTGTAAAGAGTTGAAAGAAGCAGCGCAAGTATGGCTGGATGCAGTAGGGACAGAAAAAGAAGCAGATGAAACAAAGAAATACATTGCTGAACTGGAAGATAGTATTATGACTGTCGATGGTTTAATTGGTTTTGTTGAATCAGAAGTGGGAATAAAGCACTTTGGAGAAGAAACAGCAGCAGGTATTGCAAAACATGGTAAAGAAATTAAAGCAAATGGGGCAAAATACTGTGATTGCCCAGCCTGTGCAATAGCGGAAGCAATTCTCGATAAGAAAGAAGAGTTGTTGAAATAATTAATATAAAAATACATAGTACTTTATAAATCAATAATCTTTAATATTAAAGAACAGTGATAATCTATTTTATTGCTGTTTTTTATTTTATTCTAAAGCTAGTGTTTAGTAAATTTTTTTATAAAGAGAGTTAAAGATAGTATTTTATCTTTTATTCTAGTAAAATAAAAGAAAGCTAAAGTATCTATAATTATGTAAAATACATAGTTATCATGAGATTAATGAATTGATCAGGAATATGAAAGAAATTCCTTTTGAGGACATTGAATATGGGAGTAAAGAAAAGGAGAAAAAGATGGAAATAAGATATAAAGTTATTATTGATACGTTAGGGGAGGTTTATTTTTCAGAAATCAGGGCACCGGAAAATACGCATGAGCCTATTGAGTATAGAGCAGGTGCAGAGACCCCGAAAAAAATGATAACATCAGAAATGATGATGAGAAGTAATGCCGTCTTTATGCGAGGAGTTTGTACGGAAAGAAAAGTGATTGACTGGATTCTTGAATCCTTAACCGGATACATTACACCTTATCAAATTAAGGTGATTTTGATGTCTGACAACAATCGAATTCCTGCAATTGAATGGACATTGACCGAAGCGTTTCCATTAAAATACAGCATGCCATATTACAAGGAAGATGCAGATACAGTAGAGATTGAATTTTTAGAAATTGTTTACGATCAGTTGATTAGAATAAAATAATAACTAAGCGCAATATAGAATTATATTGTCTTTTTTATCAGCCACATTGCTTGTCACATAGATTGGATTATGTTATCTATAGATAGGAGAATACAAGTAGAAAGATAAGGAGTGCTTTTAATTGGGGAAATCCAATAAAAATAATGAATTAAATAAAAGTGAATGGGACGTTGGTTCTGTTATGAAAGAATTAGAAAATCTCGGCAGTTTGCAGATTAAAAAAATATATATGCGGCATGGAGCAGAGGAACCGCTTTTTGGAGTAACAACCGGAAATCTAAAACTGTTATTAAAAAAGGTTAAAAAGAACCATCCTCTAGCTTTAGAACTATATGATACGCACCATTATGATGCTATGTATTTTGCTGGAATGATCGCTGAGCCTGATAAGATGACAAAACAGGATTTTGAAAAATGGATGAAGTCGGCTTATTGCTATGCCATTGCGGATTATGTTGTAGCGGCAGCGTTAGCTCAATCTCCATTGGGTCAGGAACTTGCTGACCTTTGGCTTGAAAGTGATCAGGAATTGTATGTTTTATGTGCATGGGCGTGCTACTCCGTTATGCTTGGGTATTTAAAAGATGAACAATTCAACAAAGATAAGATTCAAGCTATGCTGAGTCTCGTGGAAAAGACAATTCATAATCAGCCAGACCGAGTGCGTTATGCGATGAATAATTTTGTGATTGCCACAGGAATATCCTATTTGCCCTTAAGTCATGAAGCGATGCGTGTGGCAAAAATAATCGGTGTTGTTGAGGTAGATATGAAAGAGACCCAGTGTAAAGTACCTTTAGCGTCTGATTATATTCAAAAAGCAATCGACATGGGTAAATTAGGATATAAAAGAAAAAAGATACGCAGTTAGAAGGAGAAGAATATGAGAAAAACCGTTTTATATATAGCGATGAGTTTAGATGGCTTCATTGCTGACCAAGAAGGTAAGGTTGATTGGCTGGTTGGCGATCAATCATGTGACCTTGAAGAAACTAGCTATGGTGAATTCATAAAGACAATTGATACGGTCATTTTAGGACACACAACCTATCATCAGATTGCGACAGAATTATCCCCTGACAGCTGGCCTTATATGGGAAAACATACTTATGTTTTCACCCATCGTCATTATCCTTCACAGCCTGGAATCGAGTTTATAAATAAAAAAGATATTTCGGTGTTCATTGATGAACTTAAACATCAAGAGGGAAAGGATATTTGGATCTGCGGTGGGGCAAGCATTGTGACTCAATGTCTAAAAAGTGATAAGATTGATCGACTGCATCTCACACTAATTCCATGTCTTTTAGGAAAGGGTGTTCGTTTGTTTGAAGAGCAGGAACAAATGAAACGCTTTAAATTGATTTCTAACAGTAACTTTAATGGAATGGTGGATATAGTTTATGAACGAATTAGAGAAAATTAGAAGGATATAATCATTGAATTTCAAAATAATATCTATTTCATAATAAATATGGAACTTATTTATAGTAAATTGATTTTAATTTTTTCCTGTGTTATAATAGTTATCGACATATGACGGAAATGATGGAGGAGAAATTGATGGCAAGACCAACCAGATGCAGGAGAGTCTGCACAGAACCCGCTTATGACTGTTTCCAGCCGGATGGAGTACTGACTGGTGAGGAAATTGTCATGGCACTTGATGAATATGAGACAATCCGTTTGATTGATTTGGAGAAAAGGACTCATGAACAATGTGCAAAGCAGATGGGGATTTCTCGTACAACAGTAACAGAGATTTATGAAACTGCCCGACAGAAACTTGCGGACAGTGTTGTGAATGGGAAAAGACTGTATATTTCCGGCGGTCACTATCAATTGTGTGATGGTGCAGCTTCTTTTTGCTGTAATAAAACATGTAAAAGAGCTGAGGCATCCATCAGAAAAATAGCGATTCAAGGGAAGGAAGAAAATCAAATGAGAATAGCAGTAACTTATGAAAATGGAATGGTTTTTCAGCATTTTGGGCATACAAAACAGTTTAAGCTTTATGATGTTGAGGATAAAAAGATTGTAAAATCACAGATTATCGATACATTTGGTCAAGGACATGGCGCATTGGCGGCGTTTTTAAAACAAGCAGGCGTTGATCTGCTCATCTGTGGTGGAATTGGCGGGGGTGCCAAGACTGCACTATCGAATGCCGAGATTCAATTATGCGGCGGAGTAACTGGGGATACAGATGAAGCCGTTACTGCTTATTTAGCTGGGAAATTGAATTATGATGAAAATGTCCATTGCTCTCACCATGAACAAGAACATAGTTGCGGGGAACATCATTGCGGTGAGGATAAGCATGGTTGTGCAGGTAATAAAGGCAGTAATCAATAAGCGCCTTGTTTTCTATGGGCTTAGCTCCTATGGAGTGGCGATGCATTTAGAATAACCGGAACATAATAAATGTTTCTAATTGATATTGTAATTATGGATTGAAGAGTTGACACTATGTAAAGATCAACCAAGGAAAATTAGAAACGAATAATCAAAAATAAGATACATTATTGTTTAAGCGGTCAATTTATATTGATTGCTTTTATTTGTTTAATTATAGAAACAAACGTGTATAAAGTAAAATCAACAGGTATTCGGCTGTTTTTACCAAAGTTGCGACCTGAATTAGTATTATTTGTGATAAAATGGTTGTCTGTTGTTGAAAAAGTAATTATGATGTAAGTAGAGGGGAGGAATCCACAATGTTTGATACACCCAAAACATCTGACACGCATGAGACAAACTACGTCTATAAAGTTTATCGAAATATCATTGGTTTAGGACTCCTTCTGCATATTATCTATACGTTATTATTCGGAATGTTTCACTATACGCTAGGGTGTCTATATAATATTGGAAGTGTTATTTTTTATAGTGTTATGCTGTATATTGCTATAAAAAAACGTCGCTATGCTTTAGTGGTCACACTGATCCATATGGAGTGCAGCCTGTTTGTATTCTTACAAACACTGATGTATGGATGGGATGGAAGCTTTTATATGCTATTGGTAGCAATGGCAAGCTTGGTTTATTTTTGTCCTTATAAACGTTCGTATATTCCTTATCTTATATCTGTTTTTCATTTTACTGTCTTCTTTATCCTTCGTATTTACACCTTAAATTATAATCCGTGGTTTGTGATTAATCCCATCTTTACACATGCTATTTTCTTTTGCAATTGTATTGGATCCTTCTGTATTATTCTGTATGTTGCTTATGTTTCTAAAGTAAATGCAGCTGTAAGTCAAAAAGAACTGATGATTCAAAATGATAATCTTCAGCAGCTGGCAGACTATGATCAGTTGACAGGGTTGTATAATCGCCATTATTTAAAAGAAATATTTAAGAATGGCATCAAAGAAAATAAAGTGCTGGCGATTGGAGATATTGATGATTTTAAAATGATTAACGATCGATACGGACATATTTGCGGTGATCAGATCCTGCGCGAACTATCTGAGCAGATGCAACAGTTTTTCGGTTCCGATGTTTTCTTGTGTCGTTGGGGCGGAGAAGAATTTGTTTTTGTATTTTCAAAAACAAGCCTTGAAAAAGTACAAAGAGAATTGATTGATTTTTGTCAATGGATAGAAGAATATGATTTTCATCATGAAAATAATGTGATTCACATCACCTTAACTTTTGGGATAAGTGAAAATAATGACGAGATGAATTTAACCCAATGGATTGAACAGGCTGACCAGCTGCTTTATAAAGGGAAACATGATGGAAAAAATAAGGTCTTAATAAAATAGACCTTTTTTCATACGCCAACACAAACGGTTTGCATTCCTTTTTAGATATTAATAATGTTAAACGCTGATCAACTCATAAAAAAAGACAGCGCTGCATTATATGATGGGAAGAATACCTCTAAGAATGGTTTCTTATTTTATGATTAAGTCAAAAAAGATAGGTTCATCGCATGAAGTCCCTAGAGCTGAAATACACAGTTAAAGGGACTTTTGTTATGCTTTTTCCTATCATGATTATATAAGTGAATATTCTATTTTTTGTATTTCGCAAATTCTTCACGAATTTGATCTAAGAAATATTCGGAGGCTTTAGAGAATATCTGATATTTTTTCCAAACTAAATTCAAGTTAACCTCAAGCTTTGGTTCTAACGGACGAAAACACAGAGGACTGTTGCCGCTGGTGTTGATCAACTTGTCTAAGCATAGCGCGTATTCTCCTTCTTCTTCGACCAAAAGAGAAGCGTTATAGATTAGATTATACGTTGTTGTGATATTTAAATGTTTATGATTTCTGCCAAACCATCCGGCAATTTCATTTTCTACGGCTCGTTGAGTTGAACATATCAGTGGTTTGTTGATTAAATCCTTGGGGGTAATCGTTGATAAAGCAGCTAACGGATCGTCTTTTCTCATCAAAATGCCCCACACATCGGTTGTCGGCATTTTAATGAAATCATATTTAGAAACATCCGCCGGTTCAATAAGAATACCAAAATCAATGAGTCCTTTATCTAAACGATCGGTTACATCCTCAGCATTTCCGCTGTAAAGATGAAATTTTAGATGCGGATGATCCTGTTTGATTTTGTGCATCACTTTAGCGATTAAGCGCATGCTGTCTGTTTCACCGCTGCCAATAAAAATATCGCCGCTTAAATTAGCATCATCAGCTAACATTTCTGCTTCTGTCTTTTCCACTAAACTGATGATTTCTTCAGCACGTTTCCTTAACAGCATCCCATCTTTAGTTAATGTGATCTTGCGGTTCCCACGAACGAATAATGATTTTCCCAATTCATCTTCCAGATCCTTCATTTGTCTTGAAAGTGTCGGCTGGGTAATATGTAAAAATTCAGCGGCTTTTGAAATCGTTTCTTCTCTGGCGATCGCTAAAAAATATTCTAATACTCTCAATTCCATAGTGGTTGACCTCCCTTTATATTTTAGTATAGCGTCAATTTATATGCTTATCAAGTATATCAATGTGTTATATATAGGTCATTGCTATTTTGAATGATAAAAAGTATCTCATTATAAGATACTTTTCATACTACAGTGTCCAATCTGCGGGGACATGCTCATTTCCCCATTGGCATAAGGAGCTCAAAATCGGCATCATGGTTTTTCCTGTTGCCGATAGAGAATATTCGACTTTAGGTGGAACTTGAGGATATTCTTTACGAATAATGATGCCATCTTGTTCTAGTCCTTTAAGTTGACTGCTGAGCATTTTATGGGTAACATTGCCCAATGCTTTCTTTAATTCTCCATAACGCATGATCTCATTTTTCCATAGCCAAAATAATATGTGCATTTTCCATTTGCCATCAATTAAAGAGATCGCATAGGCAAACGGACGAACATCTATTTCTTGATTATTCATCTTTACTCTCCTTTTAGATAGTACCTTTCATAAAAGTACGTTCTATCTTTTTAAATTATACTATGATAAGATTTGGTTAATCAATAAAAAAGAAAAGGGGAAATGTTATGAATCGATTAAATACATCTGTGAAAATTAAAAACATTATCTTAAAAAATCGCTTGGTTATGCCGCCCATGGCAACTTCAAAAGCCGATCATGGAGAAATTAATCAAGCTCACTTAGACTATTATAAAGAAAAATCGATGGGTGGCTATTTAGGTCTGATTATAACCGAACATAGTTATATCAGTGAAGAAGGTAAAGCAAGTCTGCATCAGGTGTCTCTCTCTAAGGAAGAAGATGTAGATGGATATCAGAAGCTAGTAAAAGTAATTCATGAAAATGACACTCCGGTATTTGCACAGATTAATCATGCTGGCAGCAGGACAATCAATGAAATCAAATTGAGTGCCAGTGCGGTTCATCATCCTCGCGATAAAAAAGAGGATCCTTTGCCAAAAGAAATGAACAGTGCAGATATTGAAAAGGTAATTAATGATTTTGTTAATGCTGCACTCCTAGCAAAAAAAGCCGGGTTTGACGGGGTAGAGATTCATTCGGCACATGGATATTTGCTTAATCAGTTCTATTCACCGATAACCAATAAAAGAACGGATCAGTATGGCGGTACTCTGATTTCAAGAATCCGCCTACATCTTGAAATCATTGCAGCAGTTAGAAAAGCAGTAGGAGACGATTATCCGATCGCACTGCGTTTAGGCGCATGTGATTATTTAGAGGGTGGAAGTGAAATCAAAGATGCATTAGAGGCATGTATTGCTTTTGAAAAAGCAGGAGTGGATTTACTGGATATCAGTGGTGGTTTGAATGGCTATATTCGTCCGGATCGAAATGAAGAAGGGTATTTTAGTGATGTGACTTCGATGATTAAGGAGAATGTTTCGATTCCGGTGCTTTTAACCGGAGGCGTTAAAACAGCAAGCGGTGCTGAAAGTCTGCTGGCAGAAAACAGTGCAGATTTAATCGGGGTAGGACGAGCATTGTTTCAAGATTCATTATGGGCAAAGCATTGTATTGAATCTTTAAAATAAGAAGTGATCTGTTAATAAAACAGATCTTTTTTATTTGGTGTTGACAAATAATGACGATATGATATACTTCTAGTAAGATAGTTAGTTACATGAGTAACAAACTATAAAGGAGGATCCAATGAAAATAGATACAGCGAGTGAAATTCCAATTTTTATCCAAATTGCCGAGCAATTGGAAGATTCTATTTTTACCGGTATTTTTCCGGAGGAAACTAAAATTCCATCTACAAACGAAATATCCATGATTTTTAATATCAATCCCCATACTGTATTAAAAGGGATGAATTTATTGGTAGATGAAGATATTCTTTATAAGAAAAGAGGGTTAGGCATGTTTGTCAAAGAGGGGGCAGTGGAGAATATAAGGGTGAAAAGGAAAAATAAGTTTTATGATCAGTATATTGCAACATTGATCAATGAAGCCAACAAATTAAAGATGAGCAAAGAACAAATCATTCAACTGATAGAAAGAGGGTATAGTAATGAGAGCTATTGAAATTAATCACGTATCAAAAAAATACAAGGACACATTAGCTTTAGATCAGGTTCACTTTCAGTTTGAGCATGGAAAAATCTATGGTTTGTTAGGTAGAAACGGAGCCGGAAAGTCAACACTTCTAAATATTATATCCAATCGTATTTTTGCTTCGGAAGGAACAATTCTGATTGATGGACTAGACAGCAGGGATAATGAACAGGTGCATGAACTGATCTTCTGTATGAGTGAAGCGAATCTTTATCCCAATCTTAAAGTGAAGGAATTAATGAACTGGACAGACCAGTTTTATGATTGTTTCGATATGGAAAAAGCAATTACTCTATGTAATCAATTTGGATTGGATCGTAATAAAAAGATCAATGCGCTTTCTACCGGATATAAATCTATCTTTAAATTGATTGTGGCTTTGTCTTTACAGGTTCCCTATGTTATTTTTGATGAACCGGTATTGGGATTAGATGCCAATCATCGTGGAATGTTTTATAAGCTGTTATTGGAAGATTTTGAAAAGAGTCAGCGTACAATCATCCTAGCAACTCACTTAATTGAAGAGGTGGCAGGTGTGATTGAAGATATTGTTATTATCGATCATGGTAAAATACTGCTTCAGGATTCAGTAGAAAATCTGATGTCTAAAGGTTACAGCATTTCCGGACTGCAAAGTGATGTTGACACATATTGTCAAGATAAAAATGTGATTGGGTTTGATGAGTTAGGCAACATGAAAATTGCCTATGTATTGGGAGAGCTTGATGAGCGTCAGTTAAATGAACGTCTGCATCCGTCTTCTATTAACCTACAGAAATTATTTGTAAAATTAACAGAGAACGGAGGGACTTTCTAATGAAACTTAAAACTCTAATTAAATTTGAATGTTTTACTTCATTAAAATCATTAGCTGTTTTCTATGCTATCTTATATGGAATTATTTTATTTGGTTATTTCATTGCTTGGATGATTCAAGGGCATCTAGGAGGATCTGTTTTTAGTGGGACAGAGATGGCATGTATGATTTATTTAGGCATCCTTGGATCATTGGGATTTAATGAAGATTTTAAGTTCTTTATGCAAAACGGATTCACAAGAAAATCGATTTTGTTTGGAACACTAGGGATGTTTGGTCTTATCTCATTACTGATGGCAGTGGTTGATACGTGCATGGCTACATTGCTTGTACAATTTACCGGATTTGCTCCGCTTTTTAATCAAATTTATGGGTCAGGACATTCTATTTTGATTCAGTTTATTTGGCTGCTGGGACTTTATTTTCTAGTTTCTTCATTAATGTATCTATTGAATTTGATATCGAATAAAATCGGTAAAAAAATATTCTATTTTATTTTGATTACATTAGGACTTGTGTTGTTTGTGGTTACTCCTTTGCTTTTCAATTTAGTTTTGCCAAGAGGTCTTGTGATGGATATTCTTTATGGTGTGTTAAATGTGATTGGGTATAGACGTGATGGTACTATTCAATTCTTATTTCCAATCTTAACTATTTTAGTCGTCAATGTAGTGGTTATGATCGGCAGTTATTATGTTATTAAAAAGACCGAGCTTAAAGCATAAAGGCTTCGGCTTTTTTGTTGTTCTAAAGGGTGAAAAATAGTAGAATGATAGACATAGAAAGCGAGGAGATATAATGAATTTAGAAATAAAGGAACTCATTGCTCAGGCAGATCGGGCAATAAAGGAAGAACGGTTTGACGATTTAATGAAGTTTTATACCGATGACGCGTTATTAGTCATACGACCGAGGCAGACAGCCTGTGGCAAAAAAGAAATAAAAGAGGCGTTTATAAAGATTGCAGCTTATTTTAAAAATAGTGTCGTACCAACGCAAGGAAAGATGATCATGCTGGAAACGGCGGATACTGTACTTGTCCTTTCGCAAACTTTGCTGGATGCAAAGAATAAGGCAGAAAGTAACTACAGTATGGATCGAAGAGCGACCTATGTGTACCGCAAAGTAGAGGGAAGATGGCTTTGCGCGATTGACAACTCTTATGGCACTTCACTGATTGATCACGCTGGTAATGAGTAGTTTAAAAAGAGTTTAACTAAGTATTTTAAAAGGAGAACAAGATGAATACATTAACTTTTTTAGGAAGAGGCTCAGGGTATCATATTACTGAAAACAATACGTCCGCTTATTATATCAAAAATGGAACCATGTTGTTGATTGACTGCGGAGAAACAGTTTTTAAAACTTTGCTGAATAATCGATTATTGGATGAGATTGAAGAACTTTATATTATTATCACCCATATGCACAGCGATCACGTGGGATCTTTAGCAGGATTAATTGGCTATTACTATTGGAAATACCATAAGTCAGCAAAGTTATTTTATCCGGAAAAAGAAAAGATGAAACAATATCTTGCTTTATTAGGGATGATTGAAGATGAAGCATATACATTTGTTAAAGGGAAGAAATTCAGTATTGATCCTTTAGAAATGACAGTGACCCCTGTAAAAACTTTGCATAACCCGATTATTAATGCTTATTCTTATCATTTGAACTTCATTGATGGAAATGACATCTTTTATTCTGGTGATTCTAAAATACTGATGGAGAATGCCCTTGCCTTTTTAAGCGCAGGCAATTTCATCTATCAGGATATTTGTATCAGTGAAAATGATCTGGGTCCGCATATGACATTAAATAAAATGGTTGAGCTGATTCCTTTGGAACTGCGCGCACAAGTTTACTGCATTCATGTTGATGGTGAGGATTATGATGCTAAAGCTGGTGCTTATGGCTTTTCTAAAGTAAAAGAAGATGAAATAATAAATAGGTATTAAATGATAGAGCTTAGTATGAATGAAGCGTTGCAAGGAGAATACAAAGAGGCTCTTATAAATATCTGTTCAAAGACTGTTATCTAGGGATAGCAGTTTTTATTTGGGATAAGACGGACATAGGAACCCTAAAACCTTACGAATTTAACAAACCGCATGTTTGTTTTATCTATAGGTTTCGTGTATAATAATAAAGAAAGAAGGGGATAGTGTGAGATTGAAAAAAATTTATATTATGATGTTATCACTGTCTCTGATGCTATGTGGCTGTTCAAACAAGAAAGAGAATTATCCAAGTGATTATCCGGATTCGCCTTCTTACAGTGAAGAAGATATATTATATCCGCAAAATTCTGGAGAAAATCTGATCCAAAGCCCTATAGCAAACGTGGATTACAGCCATTCTGATTTGGGATATATTATGGCTTATTTAAATAATGAGAGTGAAAAGAAGATCAAAATACAAGTTTCCACTCCCATTCAAACTTATAATTATGATTTAATCAGCACTGAACCGGTGGCGTTTCCAATGCAAATGGGAAATGGGGAATATCTTATTAAGATATTGGAAAATACACAAGGAGATGAATATGCGATTGTGAAGTCGCAGAAAATTAATGTGGTATTAAAAGATGAGTTAACGCCTTTTTTATATCCTAACCAGTTGGTTGATTATAAAAAAGGAGACGTCATCACGCAAAAGAGTATTGATCTGGTAAAAGAAGATACCAATGATTTACAAAGAATTCGCAATATTTATGATTATGTAGTGCATTATCTTGATTATGATGACGATAAAGCGACGATTGCAACTACAAAATATATTCTTCCGAATCTAACGGAACTATTTGAAAACAAAAAAGGAATTTGCTTCGATTATGCAGCAATGATGGTGGCAATGCTGAGAATCAATCATATCCCGGCACGACTGATCTGCGGGAATACAGATGTCGAATATCATGCTTGGGTAGAGGTCTATTTAGAAGGAGAAGGCTGGGTCAATCCGGATACATTTATTGACGAAAAGGTATGGACGCGAATGGATCCTACTTTTGCCAGTTCAAAATTTAATTATAAAGGACAGTATGAAGCTGTTTACTATTACTAGGGGGAGCACTATGAAACTAAACTTTGAGGAGAAATGCCTCTTTGCCAGTCAGATGGCAATGATTTTGGATGCCGGATTTGATATGCAGCAGGGAGTGGAGATGATTTGGCAGGAATCAGAAAATTCACATTTAAAAGAAGTGTTGAAAGAGGTCATTGAAAATTTTAAAGAAGATTCACGTTTAAGCCAAGCGGTTATGAAAACAGATGCATTCGACGGTTACATGGTACATTTATTAGAAGTAGGGGAAATGAGCGGACATTTAGATGATGTCATGCTTTCTTTAGCTAACTATTACGGAAGAATGAAAGATATGT
The DNA here is from genome assembly GCA_027676805.1 of Coprobacillaceae bacterium UN01-12pH3A. Lineage (GTDB taxonomy): Bacteria > Bacillota_I > Bacilli_A > Erysipelotrichales > Coprobacillaceae > Beduini. The sequence continues at coordinate 137,253 of JAQENU010000001.1, read as the reverse complement.
CGGATCAGCTCCAACAGGCTTTGACATACCCCATCGTTTTATTGATGATGATGTTTGTAGTCATTGGGGTAGTTGTGTTTAAAGTGCTGCCTATTTTTCAAAATGTCTTAAAGAGCTTAGGTAGTCACTTGTCGCCTTATGCGTATACATTTATGAAGGTCGGACAGATTGCTTCTATCGCTGGCTTTGTTGTTTTGACGATTGTTTTAGTTGCCGTTCTTGCCTTTTATATCTATTCTAAAATCACACATATGAATTTATTGACAGTCTTTATTTATAAAACACCCTTTATGAAATCTCTGTCTTATGCTTTGTCCCATGCGCAAATGACCTATGCTTTATCCATGTTTATGTCGAGCGGCTATGAGTTTGAAGAAGCCGTTGAGAATGCTATTCCTTTAGTGGAAGAAAAAACATTGAATGGGAGTTTGCAAAAGGTCTATCAGGATATGCAGGCAGGGGAAATGTTTATTGACAGTGTATCTAAGCATCGTATTTATCAGGGAATGAAACTGAATATGCTGCAAGTGGGAGTGAAAACCGGACAGGTTGAACAAGTACTTAAACAGCTGTCCGTTACATATCAGGATGAAGTCAGTGATTCCATTACACGCTTTTTAAATATTATCGAGCCTACAATCGTTACCTTTTTATCTGTTATTGTGGGAATGATCCTGCTTTCTGTGATGCTGCCGATCGTAAGCGTTCTATCTTCTTTGTAGACGGATATACATGAAAACAATAGTAAAAATCTTATTTGCGGGAGCAGTGATTTTCTTGATATGGATCGGATTTCAAGAAGCCAGTCAGTACTCTCAGAAGGAAGATTTGCAGAGAATCAGTGAAACGATTGAAGAATTAAGCTTAAAATGTTACAGCATTGAGGGCAGATACCCTAAAGATGTTGCCTATTTAAAAGAATATTACGGCTTGTTGGTCAATGAAGAAGACTATAATATTCTCTATCATTATGAAGGGGATAATCTTAAACCAACGATCCGCGTCAGTAAGAAGGTGACTCACCGTGAATAAACGATCACATATTCAAACCTTGATGTTTCTTACCTTGTTTTTGATCTTTGTGCTGGGTTCTTTCTTTGTTATGACAAGTGAGATTCAGGTATATCAGAATATTCATGAAAGCATTGCTTCACAGGATCGTTTAATGACACCTTTAGCTTATTTGAATACACGGTTAAAAAGCTATGATCAAAAAGAAGCTGTGGAGCTTGTCACAATTGAAGAGACACCCTGTCTAAAAATGGAAGATGATGAACATATTACGTATATCTATTATTTTGATGGATATTTGCAGGAACTCTATACTGTGAAAGATTATATGCCATCGTTAGATGAGGGAGAAAAACTATTTAAATTGGATGATTTTAAAATGAGCTGTCAGGATCAATTATATCATTTTAGTGTTCAAATTGGTCAACAGCGTGAACAGATTGCTGTTTATATGCATAGTTAGGAGGGATCACATGAAATCAAAAGGACATTCATTTTCATATTTAATGGAACTTATTATTGTGATCTTCTTTTTTGTAATCTCCGCTACGGTTTGTGTATCTTTAGTAGTGAAGGCAAAAGAAAAGCAAGAAACTGCCAGTTATTTAGAAATTGCTATGTGTAAAGCGCAAAGTATGATTGAAACGATGCAGGCATATCCTTCATACACTCCCGAACAGCTTTTTGGTGCAGTGAAAAAGGATGATGGGACCTATCAGTTGGATAATCTCATCATTGAATGGAGTCCGGGAGAATTCGTTCATGGTGTGGTCATCCTCTATAATCAAGAGGAAATAATCAGTCAGTTTCCCTTTGTTTTAGGAGGAAATCATAATGAAGAAAGAGAATAGAGGCTTTCATATGGGGATTGGGGCATCCACTATTTTTATGATATTTGTAGTGCTGGTCATGTTTATTTTGGCTATTCTTTCTTATTTAAGGGCAAACTCCAATTATGAAGCGATGATGCGTCAAATGGAACTCACCGGTGATTACTATCAATCTGAAGCGAAGCTGCTTGATCTTTATTATGGATTGGATAGCACCGATCTGCAGCAAGATCTTGCGGGAATAGAATATCAGTATCAGGATGGCGAATATACTCTACAAGAGCCAATGATGAATGGGCGTACCTTGAAGCTAACCTTTAAAGTTGAGGAAAATCAATTGGTTCTTTTATCATTAAAAACAGAAAATACGGAGGAATAACATGGAAGCAAAGACATTATTAGAAGATGTGGTAAATAAGGGAGCATCGGATATATTTATTGTGGCAGGGTCTCCATGTGCCATTAAAATAGAAGGACAGATTGAAAAATATACAGGGGATCGATTGACAACTCAGGATACTGAAAACCTGATTCGTGAGATTTATCACATTGCGCAAAAAGAAGATATTGAGGAATTTATTCAAAGCGGTGATGATGATTTTTCCTTTTCAATTCCGGATGTTGGTCGTTTTCGTGTCAATGTCTATAAACAACGAAGCTCTTTAGCGGCTGTGATTCGTGTTGTACGTTTTGAATTACCGGATCCTCAGGCACTTCACATCCCTACAGCAGTAATGAATTTGGCTTCTACCAAAAAAGGGATGATTTTAGTTACCGGACCGGCAGGAAGCGGAAAATCAACAACACTGGCCTGTATGATAGATCAAATCAATCGCCATCGCAATACACATATTGTAACGATTGAAGACCCGATTGAATATTTGCACAGTCATCAAAAAAGCATCGTATCTCAGCGTGAAGTTTATCATGACACGAAAGACTATGTTTCTGCCCTTCGTGCAGCATTAAGAGAAGCACCGGAAGTCATATTAGTAGGGGAAATGCGTGATTTAGAGACTATTGAAATTGCGATTACGGCAGCGGAAACCGGACATTTGATTTTCTCCAGCCTGCATACAGTAGGGGTGGCTAATACGATCGACCGAATGATTGATGTATTTCCGCCTTCTCAGCAGCAGCAGATTCGTATTCAGTTATCCATGGTGTTGAATGCTGTTGTGTCTCAGCAATTGCTGCCGGGGATCGATGGCAAGATGATTCCGGTATTTGAAGTCATGATCTGTAATCAGGCTATTCGCACTTTGATTCGAGATGGAAAAACGCATCAGATCGATAATGCGATTTCATCAGGCCGACAACAAGGCATGATTACAATGGATGAAGCAATTCTTGAACTTTATAAGCAAAATAAGATTACAAAGGAAACAGTAATGCTGTTTGCATCAAATCCGGTGCAAATCGAAAAAAAATTATAATTAGGAGGCTGTCCTCCTTTTTAGTTATCACAAATTACATAAAAAGAAGTAAAATTACTTTTAAAATATATAGTTTTTGTGACGGAAAAGAGTATAATGAAAGTGGAAAAGTAGAATTTAGAAACTAATACAGAATTAAAAATAACTTATTCATTGGGAATAGAGAAGGAGATAATGATGATGGATCGAGAAATATTAAATGTTCAAACATTGGGGAAACTTAAAATAGTGAGCGGAGAAACCCATTTTCCTTCAGAAAGACAGCGAAGTGCCCAAGTGGAACTGTTAATTGTGTATCTTATATTGAATCGTAATCGTAATTTGACCACTTCTAAACTGATTGATTTTTTATGGTCAGACGGAGACTCGGATAAACCGGAAGGAGCATTAAGAAATCTAGTGTATCGTGCACGCAAGGAAATGAAAAAGTTCTTTGATGATGTGAACTGCATTCAGTCACAGGGACACAGTTATCACTGGAATATCGAGATTGGCTGCAAGATTGATTATGAAGAAATATTAAAATTAGCCAATCGCGTTAAACAAGAAACAGATTTAGAAAGAAAGTATGAAAAATGTTTAAATCTATTGGGAAAGTATGAATATGATTTTCTGCCGGAATTCAATTACAATACATGGATTATGCAGATGAATAATGTATTGGAAACCAATTGTTTGGAAGCCGTTGAGCAAACCTTGGAAAGGCTTCAGGAACATGAACGTTTTAATGAAATTTTAAATATTACTAATCATCCGCACATTCAAAAACTGCTGGATTCACATCTTTGTGAAATAAAGCTTTTTGCTTTATACAAAGCTGGTCAAATTGACAACGCTTTATCGTTTTATCGTCAAACGGTTGATTATTACTACAGTCAGTATGGAATGAGCGTTTCTCAAAGAATGAAAGAAATCTATCAGTTAGTTTTAGATACAGCACCGGCTACCCAAATCGGGGTAGAGGAACTGGAACAAAACTTAACAAATACCGGTGATTTCGATACAACCTTTTACTGTGATTTTGATGTATTTAAAAATATTTATCAAGTGAACCTGCGTTCTGCCAGACGTTCGATGAAAGCTCGTGTTTTAGCGCTGCTGACAATTTATGATGAAACAGATCAGTTATCAGAAAAAGAATTACAGGAAGAATCTAAAATCTTGAGGAATGTCATTGCAGGCAGTCTGCGGAAAAATGATGTATTTTCAAAGTTTAATATGACTCAGTTTTCGTTGATTGTAGCTTCACCCGATATTGAGGGGGCAGAAATTGCGGTGAATCGCATACAAAAAAGATATGATGAAAAGAAAAAGCATCCGCATGTTATGCTGAAGAAAGATTTGAAAAAGATTAATTAGGAGGGAACTTCATGAAAGAAACAATAAAAATACGACCGGTATTGAAAAAACTAAATATTTTAGTCTTAATTTTAGGAATGATTGTTTCATTAATTCAGGCAGGTATCCCCAGTGTTCATGCGGCTGGGAACGTGACAGCGAACATTTCCTTTGAATCACAGATTGTAAACGGCGTTGGATCGAGTCAGACACTTGAAAATATTCAATCCGGAGAACCTTTCTTTTTAGCTCTACGTTATACGGTTAACTCCGGAGGAGATAATGTCCGCTATAATGAATGTGGGATCACGATTCAGCTTCCTAAATATGTGAAGTTTGATGAGCTAGCGATGGTTGGACAAGCAAATTCTATCTTTGATTCAGCAACGGTCGAGGATAAGTTTGGCGATGGGACTGAGTTTGTCTATCTAACATCAAAAGGAACCTTGTCATCCGGAACAGCAGGAACGATTTATTTAAAAATGCATTTTGAAAACTTGAAAACACCGGATGGAACTTTGGCAAGTTTCAATAATATGATCATGACAGGAAATCAATTAGTAGGGTCCGTTTCAACCCCTATCAACGATATAAAGATTCCTAATGCAACCATCATTTCTACTGCTCATCAAGAATGGGAAGTTCAAAAAACTGTTGCGAAACAAGAAAATCAGGATGTCAGCATTATTAAACAAGATGGCAAAGATTATTATAAAGTTAACTATCAGATCTTAGTGCGTCCCGGAAGTGAAACAACAAGCGGAAACCGCTATGGACGCTTAGACTGCGAAAAGTTTGATTTATATGATTCCTTACCTGTCGGATATCCAGCGGGCGGAGGAGCTCAGCAGATCAGTATTGCGGTTGGAAACCGTACCTTAAGTGAAGGCAGTGACTATACACTGGATAAAAATGATGATGGGTCTATCAAAACGATTCATTTCAATGAACGTTCTTTAAATAAATATCAGACAAGTGCTACAGATACTAACTTCATTCCTGAAGGCACCCCAATTAATACGACGTATACAGTCAGTGTTTTATATCCTTATGCGGCATATGAGATTCCAGCCAATGAGCCTTTTATTCAAAAAATACTGGATAATCAGGCAACCTTGCTTTATAAGCCTTTAAGTAAGAATGAACAGACTTTGAAAAGTAATGCGGCTGTTCAAGTCGGTTGGCAGAATGAGAATCCGGCTTATTATGATTTAACGGTTACTAAAAAAGTACGTGTGAACACAACCGGAACGCCCTCTGTTCCTGTAGAAGAAACCAATGTGATGACAAAGGAATGGCAGGATATTTATTATGCACATAATGAGACTCCTGTAACATTTGGGCTGTATACCGATCCAGAGTGTACTTCACCTGCTTCAAATTTCGATAAAGAGCAGTTAATCAATAAACAAATTGATGAACATGGACAAGTTGTTTTCACAAAACTATTAAAAGGAATCTATTATCTTAAAGAGGAAAGTGCTCCTTCATTATTTGATGCACAGCCAATTAGAAAGGTAGTTGTACAAGAAGACGGAACCATTACAGTCGATGATACCCTCTTGAATGATAAGGCGATTGAAGTTGTGAATACTTCTAGTCAGTATGGCTATGTAGCCTTTTGGAAACGTGGGTCTAATGCAACACAACAAGATACCGGATGGCTGCAAGGGGTAGGATTTACTTTAACCAATAAAAATGATCCATCTAAAACGTATCAGGCAGTTTCGAATGCACAAGGATTAGTTCTGTTTTCGGGGATTCCGGAGGGTGACTATGTCATCAACGAAAACAATGATGACGCAGAATTCGTAGAGAATAATACGACTTGGGAGATTCATGTTGCGGCGAACCAAGTCAATTATCCTGCTTCTATGGACAAGTTTGATGGACAGTATCCATATGTGTTAAATGTATCAAATAAGGGTAAATTCAAGATTATAAAAAAAGATGCTCAAAGTGCTTCAACATTATTAAGCGGAGCAGAGTTTAAAATATATGAACTACAAAATAAAGATCAGCCATTGACAGATGAAGAACTGAAAAATTTTGATCCTAAAGATTTAGTGAGTCATGATTTAAAAGAAAGCGCAGTAAAAGGGGAATATGAATCAGGGGCATTGGAAGAAGGCTACTATGTGGTGCAAGAAACGAAAGCACCATTGCATTACGTTTTAGATGACCAATTCTTTTTAGTCCATGTAACAAAGAACCATTTAGAAGAAATAACCATTACCAATGAAAAGCAAGGAAGTTTAATGGTTAGAAAATTTGGGGTTCTTTCAAGTTCCGTGCAGTTTGCCGTGCCAATCGATGGTGCTGAATTTGAAGTGTATATGGATCAAGCTTTATCACAGCCGGTTTTGGATGCAGATAACCAGCCGGTGGTGATTACTCCTAAAATTGATGTGAGCGATGCACAGGGCTCTTCTTCAAATATTGTCTATTTAGATCCCGGACAGTATTATTTGAAAGAAACCAAAACTCCTGAAGGCTATCAAAAACTTACGGAAGCCATATCGGTCACTGTAGAAAGTGGTCAGTTAACAGCTGAAAACATTAATAATAAAGCAGAAAGCTTGGGGCAGTTAAAGATCACTAAGACAGATTCAAAGACGAATGCCCCGTTGGCAAATGCGGAATTTAAGATTATTCGTAAAAGTGATGATCAGGAAATCATGATGACCTTAAAAACGAATAGCCTTGGTGAAGCTGTTTCGATCTTCCTTCCTGCGGGAGATTATGAACTCTTAGAGTCAAAGGCACCTAGCGGTTATGTTTTAAATACAGAGCCCGTTTCTTTTACAATTACAAATAACACGTTGACAGAAATAAAGGACGAGATCAAAAACGATCCTTATATAAAATTTAGAATAAAAAAGATCGATTCGATTACAGGGAATATTATTTCAGGAGTAAAATTCAAAATTTATGAGAATAAAGATGATTTATCTAAATTTATATCATCTTCTACGGGACCAAAAGGCTTTGCGACTTTCTCTAATATCATTCCCGGTAATACCTATTGGTATCAGGAAGTTAGTGTACCTAACGGCTACGTTTTAGATTCTGAGCTTCATGAATTTGTAGCACCATCGGCTATGGATACTGATGATAATTTACTGGTTATTGAGGAAAAGTCAGTTGTTGTAGAAAATGAACCGAAAGGGAAATTCTTCCTTGAAAAACAAAGAACAACCTTTCAAGAAGGAAACGACGGAACAACGACTTTAGAACCGTTAAGTATTTCATTCTCATATTATCCAAAATTGAGTACGGACCATGCGGCAGATAAAGCAACGGCAAACGCTAATAAAACAATGAAAAACGTTCAAACCGGACCAAATGGAATGGCGAGTTCGATCCTGCTTGAAAAAGGAGACTATTGGGTAGAAGAAAACAATGCGAATGGACTTTATGAAACATTGGCTCCGCAGGTTGTTCATGTAGAAGCCGGAAAAACAGAAAAGACTGACAGCAATACTTTAAAATTAGTGAATACGTACGCAAAAGGACGATTCAGGATAAAGAAAGTAGATGCCAATACTCAGGAGCCGGTGAATGCAGCTTTTGTTTTATATCGTTATAAAGATGGGGTGGATATCTCATCAGTAACAAAAGACAATATTGCCTCTTTTGCAGAAAAAGTAACTGAATTTAGTACATCTAATAACGGTATATATGAATCATCCGGATATAAACCAGGTCAGTATGCAATCATTGAAAAAAGTGTTACTGGCAATTATGCCCTAAGTGATCAAGTTTACAACTTTGCAATTCAAAAAGGGGTTATCAATTTAGATTATTTTGATACACCGATTCAAAATGTGCCAAGGGGTTCATTAGAATTAGTTAAGAATGAAGTCTGGGGAAGTGGAAGCAGTCAAGTCACATTGCCAGCCTATGGCTTTAGCTTTAATGTATATGCCGCTAAATTAGCAACCGCTTCAACACCGGGCGCAGTCAGCTGCAATGGTCAGTATTATGTTAAAGACGGGAATTCAATCGCAACTTTAACAAGTGGCAAAAAGACTACAATCAGCGATTTAAATCCGGGATTCTACTATATAGAAGAAGTACTATCAGCAGATCAGATAAAAGATTATGAACAGCAGTCACCTCAGGTCGTTGAATTAACAGCAGGTAAGAATGCTGTGGCAACATTTCATAATGTCAGTAAAAAAGCAAGAATTAAAGTAGATAAGGTAGATGTTGCAGATCCTTCTAAACACTTGAATAATGCAAAGTTTGATATTTATCAATTGGCCGATAATCAAGATTTTACGCAGGTAAAAGATGATGAACAAATCATTGTTGTTGATGGAGTGAAATATAAGGTTGTATCATCGAAGCTTTCTTATCAAATTATTTCCGGAACCGCTGTTTTAGTAAATGCTGATGGTAATATTGTCAATGGAGCTACAGAGGATGGTATTGGCTATTCCGGGCTGTTAGAACCGAATACAACTTATTTCCTAAAAGAAGTACAAGCGCCGGACGGCTATAAAGCTTCTAAAGAATGGACAAAAGTACAAACCGGTTCTGCCGGAACTTTAGCGGCAGTCACAATTGAAAACTTCAAGCCGATTTCCCCAACTGGCGAAAAGGTCGATGGCGCAGGTCAGTCTGTAAATGGAGCTATCTTAGCTTTACTGGATAACGAAGAGAAAGCAAAAGCTGTCGCCGACATGTCAGAAGTAGAGCTAGCGGCTTTAGTTAATGACCCTCTTCAACAACAGCTTCATGGCATTATAGCAATAAGCGAAACGAAAAATGGGGTTATTGATTTTGGTGAAGTAGCTAAAAAGACATATTACATCGTTGAATTGAAAGCACCGAAAAACTATCTTCGCGATCCCTCTATTCACACCGTAACGGTTAAACAGGAAGCAGATGGCAGCTATCATTATTATGAAGGGGATCATATTTTAAAAGTGGTCAATAATAAATATCAGCGTATTTGGATTAAGAAACAGTTGAAATTTGCTGATCAGACTGAAGCATTAAACGGGGTTAATTTCAATATTTATAAAATGATAGAACAAGTAGCAGAGGGAACGGATGGGGCCATTAAAGGCAACGATGGAAATTACTATTCAGTCGAGCTTATCAGTAAGGTGCAGACTGGGACACAAGTTGCTGCCGGGGAGGGAATTGCCATTACGGAACAATTAGAACCGGGAAGCTATTTAGTGGTAGAAGACTATACCTCACTGCCTTCGAATAGTGGCATTGTTATTCCTAATGAAATAATAGGACATGTAATCACCTTATCCTATATGACGGGGGATGGGAAAGATAATTTAGTATTATCTAATAATCCGATCGTGAATGAGACAGATTATGGGAAATTCACTTTAATGAAAACGGCTTATACAGATAAAACCTTGAAATTAAAGGCAGTATTTAAACTGTATGTTCAAGATGCAACAGGTAACTATGTTGAATACAAAGATGAAAATGGAAAAACATTGACGATTGATACCAATAAAAATATTTATCAAAGTCCGATTCTGTTAAAGAGCGGTCAATATCGCTTAGTTGAACAATCTGTTGAAAATGGCTATACTGCAGATGAAAACAATAGTTTTGACTTTGAAATTCAATCCAATAAAATTACCGGAAGCAGCTATAATGCTGTGACAGGAAAGTATGAAGCAAAATACTATTCCACTATGCAAGAAGCATTGGATCATCCAATAACGATCGTTAATATGGAACAAGGACGCCTGACTTTAAACAAAGTGGGACGTCAGCTCATGGATCTTACCATAAAAGAGACACCGATTGAGGGAGCCGAATTTAACTTGTATCATTATGTTATTAACGGTGGAACTTTACAGTTAGATGAATCAACACAAGCAGGAACAGCGATTTCTCAATCCGATGGTACACTTGCGTTTTATCGTTTGGATGGCAGCAAGATTAATGCCGATGAAAACTGGCTGGATGCCGGAGATTATGTACTAAAAGAAACAAAGGTAACAGCTGACAGCATCGCCAATGGCTATCAAGCCGACTATTTAGGATTAGTCCGTATCGTCAGCAATCAAGAAACGAAGACTGTGACACCGATTAATGAACAGGGGCAGTCTGTAGGCAATGTTGCGGATAAAATTGTCAATGAATCCCATTATGGACAATTCAGCATAACAAAAGTAGATGAATCTGATCCGACAATTAAACTTAAAGATGTTGAATTTGAGATTTACAAGAAACTTGATGATAGGACTTATTCGTCTTTACAAAAAACCATCACTACAGATGCTCAAGGGATTGCTGTATCACCGCTGCTGCCTGAGGGAGAATATTGTCTTAAAGAAACAAATACTCCAAAGGGCTATTTCAGTGATGACAATATGCACGGCCCTTATCGTGTAGAGGCTCAGAAAGTCAACGAAGCCTCTTATTATCAAATTAAGAATAAGAAAAAACAGTCTGTTCAGATTATTAAGAAAGACCGAAAGACAAATAGTCTGATTTCTGATAAGCAAATGGAAGGGACTCAATTCAATTTATATTTAGGTGAAGAACTTGTTGCGACAGCAACCTATCAGACCGATACCGGTATTTATTTTGAGAATCTGCTTCCTAATACCACCTATCAGCTTCAAGAAGTCAAAGCACCAAATGGCTATGTGTTAGATGAAAATAAAATTACTTTTACAACGAACATTGATGGCACAACAAAAGAGATTGAAGTATTGAATGATCCTTATGGCAGCTTAATCCTTGATAAAGTCGCGGCTTGGACAAATTCAACAGATAAATTACCGCTTCAAGGCGCAGAATTTACATTATATGATGCGACGGGTACAGAAGTAGCTAAGGAAGTCAGTGACGAAAATGGTAAAGTGCAGTTCTTAAACTTAGTCGCTGGAACCTATACATTGAAAGAAACAAAAACGGTTGATGGTTTTGCGGAAAACGAAAATGTTTATTCCATTACAATCATGATGGGAGAACAAAATACTGAGTTGACTGGCAGTCAAGCGATTGTAAATAATCCGAATTTTGGTAAGTTTGAATTTAAGAAAGCTAAACCTGATGGAACAGGATTAGCCGGAGCAATCTTCAGCTTATATAAAGGGGATCAGTTAATCAGTAATACTATTATTACAAAAGAAGATGGCACTTTCTCATCATTCATGCTTGAACCGGGGCAGTATAGGTTAGTCGAAACAACAGCACCGGATGGCTTTGAAAAAATTGAGCCTATCACTTTTGAAATCAAAGCAACAGAGATCACAACACTTCATTCGGACGGAAGTGACAACGTGATTGATCAGGCTTTGGGGCAGATTGAAATCACGAAATTAGATGATGTTTCATCATATATTCCTGGATTAACCAATCAACCGATCAGCGGTGTGCATTTTGGACTTTATCTGCCTGATGGAAGTTTGGTGAAAGAAAAAGTGACCGATGCAGATGGAAAGATCATTTGGACAGAGGTTCCGGCCGGACAATATTATGTTCAAGAAATCGACTCGCCGGATAATCCGGATGGATATGTGTATTCAAATACACAATATCAGGTTACTGTGGAAGCGCAAAAATCAGCAGTAGAAACGTATTATCCAAATGGGACAGCCCATGGTGAGATTATAAATAAAGCCGATAAAGGGCGCTTGGTTATTTATAAAGCGGATCAGACTTTACCGGATAAAGGATTAAGCGGAGCTGTCTTTAGAATCTATTCCGATTCCGCTTATACAAATGCAATAGGCGAAGTTACAACCAATGAATTAGGGTATGCGGTAAGTGAATTATTGAATGCTGAGGCGGATGGAACGACGTATTACGTAAAAGAAATAAAAGCTCCAAAGGGCTATGTCTTAGATGAGACTCTCAATCCAACAACGGCTTCTATCAAAGTTTATCCGATCCATCAAACAGATGTGATTAAAGAGGGAACCACTGATAAAAATAAAGTGATGTTTAAAAATATATCAGAGAAAGAGTTAATGGACTTTAATTTAGAGATTCATAAAGGCATCACTTCCGGTGATTTGAAATCTGTAACGGCAGATCAATCATTGTCATTAAATCCTTACGAAAATGTCTTTATCATTCGTAATTTTGCCAACGGTACAAATAAGGTTAAAGCTGAATCGATTGAGATTACCGATACCCAGACAGAACTACAGTTCTATGATGCCAGTCAGGGGAAATATATAAAAGATTCGCATGTCGATCAGGATTCATATTACATTAACTCGGTAGCAATATACCGTGCTTACAATAAAGATTCCGCTATGGCGGTAAATGCAAAAGTATATTATCAAACGTATGGCAGTGATACATGGATAGAAGTGCCCTACGGAGAATTTAAAGACCTCCAAAAATTAAATCAAGGACAAAGCCGAACGGCAGCAATCGATCCATCATTAAAGGCAGCCCATGTAAAAGTGGTATATACAGGCATTGAAAAAGGATTTATATCAGATGGCTTTGATATTCATTATACCTTTAATCAGCGACCAAGTGATGCGGCTTATAATGAAATCCGCCGTATTCAAAATGTTGCCGATGCACAATATCATTTTATCATCAAAGATGAAAACGGTGCAGAGCAGCGTCATACTGTGACAAGAGAATCTGAAACAGTGGAGATTCTGCTGCCGGCATTAGAAACTAAAGTGCCAACAGTTAACTTAGGAGTTGTTGCCGAAAATCCAAATGGAAATTCTAAAACATTTAAACCGGGAGACATGGTGCAGTATACGATCACTGCGCAAAATGTTTCCACTAATGGAGCAGACTTCAATCAGCCTGTTATCAGTTTTGATTTACCGGTGGGAATGACATTGAATGATACAGCTGTCAGTGGTTCTCCAAATCAATTTAAAATTACGAAAATGTCTGCGGATGGAAAAAACGGTGTTGATATCGAACTGGATAAAATTGAAGTAATCTTCTCGAGTGTTGAAGAAGCACGTATTCCGGGGGCAGATGGCTTAGAAAGCTTAAGCCAGCCAACCACAAAAGTGACATTTAGATTTAAAAACTATGGAGATAAAGCTGATTTAAAACCGGGAGAATCTCTCAAAATTTCTTTTTCCGGTACGATCTCATATAGTCAGCCCTCTTCACAGGAACGACCATTATGGGTATTAGCTTATTTGAACAGTGATGAAAAAATTGTGAAATCTGCAGAAAACCCTTATGGAAACAGCTTTAGTGTTAATAATCCCGATCAAAACAGTAATGCTTTGGTAGAGGATGAAACATTGGATAAAGCATTGGGTGAAGATGTGGGTGGAAACAAACATGCTAATGCCAATGCAGATATTCAAGTCAATGACAACAATACCCTTTATATTTATAAACAGGTAAAAGGGGATTTTGATGATGACTATGTAGATTATAATCGTGTTGCCCAAACCTCTTCGGGAGGAAATATCGATTACAAAATTAACGTTAAAAACGGAGATGATTCGGATACACCGGTGGATCGCATTCGTATTGTCGATATTTTGCCATTTTATGGAGATACACTAACCAGTCGTGATAACGATAGTGCCTTAGTATTCGACCGCTCTACAACATTGAAGAAAGAAGCCCTATTAAAGTCTATTGATTTCCTAGATATTCCAGACTACGCTTCAGCTAAAATCTTTTACTGCATTGATAGCCGCAGCTATGATGAAAAGTGGGACAAATGGACAAAAGAAGCGCGTCAGAAAGTAACGACGACAGAAGATCTGCCGATCCTTTATAGCACCATGAGTGATGCGGAATGGCAAAAAGGAGTACACAAGTGGTATACTGCTGATGAAATCACTGATGATGATTTGAAATATGTTAGTGCAGTTGCAGTGGAAGTCAGCTGTGACAATGGTCAGTATTTTGAAAAAGGAGAATCATTGAGCATCGGTATTCAGATGCAGGCTCCTGTATACAGCGCGGATGAATTAGATGAATTTGACAATGAATATATTGCCAATTCAGCAATGGTAGCCGTCAGCCGCGGAGGAATGCGCGATGAACCGATTACCAGCAACAACCGTACAGAAAATTATGAAGTAAAAGTAAAACTATCCATGCCAAAAGGAAAGATCGGTGATTATGCTTTCTATGACATTAATCGCAATGGCTTGCAGGACGACGGTGATGCGCCAATTGCTAGACTGGGTGTGAAGCTGTATCAATATAAAACAACGTATGTAAATGGAATTGCGAAGACTGTCCGCAGTTTAATCAATACCACAACGACATCGTCATCGGGGTATTATGAATTTGATGATCTGGATTGCAATGTTCCTGTCAATGGCGCTTCTAAAAATTCAGCCGATCCGAATGATTTTGCCGGCAAAACGATTTATGAATATCAAGTAGAATTTGAAAAACCGCAAGATGAATCACGTTATCAATACATCCCAACACTTCCAAATGTTGGGGAGGATGATTCATTGGATTCTGATATTGGAAATGATGCAAATAATCCCGATACTTATTTATTGACTTCGATTGTTCGCTTAACGGCAACAAAAGAAGGAACAAATTATGTAGGAGAAATCAATAACAGCTTGGATGCCGGCTTCACAGCCTTAGGTGCTTTAGGGAACTATGTGTGGGTCGATGCGAATCGCAACGGCATTCAGGATGAAGATGAAAAAGGCATCAACGGTGTCATTGTTCGTGTTTATCACGCTAATGATAATGGCAGTCTGGGAAGCCTGATTGAGGAAACTAAAACCACATTCGGTTATGGCAGCAAAGAAGGATACTATACATTCAAAGATCTTCCTGAAGGAAAATACATTGTTGAATTTGATACTTCTCAGGTGGTGACCGGAGGATATAACGCGCATTACAGCTTTACCGTTCCGTATCAAGGGGACAGTGAATATGATTCGAATGCGGTGCATAGTGTCAATGACTTTACGATGCGAAGCGATGTGATTCAATTGGATTATCGTGGTTATGATATGTCGGTTGATGCCGGATTAACCGTTTACAGCGCGATCAGCGGCATTGCCTTCGAAGATCGCAACTATAACGATCAGCAGGATTTAGATAATGGAAATGATATTCCGGTACCTAATACCCTAGTAGAGCTTTATCGCATAAATCCTCTTGACGGAACACTCGAAACTACACCTACCGCTACGCAGGTAGTAAAAGAAGACGGACTCTACTATTTTGACCATTTGGCAGACGGACAATATCAAGTACGCTTCGTATTTCCGGATGAATATGAGATTGTCAACGCTAATATTGGTTGGGATGACAGTCAGGACAGTGACATCGAATATAATTTGAGTGCTGATTTAAGAAGCGGGTTCACAGACATCATTGCCTTGCCGCAGAATACTTTAGTTGAGCATATCGATGGTGGTGCTTCACGCTACAGCAACTTAGGGGATTATGTCTGGTTTGATGCAAATCAGAATGGACTTCAAGATACTGCAAAAGAAGAATATGGTATCGTAAATGTACCGGTTTATTTGCAGATGCGTTCACCTAACAGTGTTGGCTGGGAACAGGTAGCACAGGCAACGACAGACCAAAGCGGGCATTACTTGTTTGAACATTTAAAAGCAAGTGATTATGGAACTGAAATCGTTTATCGCATCGTCTTTGATCTGCCAATCTCTTCAAAATTAACTATTCCAAAAAACGGAGACAGTGAACGGGATTCCAATGCCTTAGCGGCTTATTTACCGGGAGCAGGATTCCCAACCGACATTATCCATTTAAATTATCATGCCAAAGATCTTTCTTGGGATGCCGGTATCATTGATTCTTATGGAACGATCGGTGATTATGTTTGGTTTGATGAAAATCAGAATGGCTTGCAGGATGAAACCAACAGCGGCATCGGCGGTATTCCAGTTATCTTGGAGTATAATGAAACAGGCGATTTAAGTGACGATCGATTCTGGCAAGTGATTGGTCAAACAACAACCAATGCCGCAGGATATTATTTATTCACCGATTTAAATGCGGGAATGTATCGTGTTCGTTTCCAAATTGAACGTCCGTATTATGTCACTTTATCCAATGTTGGACGTGATAGTACCATTGATTCTGATGGGGTAGCTCTTTTTGAAGACAACTGGTATTACAGCCGTCCGTTCTATCTGAATGAGGAAGGCTATGATATGACATGGGACTGTGGCGTTTATTTACCGAAATCATTTATGAACGATCTTGGCGGATTTAATAATCCGGATACTAAAGATCCTACTTCATTCATGACTTGGTCATTGATTGGACTGGTTTCAGCTGGAATTGTCAGCGGACTGGTTTTAGAAACGAAAAAGAAAACAAGAAAAATAAAAAAAGTTAAATAGTGGAGCTGACATTGCTTCACTATTTTTATCGCTATTCTATGAAAAACTTCTTCTTTATTATAGAAAAAATATCGTTTTTCGTTATAATAAGGATAAAGGAGCAGGGTATGAAACGTAAGGATAAAGGATTTACACTCATCGAGATTATCGTTGCTTTAGTGATTATCGCTATTTTGGCGGCGATTGTCGTACCGATAGTTTCAGGATATGTAGAAGACGCTAAAGATACAAAAATAATAAATAAAGCACATAATGTTTTAACGGTAACAAAGAGTGAATCGGTTTGGCTGTATGCCAGAGGTGAGCTTTTAGCAAAAGTGAATGATGCGGCATGGCACAAAGAAGTGATGGAAAAAGCGGAAGTAGATGGAGAAATGATTTCCATAAAGCTGAATGAAAGTCAAACCAGTACCGGCGATTTTGTCGTTAAGATTGATGAAAAATATGTCAGCTTTAATGATGCCAAACAGGAATTTACCTTATCCAATGATTTAAGTTCTGTTACTATTCATGAGCAGGTAAGAAATGAATTGCTGAGCAGCAGTTTTATCGGGAAGATAAATGATTATTTCAATCTTGCCAGTCGTCCGGAACGTTTAGATTCAGAAGGGCCTAATACAGGCAGTGCATTATTGGAAATATTTAAAGAAAAAGGCTATGATCTTAATCAGTTCAGCTTTAGAATTTATAAAAAGTATGGCGGCAGTTCCAATACAATCACCATCAGCAATCAAAAAATTACGATGGACATGGTGGGGAGCAGTGTTGAAGTTATTCAGTACGATTATGGAGACAGCAGTGATTTTTCTTCAAAGCCCATTGTGAAAAAAGCGACAGTGCCGATTGTCAGTAAAACAGAAAAAGATAAGCAGAACAATGAAGTAACTTATGCTGTCTTTGATCTTAATAATGTGGAGTGGAGCATCGAATAAAGATAAAATACCCACCCTAAAGGAATAATTTGCTAGGATTATTCCTTTTTTTGTATCCTCTAAATCATTTTCGCATAAGATTAGTGAATAACGAAAATCTTACTATTTGTCTATTATTTTATGAGTTGTGACATGTTTGTGATATTTAAGTGGTATGATATGGATGTAAAAAGGAAAGATGAAGGAGGGATTGTTGATGAACAATAAACTATTAAAGCTTTTATTAACACTGACTGTTGTTTTTTCAACAATGACTGTATTTGCACAAAGTGTCTTTGCTGCTCAAACTTTAACCATTTCAACAGCGATCAGTGATGACCCATATGTACGTGTATTTACTGTAACTAATAATGATAGTGCAGTTAAGAATTATACTTATACTGTTTCCGGAGATACAAATGAAAGCGGAGCAACTGTCAATGTCGGAGCGAATGGAAGCAATACTCATGAAATTCACTTGAATAAAAATGGCGGAACGATTTATTTTCAGTTGAAAAATAATACGGATGGCGATTATTCTGCCGCTGTAGCGAGCATTGCTGCTTATCGTATTAAAGTATATTATCAATGCAATGGGACTCCGTTAAAGGATATGACGTATGTAACCTGCAATGCCAATGGAGCAAGTGCAAGCGCACCCGCATCTATTCCGGCAAACGGACGTGTTTACAACATATTAGATGGGTTAAACTATAAAGAAGTGGCTTATGGAACAGAAGCGATTGTCTTCGAATATGAGTTACAGGCACGCGATGACTATCAATCAAAAGTAGTATTCATAGATCAGGATGGAAACACAATTAAATCAAGCGAGACATTTACTGTAAATGAAACAAATGGCGGATACTATCAAGTACCTCAAACGATTACACATAACAGCCGTACTTACACTTTAATGGCAAATCAAGGCGATATTTCTCAATCTTATAATGATGGTGCCAATACGTACTATGTGCGTTACCAGATTCAAGAGGAAAGTGCTAACCTGCCTTATTATGTAACCGTAGATTACAGAGCGGGAGATGTGCTGCTGGCTAGAAAAACATTAACCGTACAGAATGGAAAAACAGTGTCACATGCTGCTCCTTCTACTTTTAAAGCAGGAACCGCTTCTTATCAATTAGCTGGCAATGGAACAATCACTCATACGTATGGTGATGCTGCTAAAAACTACACAGTACAGTATACTCAGGAAGTAACAGATCAAAATCAGCCTTATGATGTTTATGTACAATATGTAGATGTGACAACGGGGAAGATCTTAGAAAGTCATTATCAAACAGTAGGGGTAGACAAAACAGTTAAGTTTGACATTCCCGGAAGTTTAAATGATGCAGGTGTGAATTATATTTTGGCACCAGAACAGCCAACTACAATTACGCATCAATTCGGGTCAGCTCAGCGTCAATATAACGTTTATTTCCACGAAAAAGATTTAAACATTGAAGAATATCCGGTAACGATCTCATATTATGATTTAACTGAAAATAAGATCTTATTTACGACAAAAGCAACTGCAAACATCAATGATGGATTAACCATTACAGTGCCTAGTACTTATGAAGCAAATGGGAATCAATATGTCTTATTATCAGGACAGGATAATGAATATACTCATGAATTCTATTCAACAAGACGCAGTTATACATTTATTTATCGTAATGCCGATGACTTAGCAAATCAGGATGTTGTGGTATTGCCGGGAGATAACGGCGGTGTAGTTGAAACGCCAACCGGAACAACCGTAACTATTGATTATACAACAGGTCGAACAGTCATCACTGTACCGGAAAATGAAACACCGTTAGTTGTAAATGAAAACGGGGAATTGGTGAATGAACCAACAGACAATACACCTGAAACTGAAGTCGTAGAAGAAAATGAAACACCATTAGCAAACGGAAAGAAACAGGATCAAACATCTTATATTATAGGTGGAAGTGCTGTAGGAATCGCAGCAGTGGCAGGACTTGTATTCTACATTGTAAAGAAAAGAAAAAAAGAAGCAAAAGAAGTGAAATAGAGAAGTTTTAGAACCATTCTAAAGAGAGTGGTTCTTTTATTTGTATTTTTTAAAATTTGTGGGATCAAATATCTATAAACTTATGTTTCTTTTTATCAAACAATCTAGTATTGCCAATAAATTTAGGATATAATGGACATAGAGAATAAGGGAGGCAGCTATATGCATAATATAATGAAGAATATAGGGCTAACTGCAGCAGATTTCTTTGATTTATTTTCAAGAACGACAGATGATTATCTTTATATGTGGGATATCCAGCGGGGATATTTTTATATATCGGATAATGCTTATGTCGATTTTAATATTGATGAAGGAATAAAGACTGATGTTGTGAAAGAATGGGCGGGAATCATGGTACCGGAGGATCGCCAACGCTGGTTGGAGGATATGCAGTTAATCGGGGATGGGAAAAAGGATTATCATGATATGGAATACCGTATCTATAATAGAGCCGGACACGTTATATGGGTATCGTGCCGCGGAGAAGTGAATAAAGATGAAAATCAGCATCCTCTTTTTATGGTGGGACGTATTTCCAACATTGGCAAGCAAAATAAATTTGATAATATTACCGGACTTATGAATCGGGCTCAATTTCAAAGTGATATGAACTACCTTTTAAATTCTGGGGTTCAGGGATTAGTGGTTGTTTTAGATATCGATAATTTCAAGAATATTAATGAACGTCATGGCTATGCTTTTGGAGATCGGGCATTAAATTTAATCTCAACACAATTATCTAACTTATTGCCTCAGGATTGTCAGATTTATCGTTTAGACGGAGATGAATTTGCTTTTTTAATGAAAGATGGTACAAGAGAAAGTATTGAGATGATCTATGAAAACATTCAGGTGTATATCACGAATCAATTCATGATGGATGGTCATAAACTGTTTGTATCACTATCTGCCGGAGTATGTTTCTTCCCTCATGACGGTGATAACTATCAGCGACTGCTAAGACAAGCAGAAGGGGCTGTGGAAATCGCTAAAATGAATGGGAAAAACCAGTTGATTTTCTTTTCTAAAGAAATCTATAATCGTCGATTAAAGATTATTGAAATGCAGGAAAGTCTGCATACCTGTGTCAGCCGTGGATGCGATGAGTTTGAAATGTTTTATCAGCCTCAGATTGACACGAATACTAAAAAAGTGGTGGGGGCAGAAGCGTTGCTGCGCTGGCATTCTCCTGAACATGGAGAGGTTTCACCGATTGAATTTATCCCTTTATTAGAAGAAAGTCATTTAATTATTGAAGTAGGAAAATGGGTGTTTGAAGAAGCAGTTAGGCAATGCAAGCAGTGGCAGAAATATGATCCTGACTTTATCATGAGCATTAACGTTTCTTACACGCAGCTAAAAGAAAATTCATTATTGGAATATTTAAAAGATAATGATCATCATAAGCTTTCCACAAGAAACTTTATCTTAGAACTGACGGAAAGCTGCTGGGTGCCAAATCTGCATTTCTTAAATCAGGAATTTAAGAATATTCAGGATATGGGATATGGCATTGCGATTGATGACTTTGGGACCGGATATTCATCATTGAGTCATTTAAAGGAACTCTCTGCCAATATTATTAAAATCGACAGAAGCTTTATTCAAGGGATTAATCAAGGCAGCTATGAATATACCTTCTTGGAATATATTGTGAAGCTTGCACATATCATCGACTTAAAAGTATGTGTTGAAGGTGTTGAGACAATCGAGGAATACGAGGTTGTTAAACAGGCTTCACCGGATTATATTCAAGGATTCTTATTTGGCAGACCAATCAGTGCTGCTGATTTTGAAAGCCGTTATTTTAATGATAATCAAGCAGGAGGGCGCTAAGATGGAAACAAGAGCCGCTTCTGCTTTTATTACACAATTTATTGAGGCCTATTACCAACAGCAGGATGTTTCAAAGGTTATGGGGATGCTGGATCCTCAGATTCGCTGGAGCAGTGTTCGCTGCCAAAGCATACTAAACGGGAAAACCGAAGTAGAAAAAATGCTGACCGAAGCACTTAATCAAAAAAAATATAGGATTAAAGTATGCGAGTTTAAAATGGGAGAAATCAAGGAGGAAAGTAATCCGTTTTTAGTGCATTACGAAATTGATGCATTGCTGATTGGTGAAAGCTATCAGCATTCGCTTACTTTTTTTGGCAGTTTAACGGTACAGGAAAGAAAAAATACATTCATCATTAAAGAAGTCTATATGTCTATGTTTAAATCAGAGGAACAGTTTGTTGAACTTCTTTATAAAGAGATGAAAGACAGAAAAAGACGAGAACAAAATGAAAGAGACTATCAGGATACTTTAAAATTAAAGCAGGTCAATGATAATCTGGAAGTATTAACCAATAATGTTCCGGGCGGGATTTTCCGCTGTTTAGAAGATGAAGCATTAACACTGCTTTATGTAAGTGACGGATTTTTAAAAATGCTGGGATATACGCGTCAAGAAATAAAAGATCAGTTTGATGATAGCTTTCGAAAAATGATAGATCCCCGTGATCGTGACCGCATAGCAAAAGAAGTAATCCGGCAAATGGCATTAGGATCAACTAAGCAGATCGAATATCGTATTTTACATAAAGATCATCGCTCCATCTGGGTATTGGATAATGGGCAGTTAATTGAGGATCCTAATGGGGAGTATCCTTCTTATTACTGCATTATTATAGATATTACAGAAGAAAAAAAGATAAGAGAAGAGCTAAGTCTGGCATTAGAACGTTATGATATTATCATGAATCAAACAAATGATGTTGTATTTGACTGGGATATTTTGAATGATAAATTAAAATATTCAAGGGGATTGGAAAGAATTATTCCGCAAACGATACCGGAAAACAATATTAAAGAATTCGTATTCGAAGCCAGTCATCCTCTTTTTCATCAGGCAGATATCTCTAAATTAAAGCGGTTGCTGGAAAAGATTCGAAATAAAAACAGCTATGTTGAAGAAGAGCTGCGGCTGATGAACAGTGATCATCAATATCGTTGGTGGCGTCTGCGTGTCAGTATACAGTTTGATAAAAATGAACAGCCAATTCGAGCGATCGGCATTATTATTGATATTGATCAGGAAAAGCAGCATTCTCAGTTCCTGCTGAGTCGTTCTCAGGAAGATGCTTTGACCGGCATTTATAATAAAATGACTGCTCAGCGCCAAATCAAAAGCGCTCTAACATCATTAGATAGAAAGAAACTTCATGCCTTGATGATTATAGATATTGATAATTTTAAAGAAATCAATGATCGTCTTGGGCATCTGTTTGGCGATGCAGTGTTAAGCGACATTGCCAGAAGAATGAAAAATGTTTTTGGCCGCCATGATATTATTGGCAGAATCGGCGGGGATGAATTTATCGTATTTGTTAGAGACATGCAGGATATGGAAACTATCAAAATCAAAGCCGGTCAAATGATTTATGAGATGCATGAACTGCAGCTGCATCATGATAAACAAGTACCGATTTCATGCAGTATTGGAATAGCATTGATTCCTCGAGATGGAGATAATTTCAAGTCACTTTTCCAAAAAGCAGATCAAGCGCTGTATCATGCAAAAAAGGCTGGGAAAAATCAATATGCACTTTATGACGAATCGATTATTAAAGAATATTTTGGGGATACTAAAGTCAGTTCAGTTGTGAATGAAAAAATAGATTCTAATGAAAATAATAAAGTACTGAATGGACAGCTTACGGAGTATGTATTTCGAGTTTTATATAATTCTAAAGATCTGTACAGTGCAATTGAGTCCGTTTTGGAAATTGTCGGATTGCAGTTTGATGTCAGTCGTGTCTATATATTTGAAAGCAGCCATGATGGTACTTACTGCAACAATACATTTGAATGGTGTAACAGCGGCATTGAACCACAGATCGACTATTTGAAGCATGTTTCATATAGAGATGAGCTTGGCAGAAATTACATGGATAATTTTAATGAAGATGGAATATTTTATTGTGCCGATATTCACCAGCTTCCTAAATACCATTATGAAATTGTCGCAAAACAGGGGATTAAATCGATGCTTCAATGTGCGGTGTTGGATAATGGGGAGTTCAGAGGGTATGTGGGCTTTGATGAATGCCGACAAAACCGTTACTGGACACAGGATCAGATCGAAGCATTAGTGTTTATATCGGAAATTCTAAGTGTATTTTTGCTAAAGAATAGAGCGGAATCTGTCTTAAAACAAGAATCAACAGGTTTGTTGGATTTATTAAATAATCAAAATTCGTGGATCTATGTGATTGACCCTAAATCATATGAAATTTTATTCTTAAATAAGAAAACAAATGAATATTGTCCGACGGCAAAGATCGGGATGCGCTGTTATAATATATTTATGGAACGAACGTCTCCATGCCCGTTTTGTCCGCTGAAACGTCTTTTTGAAAGTAAGGAAAGTCAAAATGATGAAATTTATATACCTACTTTTAAAGTGTGGGTGGATGTCGATGCCACTTGTGTAAAATGGAAAGGGAAAGAGGCAGTAATGTTGAGTTGTCGGGACATAAACCGTTACAAGCAAAAATAAAAATATCGAGGTGAAAGAAATGGTTGTGGTTGTTGTCAGTGATTCTCATGGAAGAACAGCTTATTTGGATGAGGTGCTGCAGCGTTATCCAACTGCGGACTATTTCATTCACTGTGGTGATTTCTTATTGAATCAGAAAGATTATCCTCAGTTTAGGATTGTTTTAGGAAATAACGATGAAGTAAATAGTTTTCCCGAACAACTAATATTAGATGTAGGGAAGCATAGGCTTCTTGTTATGCATGGACATCAGTATCCTTCTGCCAAAAGAGCTCAGCAGCTGGTAAAGAGAGCAAAGGCATGCAATGCCGATATTGTTTGTTTTGGGCATACTCATGTTCCCAGTGAAGAATACTTAGACGGAGTGCAGCTGATGAATCCCGGGGCGCTTTGGCGCTGTATAGGTAAAAAAGGTCCCAGTTATGCGGTTTTGGAAATCGGTGATGATATTCATGCAGAAATTTGTTATTTTAATTCATAATAAAAAAGCATTTCTTCAAATGATTCGATCACTCTAAAAAGGGGTGATCTTTTTTTACGGCAAGAAAAAGTTAATTTGCTGTTGAACAAAAGATAGAGGGATAAACGCGAAAAAAGTAAGCAATAAAAGTATTATAATAAATTAGGTTTATGTTCTTAATTCTCACTCTTATGCTCATTATGCTTTTTTATATACATAATTGCAGTAAACGTTTATCCATGTCTATCTTTTGCTTTGATAGATTGATGTCAAAGGTTTAAATAAATTTGTATATTTCATGACAAACAAATACAAAACAGAGGAGAATACATAAAATGATTGCGCTTTCTAAAGTAAGTTATGACATTTGTTCGAAACAAAATGTAGACTTATGTCGAAAAATCATCTAAAATAGATAAGTAAACTATGGTTAAAGGAGAAGGTTATCGAGATGAGTGGATTTTTTGGCGTAGCATCAAAAAACGATTGTGTCATGGACTTATTTTTTGGAGTAGATTATCATTCACATTTAGGAACCCGCAGAGGGGGAATGGCTGTATATGGACCGGATGGATTTAACCGTTCTATTCATAATATTGAAAATTCACCCTTCAGAACAAAATTTGAAAAAGATGTGGATGAATTTGTTGGAAAGATTGGAATTGGCTGTATTTCAGATAATGAAGCTCAACCGTTATTGGTAAATTCTCATTTAGGATCATTTGCCATCACCACGGTTGGACGTATTAATAATTTAGAAGAATTAAAAGAAAATTGTTTTGCATATGGAACAACACACTTTTTGGAAATGAGCGGGGGTGTAATCAATCCTACGGAAATGGTAGCGGCGATCATTAATCAAAAAGATACGATCGTTGATGGAATTAAGCATGTTCAAGAGGTTGTGAAGGGATCAATGAGTATTTTGATCATGACACCGGATGGGATTTATTGTGCCCGTGATAAATTTGGGAGAACTCCTGTCATTATTGGGACAAAAGAAGATGCCCATTGTGTCACTTTTGAAAGCTCAGCTTTCTTGAATTTAGGCTATCATCATGAAAAGGATCTTGGTCCCGGAGAAATTATTTTCATGACCGAAGATGAAATCAAGCAGGAACAGGCACCGGCAGATAAAATGAAGATGTGTTCATTCTTATGGGTATATTACGGTTATCCGACTTCTACCTATGAGGGGATCAATGTTGAGGTGATGAGAAATCGCTGCGGAGATCTTTTAGCGGGGCGTGATGATGCAAGACCGGATAGTGTTGCCGGAGTTCCTGATTCAGGTATTGCTCATGCGGTAGGCTATGCGAATCGTTCAGGTATCCCTTTTGCAAGACCTTTTATCAAATATACACCGACTTGGCCACGTTCATTTATGCCGCAAAGTCAGGGACAGAGAAATCTGATTGCAAAGATGAAATTGATTCCGGTACAGGAGTTAATTAAAGATAAAAGCTTATTGCTGATTGATGATTCAATTGTACGTGGAACGCAGTTAAGAGAGACAACAGAATTTTTATATCAGAGTGGGGCAAAAGAAGTGCATGTCAGACCGGCATGTCCGCCATTGCTGTTTGGCTGTAAGTATTTAAATTTCTCTCGTTCAAATTCAGAAATGGATTTGATCACCAGAAGAGTAGTACGTGATCTTGAAGGAACAGATAATGTCAGTGAAGAGGTGCTGCTGCAGTATGCAGATCCGGATCATCCTAAGTATCAGGCAATGTTAGATGAAATCTGTAAACGTTTAAAATTCACATCATTAAAATATCACCGTTTGGATGATTTGATCGAATCGATTGGTCTTGAACCATGCAAACTATGTACATATTGTTGGAGCGGTAAAGAATAATAGGGGATTTCAGGGAAACCTGAAGTCTTTTTTTAGTTAAAAAGCTATTGACCTAAAGGAAACTTTAAGGTGTATCATGGAAATATAGAGATATATTAAAAGGAGGAGTTTAATGAAAAAGCAAATTCTGTTTTTACTTTTGACTGCGATATTGCTAAGTGGCTGTTCAGTGCCTAAACAACAAGAATCGCTAGTCAAAGATGGGGATTACCGTGCAATTGCCTATGTAACGGTACCGGCATCAGAAAATTGGCGTTGGATTGGGGAAGATGGAGAAACCGTAACATCGGCAGTGGACACTCGTTATGTTACCCATATCAATTTTGCTTTTGGAATGATCGAAGCCTACCAGTATGATCCGGGTTATGATGGCCGTCCTTTAATGAGTGGGAACGTGGCATCAAAAGAAGCTTATAAAGATCCCAGTGATGGAAATTATCATTATAGGGCAACAGTAAACGGCTGGATTGAAGAGATGAAATCGAAAGTGAACGGAGAACCTTATCTCCATGCTTTAGTAGCCTTGAAAGAACAAAAGCCGGATCTTAATGTACTGCTTTCCATCGGGGGCTGGGATTCAGATGGTTTTTGCTATATGGCACAGACACCAGAAGGACGAAATGAATTTATTGAAAGCTGTATGGAGCTGATTGATGAGTTTCAATTAGACGGTATTGATTTAGACTGGGAATTTCCAAATAATGGCGGTTGGGGGACAATCGCATCATGTCCAACGTGTGAAAAAGATGGACTTGCTTTATTGAAAGAATTTCGTGCTAAATTAGATGAGCGCTATCCTGATAATCATAAGCTGCTGACGATAGCCTCAGGTATCCCTTGGGTTGATGAAGAAGGGCTGGATGCACTCGACTATATGAATGTCATGTGCTATGACTATGATTCTGGAAGCGGAAGAAGTCAGGCTCCTATGTCTTATGTAAAAGATAATATGAAAAAGCATATCCACAAAGTGAAGGATACCCCAGAACATAGAGCAAAATTAAATTTAGGCATTCCTTTCTATAACGAGGGAGGACCTTATTTAGTTCCTTACTACAAAGAATGGGACGGTTTTGTAGATGCCTCTCCTAAAATTGCTCAGGAGAAGATGAACTGGGTCAAGGAAAACGGCTATGGCGGTGGGTTCTATTGGGCATATTCAATGGATAAATTTGAACAAGATGTTGAGGATCCGAATAGTCCAAAAGTAAAAGAACTTCAGCGTACAGTCTTTGAAACCTTAAACGGTGAAGTAAAGTAAGATGAGTTTTATATTCGAAAAAATGTCAGCTCCCTGTTATCACAGCTTTAATCAAGATATAAAGCATGAATAACAGTCTCAGTTTTTCCTAAATAAACAATCGTATTTTGCTAGGGATATAGGTTAGATAACGTCTTTGTTTATCGGTGTCTTCTATGACTCATTAACCGTAAAATACTGCTTTTTATTGTTTGTCTCTTGTCAGTGATAAAGTGGATATGATAAACTTTTCGTTAAGTGATGGAATAGATTTGGAAACTGTCTATACCTTCCTATAATAAGTAAAGGAGATAAACAAATGAAAAAATTATGGCTGTTTTTGTTAGTGGGGATGCTGACAATCAGTGGCTGCAGCGGAAATGGGAAAAAAGAGGCTCCGGAAGATCCGTCCAAAGATTCA
Source organism: Coprobacillaceae bacterium UN01-12pH3A (assembly GCA_027676805.1). GTDB lineage: Bacteria > Bacillota_I > Bacilli_A > Erysipelotrichales > Coprobacillaceae > Beduini. The sequence goes on along the minus strand of JAQENU010000001.1, from coordinate 108,853 downwards.
CAGGTCATCGAATACGCTAAACAAATCAGTACAGAGCGTGAAGTGGTGGATGCTGTCTTGATGGGAACCTATTATCAGCTGCCGTGTCCGCTGAAAGAATTTTTAGATAAGGGATGGAAAGAGGATACCGGCTCAGAAGGATCGAAAATAGAAACAATTGAATTAAAACCGGATACAGTGGTTGAAATTTCATTTATAAATGACAAAAAAAGCTTAGAAGAGTTTAATGCGCAGATTGATCTTTATTTAATGAATGATACTTCTGATACCATTAAAATTACAGAAGAAACACAGGTAGTAGGGATGGTAGCAGATAATTTCTATTTAGCCTCAAAGGACTTTGTCACTAAAGGCGGGATTGCTTTAAACGCTAAAACAGAAGATGTCAATCAAGCATTCAAGAATTTTCCAAGCTACACCAGTGATGAATATGAAGGAATTTTAGAAGATCGCAATGAAATTGATATCGTAAATTATTCTTTTTACAGTAAAGAAAAAATTGTAGATAAGATCACACTTCTTTCGGTTGATCTTTATGATCATAAAGGCTATGTAGATCCTAAAATGGCAGAAGAATCCATTGCTGATTTTAAAAAGGAATGTGAAAATGAATCGGCTAAATATTTGCCTAATCGTTATAGCCAGCTAGTCACTGAATTAAGAGGCGGCGCTTATAAAAGTGTATCTCTTTATGTAGAAGGGACTGTGGGGGAATATATTGAAATTGGTTATGGTGAACTTCAGTTTGCAGCAGGTTCCGCTTACGTAATAAAAGACAGTAATGGCAATGAGTATGCCCTAAAAACATCAAGCCTTAACAATTTTGTTTTAAGTGAGGGGGATACGGTTCAGGTTTGGACAACCAGCCATGAAGTTATCCAAATGGATGAAGAAAATGAAGTTTTTATTCCTTATCTTACACCAGATATTATCAATGCTAATGGCAGTGAAATCTTTAATCATTATCGTTCAGAATAACAGGAAAAGCAAGGTGTGATCAGCCCCGATTGATCCTCTTGCTTTTTCTTATAAGAAAGCTACTTTGAAAATAAAGCAATATTTGTTAGAATGAAAGAAAGGAGGATGAAGGATGCGTGAATATTCAATTATAGAAGAAAGTAAAAAGGCCTATACAAAAGAGGATTTAGTCGAAGATTTAAAAGCACTGGGAGTTCAAACCGGAGACTGTCTGTTGGTACATTCGTCTCTTTCAAAATTAGGCTGGGTCATTGGCAGAGAAGTCACAGTGGTAGAAGCCCTGATTGAAGCAGTCGGAGAAGAAGGGACATTGGTGATGCCCAGTTTTAGTGGTGAAAATTCAGATCCTAAAAATTGGCAGGCACCGCCGGTCCCAAAAGAATGGATTGAACGAATCAAAAAGCATATGCCGCCTTTTGATCCGCTTTTGACTCCGACAAGACAGATGGGGAAAATTGCTGATCTGTTCCGGCATTATCCGGGCACGCTGCGATCTAATCATCCTCAGGTTTCATTTTCAGCACGAGGTCCCAAAGCACAGGTCCTGTTAGAACAACATCAATTAACCCCGGGATTTGGAAAAGAGTCTCCGTTATATCGGTTATATGAAAAAAATGCAAAAGTTTTATTATTAGGCGTTGGTTATGGCAACTGTACCTGCATGCATTTAGGAGAAACATGGCTAAAGAATCCTACTTGGGTAGAGACCGGTGCCAGTATATTAAAAGATGGAAAAGCGACATGGGTTCATTTTCGTGAAATTGATTATGACGATGAAGATTTTGAAGAAATTGGCAAGGATTACGAAAAAAGCCATTCCGTTCAAATTGGAAATGTAGGACAAGGAGAAGCACGTCTGCTGGAAATGAAGTCGATAACGGACTTTGCTTATCAGTGGATACAAAAAAACAGAAAATAGGAAGCAGGAATTATTGATCCTGCTTTTTGTATACTTTTACCTAAATAAGTCAATCTTAATAATAGGTGATATAATGGATAAAAAAGATTATCAGCAATGTGTGAATGAATTAGATCGAATTTTAGATGTAAAAATCAACTTTGATATTGTAAAGCGAACATTAACGATTCAAAAAAAGGAACTCTCTTTTTATTTTATAGATGGTTATGTTAAAGATGATATTATTGAACGGATTATGCAGTTTTTAATGGGAACCACAATTAAAGTGGATCACCTCAAAACTATTGAACAGTTTTCTGCTCAGCTTATTCCTTATGTTGAAGTAGAAATTAATGAAGAGATTGAGGCGATGGTGCAGGCAATTTTATCTGGAACAATTGTACTGCTTGTGGAAGGGTTTTCTGAAGGAATATTAATTGATGCAAGAACCTATCCGACACGTGGTATGCAAGAGCCGGAAGATGATCGTGTTTTAAGAGGATCTCGAGATGGTTTTGTGGAAACATTGGTGTTTAATACAGCTTTGATCCGTCGGCGTATTCGTGATCCTCGATTAAGAATGGAATATACCAGTGTCGGAACCCGAAGTAAAACCGATATCGTATTATGTTATATGGATGGAATCGTTAAACCGGAAATGTTGGAAAGCATCAAAAAGCAGCTCGCAGATGTTAAGGTAGAAGCTTTGACGATGGCACAGGAAAGTTTAGCGGAGGCATTGGTGCCGGGAAAATGGTATAGTCCTTTTCCTAAGGTGCGTTATACAGAACGTCCGGACACTGCCAGCAGTAATGTGCTGGAAGGAAAAATCATCGTTATTATCGATAACTCACCCAGCGTCATGATCTTACCGACGTATTTCTTTGACTTTGTTCAGGAGGCGCAGGATTATTACTTGCCGCCATTAACCGGAACGTATCTGCGTATTATTCGCATCGGTGTTTTTATTGTGACTTTATTAGCGAGTCCGATCTGGTATTATTTCAATATGAATCCAAGTATGACACCAGATTTTTTGCGGTTTACACTGATTGGCAATACCCATAACATTCCTATCATTATTCAGCTTTTGATGCTGGAATTTGGGATCGATGCTTTAAAACTGGCATCACTCAATACACCCAGTTCTTTAAGCAGTTCTTTTAGTATTATCGGGGCATTGATATTAGGTGATTTTGCGGTTGAAGCCGGCTGGTTTGCGCCAGAAGTTATCCTATATATGGCATTTGTTGCATTGGCAAACTTTACCCAGCCAAGCTATGAACTCGGTTATGGAATCAAATTTATGCGAGTCATGCTGCTGATCTTGATTGCCTTATTGCCAAAATGGGGCTTATGGATAGGATTGATTATCATGGGATGGATTCTTTATCACAGTAAAACTATTTCGAAAGAAAGCTATCTTTATCCGCTCATTCCGTTTTGCTGGCGTGATTTTAAAATGATCTTTAGAAGACGTAAATTAAAGTCACATGCTTCATTAAAATCAATTCGTAAATAAAGGTATCTTGCGATATCTTTTTTAATCATTGAGAGCTATGTCACGGTTCGGTAAAAAAAGACATTTTTAAGAATATTGGTTGGCTAGCTTTAAAGAATATGATACTCTATACATGACGTGCTAAGAAAGGGTGAGGGATATGAAAAAAGGGAAAATGATTATTTTAGCTGTACTTGTTATTATTGCTGCTGCTTTTGCTTTTTCGCCTAAGAAAATAACATATCCCGATGAAGTTGCGTTAGGAAAAGAAGTGCTGACAGAGATGTCTCAACGTGATTTAGCCACTGTAGAAACAAGCATTTCCAATGCTCAGAAACGTAAACGAGCAAATAAAAGAGAAGACCTCAATTTTAAGCAAATCTACGAAAATGCGATTATTATGGGAGATTCGATGGCAATGGCTCTTTTAGACTATCAGCTGCTGAATCCAAATCAAGTGGTCAGTAAGCGAGGACGAACAGTAGGGAATAATGAAGAAGATGTCGCTATCGTAAAAGGACTGAGTCCGCAAACCTTATTCTTGCAGTATGGATTAAATGATATGCCGGCTTTTCGGGGGAATATTGATGGCTGGATTGCTGCTTATGAAGGATTGATTAATGATTTGAAGGTCTCTTTGCCATCAACCGATCTATATGTGGTTGCCATTACCCCGCTGACAAGTAAGGGGCAAAGTGTCAACGAATACAATCATCGTTATTTAGAATTTAATGAGGCATTAAAAACAATGTGTGAGCGTTTAGAGATTAAGTTTATTGATCCGGGATTCTTGGTGGATCCTAATGATATGGAGCAGTATCAGGCAGATGGCATCCATCCGGGGTACTCTTATTTCCCTAAATGGTTAAGTTATATGGCAGATGAAGCCGATTTATAGGAGGAGAGTATGAGAAAAGATCGTTTATTCAGTTTATTTTTAATGGCTGCTGCAATATTGATGCTTGCTTATCCTTTTCGCTATAAAATTAGTTCAGCAACGATCGATAAAGTACAGCCGATTCTTGATCAATATGTAGAATCAGAAAATATTTCTTTAGCGTCTTCACGCAGTGTAAGTCAGGATTACGGATTGCGCAGTGATGATTATGATGGTATTTTGCTTTATGAATCAAAAGAGTCGACAGAAGTGAATGAAATAATGGTTGTGAAAGTAAAAAACAGTTCTCAAAGAGAAGAAATAAAAAAGGCAATGGAAACAAGAATTGAAAAAAGAATAAAGGTATTTGAAGGCTATGGTCCGGATCAGACTGCATTATTAAAAGAAAGCCGTATTCGTGATAAAAAAGGCTATGTGGTTTTGATTATCAGTCCCAATGCTGAAACGATTTGGAAAGACCTGGCGAAGGAAATCTAAATGTCATTTACGAGTTTCACATTTTTATTTATGGTTTTGCCTTTATTTATTCTTTCTTCATTATTTTTATCTGTTAAAAAAAGCAACTGGATACTGCTTCTTGTCAGTTTATTCTTTTACTCTTGGGGAGACCCTCATCATCTTGTCTTGTTAATTCTTTTAATGCTCTATAATTTTACTTTACTTAGCTTCATGAATAAAAGAAGTGGGAAAAGAAGAAAATCCCTTCTTATACAAGGTGTTTTAGTCAATGTATTTCTATTGTTTTATTTTAAATACTATGGCTTTATTTTAAATACTATTGGCAGCTTGTTTCATTTTAAAATTCAGTTTGAACCGATCCCTTTACCAATAGGAATATCATTTATCACATTTAGTGTTTTATCCGTATTATTTGATTACTATAAAGACGAAAATAAACCGATGCATGGCTTTTTTGAATATGCGTTATACGTCTCTTTCTTTCCTAAGCTGTTAATGGGACCGATTGAGCGCTTTGAACCCTTTTTTCATCAGATCTATCATCGTAAAGTCAGCTTTTCTAAAGCAAGTGAAGGGATCGAACGTTTTGTCATCGGACTTTCTAAAAAGGTATTGCTGGCTGATAGCTTAAGTGTCCTTTACGGACTGGCAATTGCGGAAGGAACAATAAGCTTTTATACAGTGTGGATTGCTGTTTTTGCTTTTACACTGCAGATCTATTTTGATTTTAGCGGTTATACTGACATGGCATTGGGACTGGCGAAGATTGCCGGCTTTGAGCTGATGGAAAACTTTAATTATCCTTATATTGCTCAAAGTATTTCTGATTTTTGGCGTCGCTGGCATATTTCACTGAGTCAGTGGTTCAGAGACTATATTTATATTCCGCTTGGAGGAAATCGAGTTCCATTGCCAAGACATATTCTTAATATTTTAGTTGTCTGGATGACAACCGGTTTATGGCACGGGGCCAGCTGGACTTATATTTTTTGGGGATTCTATTATGGACTATTGCTGATTATTGAAAAATATGGTACTTCTAAATTAGGATTGCCCCACTGGCTAAAATGGCTCTCTACATTTTTACTTGTAATGATTGGCTGGGTGTTCTTCTTTAGTCCGACGATTCAGCAGGCTTTTCATTATTTAGGCGCAATGTTTGGGGCAGATGGCTTTGCTTTGCATCATACACTTTGGTTAATTCAAAATTATGGAGTCATCTTATTATTGGGAGCTATCTTCATATTTCCTTTGCCGGGCAAGATATATCAGCGTATTCACCATGATCCGCAAGGACATTGGATATGTACAGCTATTTTAGTGATCTTGTTGTTTCTATGCGTTGCTGCCTTATTAAATTCAACCTATCAGTCATTCTTATATGCTGCATTCTAGGATAAAGGAGAAAAAAGATGAAATCTAAACAATCTATCATTATTATCATCACGTTTATTTTATTTCTTTGTCCAATGGTGATCTATATAGGTAAGCAAAAAACTTTTTCCGAATCGGAGAATCGTGTCTTGCAGACAAGACCGGCAATCAATAGTGAAGATTATTTGAATGGGAATTTTCAATCCGATCAAGATCGTTATCTTTCCGATCAGTTCCCATTCCGTAATGCCTTAGTGACATTAAAGACAAAATTGGATTATTGGACAGGCAAGCGCTATTTTCATGATGTTTACATCGGCAAAAAGGATCAGATGTTTGAAGATTTTACTCCTTTTTCAAACGATCAGACTGCACAGCTTAAAGAACGTCTGCAAACGTTTTTAGACAAATATCAGGATTTAAATACGTCTATGCTGTTAGTGCCGAATGCTATCTCTTTACAAAAAGATAGCCTGCCTTCACAAGCGAAGCCGATGGATCAGACGATCGTCATTCAAAACTTTTTGGAGGGGTTAAATGTCGATTATGCCCCTGATTTGACAGAATTACTAAAGGAACATGCAAAGGAATATCTGTATTATCGTACTGACCATCATTGGACCAGCTTGAATGCTTATTATGTTTGGCAGGCATTCGCCTCACAGCACGGATTTACTTTGCCTGAGTATACTCATTATTATATCAGTGATGATTTTATCGGTACGCTGGCAAGCAAAAGTGGTTATCCGGTAAGTCAACCGGATCAAATCCAAATATACGTTGGTGAAGATCAAACGAATTATACTATTTCTTATGTTGAAGAAAAAAAGAAGACCATTAGCTTTTATGATGAAAGTAAATTAGCTGCAAAGGATCAATACGCAGTGTTCATGGGCGGAAATTTTGCTCGAGTCGATATTGCCACGGATTCTGACTCCGAACAGCGCTTATTAATATTTAAAGATTCTTATGCGAATGCCTTTGTTCCGTTTTTAGCGCCTTATTATGAAAAAATCGTCATGATCGATCCTCGCTATTACTTTGGGGATGTTCACCAGCTGATTCAAGATGAAGGGATCACAGATCTGTTGTTTTTATATAATGCCAATACATTTTTTAGTGATACTTCTTTAAATGATTATTTGGCGCCATAACTTCGGGTTCCCGAAGTTTTTTGTTATAAGAAAAGTGTACGTCTTTCAAGGAACATGCTAAAATGGGAAGAGAAAGGTGGATTTTATGTCAGAGGATACATTAGCAAAACTACAAAAAGAAATTCGTATTTGCCATGATTGCGAGGAAAGGTTTAGCTATTTTCCTCATCCGATTGCTTTTGGTAAAAAGGAAGCCAAGATCATGCAAATCTCTCAGGCACCTTCCAAGTTAGTTCATGAAACGCTGCGTCCTTTTAATGATCCTAGCGGAAAACGTCTGCGTGAGCAATGGTATCGGATCAGTGATGATGTATTTTATGATCCGACCTGTTTTTATATTACCTCCATTGCGCATTGCTATCCCGGAAAAGCTAAAAATGGGGGAGATCAGAAACCGCCTAAGCATTGTGCGGATAAATGGCTGGCAAAAGAAATGGCTTGTGTGGAAAATGAAATCTATATCCTGATTGGACGCTATGCTGCGCATTACTTTTTTCCAAAAGAAAATTTCACAGAGATGATTTTTGAGGATCACTGGCTTAACGGGAAACCGACTTTTATCTTGCCGCACCCCTCTCCATTGAATATGCGCTGGTTTAAGATGTATCCGCAGTTTGAAGCGGAAAGAATGCCGAGGATCGCTGAAAAGATTAAAGAAATATTAGGACTTTAACTTGAATAATAGCTGTCTATTATTGATGAATTATGCTAGAATAAAAAAGAATATGAAATAAAGGAGTGAGTCACATGAAAAAAAGAAAGGTGCGACCACAGGCATGGATAGCTTTAATTGTTGTTGTTCTCCTTTTTATTGCCGCTGCATTTTTTATTATTCTGAATAAAAAGCCGGCTTTATCCATAGAATTTAAGGAAAGTAAGACGACGATTGAATATGGAACGGCAGATGTTAAGGCGGAAGCTTTAGTTGCTTCGTTTAATGCAGATGAAGTGATCTATCCTGAAATCGATACCTCGAAAGTGGGACCTCAAAAGATTGAATTTGTTTTAAAATCTAAAGATAAAGAGAAAAAAGTGGAATATACAGTAGAAATTAAGGATACTCAAAATCCACAGATAACAATGCGTCAGGAAGCTGTTGAAATTTCAGTAGGGCAAAGCTATGATTTTGCTGCGAATGTGGAATCTGCCAGTGATCCAATAGATGGAGCATTGCCATTTAAAGCAGATCCAAGTAAGGATGAAGTGAATTATTATACTGCTTTCAGTAATGCTGATTTGACGAAGGCCGGAGAATATACGGTCAACGTGGAAGCAGTTGATCAAAATGGTAATCATACATCAGCTTCTTATACATTAAAGGTTGTGGAGAAGGATCAAATTACAAACGGCAGCAATGGAGATATTGAACCGACTTATATTAACGGTATTTTGATCGTCAATAAAAAATATGGAATTCCAGCTGATTTTGGAGGATGGAATGAAGAAGCATCCACTGCTTTGGAGACGTTGCAGGCGGGAGCCAATGCTGCAGGTTATGATATTCCTTTAATCAGCGGATGGCGCAGCTATGATTATCAGGTGGGGTTATATAATGCCTATGTGGAAACAGATGGACAAGAAGCGGCGGATCGTTATTCAGCACGACCGGGATTTTCTGAACATCAAACCGGATTATGTTTTGACATTGGTGCAGTGGATGATAATTACGGAACTACACCGGAAGGAAAATGGCTGGCTGCTCATGCTCATGAATATGGGTTTATCATTCGTTATCCAGAAGGAAAAGAAGCAATTACAGGGTATATGTATGAACCCTGGCATGTTCGTTATGTAGGTGTCGATGCAGCGACAGAAATATACAATAGTCAAACGACCCTCGAGGAGTATTTGGGAGTAAGTGGTTAGAATAAGGATATCGGATCATTGGGTTCGATATCTTTTTGTAAATTAAGGAGGAGAACATGTCACAAAAAAGAATAGCTTTAAGCAACAGCTCCATCAAAATTATAGCTTGTGTGTTCATGCTGATCGATCATATAGGAGCAATTTTAGTAGAAAGAAAACTTTATCTGCCAATGCAGTTAGGCATTGGTGACATCAATGAAGGCTTACTGACACTAGACTTCGTATTGCGAAGCATTGGGCGTATTGCTTTTCCGTTGTTTTGCTTTTTATTGGTTGAAGGTTTTTATTATACGCACAGCAAACTTAAATACATACGTAATCTAGGAATGCTTGCTATCATATCTGAGATTCCATTTGATTATGCCTTCTTTGGCGGATGGAATGGGCAGTATCAAAATGTATTCTTTACGCTATTGATCGGTGTTTTAGCGATGTATGGATTTGACTGGATAAAGGAAAAAGGAAAGACAAATTTTATTTGTCTTATAGGATATTTATTTATTACCCTTTTTGCCTGCGGCAGTGTTGCTGCGATTGGTGGAGATTACAGTACTTATGGTATTTTATGTATAGTCGTGATTTATTTCTTTCGTGAAAAACCGGTTTTATCGATAGGGCTTGCCTGTGCAATTCTATGTCTGCTTTCGATTACGGAATTGCCGGCCTTCTTAGCAATGATCCCGGTTGCTTTATACAATCATCAAAGAGGCTTATCGTTAAAATATGCTTTTTATCTGTTTTATCCTCTTCATATTGTGCTTTTATATGGCTTATCGCTACTGATTTTCCAACAGAATATAAGGATTGGGTAATTTTATGGAAAAAGAATATTATACGATCAAAGAAGTATCGAGGATTTGCGAAATCCCCATTCGGACATTGCATTACTATGATGCAGTTGATCTTTTGAAACCGGAGAAAAAAGATGAAGACACTAATTATCGCTATTATACATCACATCAGCTGCTATTAATCAATATTATTCGTCAGTTTAAGATTGAAGGTTATTCGCTCAAAGAAATAAAAGAAAAGCTGGGTACGCATTCCATTTCTTTTAGTGAAGAAACAATTATTAAAAAAAGAGAAGAGATTCATCAAACAATTCAGCGTTTAATTCAGTTAGAAAAACGTTTGGATAAAGAATTGGAAGTTATTCAATATGTTAATGCTCCGATGAATGTTCATCTAAAATCATTAATAAAGAGTACGGTTTTATTTATTCGCAAAAAGGCAGGCGGCAGACCGCAGGATTTTATGCTTCGTTTTGCTGAATTGAATCATCTTTTAAAAAAGAAAAACTTACTGCCCGCAGGTTCGATTAAAGCGATCTATTATGATGACTATCGACAGTATGACCCACATAATGCTGATATTGAAGTGGCAGTGGAAGTACTGCATGGAGATTTGCAAGATGCCAGCATTCGTGAATTTGGCGGAGAGTGGGTAGTATCGGCACTCCATCACGGTGCTTACGATAAAGAACCTAAGACCTATAAAGAAATGCTGGACTGGATGGCGCGGAATGGATATGAAATCAATGGCGCAGCGATTGAAAATTATTTGGTTGACCATTCGTTGACATCAAATATTGATGAATTTGTCACTGAATTGATGATTCCTGTAAAAAAGATTTGACTCTACATATACTGTAGGGTTTAAACTTTAAACAAGAAAAGAAGGCAGGGATGAACAATGAAAATGAAAACATGTATGTTAGCAGTGAAAGATATGGAAAAGGCAAAAGCTTTTTATACAAAGGTGATTGGATCGCGAGTATTGGTAGATTTAGGTGAACATGTCGTGTTAAGCGGCGGATTGGCATTGCAGACGGAAGAAAGCTGGAAAGGGTTTATCCATCAGGAAGTAGCTTATCGGGGGAATGATATAGAAGTTTATTTTGAAGAGGATCAGTTTGATGATTACCTAGAAAAGCTACAGGAAATGGATGAAATTCACTATGTACACCCATTAATGGAATGCGACTGGGGACAGCGTGTTATTCGTTTCTATGATCCGGATGGACATATCATAGAGGTCGGTGAAAACATGAAAGCCGTCTGTCAGCGATTTGTGGCTATGGGATTAAGTGATGAAGAGATAGCAGAAAGAATGTGCATTCCATTGCGAGCGGTTAAAAACTATAAGCGTTAAGGATGAAATGGTCAATTAAAGAGAATTGACCATTTTTATGTCTAAGGATGGAAAAATAAGGGGAAATCGTGCTAAAATGGAACAAGAGGTGAATGACGATGGATAGATTATTAGATGATGAACCCTTAGCGGCACGATTGCGACCGGATACTTTAGAAGAATATGTAGGACAAAAACACCTGTTAAGCAAGGACGGGATTCTCTATCGCTTGATTGAGAATGATAAAGTTCCTTCAATGATCTTTTGGGGACCTCCGGGAGTAGGCAAAACAACACTGGCTAGAATCATTGCTCATAAAACAGAAGCTCGGTTTATTGATTTTAGTGCCGTCACAAGCGGGATTAAGGAAATTAAGCAAGTCATGGCAGAAGCTGATAAAGAACGTATGTATGGAAGAAAAACCATTGTATTTGTTGATGAAATTCATCGCTTTAATAAAGCACAGCAGGATGCTTTTTTACCTTTTGTGGAAAAAGGGAGCATTATATTAATTGGAGCAACGACAGAAAACCCCTCATTTGAAGTAAACTCCGCGCTATTATCCCGCTGTAAAGTGTTCGTGTTAAAATCACTGACAACAAAGGATTTAGTGGATTTATTAAGACAAGCTCTGAAAAGTTCCAAGGGATATGGAAATACAGAGATTGAGGTAACTGATGCTATTTTAAATATGATTGCGGGGTTTGCTAATGGTGATGCTCGTGTTTCGTTAAATACTCTGGAAATGCTTGTTTTAAATGCTGAAAAGAAAGACGATCATTTAATCATCCATGAAAAAAGCGTGGAACAGTGCATTAATCAAAAATCATTGCTTTATGATAAAAATGGGGAGGAACATTATAATATTATTTCTGCTTTACATAAATCCATGCGTAACAGTGATGTCAATGCTGCTATTTATTGGTTAAGCCGAATGCTGGAGGCAGGAGAAGATCCGCTCTATGTTGCGAGGCGGTTGATCCGTTTTGCCAGTGAAGATATTGGCATGGCAGATAGCCGAGCTTTAGAAATAACGGTTGCCTGCTATCAAGCCTGTCATTTTAATGGGATGCCGGAGTGTAATGTAAATTTAACGCATGCCGTCACGTATCTGTCTTTGGCACCTAAGTCGAACGCTTTATATAAAGCTTATGAAATGGCAAAGGAGGATGCTTTGACAACTTTGGCAGAACCCGTACCTTTGGTAATTCGCAACGCTCCAACAAAGCTGATGGCAGATCTCGAATATGGGAAAGGCTATCAATATGCTCATGATACTAAGGATAAGATAACTAATATGGATTGCCTGCCTGAAAAGCTATTGGATCGTCATTATTATCAGCCTACGATGCAAGGAACTGAAAGTAAAGTGAGTGAACGTTTAAAACAAATAGAAGCATGGAGAAAAGCCCATCGCCAAAAGTGAGATTCTAAGTATTTCTTAGAATCTTTTTGTTTCATGGGCATATCTTGGTAATAGTTGTATTAAAACAGCAATGATGTTATAATCTAGGCAATATAAACATGTCGATATTTGTCAATAGGAATAGGGGAAACGTTTATGGAAAATAGTATGAGGAAGCAAAAGGATAAAACTGAAAAGATTTTTGCACAGGGGTTTTGCTATGATAAACTTTTCTTTGTTTTTTTAATTGGCGGTATTGCAGGAACGTATTATGAAGAAATTCTTCATTTTATAAAAGTGCTGTTTAAATACGGAAGAGTTGAATGGGTAGCTCGTCAGGGGGTTATCTACGGCCCTTTTAATCCGGTTTATGCGATTGGATTATTGTTAATGGTGATCTGTTTGAGCCGCAAACCTAAAAAATGGTATATTACTTTATTTCATGGGGCATTGATTGGCGGCGGCTTTGAATATTTGCTGAGCTTTTTGCAAGAAAAGGTGGTTGGCAGTACATCATGGGATTATTCCCATCATTTCTTAAATATCAACGGGAGAACTACTTTGCCTTTCATGCTGTTTTGGGGCTTGCTTTCTTTAATTTTCGTTCATTATGTTTATCCTCCGTTGTCAAGATGGATTGAGAAGATCCCCTATTCATTAGGTAAATCATTAACGCTGATTTTATCGATTTTTTTAGCTTTTGATATGGCCATATCTTTAGTGGCAGTCGTTAGACAAAATTTAAGACGAAGCAATATTCCGCCATATTCGATAATTGGACGCTATTGCGACAGTGTATATCCCGATGAATTTTTAGAACAAGTATTTCCAAATATGGTATATAAGGACTAACAAGCGAAAGCTTGTTTTTCTTATACTTTATAACATAGCTGGCTTGCGTGGATAATAAAAAGATGATCTCCTTTGTTGAGGTCATCTCATAATTTTTCTTGTTAGCTGATATAGTTTTTTAGAATAAGGCGGATATAATGAGATAATATCCTTTTTTAGAAAGCGGTGATGAATCGTCTGCTTATGAGAAAACGTGATAAAACTGTCTTTACCGTGATACTGACCGATTCCGGAGGTTCCGACTCCGCCAAAAGGAACGTTGTGTGAGATAAGGTGGTTGATTGTATCGTTAACACAGCCACCGCCAAATGCAATGCGGCATTGCAGCTCACGGATATGCTGCTGATCCTTAGAAAAAATATAAAAGGCTAGGGGGTTAGGATGCTTTTCAATCTTAGGGACAATTTCAGAAAAATCCCAATACGTCAGCATAGGTAAAATAGGACCGAAAATTTCTTCATCCATATAGGCAGAGTCATTCCCATCCACAAGTGTCAGTTCGATCTGTAAGAGCGTTTTGTCATAAGTGCCGCCGCTATAAAGCGTTGAAGTGCTTAATGGCTGTATTAAACGATCAAAATGGTACGGACTGACGATTTTAGCCATATGTCCTTTAAACATACTGGCATAAGCTGACCAGGCATCAATGAACGCTTCCTTTTGACTTTCATGAATAATAAGGTAATCTGGGGCAATGCAGGTTTGTCCGGCATTCAATGCTTTTCCCCATACGATCTTTTTGGCAGCATCTTTCACATCGGCAGTTTCATCGATCACTGCCGGGCTTTTCCCACCTAATTCTAAGGTGACTGGAATCAGCCGTTCGCTGGCGGCTTTCATGATACTTTTTCCAACAGGAATGCTGCCGGTGAAGAAAATGTGCTGAATAGGGCTGTGGGTCAGGGCAATCGTCACTTCTTTATCTCCGTTAATGCAAGCGATATAGCGTTCTTCAAAACATTCTTGAAGCAGTTTTGCCAGTAAATCTGCCGTATGAGGAGTATTTTCAGAAGGCTTAACAATACAGGTGTTTCCCGCAGCAATTGCCCCGATCAAGGGTTCAATCACAAGCTGAAATGGATAGTTAAAGGGACCGATAATCAAGCTGATTCCATAAGGCACATAGGCAACGGTATCATAACTGCCAAATAAAAAAACAGGCGGCATATATTTTTTAGGCTTCATCCATCTTTTTAGATGTCTTAGCGTATAAGTAATGCTGTTTAGGACAAAACCTATCTCTGTAGAGTAAGACTCAAATGCAGGTTTCCCTAAATCTTGATATAAAGCTTCTTCAATCTTATCGGTATTCTCAAAAATGGCTTTATACAAAATCTGTAACTGTTTTTTTCTAAAAGGGTAAGACTTCGTAGCCTGGGATTGAAAATATTCTTTTTGTAAAGCAATGATTTTATCGATGTCTTGCATAAGTAAACTCCTTTTTTAATATTATAGCATATCTCATCTATACAATTAAACGAATAAAAGTTATAATAGAGACATGCGAAAGGGAGGATAATATGACAATATTTGACATTACGAATAAATCAAAAGCCTTAGAAAGTTTAGCGACATTCCTTCAAAGAGATATTGAGGAGATCAAGCAATATATGGAACACCATATCCAAGATTATGATGCGGCTAAATTGCTTGAGACATTAAATGTTGATCATAGCACACTGCCTTTTGATGCGTTGCGGTTGGTAGGGATGCATGTGACCTCCAACGATGATCAATGTGCCTTTATCAAGCATCATGGTTTATCTAATCTGTATGCCGTATTATCTACACAGAACAGTTTAACCACTTATTTAAAAGAACACCAGGTGGTATTTGATCTTTTAGATAAGAACATCAGCTATCAAGGAAAGAGTGAATCCTTAGATGAGCCTAAATTTCAGCGATTAAAAGAAAAAATCTATGATGATCTGTCTGCTCATGTCTATTTACGCGTGGGAGATTTCGGCTATTATTCAGCTAAAAATCAAATTCGCCCGGAGATTTTGACTTTACTAGCAGAAATTTATAATGATGATGATCTGTTGTCTTATTGGGATATTGATCATCAAACGTACTTAATTAAGTTTACTGAAGATTTAAGTAATTTCGATTTAGCGAGTTTAGCCCCCTCTCAAAATAGGGAAGATGTTCTCTTGCAATTGGTTTATTATGCAATGGATGTCATTGCTTTAGATGAACATGTAGAACTTTGGTGTCAGCTAAAAACCGGCTACCGGGTTCCGCCGCAAAATATTATTGATATTCACGACTTTTACAACAACTAGTTTTCTAGTTGTTTTTTTATAGGGATATTCGAAAGAAGCGTTATTGGAATTATTTAATAATGAAGATCGTTTTCCAATATTCAAAAAATAAACTATGGTTAACAATTATTCATCGTAAAAAATCCTACACGTTTGAGCTAACACCCATCAATTAGATTGTTCGTCTAACTTTTTTGGGTTTTCTCATTTTTGTAGGATTCTTTCTATTTAGAGAGTTCGTTTTGTAAATTGGAGTAAAGCTGCTTTGTATCCTGAGGATTCTTTGCATTGATGACCACGAATCCCTGTTTTGTTTTAAGAACGATATAATCATGACAGTCAGCATAAGCGTAAAGCATGTAATCGCCATACAAGTCGTTTCTAAAATGCCCGGCTTGAAGTTTAGCGCTGCCAACACCATTTGTACGTTTACCTAAAGCGATATTACTCACATAATCGATTTCTTCAATGTCTTGAAATTGAACAGTGGTAGATGAAGTAAAAGAAGCATCTGCAATCAGTGATTGATCATTCACCTTAATCGTGATGTCACCGGTAAAAAGCATGAATAGGACAGCAGCACAGACGATTATTGTAATCACAATAGAGACAATCGTTGAAGTTTTTGACTTTTGCTTAGAAGTCGAGGGAGCTGCCACATCTTTATTTTTACACATTGTGTTGCTTGCGATCAATAAAGCAATGACGACCAACACAATTCCGACAGGTAATATTTTCATTGCCGCCTCTTCAAAGAAGATACTTATAAGCAGCAAGAGGGTTATGATGGCAGAACCAATGCCAAACGTTTGATTTAATTTCTTTTCATCGTACTGTGTCTTTTCTTCAGCACTGGCAGTATTATAGCCGGCAATTAAAAAGCCGCCTTTGCCAAGGAAAAAAACAATAGACATAATACCAAAAAGAATCACTAGAAACCATAATATGAACATAAGTCATTCCTCCTATAGGGTGTAGGAAACAGAATAAGCGAAGCCGTATGCTTCTGTCTCCGATACTATTATATACTTAATTCCTGCTTTTGTAATCTAACGCGGGGTACTTTTGTGACTTTTGTTTTATGCTGTCTACTAAAAAAGCATTGTGTTATTTTGCCACATGACAAGATCAAAAGAATATTATCGAATTTAACAAAATCTTAACATTTCTTGTTGATAAAAAAATAAATGAGCGTATAATTTTTACATGTTTAGGGGGAAAAGACATGTTTAGTAAGCAAGATTTAAAAAGATTGATTTTTCCGCTGATCATCGAACAGGTACTTGCCATGACAATTGGGATGGCGGATACCATGATGGTATCTTCTTGTGGAGAAGCAGCGGTTTCAGGAATATCGTTAGTCGATACGATTAATATTCTATTAATTAATATATTTTCAGCCCTTGCAACAGGGGGAGCTGTCGTTGCAAGTCAATATTTAGGTAAAAAGGATCATGATAATGCCAATAAGGCAGCAAAGCAGTTAGTTTTTGTAACAGGTGCATTAGCACTAATTGTGATGATTGTCTGCTTGCTGGTGAAGGGACCCTTATTAGCTTTGATCTTTAATATAGATGGAGAAGTCATGAGCAATGCACAAATTTATTTTACAGTTTCTGCTATTTCTTATCCGTTTATTGCGCTATACAATGCCGGTGCAGCATTATTTAGATCTATGGGGAACTCAAAGATTTCGATGTATAATTCAGTCATTATGAATATGCTGAATATTGTTGGAAATGCGATTTTAATTTTTGTTTTCAATATGGGCGTCTTAGGAGCAGCCTTAGCGACCTTATTTTCTCGTGTAGTCGGCTCAATGACGATGTTGTGGATGCTGAGAAATGAATCTTTAATGATCAATGTCCGTCAGTATTTTCATTTTAAATTTGATTTTGGTATGATTAAAACGATTTTGAAAATCGGGGTGCCAAACGGTTTGGAAAATGGAATGTTCCAGATCGGTAAAATCCTAGTGGCCGGAGTAGTGGCATCATTTGGTACAGTAGCGATTGCCGCTAACGCAGTAGCCAACAACATTGCCGGATTAGAAATCATTCCCGGCGCAGCGATGGGACTGGCTATTGTGACTGTTGTCGGACAATGTGTCGGTGCAGAGGATTATAAGCAGGCAGAGCATTACTCTAAGTATCTAATGAAGATTACCTTTATTTCAATGCTGATTTTGAATGTTGTGATTTTGACTTTGTGTAAACCGATTTTAGGATTATACAGTCTGTCACCGGAAACAACAGCAACTGCTTTTGAATTATTGGTGTTACATACAGTCTTTGCCATTTTAGTTTGGCCAATCGCATTTACTTTGCCAAATGTTTTCCGTGCGGCAAACGATGCGAAATTCACAATGTCTATTTCTATTTTCTCAATGTGGGCATTTAGAATCTGTGCCTGTTTAGTATTAGCGTATGTTTTCCATATGGGTGTCATGGGAGTATGGATCGCTATGATTTTAGACTGGTGCTTTAGATCGCTGTGCTTTATATGGCGATGGAAAAGCGGCAAGTGGAAACATAAAAAACTTATTTAGAAATCTCACCTTGATCGTGCAAGGTGATTTTTTATACTGAAATACAATAAATCTTAAATTTTTTTCATTCTCCTTCATATAATGTACTAGATAAATGGAGGGAACTATGAAAGAGATTAACATTATAAACTTAGATCAAAACGAAACGACCTTATTACCGCATTGCTACAACATCGGCTTTACTCACTTTTCTTCATTAAACTATCCGCACTATGCCTTGGATGGGGTTATCAGTTTTGCTGGAAGTCTGATCGAATTTAAAGAGAAAATTCTGGTTGACCGTAATATCCCCAGTCTGTTGCTGCAGGACTTATTGTTTATGCTCAATGAAGAGGGAGTTACCTATACACTGCATTCAGAAGCTGTCGATTTTACTACCGGTAAAGTGACATCCGGCAAAATGTTGACGTTAAGCATAGAAGAATTTGATTTTGATATTTATGCAATTTATTCAATCAGTGTTGGAATATCAAAAATGAATTTTGATAAATTTCTAAAGCAATTGCCGGCAGTGTTTAAAATGAGAATTATGGAAGAAAACGAAGAACAGATGATTCTATTATTAAATATGGGGGATTATGATTTGAAAAAAAGTATTGCGATGCTTAAACAACATTGCGAATGATGCTATAATGAATAGGGTGATGAAAATGAATGGTGGCATTATAGAAATCGATATACATGGAATGAATCAATATCAGGCAAGGATGTTTATTGATTCACAATTAAAAAAAGCGAAAACGAATGTGTATCGTTTACGCATCATTCATGGCTTTCATCAAGGCGATGCTTTAAGAAGAATGGTTCGGCAGACATATCGCCATCATCCTAAGGTTATTAAAATAGAAATAGGACTAAATCCGGGAATAACGGATCTAGTCCTAAGAAATATTATTTAACGAAATCAAAGTCAGATAATTTCAACTGATTGATGGGAGCTTCTTTTTCAACGATCAGACGCTTAGCCTGATTGATCATGGCTTGCTCAATTAAATTTCGTGCCATACGACCGTTTCCGCTTCGCTGTGAATCGGTCTTTTGTTTTTCATCATAATAATTAAGCAGTGGCTGCAGACACTCTTCATCAATCTGATAATCTTTTGAAGCTGCAATATTCAAGGTAATATCCAACAGTTCCTGAGCTGTGTAATCCGGAAACTCAATAATATTTGGAAAACGTGACTTTAATCCGGAATTAGCTTCTAAAAATTCACTCATTTCTTTTGTGTAGCCGGCTAATATGACGATCAGCTGATCACGGTAGTCTTCCATACATTTTACTAATGTATCAATCGCTTCTAAACCAAAAGAATCTTCTTTTCCACGGTAGAGTGAGTAGGCCTCATCAATGAACAATACACCGCCAAGCGCCGATTCAACGACCTGTTTGGTAAGCGGCGCAGTATGACCGACATAACGTCCAACTAAATCACCACGGCTGACTTCTACTAATTGACCGCTTTCTAAAATACCGATTGCTTTTAAATATCTTGAAACGATACGGGCAATCGTGGTTTTTCCGGTCCCGGGATTCCCAGTAAAGATCATATGTTTAGAAATGTCTGACGTTTTAAAACCACTTTGTTCTCTTAGCTTCATGATTTCATAATGATCTTTTAAAGAAAGAATATATTCTTTGATTTCTTTTAAACCGATAATTGTATCAAGCTCATCAATAACCTGCTGCAGCTCTAAATTGCTTTGATTAGGTAAAAGACGATCCAATGGATAAACGATTTCATCAACTAAAACAGACAGATCCTGCTGTATAGTGACTTTTTTAATCGGACGTGTTTCCTGAAGCTTCAGTTCCACCAATCCCTGATACAACTTATCATATTGATATTGAATTGATTCAATCCCTTGCTGTGGATCATATTTTTTTAATACGGTATTCTCTAGTTCAGGATCAGCCGTGACTTCGATCTGCAACTGATTTAAACAGCGCTGAATGAAAGAGGATTGCTGCTGGGAAGTAATTTCGATAACTTCTTCTTTACTAAAAGCATTCGTTTCACATATATCACCAAATAATTGAATAAACTTCGTTCCTAACTTCGCAGTCAGCTGACTTAAAGACTGATCAGAGACGAAAATCAAATATTGCTGGTTAGCTTCCAAACTGCCGATTGAATCACTTGACAGGACATTGGTGCTTTCCACTAGCTGATGATTATTTAAAATATAACGTTTATTTAATGTGATTTTCCCCGTTTTTAATAATTGGGTAATCATCGATAAGTATCCTGTAAAGCATTGCTCAAAATTTAAGAAAACTAAAATACTGTCGCTTTTAGAAAGCAAAGCAAAAAGATCTTGCAGAAAGAGCTTTTCTTCTCCTTGTGAGGGGTAAAGAGACAAATCCATGATGTGAAGATTCTTGCTTTTTACTTCTCCTAAAAGATAAAGCAGCTCATTTGATTTATCTAATACTAACTGTTTTCCGGTTCCTTGTTTCCCTAAAACTAAAATATTATTTTTGATCTTTCCGATGCGATTTCCGGCGATCTTTGCTCTTTTAAAAGCGATGACAAGCTGATGGATAAAACGATCCTGACCGATCATGATTTCTTTAAGCTTTGTTTCAAGCTCACTAAAATCAATCTCTTTTGGTGCTTCTTCTTTCATGTCTTCTTTTAAGTTCTTTTGCAGCTTATCCATTTGCTTGCTGGTGTTTTTCATCATCTGGCGACTGTTTTCTTTAATCAGCTGATCCATCTGTTTACTCATCTGTTCTAATTCACTGACTAAGTCCCCGCTTTTTTTATGTTCTTTTTCCATCTTTTCTAATGTTTTTTTCGTCCCAAATACACTGTTGAGAAGGTCATCAAATTTCTTGTCCATATCCTCATCTCCTAGTGGTATCCTACCATAAATTGAATATTCTCACAAGCACATAGATTTTAAAAGGAAAAATATGTATAATGGAGAAAAGAGGTGGATGCATGGAAACAGTAAGATGTTCAATTCGGGAAATGGTAGAGTTCATCAGTCGCAGCGGGCATATCATTACAGAAATTTCAGCGAATAACCGAGCGGTGGAAGGGACTCGCATTCATCAGCTTATTCAAAAACAGCAAGGTGCCTCTTATCATGCCGAAGTAGCGCTGAATTATGAATTTGAGTATGAGGGATTTTTATATGTTCTTCAAGGCAGGATGGACGGACTGATTATTTTAGAGGATGGAGTCTGCATCGATGAAATTAAATCTGTGACGTATCCATTGGATGATTTAGATCTCGATCATGTCAATCAGCGCCATTTTCATCAATTGATGTGCTATGCTTATATCTATTGTGTTCAAAATGATCTAAAAGAAATAGACTGCCAGCTGACGTATTATGATGTTAATAATAAAGATCAGAAAATATTAAAGGAGCATTTTTTATTTGAGCAGATTGAATCGATCTTTTTTTCAATTGTCGAGCAGTATCATGCGTTCGTTAAACTTTATTTTGATTTCAAAGAAATCCGAGATCAATCCCTAGAAACCTTAGCATTTCCTTATGATCATTACCGAAACGGTCAGCAGGAAATGATGAACGCAGTCTATTATACGATTAAAAATAAACAGAAGCTTTTTATCCATGCAGCAACCGGACTGGGAAAGACATTGGGAACAGTGTTTCCGGCTCTGAGGGCATTGCATCATGGGCATACTAACAAGATTATGTATTTGACAGCTAAAGCGATTACACGTACTGTTGCCAAGGAAACACTTAGTCATCTTGAAAAATGCGGATTGATTTTAAGAACGGTGATTATTACGGCAAAAGACCAAATGTGTTTTCTCGAAGAACGCCATTGTCATCCCGATTATTGTCCTTATGCAAAGAATCACTATGATCGGGTAAATCAGGCAATGCTCGATATTATGGCTCATGCCAATACGTATGATAAAGAAAATATCCAGGCGTTTGCTTTAAAACATGAAGTCTGTCCTTTTGAATTTTCTTTGGATTTATTCTTATTCAGTGATTTTTCAATACTGGATTATAATTATGCTTTTGATCCAAGAGTCAATTTACAGCGTGCCTTCTATCCGGAAAGCAAACTGACAATGCTGGTTGACGAGGCACATAATTTAGTTGACCGTTCAAGAGATATGTATTCGAAAGCATTGTTTCACTCCCATATTCGTCAGGTAAAAACATTAATGTCAGATCGTTCAAAAAATGCTTATAAAGCTTTGATCGCTTTAGATGAAGCGATGCTTCAATTAAAAAATGATCTGGTTGACAGACCCTATATCGTGGATTATCAGCCGCCGGCAGAAATTGCAAAACTGGTAGAAAACAACTTGTGGGCTATGCAAAAGTATTTGTCTGAAAATGGGGAACAGGAGCAAGAAATACTGGATTTGTATTTTGAATGTGTGGCTTTTATGAAAATCTATGAATTATATCGTGAATCCTATGTTACGTATGCTATCGATGATGGCGATGTCATGCTGAAAATATATTGTATGGACCCAAGCAGTTTGCTTAATGATTATTATAGTCAGGCACAGGCAGTGATCTTCTTTAGTGCCACCTTGCTTCCAATTCAATATTTTTACCGCATACTTGGGGGGAAGAAGGATGATTTTAAATTATATTATGATTCTCCGTTTGATAGTCAAAATCGTTTAGTTTTAGTGGGAAATGATGTTCAGGCGAAATATCGCCAGCGCATCTATTCTTATGATAAAATCTGTCGGTACATCGCTGAACTGGCAAAGGGAAAAACGGGGAATTATCTGATTTTCTTTTCCTCATACGAATATTTAAACCAAGTGTATCAGCGTTTTGTGCCAAATGATGAAGTCTATGTGTATAAACAAGAAGGACAGATGAGCTTAGAGGATAAAAATATATTTCTCGATCATTTTAAAACAGTAAAAGATCGTTCACAGGTATTTTTCACTGTTCTGGGCGGGATGTTTTCTGAAGGGATTGATTTTAAAGGCGAGCAGCTGATCGGAACGATTATTGTCGGAGTTGGGCTGCCGCAATTGGGATTGGAAAGAGATTTGATTAAAAGCTATTTTGAAAAAGACGGCTATGATTATGCTTATAAATATCCTGGGATGAACAAAGTGCTTCAGGCAGCCGGACGAGTGATTCGAACAAATCAGGATCGCGGCGTCATCTTACTGCTGGATGAACGCTATGCCTCAAAAGAGTATACAAAAATGTTTCCACGTGAATGGAAACATCTTCAAAAAACGTCTGTCGATCATATTTCAAAACAATTAGAAACATTTTGGAACAGTGAAAACAAACAGTAGCTTTAAGATTTATTGCATGACGGATAGCTTTTGAAAATTAATATGGCCCTCTTTATTTAAATAGTGATAATAGGTGCTTTCATCATTTGTGGTATATTCAATAGTAGTTCCACCCTTGTCCAAAAAGATGGTATTCTCGGTTGTATCTTCATCATGTGCAGCATTTTCAATGTTAGTCCAACTGACATCCCAATCTGATCTGTTTTCTGCTGTAGTGTCACCATTCATGAATTTCCCCTCTAATTCCCCGTAGATCTGATTGTAAGGCTCCAAGTTATAAGACAATTTCCCTTCAAACTGTTTAAGGCGACTGTCATCTTGGCGATTGATATTTGCATATTCAACCTTAATGATTTTAGGTGACTTTTGAGGATCCTCGTCGGGTTCATACTGAATGAAAAAATAAAGACGAACAGTATATTTCGACGTGACTTGCAGATGATGAACAAACAATCCATAGCGGATAGCAGAGTCATTATTGGCACGTTCAACCATCCCATTTAAAATAGCTGTCGGAATACTGGAATCATGCGTAAGGGCTTCAATATATTCTGAATGATCATTATAGGCGATGAATTCCGTGTAGTTGGGATCAGGCTACAGCTGCTTTATTTTCAAATAGGCTGCCAGACAAATGAAACCAACGATTATAATTATAATCATAATTAAACTATGTTTAAAACGTTTCTTTTTCATAAAGCATCCCCTTCCTTATCTTTATTATACTTGAAAACAGCGGATAGGGGAGAAATGTTTCTAATTTTGGTGCTTTTTCGACTGAAAATTAAGGATATTTTTAAACCTTTCGAGAATCTTAAGTATTTATTCTATATTTTTGCATATTTTATAATGTATTCTTATATAAGAATAGGAGCGTGAAGGAAAATGACCTATCAGAATAACTGTCTTCAACTCAATGGAAAAGAAATTCAGTTTCCAAACAAAATCTATAATGTCATGACGAGTAAATCTTATATTTTTGTGCTGTTAGGATTTGATTTAGATGTTCAAACACATTGTAATATTTATTGTTTGAATCATGAAGGACAAGAGCTATGGAAAATAAAAAAACGCGAATCAAGTGGGGTCACTAAAAATATGAATAACGCTTATATCGGACTAAGGATAACAGATGGGAAATATGCCGCAGTTAATTTTTATAATGAGATCGTCCACTTCAACCCGTTTAACGGTAAGATAATATAAAAAACGATGCACGTAATAGTACGGCATCGTTTTTTAATTAGTCAGTAATTAAGATGGAAGAATCATCTAAACGCAATCGCCCGGAATCGTGAATGTAGGTACCATGCTCATATAAGCCATCCATTACATATTGAATAATGGCAGAATCCGAACTTCTTGGTTCGATTTTATAAGAGGTATGGCCATTATTGTAAATGTCTCCGTTTAAATCCCAATAAAGAACACCGTTAGGCTCTAAATTGTAATAGAGATTGCCGTTATACGACTTTGTTGACTGAGCATCCTGAAAGATCACTTCAGCATAATCAACACTTGTGATTTTGATAGGAGCTTGAGTGTCGGGATCATTTTCAAACTGAATATAAAAGCAAAGCTGGAGACTGTAATGAGATGAGGTGGGAACATATTGGATGAGTTTGCCAAAATGCAGAGACGTATCCGAGAAAGCGGGTTCCGTTTTTGCCTCTAATGTGTCATCAGAGACATTTTGATTTTGGGATAAGGCATGTATATAGCTTGCAGTTTGATTAAAAACAATCAGCTCGGTGCCATCCCGATGCGTATTTTTTGGCATTGTCACTGCGTAAACACTTATGCCATAGATTGCTGTAAGGAGCACTAAACAGCAAATGATAATAGGTTTAAAAAGTGATTTTTTCATTTGATTCACCTTCCTTATCTTTATTATACTAAATAATAAGGAGATATCTATAATCTTTCTGATTTAGTAACTATAAAAGTGATGGGCTTAATGTGCCTGCATCACTTTTTCGTTTAATTCACTCAAATATTCCCAGCGCTCCATTTTTTCTTCGAGGGCATTTTCAAGCAGCTCCTGTTTTTTGGTGAGTTCTATTATTTTGGTGTAATCTTCATGAAATTCATTCATTTCTTTTTCGATTTCGGCTAATTGATTTTCTAAATTGCTGATATCTGTTTCGATAGACTCAAATTCCTTTTTTTCTTGATAGGTCATTTTAACAGTGCTGACTTTTTTAGCGATTTTCTTTTTTGTTTCTTTCATTGTTTCCTGATGCGTTGTCTTTTTTTCTAAATAATCACTAAATCCGCCCATATAGCGCTGAATTATGCCGTTTTCTTCAAAAGCAAAAATTTGGTCAACGACACGATCTAAAAAGTAACGGTCATGGCTGACGGTGATGACAATTCCGCTGAACTGATCCAAAAAATCCTCCAACACATTTAATGTAGGAATATCAAAATCATTCGTCGGTTCGTCTAAAATCAGGACGTTAGGCTGTTTAAGTAAAACCGTCAGCAGAAATAAGCGTCGTTTCTCTCCGCCGGAAAGACGGTTAACAACTGTGTATTGCTTTTCTTTTTCAAATAAGAATTGTTCTAAAAGCTGAGTGGCGCTTAATTGACCATCACTGGTTTGAAAATGTTCGGCATAGTCGCGAATGATGTCAATCACCCGCTTGCTTTCATCGATGCCTTGAATTTCCTGAGAAAAATAGCCAATGTTGATTGTATCACCTAAAATTACCTCACCAGCAGTCGGCTGCTTGATTTGAGCGATAATATTCAGCAAGGTGGATTTGCCAATACCATTGGCACCAATGATGCCAACGCGATCATGACGCAAGAATAAATAAGAAAAATGATTGATTAGCAAACGGTCATCTAATTGATAAGTAATGTCTTTTAGCTCGATGGTTTTAGAACCGAGACGACTGGCAATGGAAGAAAGATCAAATTCTTTATCCTGTGAAACAGAAGTAACCTGTGATAATTTTTCAAAACGATCCAATCTGCTTTTGCTTTTGGTAGAACGTGCTTGTACACCTGCACGTACCCATTCAAGTTCTTTTTTCAAAAATTGCTGACGCTTATGGTCGCTGGCAATCTGTTGTGCCTGAATCAATTCCTTTTGTTCGAGATAGGCAGAGTAGTTGGCTTGATAAGTAAATAAGCCGCAACGGTCGATCTCAATCATTTTATTGCAGACACGCTCTAAAAAATAGCGGTCATGAGTAACCATAGCGATGGCACCGGTATATTTTATTAAATATTTTTCCAGCCATAAGATCATATCTTGGTCTAAATGGTTCGTCGGTTCATCTAAAAGCAAAAGATCACTGGGCAAAAGCAAAGCAAGAGCTAAAGCAACACGCTTTTTCTGACCGCCGGATAATTGACTAATCTGCTGATCATAGTCATTGATGCCTAATTTAGATAAAATCGCTTTGATTTCATAGTCATTGACTTTATCTTTTTCTTTTAATTGACTGCTGATAAAGCTGAAACACGTTTGACCATCAAGAAAATCAGGCATTTGTTTTAAATAACTGATCTTTATATTCCCACCGGTAATATAATCACCACTGTCCATTTGCTCGATTCCGGCAATCATTTTTAATAAGGTTGATTTGCCGGCACCGTTTTTACCAATGATCCCAATCTTATCTTGATCATTTATGATCATTTGGGCATCTTTTAGGATTAGTCGGTCAGCATGACGTTTGTTTAAATTTTTTATTGTGATTAGCATAAGTTCCTCCTAATGAAGACTTGATTTACTCCCTGATTTTATCATAAAAACAAAGCAGGGTACAACTGAATGTTTTATATAATAAAAAGGTGCTAAGCACCTTAAACTTTAAGATTGACCCAATTTCCTTTACGATAGCGCATTCGGGAAGCAAAATAACGAATCAGCTGATCTAAGAAAAGAGACAGCCATGCACCAATCAATCCCAGTCCCAATGGGAACGCTAATAAATAAGTTAAGACCGGACGCACTGCTGTGACACTGATTAAAGAAATCATTGCAGTAAATTTAACGTCACCGGCACTTCGCAGACAACCAAAGGTAATTACCTGAGTGATCTGGAAGACAACAGTTAAAACGATGATAAAGACAATGTTGCCGCCGGTTTGGATAATAACCGGATCATTGGTAAATAATCCTAAAATTTGATAGCGGCAGACAATTAAAAAGGTTCCTACCAAAACAGCAGCGACTTTCCCCAGCTTTTGTGTAGATGTGCTGTATATTTTTGCCATATCTTTTCGTTTCGCTCCCAAGCTTTGTCCGACTAAAGAAGAAGTAGCCACCGAAAGCCCGTCTCCAAATGAGAAAGAGAGATTGATAATGTTCATGCAGACCTGATGAGTAGCAAAAGCAATGGTTCCCAGTGTAGCCACTGTCTTTGAATAAAGGAAGAAGCCAATACGCATAAAGACTTGTTCAACAAAAGAAGACGAGGTGATAAAGTAAAGATCATGCAGTGTTTTCTTATCGAAACGCCAGCTCTGATGCAAAGAGAAATGCAGAAACTCATCTTGATGACGCAGTGACATAAACGACATGACACAAGCCACTATATTTCCTAATGAGGTCGCGATGGCAGCACCGGCAACGCCCAACTTAGGAAAAAAACCGATCCCATTGATAAGCAAAAAGTTAAAAATTAAATTGACAACATTGGCGGTAAGATTGGTTCGCATAGAAATCTTAGTATTTCCGCATCCCTTTTGAGCAGCGTTGATCGTTAATGACATACTGTAAAAAATGTTTCCAACCATAATCAGCTTAAAGTAGGTTGCTGCCATATCGACATATTCATCATTGGCGCCGGCAAGGTAAAGGATATCCTTGGCCCAAATGATGCCGGCAATGGAAAGAACCAAAGCTGCACCGATACAAATCATCAGAGCTTGTCTTAGACAACGGTTCGCTGCCTCTTTATCCTGTTCACCTTTTCTTCGCGAAACGACAACAGTAACTCCGACATTCAAAGACAAGATCACCGCTAAAATAATAAACTTCGGCTGATTAGTGATTCCGACAGATGCGATGGCATCTGCACCGATAGACCCAACCATAATCATATCAACAGAAGAAATGAGCGAAATCAAAACGGCTTCCAGCGTAGAAGGCCAGGCAACACCTAAGGTCTTTTTATAAATTTCTTTATCGCTGGGGATTTCACCTTGTATTTCATCTTTCGATACATGTGATCTTACAGAAAAAAATTGACTTAGTTTCATAATAATTCCCCCATATAAAGACTAGTCTAATATAGAAAGTTTGGATAAAACGTTTTTTTCATAAATTAAAAATAGTGAAACGTTTAAATAGGGTTGAATGTATAGTTTAGATTAGGTAGAATGTCTAATAAAGGAGAAGGATTATGCAAGAAAACTATCAAGAATACATTCAAATATTAAAAGAAGAACTCGTTCCGGCAATGGGGTGTACAGAACCGATTGCGATTGCCTATGCCTGTGCAAAAGCTAAAGAAGTGCTGGGACAGCTGCCGACACGTTTGGTTGTTAGATGCAGTGGGAATATCGTTAAAAATGCAAAGTGTGTGACTGTGCCAAATACCGGACATTTAGTGGGGATCGAAGCAAGTGCTGTTATCGGGGTGCTGGCGGGAGATGCCTCAAAGCGTTTAGAGGTTATCAATACGGTAAACAAGGATCAGATCAGCAAAGCAAAACAGCTGCTGAATACGGATTACTGCAAAGTAGAGCTGCTGGAATCTTTGACTCCTTTACATATTCAAGTGTTTGCAACAGCAGATGAACACGAAGCATTTGTGGAAATTAAAGATACACATACTAATATCACTAAAATTATTAAGGATAAAGAAGTATTGTTTGAAACAAAGCAGGAAGAAAGCAAATATTTAGGAGTACTGGCAGATCGTTCGGTTTTAAACATCTGCGGCATCTTTGAATTTGCTAATACGGTAAAGATTGAAGATGTTCAGGAAATGCTTGATAAGCAGATTGCATATAATATGGCGATTGCTGAAGAAGGCTTGAAAGGGGAATATGGCGTAGGTATCGGGAAGATGCTGATGGAAAACTATCCGGACAAAGATGTCTTAACGCTGATGAAGGCGTATACTGCCTCTGCATCTGAAGCTCGTATGTCAGGGTGCTCACTGCCTGTCGTAACAAATTCGGGAAGCGGAAATCAGGGGATCACTTCTTCAGTTCCGATTATCGTATATGCTCGCTATCATCAAATGAGTGCGGAACAGTTATATCGTGGCTTGGTGTTTTCTAATCTAGTAACGATTCATCAAAAGACGGGGATCGGACGTTTATCTGCGTTTTGCGGCGCTGTTTGTGCAGGCTGTGCCAGTGGGGCAGGGATCACTTATTTATCCGGCGGAACATTGGCGCAAATCGATATGACCATCCGCAATACGCTGGCAAATATTCCGGGAATCGTTTGTGATGGAGCGAAGGCATCTTGTGCGGTAAAGATAGCAACGGCGATTGATGCAGCGATGATGGCACATTATCTGGCAATGAAAAACTGTGCTTATAATACGTGTGACGGCATTTTAAAAGAATCGATTGAAAATACGATCCAGGCGATCGGCAGAATCGGTAAAGAAGGAATGAAAGTCACTGATCATGAAATTTTAGAGATCATGCTTGAAAAATAGCGTGATCTTTTTTTAGTATTTTTTCTTAATCTTTTGTCTATGTATTAATGGAGGAGATTATGAAAGAAAACATTACATTAATTACATTAAATGCACATTTACAGCAAGATATTACCGATATTCAAGCATTGAAGGTATTTGCCGACTTAGAAATTATCAACGAAGATAACGCCTTTTTGTTTATGTATGAAATAAAAATAGGAGCAAAAGAAGCAGAGCCGGCCATCTTCATTTCAATGGTGTATCGCATCAATGAAAACGGAGTGATGAGTTCTGAAAAAGTTAAGTATTACCTGTATGAAATACATCCTTATTTATTAGAGCTTGTAGGCTGTTTATTAAGACAATGTCTGCAAGTTTAAATGCACATGCCCTTTATCGACGCATATAAATAGATGAAAGGGGGAATAAAATGAAAGGTTATATATTGAATGATGATCAGCGTTTATCGTATACAGAAATGGAATTAGTTAAAAAAGGCTGTACACTGTATGAAACGCTGACATGGGCAAAAGAATTAGATTTTGTATTGCTTGGATTTAACGGATTGAATGAATCCTTGAAAGGAACCAGCCATGGCTATTACTGTCATTTGGATGAGACATTTTTTGAAAAGCTGGATCCTAAAACGATTATTTATACAGGGAAAAACAATCCGGTATTAAATAAACTGCAGGAAAAATATCATTTTTCTTTAATCACCTTGATGAAAGAAGAAGAGATTATCAATAAAAATGCAATCTTAACAGCAGAAGGCACCATCAGTGAAATTATTCAGAAAAGACCATATACTTTAGAAAATTCAACAACATGCGTCATCGGTTACGGACATTGCGGAAAGAGTATTGCCAATAAATTATCGGCATTGCAGTCCGCTATTTTAGTGATTGAAAAAGATCCGGATGCCATCGAAGCGGCACAAAAGGACGGCTTTGAAATCATCAGCGAGGATGACCTGCTGAAACGACCGATCGATATTATCGTGAATACCGCACCCCACGAAGCAATGCAGGAAGAAACTGTAAAAAACTTAGATAAATCCATTTATTTATTTGATATTTCTTCTTTCCCATATGGCTACCATCATGAGTGTGCCAGTCATTTGCACGATTATATTTTACCGGGTCTGCCTAGTCAATACGGCTATAAGGAAGCGGGTAAGATGATCGCTGATTTTATTTATAGGAGGGGAACAGAATGTTAGCAGGAAAGAAAATCGGAATCGGGATGAGTGGATCTTTTTGTTCACTGGAAGCATCACTAAAAGCGATTCGTGCTTTAAAAGAAACCGGAGCCGATCTATACTGCATCATGAGCGGCATGGTCTATGAAGAAGACAGTCGTTTTATGGATGCGAAAGACGTCAGAGAGCAAATGGAAGAAATCACCGGTCATAAAATTGTGACAACGATTCAGGAAGCGGAACAATTCGGACCGAAAGATCCATTAGATCTCATTGTCGTTTTGCCTTGCAGTGCAAATACGATGGCAAAGCTTGCCAACGGGTTGTGCGACAATGCTTTAGTCATGGCAATTAAAGCAACATTAAGAAATCTGCATCCAGTCGTATTAGGAATTTTTACCAATGATGCATTAGGGAACAGCGGAACCAATATTATGAAACTGATGAACACGAAACATATCTTCTTTATTCCATTTGGTCAAGATGACCCGGTTAAAAAACCAAACAGTATGGTGTGCGATCCAAACCAGTTAGTGCCAACTTGCATCAGCGCATTAAATAACGAACAATATCAGCCTGTTATTATTTCATTTTAAATGAAAGCTATTTATACGGCACTGATCACACCATTTAACCAGCAAGGTCAGATTGATTTTAACGGATTGGAAAATGTTATCGCTAAATTGATTCGTGAAGGAGAAAGGGGCTTCGTTGTCTGTGGAACCACAGCCGAAGCGCCTACTTTAAGTTTGTCAGAAAAAGAACAGATATTAGATTTTGTGATTCGCCAGGCAAAAGACTGCTCGATCATTATGGGGATTTCCGGAAATGATACAGCAGAGGTGCTGAAGCAATTAAAATATTTTGAAAATAAAGAGGTGGATGCTTTAATGGTTGTGGTGCCTTATTATAATAAGCCATCACAAGTAGGACTGTTTAAGCATTTTGATTTGCTGTTAAGCAGTACAGATAAAAATATTATTATTTATAATGTACCAAGCCGCTGCGGAGTGGAAATTAAAGCAGATACGATGCTCCAGCTTTTAAAGAAGCATCAGAACCTGATCGGCTTGAAGCATGCCAGCCATAATTTTGAGATGGTTGCACAAATAAAAGAGGCATATCCCCATTTTTTGATTTTAAGCGGAGAAGACGGAACTTTAAAAGAAGGGCTGGATTATGGAATGGACGGCGTTATTTCCGTCAGCAGTCATATGATCTATCCTAAGCTTGAACAGTTCATGAAGGACTATGAATATCAAATGAATCTGGAATTGCAGGATGATTTCATTAAGAATTTTGCCCAGTATGTTTTTATTGAAGCCTCCCCAGGTCCGATTAAGTATATGTTGTCGATTGATGGCTATATTGAAAATATTCTGCGTCTACCCATGTGTCCGGTAAGTGAAGAAACTGAGAAAAAACTAAAACGTTTGGTGAATAATTTGTAATTTCGTTTTAATTCCTCCTTATTTCATGTATAATAAAATATATGTGACAAAAATTTTATAAGGAGTGAATATAATAAATGAATGATGTAGTGAAAATCCTGCCGCTCGGTGGCCAAGCGGAAATGGGAAAGAATATGTATGTCATTAATATAAATGAGAAATTATTTATTATTGATGCAGGATTTAGATTTCCGGAATCAGAAAAACTAGGGGTCGATATCATAATTCCAAGCTTTGATTACCTAAAAGAAAGAAAAGATCAGATTGCCGGGATCTTTATCACACATGGTCATGATGATACGATGGCAGCTTTACCTTATTTGTTAGAACAAATTTCAGTAAAGGTTTATG
Source organism: Coprobacillaceae bacterium UN01-12pH3A (assembly GCA_027676805.1). Taxonomy (GTDB): domain Bacteria; phylum Bacillota_I; class Bacilli_A; order Erysipelotrichales; family Coprobacillaceae; genus Beduini. The sequence goes on along the minus strand of JAQENU010000001.1, from coordinate 75,632 downwards.
CGCCGACATTAACTGCCGATTTAATTGTGGAGATGATCGAACAGCATAACCGATTAAATCGTACACGCATTACGGCAGATATTGTGCGTGTCAGAAGAAAAAGCGATATTGATGTTGCGGGAGTGCATATTAAATTCTTCCCTGTAACCCATTCTATTCCGGGATCGATCGGAATTGCTTTTGAAACTTCGGAAGGATATATCGTCCATGCTGGTGAATTCATCATCGATTTTGGAGCACCGAGCGGATTTAAGACCGATATTCAAACTATGATGGAGATTGGCAGCAAAGGCGTTTTGGCGTTGTTGTGTGAATCCAGCTATGCGCAAAAGCCCGGGTATACGTCGCCTAAACACAAGATCAAAGATAAAATCGATCCGATTTTCGAAGATGCAACCGGAAGAATCATCGTGGCATCTTATGCCCAAAATATCTTTAGAACAAAAGAAATCATTGAGTTAACAAAAAGATATAATCGTAAGATCGTTTTCTACGGACGTGATAAATATGATAATACCAACTCAATCGTGCGTATGGGCAATCAGCTGAAAAAGGCGGTCATTGAAATTCCTAAAGAAAATATTGCCTTTAAATCACAGATCGGCAGACCGGATATTGATGATCAGTTAGTGGTATTGCTGACAGGACGTCCAACTCGCATCTATCATGATATTTCGGATATTATTGATGGTGGAGATGAAATGCTGAAAATCAATGAAAAAGATACGTTTATTGTTGTTTCTCCGGTTGTGCCTGGAACTGAAAAGATTGCAACTAAAGCACAAAATGAATTGTATAAAACAGATGCAAAGATCTATATCTTTAAAAACAAAGATTTATCAAGCATGCATGCATCTATCGAAGACTTGAAAGTGATGCTGCAGATTTTCCATCCGAAATACTATATCCCGATTCGCGGAGAGTATCAGCATTTTATCGCTAATGCGGCTGTCGCTAAAGAAAGCGGACTGCCGGAAGAAAACGTTATTATCATGGATAATGGAGAAGAAATCACATTTAAAGACGGACAACTCCAGCATGCCCGTGAATATTATGAAATTGAAGATGTCATGATTGATGGAATCGGTGTCGGTGATGTTGGAATGAAAGTTATCGATGATCGTATTCAGCTGTCAAATGATGGGGTTGTGATTATCGGAATGACAATAAACGATAAGCGCGAAATTGCTGCCAATACCGATGTACAGACACGTGGCTTTGTTTATTTGAAAGACTCTGAACATGTTGTCAAAGGAATCTTGAAGATTGCCGAAGACACAATGACTGAAAATCAGACAAACAGTGATGTAGATGTCGCTGATATCCGTCAGATGATTAAAGATAAAGCTTACAAATATATTGTGAAGCAAACCGGCAAAAAACCTGTTATTTTGCCAATCGTAATTGAAATATAAGCAAGGACTCCTTGCTTTTTTTCTTTCATTAGAGGCATGGATTTGCTATAATGACAAAGTGGAGGGATGATATGGCAACAACAAAGAAAAGAAAGAAAAAAGAAGATGAATCTTTTTTCAGTGAACAATTACAATATCGAATCCTAACCATCCTAGTGGCATTCCTATTGATCGTATCTTGTTTGAAACTAGGAATTGTCGGCGTTTATATGGATTATGTTTTTGTCTATTTTTTTGGCAATTTTGCGGGAATTGTTTATGGTCTGCTGCTGATTGCTTGTGGATACTTTTTTGTGAATTTAAAATTTCCTAAATTTGCTTCTCCGGAAGCAGTGGGTGTTTATTTAATTTTACTGGCAATGCTGACATTGGCATCCATTCCCAGCGATCACGCTATTAAGGGAACAGATGTTATCAATTTGTTTTTCAGTCAGGACACCATCATTCGTGGCGGCTTGATCGGTGCTCTAATTTACGGCTGCTTCAGCATGCTGTTTGATTATATCGGCTCTTTGATTGCCAGCGGCTTATTGATTGCAGTAGGGCTTGCTTTATTAGGCGGACGCATCTATCTGCGCCATCGTAAAAAAGTCGATCAGTTTAAAAATAAGCAGGTGAAGCATTACCAGCAAATGATTCAAACAACTAAGGAAAGAAAAAAAGAAAAGAAAAAAAGTCCTTTCTTTCCAGAAAAAGTGTTTGCTGATAAAAAAATCCCTAAACCATTGATGGATGATGAAGAGGAAGAACCGCTGGAAATCATTCGTGTCAGTCAAATTCCGGAACCGATTGAAGCCCCTGTGGCAAAAGAAACCATCGTTCCAGAACAAAATAAGACGGAGCCGCCGATTATTCATAACGATACCTCAACAGTGAAAAGCTTAGATCATTATCGTTATCCGCCTTTATCTTTGTTAAAAGGTGCGGCAAATAAGCGAAACAATAAAATGGCAAGTCAAAATGCGACTGATAATGCTTCTAAGCTTATTATGGTTTTAAAAGAATTTGGTGTGAATGCCTCTGTTAAAAATATTTTCATAGGACCTTCGGTTACTAAATATGAACTTACTTTAGAAACGGGAACGAGAGTTAATAAAATTCTGCAATTGCAAGATGACATTAAAATGGCATTGGCAGCCAAGGATATTCGTATTGAAGCACCGATTCCGGGAAAATCAGCAGTAGGGGTAGAAATCCCTAATTTAGAAGCCAATACGGTCACCTTTAGAGAAGTATTTACAGACATTCCGCAAAAATATAATGACAGTAAATTACTGGTCCCATTAGGGAAGGATGTTACAGGAAATTCTATCTATGCGGAATTGAATAAAATGCCCCATCTTTTGATCGCCGGAGCGACTGGGTCTGGGAAATCTGTTTGTGTCAATACGATCATTTGCAGTATTTTGATGAGAGCACGTCCGGATGAGGTGAAATTATTATTAGTCGATCCTAAAAAGGTGGAATTGACAAATTATAACGGCATTGCCCATTTATTAGCCCCTGTTGTTACTGATCCTAAAAAGGCGGCAGTAGCTTTGCGTATGATCGTGGAAGAAATGGAGCGCCGCTATGATTTGTTTGCTCGTCATAACGTAAGAAACATAGCCGGATATAATGCCTTTGCTAAAGAGAAAAACAATCAGCTTAAAGAAGATGAAGAAAAAACAGAAGTTCTTCCGTTTATCGTCGTTATTTTAGATGAGGTGGCTGATCTGATGATGGTTGCCAGCAAAGAAGTAGAAGACTGCATCATGCGTATTTCTCAAATGGCACGTGCTGCCGGTATTCATTTAATTGTTGCGACACAGCGTCCGTCAACAGATGTTATTACGGGAGTTATCAAGGCAAATATTCCTTCGAGAATCGCCTTTGCTGTTTCTTCAAGTATTGATTCGCGCACTATTTTAGATACAACCGGTGCAGAAAAGCTTTTAGGAAAAGGAGATATGTTGTTTTCTCCGATGGGAGTCAGTCATCCGACACGTGTGCAAGGTGCCTTTGTTTCGGATGAGGAAGTCAGCAATATCGTTTATCATGTGACAAAGCAAATGACGGCAGAATATGATGAGAAGTATACAAATTTAAAAGTTGCTGTCAATAATGGCAGCAGTTATGACGATCAGGAAGATGAAGAATATGAAATGGCAAGAGAATTTGTCATCTCGGCTCAAAAGGCAAGTGCTTCATTATTACAGCGTCAATTTAGAATTGGTTATAATAAAGCTGCTCGATTAATCGATCAATTAGAAAGTGATGGTGTAATCGGACCGCAAATTGGGTCAAAGCCAAGAGAAGTACTGATCCGCGGATATCAGGAAGAAGAATAGACAAGAGCTATTCTTTTTTATTACAGTTTCTTTTTTTAAAAAAGGGAGTATAATAAAAACTTAGATACTTACAATAATGGAAGAGGTGTTGAAATGAAAAATGTAATAGAGTATGACGGGTATCGTTTGCATCTGATTCCCATAAATAAATTTAAAAATGTAACGATTATTTTGAAAATGGCGGCTCCGTTAACCAGAGAAACCACAACGCTAAGAAGCTTGTTAAGTTTTATGTTTACAGGTGGAACAGAAAAACTGCCATCTGTAGCCCGCTTTTCATCTTACTTAGAGGAATTGTACGGTGCTCGCTTTTCAAGCTCAATCGGGACAAAAGGACTGGCTCATGTCATTCAGATTGCCAGCGTCTGCATCGATTCACAATATCTAAAGGAAGATGAAAATCTTTTGACAAAACAAATTGAATTGTTTCGTGATGTGTTGTTTTCACCCAATGCAAAAGACGGTCGTTTTGATGAAGTGACGTTCAATCAAAAGAAAAAAGAATTTAAATGGCGTCTGCAGGCGTTAAAAGATGATAAATATTCTTATTCTTTAGAACGTTTATTTGAAGAAATGGGTAAAAATCAACCGTTAGGCATCAGTACTTTCGGCTATGAAGATGAAATTGATGGGATCACAAACGAAGCGTTATATGATTATTATCTGCAATGCTTAAAAAATGATGTATTTGATATTTATGTCGTAGGGGATATTGATGAAAGTTTTGAAAACGTATTCTCTAAAAATTTTAAATTGCCTAAAAGACAGCAGGAAATTGCGACAAGCACAATATTCACGTCAGATAAAACAGAAGTATTAGTTGTAAAAGAAAAACAGGATATTGTTCAGGCAAAGTTAAACATGGGGTATACGATTGATACTGATTTTACCAGCCCGGATCATTATGCGTTTACTTTATTTAATGGAATGTTTGGCGGTTTTGCCCATTCTCAATTATTTAAAGTCGTACGTGAAGAACACAGCTTATGCTATTATGTGAGTTCAAGCTATGATGCTTTCAATGGAATTATGCTGGTCAATGCCGGAATTGAAACTAAAAATTATGATCAAACTGTAAAACTGATTCAAAATGAACTGGAAAAGATCCAGCGAGGAGAAGTCAGTCAGGAATTGTTAGATATTACGAAAGTGATGTTAGAAAATTCATTAAAGAAATCAGACGATGAAGCATTAAATATCATTGCGCTGCGCTATAACCGCGATATTACACATAAAGAAGAAACCAATCAACAATACATTGATCGTTTAAATGCGGTGACTTTAGAAGATATTATTCGAGTGAGCAAAAAAGTAAAGCTGGATACGATCTATATGTTGGAAGGAAGGGAGTAGGCTATGGAAAAACTATATTATGAGACGATCAAAGAAACGCTGTATCATGAAAAAATGGATAACGGCTTAAATGTCTACTTGCTGCCTAAATACGGATTCAGTAAGACTTATGGTCTGTTTTCCACCCGTTTTGGCGCAATTGATACACAGTTTGTACCATTGGGACAATCAGAGATGATTAAAACGCAAGACGGTATTGCCCATTTCCTTGAACATAAAATGTTTGATATGGAAGATGGGGATGCCGGTGATAAGTTTTCTTTATTAGGTGCAAGCACCAATGCCTTTACTTCGAGTTCCCGTACAGCTTATCTTTTTTCCAGTGCTGATCGTATTGACGAATGTGTTGAGCTGCTGCTTGATTTTGTACAGTCACTCCATTTAACAAAAGAAAGCGTTGAAAAAGAAAAAGGCATTATCGGTCAGGAAATTTCAATGTATGATGATGATCCGGACTGGCGTAATTACTTTGGATCTATCGCCTCTTTATATCATCGTCATCCTGTCAAGGTTGATATTGCCGGAACAATTGAAACGGTCAATGCAACGACAGTAGAGATGCTGAAGGAATGCTATGAAACTTTTTATCATCCAAGCAATATGATGCTTTTTGTAGTAGGAAACTTAGAGCCTGAAAAAATGATGGCTTTAATCCGTCAAAACCAAACGAAAAAACAATTTGCTCCCGCTCAGGAGATTGTTCGTGCAAAAATAGAAGAACCAACCACTGTCTATCAAAAAGAAGAAATATTGAAAATGGACGTGGTCATGCCGAAACTGATGATGGGAATCAAGATAAATGATATTCCTCAAAATGGAGAAGATAAGCTGATTAAAGAATTAAGTATGAACATACTTTTAGATATCTTATTTTCAAAAAGCAGCCCGATCTATGAAGAAATGCAGAATAACGGTTTAATCAACGATTCTTTTGGTGCTGGCTTTACTCAAGAGAGAGATTATGCTTTTATCCAAGTAGGCGGAGATACAACAAAACCGGAAGAATTAAAACAATACCTATTTCAATTGTTTGATCATTTAAATGAGTTCAATATTGATCAAGCGACGTTTGAAAGGGTAAAAAAGAAATCGATTGGAATTTTTATAAACAGTTTCAACTCTCCTGAAACGATTGCCAATACGTTTAGCCGTTATTATTTCGAAGGAATATTTTCTTTTGAAATTATCGATATAATCAGCAGTATTACACTTTCTGATGTATTAAAAATGAGAGAATACTTTGTGGCAGATACAAAGACAGTGCATATTATTGTTCCACAAAAAGAAGGAACAGACAACTAAATGATTTTAAGATCATTTTCCCAGTGAAGATGATCTTTTTTATTAGAGAGACCATCATAAAAATAATTTTTTATAAGATATGCCCCGCAATATATGAGAAATTAAGCAGATATTTACAAAAAAGAATAAAAATGGTATTTTAAATTTACAGATGCAGCTGCAAATTTAAAAGGGGAAACATATGAACAAATTAAATATTAAAAACAAAAAAATTGGATATTCTATCTTGATACTGCTGGTTATTCTTTCAGCGAATATTATCAATTTTATTACGACAGAATTTCAAACTGTTTTCTCCTTGAAAATGCAGAATAATGATTTTTATGAAGCGAATTATTCTTATTCATCGTTTAATGTGAATCAACTCACTTTTGTGTTTGAATATTCTGATGAGAACGGTGTCATTGAAGACATATTGGGGACATACGAATTGGATAATTCTTTTAATATCCATAAGTTAAATATCTTTAATTTGCTTAATCAGGCAACAGGAAAAAAACGTGATGATGGGCGTATCAAGCTAACGCTGAAGCTTAGTGAAAACTGTATCTATTTGGATTGTCTAAGTAATAGCAGTAAGTCTGAGCCGGTTACTATATCTAAAATTAATCTGCAAGAAGAGGTTTCGTTTTTATATTATAACTTTAATTTTAGTGCAGAACAAAAATCGATGTTTGATAAAAAGTATACGCTTTTAGAAGGGGAAAACAGTAGTGACGGTTCGAAGATTCAACTGTATGTCCTTTATGGTAGTTAAATCATGTTTGAAATTTCAATCGGATAGGAGGAAATGGAATGGTACTAACTTTTGAAAATCTAACCATTAGAAATGCGACACCTGATGATGCAAAGCAGCTGGTCCTATGGTGGAACGATGGATTAATCATGGCACATGCTGGGTTCCCAATGGGACTCGGTCAAACGGTAAATGCAGTTGTGGAAAAACTGAAAAATGACAACGATGAATCTTTTAGACATTTAATTATTGAAGTGTCGCAAAATGCTGTAGGGGAGATGGGCTACCGCAATCGAGGACAAGGCACAGCTGAAATAAGTATAAAAATTTGTGATTTTTCATTGCATAATAAAGGGTTAGGCAAAAAGCTGCTTAGTATGCTTATATCGTTTTTGTTTAAGGATATGAAATATGAGAAAATTGTTCTTGATACCAACTTAGAGAATAAACATGCTCGACATGTATATGAACAACTAGGATTTAGAAAACTTCAAATTTTGGAAAACTCATGGAAGAATCAGCTTGGGGAGTCTCAGTCAACGATTAAATATGAATTGTATTTAAATGATTTTATAGATTTTACGAAATAAGCCTATACCACATCGATCCTGTTTAAAATACTGCTGTAATAATGGGGGATTGTCTGAACATCTATTTAAACATATATAAAATTGGGAGCTTTTATAAAAGCGTCATCTCAGCTTAGATTTGTATAGATAAAGCTATAGACGATAAATGTTTTCTAATTAATGTTGCTGTAAATAGATGTCAAACCATTATTTAAAACAATAAAATGTTGGGTTAAAAAAGGCTGGAAATAGGGTTTTATGGCTGTTTAGTTAAAAAAAGCATGATGAATTCGACGTAATTTTTTTATAGATAAAAGATGTTTACAGACAACTAAACTATGCTATAATAATATTGCCTAGGGGAAAATAAATTTCCTACATGTTAGATAAGGGAATCTGATTTGTGTTTAATGTGTTGAATACCTTTTCAATGATTAGGGATCCTAATTTAAATACTAAGATGCCCACCTGTATGAACCAGGGATAATCTAAACACCCCTAGGCACTTATTTTGTTTAAAAGCCTTATAGTAAAGGAGATACATAGATGGAAATGGATGAACTGATTGCAAGGATCAACTTTCTTGCAAGAAAGAAAAAAACAGAAGGATTGACAGATGAAGAAAAGGCAGAACAGCAAGTATTGTATCAGGAATATCTGCAAATCTTCAGAGCTGGATTTAAACAGCAGCTGACTTCTGTGAAAGTGGTGGATGCTGAAGGAAATGATATTACACCAGAAAAAATTAAAGAAGAAAAGATGAAGAATTCAGGAACGACCCATTAGGGTCTTTTTTGTTTAAAGATAACTTTTTTATCTGATGATAAAAAAATAATATACTTTTGACTCGAATTGTGTATAATAATGTTGATATAGCAATTTTATTAACGGAGGATTAGCTTAATGGAAATATCTGATTTATCGGTCGCAACGATTCGTTCTCTTGGTATCGACATGATCAATAAAGCCAATTCGGGACATCCTGGAATGGTCATTGGGTCGGCACCCGCTTTATATACGTTATTTACTAAAACGTTCACTACCAATCCAAAGAATCCGGAATGGTTTAATCGTGATCGTTTTGTTTTAGCGTCTGGACATGCTTGTGCATTATTGTATAGTTTACTGCATTTATCTGGATTTGATCTTACAATGGATGATTTAAAATCATTCAGACAATGGGAATCTAAAACACCGGGACATCCTGAATATAAGATGACACCGGGAATTGATGCCAGTTCAGGTCCGTTAGGACAAGGGATTCCAATGGCAGTCGGAATGGCAATGGCAGAAAAAGCCTTATCGACAAAATTTAATAAGCCAGGATACGACATCTGTGATCATTATACGTATGTATTGTGTGGAGATGGCGATATGGAAGAAGGCGTGACTTATGAAGCCTGTTCCTTAGCAGGACATTATTCATTAGGGAAATTAGTCATTATTTACGATGCCAACAAGGTGACTTTAGATGGTCCGTTGGATTTATCATTCTCTGAAAATGTAAAAAAACGTTTTGAATCTTGTGGGTTCGAAGTATTGGAAGTTAAAGATGGAAATGATCTTAGCAGTCTGTCTAAAGCAATTAAAAAAGCAAAAAACAATGTGTATAAGCCTACCTTGATTATTAATCATACTATCATCGGATATGGATCTAAAAATCAGGGAACAAGCAAGGTTCATGGAAATCCTTTGGGAGCTGAAGACGGGCGCAATACAAAATTAGCTTATGGCTTTGATCATGATGATTTCTTTGTGCCAGAAGAAGTCTATGCAGATTTCCATAAAAATGTAGCTAAACGTGGTCTTAATAAAAACAAAAAATGGGATAAAATGCTGAAAGAATATCAGAATGAATACCCTGAACTTTATAAAGAATTTATGATGGCTGTTTCTGATGACTATGAATTAGATTATGACAGCATTTTACCTACTTACGAAGTAGGGCACAGCGATGCAACCCGCAACACTTCTTCACAGGTAATCGATGCTTTCGCCAAAGAATATCATTCCTTTATGGCAGGAGCTGCGGATTTATCAGGATCAACCAAATCAAATATCAGCTATGAAAAACCATTCCTGCCTGGAAACTATGACGGACGTAACGTATATTATGGAATCCGCGAGTTTGCCATGGTTACGATTATGAATGGGATGACGCTTCATACCGGATTAAGAGTTGCTTCAGGCGCATTCATGGTATTTAGTGATTATTTAAAAGCCGGATTAAGAATGTCCACTTTAATGGGATTGCCAATTATTTTGGCTTTGTCTCATGATAGTATCGCTGTTGGTGAAGACGGACCAACTCATCAGCCGATTGAACAAATGGCAATGCTGCGTGCGATGGTGAATATGCAAGTTATTCGTCCTTGTGATGCGAATGAAATGGCAGGAGCATGGCGTCAGGCATTGGAAACAAAAGATCGTCCGACAGCTCTTCTTCTAACAAGACAAAATTTAACGACAATGGAAAATACCGGGTATGAAGGAGTTCGTCATGGTGCCTATATCGTTGGAAAAGAAGAAAATCAGATGGATGCGATCATTATCGCAACCGGTTCAGAAGTCAATTTAGCGATGGAAGCTAAAAAAGAATTGATGGAAGAAGGCATTGATGTTCGTGTTATTTCTATGCCGTCAATGGATCTTTTCGATCGCCAGTCAGCCGAATATAAAGAAAGCATTTTACCAAGTTCAATGAGAAAACGCTTATCTGTTGAAATGGGAGCAACTTTTGGCTGGGGTAAATATGTTGGGCTTGATGGCATCAGCATGGGGATCGATACTTTTGGTGCATCGGCTCCGGCAAAAGATGTTATTGCTAATTATGGCTTTACCGTAGAGAAAGTAAAAGAAAATATCTATAAACTAATAAAATAATAAAAAAGGCGGTAATTCGCCTTTTTTTTCGTTTTGAATCCTCTAAAATAAGTTTGGGTGATGAAAGATGGAAGAGTATTATATTTATAAAGTAAATAATGAATTTCTTGTTTATGCCTATAAATATCCCAAAGCAATTCATAAAATGGCAAGAAGGAATCATGATCTGTTTTCTAAAGGGCAGCATCAGTTAGTATTCTTGGACCATCAGGAAATCGACAGTATCCTCAAAGACTTTTTTAAGGAACGAAATGACTATACATATTATTTGGGTACGCACTACATAAGAAATCGTATTACAGGCGCTTCTTCTTTAATGAAAGTCTATGATCATGGGATTTATTTGCGCTGTTCGACAAAGTTCCATATAATGAAGAATATCATTTTGCAATGTGATTCAAATTATGTTATACTAGATAAGTAATTTATGGAGGTGTCAACAAATGAGTGATCTATTTATCCAAATTCTTTGTGTTGTTGTTGGGCTGATTGTAGGTTTCTTTGGGGCAAGATATTATTTCAAGAAGCAGCTTCAAAAGAACCCTCCTATCAATGAAAAGATGATCCGTGCAATGTTTATGGAAATGGGAAGAAAACCAACAGAAGCACAGATCAAAAGAATCATGAAATCAATGAATTCGCAATATAAATAAGAGGTTCCTCTTATTTTTTTGTTGTAAGAATGATCTATCTATATATAACCCGTCATGGCATGACACAATGGAATGAAGAAGGACGCCTGCAAGGTCATGGGGATTCTGCATTGACCGCTCAGGGAATAAAGGATGCGGAAGCTTTAGCTGAATTAATGAAGCAGCATCCCATCGATATAATTTATTCAAGTCCATTGGGACGTGCTTATCAGACGGCTTGTCTTGTCTTCCCAAATCGGTCAATCCTAACAGATGAACGTTTAAAAGAAATGAGCTTTGGTGATTATGAAGGGCGCTATGTCAGGGAATTACTTGATTTAAAAGATTATGATGCCCTTTGGAATCATCCGGAAGCATTTGATCGAATTCCCCATGGAGAAAGCTACGCAGAAGTGTATGCACGACTGCATTCTTTTTTAGATGACTTGCAGTCATTAAAAGGAGATCATCATATTTTTATGGCGATTCACGGGATGCTGTATGTGATTTTAATGAGCATTATCAAAGAGGTTCCCATTAAAGGACTTACAGCTTTGAATCAATCGATTATACGCGGTGGTGCACTCACGATCGTTTCATTAAAAGATCATCGTTATCAAATTTTAAAAGAGGCGATCGATACCCATTTAGATGAAGCAAAAACGATTTCGTATACAAAAAAATAGAGGCACAGCCTCTACATCCAAGTGATTTTATTTTCAGTCTTATTTCTTAGTCTTGTGATATTGGCACGATGCTTATAGATCAGCAATAGAACGATCACGGCATTCACACCTAGTCCTACCGGACCGTAGTGGAAGAACGGCGTAATTGCCATCATCACCAAGGCACAGCTGATAGAAGCCAAAGAAACATATTTGGTAATTTTTAATACCGCTAAAAAGAAGAGACCCACGATAGCGAACACAATAAAGTTTGTGGCCAGTATGTATCCAAAGAAAACAGATACCGCTTTTCCGCCTTTGAATTTCATAAAGACAGAATAGCAATGTCCAATGACACAAGCTAATGCAGATAAATAAATTGCATAAGGCGGTAAGTCAAAAGTATTGGTCAACAGCTTAGTCAATTCTACGACAACGAAACATTTGGAAATATCCAAGATAATGCAGATTAGTCCGGCTTTTGCGCCAAGGACACGTCCGGCATTCGATCCACCGGGATTGCCTGAACCAAATTTCCGTATGTCTGTATGATAAAAAACAATTCCAATTACTAAAGCAAAAGGAATAGAACCATACAAATAAGATAAAATCATTGTGATGATTGTTTGAATATTCATTTTATCACTCCCGCAAATATTATACCGAATATATTTGAAAAATAAAAGGGTTAAGGTATAATTAACATAATGTTTCTAAAGAAAGGAAGTCATTACTGATGAGTAAAAAGGTAACTAATACATATGATGATTCGAGCATTCAAATCCTAGAAGGGCTGGAAGCGGTCCGAAAAAGACCGGGGATGTATATCGGATCAACGGACGGACGAGGATTACATCATCTCGTTTGGGAAATTGTCGATAATGCCATTGATGAAGCTTTATCCGGTTATGGTGATAAAGTCATTGTCACCATCGGTAAAGATAATAGTATTAAAGTAGAAGATCATGGCCGTGGATACCCTGTTGGGAAACATGCCAGCGGCAGAAATACAACGGAAGTCATTTTAACGATTCTGCATGCCGGAGGAAAATTCTCGGGTGATGGCGGATATAAAACATCAGGCGGATTACATGGTGTTGGGGCAAGTGTTGTCAATGCCTTATCGAAATGGCTGGAGATCACCATCTGTCGTGACGGTAAAAAATATTTTCAGCGTTTTGAAAATGGCGGAACCGTGATTTCTGATTTGGAAGTTATCGGGAAAAGCACACAAACCGGATCCACCATCCAGTTCATGCCGGATGATACCATCTTTTCAACTGTTGAATTTAACTATACAACGATTTCAGAGAGAATGAGAGAGAGTGCTTTTTTATTAAAAGGTATTCAAATGGAATTATATGATGAACGTACAGGAAAATCGGATACGTTTAAATATGATAAAGGCTTAGAAGAATTTGTTGATTACATGAATGATCAAAAAAATGTACTTCATCCGATAATCAACATTGAAGGTGTTGTGAATGAGATTGAAACGGAATGCTCGCTGCAGTTTACTGACAGTTATCAAGAAAACACAATCAGCTTTGTCAACTTGGTCAGAACCAGTGACGGCGGAACTCACGAAACTGGGTTTCGTACGGCTTTAACCCGTGTATTCAATGAATATGCACGTAAATATAGTCTGTTAAAAGAAAAAGACAAAAATCTTGAGGGAAATGATGTTCGTGAAGGCTTGACAGCTGTTATTTCTGTTAAGATTCCCGAACAGCTGCTTCAATTTGAAGGGCAGACAAAAGAAAAGCTAGGAACTCCGGAAGCACGTAATGCCGTCGATTCTTTGGTGGGAGAAAAGCTGAGTTTCTTTTTAGAAGAAAATAAAGCGGTGGCAGATCTATTAGTGAAAAAGATGATCAAAGCCTCTCAGGTGCGTGAAGCTGCACGTAAAGCCAGAGAAGACGCCCGTAAAGGCAAAGGAAATAAACAAGAAAGAATACTAAGTGGGAAATTAGCGCCTGCTCAGTCAAAAGACAAAAAGAAAAAAGAGCTTTACTTAGTCGAAGGGGATTCAGCCGGTGGGTCCGCAAAACAAGGACGTGACCGAAAATACCAAGCTATTCTGCCTTTGCGTGGTAAGGTTATCAATACAGAAAAAGCAAGCATGCAGGATATTTTAAAGAATGAAGAAATTTCTACCATTATTAATACTGTGGGTGCAGGCGTAGGACAGGATTTTGATGCCGATGATTCCAATTATGGAAAAGTGGTTATCATGACCGATGCCGATACCGATGGAGCTCATATTCAAGTCTTGCTGCTGACGTTCTTCTATCGCTATATGCGCGGATTAATTCAAGCAGGAAAAGTATTTATTGCTTTGCCGCCGCTTTATAAAATCGCAAGAAAAGAAGGCAAGAAGAATGTCATTGAATATGCATGGAATGAAGAAGAATTAGAAGAAGCAAAGAAAAAAGTCGGACGTGGCTACAATGTTCAGCGCTATAAAGGACTTGGGGAAATGAATGCGGATCAGCTTTGGGAAACCACTATGAATCCGGAGACACGTACCTTGATACAAGTGACCATCGAAGATGCGGCGATTGCCGATCGTCGTGTATCGGTGCTGATGGGGGATAAAGTAGAGCCGAGACGTGAATGGATCGAGGAGAATGTGCAGTTCTCACTGGAAGATTCATTTATCCTAGACTAGAAGTGGAGATGTGATCATGTCAGATAAAAAAATATTAATGCCCCTTGAAGAAATCATGGGCGAAAGATTTGGACGTTACTCAAAATATATTATCCAGGATCGTGCTTTACCTGATGTTCGTGATGGATTGAAACCCGTTCAGCGCCGTATCTTATATGCGATGTTTAAAGAAGGGAATACGCATTTAAAACCATATCGTAAATCTGCTAAGACAGTTGGGAACGTTATCGGGAACTATCATCCCCATGGAGATACTTCTGTATATGATGCGATGGTGCGTTTATCTCAGGATTGGAAAATGCGTGTTCCTTTAGTGGATATGCAAGGAAATAACGGATCAATCGATAATGACCCGGCTGCTGCCATGCGTTATACAGAAGCGCGTCTGTCACCGATTGCTTTGGAATTATTAGCCGGTTTGGATAAAGAAACCGTGACTATGGCACTGAATTTCGATGATACTGAATATGAGCCTACTGTATTGCCGGCTAAATATCCTAATATCCTCGTTAATGGTGCTACTGGAATATCCGCCGGATATGCAACCGATATTCCTCCGCATAATTTTGAGGAAGTGATTGATGCCACTGTTTATCGTATTAAGCATCCTAGCTGCAGCTTGGAGGATTTAATGCAATTCATCAAGGGCCCGGATTTTCCAACCGGTGCAATCGTTGAAGGGAAAGAAGGAATTATGAATGCCTTTAAAACCGGACGCGGTAAAGTCGTTGTTCGCTCAAAGGTAGAGATTCAGGAAGAAAAGAATATGAATGTCATCGTAGTTGATGAAATTCCTTACGAAGTCAATAAAGCAGATTTAGTGCGTAAAATCGATGAGATTCGCTTGAATAAAAACATTGACGGAATTTTAGAAGTGCGAGATGAATCCGATCGTACAGGACTGCGTGTCGTTGTTGAAGTAAAAAAAGATGCTAATGTTCAAAATGTCTTGAACTATCTTTATAAAAATACCGACTTGCAGAAAAACTATAACTACAATGTAGTGGCAATCAAGAATAAACGCCCGACATTGATGGGATTAATTGAAATATTAGATTCTTATATTGAACATCAGATTGATGTTGTAACACGCCGCAGTATTTTTGATTTAAATAAAGCGCAGACACGTCAGCATATCATTGACGGGCTGATTAAAGCAATCTCAATTTTAGATGACGTTGTAAAAACAATTCGTGCTTCTAAGGATAAAGGCGATGCAAAGCATAATTTAATAGAAAAATATCAATTTACTGAAAAACAGGCTGAAGCGATTGTGATGCTCCAGTTATATCGTTTAACGAACACCGATATTGTGGCATTGCAAAAAGAGCATGATGAAATTGAAGCGCTGATTATTGAACTCAATAAAATCCTTAATGACCCAAAAGAACTGCGCCGGGTGATTATCAGTGAATTAAAAGAGACAAAATCAAAATATAAAGTACCTCGTTTAACGGTTATTCAAGATCATGTAAAAGATATTACGGTCAATAAGGAAGATTTAATTATTCCTGAAGATATTTACATTACCGTTACGCGTGATGGCTATGTAAAGCGAATATCGCCACGTTCATATAAAGCCAGTGAAAAGACGGTTTTCGGAAAGAAAGAAGATGACGTACTGGTCAATGTATTTGCGGCTAATACCGTTGATAAATTGCTGCTGTTTACAAATAAAGGAAATTATTTATATATTCCTATCCATGAATTAGAAGAGTTTAAATGGAAAGATGTTGGAAAACATATCAGCTATATGATTAAAGTCAACAATGACGAAAAAATCATTAAGAGTGTGTTGGTGAAATCATTTGATTTACCTTATTATGTCTGTTTAGCAAGTGCCAATGGACAGGTAAAACGTACGGCGTTAAAAGAATTTGAAGTCACTCGTTATTCAAAACCGATTAAATGTATGAACCTAAAAGGGGAAGATGAATTGGTCGATATAGCTTTATCAACGGGAGAAGAAGGCTTGATCCTCGTTTCTGAAAAAGGCTATGCGGCGTTGTACAGTGAAGAACTGATTAGTATATTAGGAATCAAAGCAGCAGGAATCAAAGGGATTAATGCCGCCGGAGATCGTGTGGTTGGCATTAGTGCTTTCTCACCGGCCTCAAAAGACTGCTTAATTCTCTTGAGTGAAAAAGGGTATATCAAGAAAATTCGTTTATTGGATATCCCGGCATCAAATCGAACCAGCCGCGGTGTTCTGATCGTGAAAAAAGTAAAATCTAATGAACAGCGTATTGTTTCCGCCTTTACGGTAAATGACCAGCAGTCGCTGCATATTATTGATAATGCTTTTGTTCATCATTCATTTGAAGCTAAACATTTTAATACTACTACGATTGATACTCGTTTTGCCTCAACTATCGAGGGTGTAGATACTATTTTAATGGGCTTGGTGGATGATGTGATTATCGCACAAAAAGGTGAAACTAAAATAAAACCTAAAGCTGAAAAGAAAGTCATTCGCTTAGATGAACCGAATCTGTTTGATGCGGAAGCTCAAGTGCCAACTAAGGATCAAACAGAATCAGTTAAATTGCCGGAGGTTCATTTCTATGATGAAGATAAACCGAAGAAGTTTAAAAAACTGACGATTGATGATGTTTTAAGTGAAGACGAATAAAAGGGAACTTACAGATTCCCTTTTTTCTTTTCTTCTTCGTCTTCAATGAAGCATTTTAATAGTTTTGTCAGCGCTCTTTTTTCGATGCGGGATACATAAGAACGGGATATTTTATATTGCTTCGCAATTTCTTTTTGCGTTAAGGCTTTTTTTAGATTTAATCCATAACGCAGTTCAATGATTTCCCGTTCGCGTTCACTTAAAATATCCAAGTAGCCAAGCAGCTGCTTAATTTGATCGTTTAGATGAATCGTATCGATAATTTCCGGCTGTACCATCGGAATAACATCGATTAAAGCAATTTCGCCATCATCCTTATCCTTGCCGATGGCCTCGTTCATCGACACATCCAGACGAGTCTTCTTGTTGTAGCGTAAAAACATTAGAATTTCATTTTCGATACAGCGGGAAGCATAAGTTGCCAGCTTTGTCTGGTGGTGATTGGAATAGGAGTCTACAGCCTTAATAAGACCGATGGTACCAATGCTGATCAAATCTTCCTGCAATACGTTTGAGCTCTCATATTTTTTTGCGATATGCGCGACCAGACGTAAATTATGCTCAATGAGTTTATCACGAGCATTGCGGTCTCCCAAAATCCATTGCTCGATGTATTTTTCTTCCTCATCTTTGCTCAAAGGATTTAAAAAGATATTGGTTTTAATATAGCCTAGAAAAAGCGGATTTTGCAATAAAAGCATAATATAATACAACATATTTCGAACACCTCCTTAAAAGATATTCAAAAATCTGTCAAAAAGAATAAATAATCATGAATTTCTTTATTTTACTGACAAAATAGTGTACAATAAAGTGTAAAACCAAGAGCGAAAGGAGAGTTCTATGGAAAAAGAAATACGATGTTACGGCTGCGGAGCGATCATTCAAACTGAGAACGAACATCAAATCGGATTTGTTCCCAAAAATGCTTTATCTCAGGATCATGTTTTATGCAAACGCTGTTTTCGCATGAAAAATTACCATGAACTTCAGTCCACCACTTTAACTAATGATGATTTTTTAAGCATTCTGCAGACGATTGGTGAAAAAGACTGTTTGGTTGTCTATATCATTGATTTATTTGATTTTAATGGAAGTATGATTGATGGCTTTATCCGTCATATTGGAATGAACGATGTGATTGTGATTGGAAACAAGCGCGATATACTGCCTAAATCGGTGAAAGATACAAAAATTAAGCATTGGGTACAAAGACAGTTAAAAGAATATAATATCAAGCCTAAAGAAGTTTTTTTAACGAGCGCTATTAAGAATTATCAATTGGATGAAATTTTAGAGTGCATTGATGAATATCGCCAGCAGCGAGATGTTTATGTAGTAGGGGTTACAAATGTTGGGAAATCAACCTTTATCAATTCCCTGTTAAAACACTATACAGAAAATACAAATGAATTGCTGATCACGACAAGTGAGTTTCCGGGAACTACATTGGATCTAATCGAGATTCCGTTTGATGAAACTTCTTCTTTATACGATACACCGGGAATTGTCAATAAACATCAGATGGCACATTTAGTAAAACCGGAACTGCTGAAAGTGATTTTGCCAAAAAGCGAGTTAAGACCTGTCAGCTATCAGTTAAACAGTCAGCAAACTTTATATTTTGGAGCATTGGCAAGAATGGATTATGTCAGTGGAGATAGCCAATCGTTTATTTGCTATATGCCAAAAACGTTGAAAATTCATCGTACTAAATTAGAAAATGCGGATGGACTTTATGACCGTCATATGACGTTAACGCCGGAGATTGATGAAATTAAAACGATTCAGGAAATGGCTGCTTATACGCTGACATCTTTAGATAAAAAATCAGATGTTGTTATTTCTGGGTTGGGATGGATTCGAATCGAACCGCATACTCAAGTCGTGATCCGTGCACCAAAGGGTATCGGTGTCTTTATAAGAGAAGCATTAATATAGAAAGGAATTTATATGTTAACAGGAAAACAAAAAAGAGAATTAAGAAAACTAGCGCATCATTTAAATCCCATTTATCAAGTGGGAAAAGAAGGGGTAAGCACTAATATGCTTGAAGGAATCGAACAGGCATTGATTAAGCATGAACTCATCAAAGTGAAGCTGCTGGAATCATGCGACGAAGATATTCGTGTGGTAGCCTTGAAAATCAGTGAGTATACAAAGGCAGAAGTTGCACAAATTATTGGAAGAACCATTGTTTTATATTTATATAATAAAGATGGGAATATCAAGGTTTAATGGCTAAAATCGGTTTGCTGGGAGGGACGTTTGATCCGATTCATAACGGACATATTCGTAATGCCAAAGCAGCCTATCAGCAGTTAAAATTAGATGAAGTATGGTTTATTCCGGTATTGAATAATCCTTTTACTAAAGAAATCGTGGCAAGTAACGAAGAACGCATGGAAATGATTCGTTTAGCGACTGAGGATTATCCATATATGAAAATATGCGACATTGAACTGCATGCGGATGCGAATGAAAAATCCTATACTTATGATACTTTAGTAAAGCTTAACCGTATGTATCATCACGATTTTTATTTCATTATTGGTTATGATCAGGCGGAGCAGTTTGAAAAGTGGTATCAGGCAGATCGAATCAATACCCAAGCGATTCTAGTCGTCATTGAAAGATTAGGATATTTAAAGCATCCCAATATTGAAAAATTCAAGATGATTGAATTAGAGGTAGAGGCAACAGACATTTCCTCAACCGCAATCAAAAACGGAGATGTGTCTGCTTTAGATCCTAAAGTTCTGCATTACATGATGATGCATTCCATTTATACCAAAACAATGATTCAGCCATTAATGTCTAAAAAACGCTATATACATTCATTGAGTGTAGCAGATACAGCACGAGAATTTGCTTTAAACAATAATGTAGACAGCAATAAAGCATACATTGCCGGATTATTGCACGATATCGCTAAAGAGATGCCAATGGATGAAATGAAAGTGCTGATGAGCCGTTATTATCCTGAACATTTAGCAGCAAGTGTTCCGGTTTGGCATCAGTGGTTGTCTGCTTTTTTAGCGAAAGAAAAGTATTTGGTAGAAGATGCAGATATTTTACAGGCGATCACGAATCATACCACCGGTTCCGTAGAAATGAGTTTACTGGATATGTGTGTCTATTGTGCCGACAAATATGAACCAACCCGTGATTTTGATGCCACTAAAGAAAGAGCACTGTGTAATCAAGATATTGTGGAAGGATTTCGATATGCTTTAAAA
This sequence comes from Coprobacillaceae bacterium UN01-12pH3A, assembly GCA_027676805.1. GTDB lineage: Bacteria > Bacillota_I > Bacilli_A > Erysipelotrichales > Coprobacillaceae > Beduini. Next base: position 55,205 of record JAQENU010000001.1, on the reverse strand, counting down.
GATTTTTATGCGTTTTCAAAGAAGAAAAACAGAAAAATAGATAAGGTATTTTTTGAAATATATAAGAAATATGTAGAGGAGGGTACTCATGGATAAAATTGAAATTATAGTAAGAGCGTTAAGCGATAAGCAGGCAAAAAATATTGTCGCAATCGATATGCGTGATGCAAGTCCGATCTTTGATACGTTTATTTTATGTACAGGATCAAATGAACGTTTAATGCAGGCGCTGCGTGATAACGTGGAAGAAGAAATGGAAAAAGCAGGATGTACGGTGAAACGCATCGAAGGATTACGTGACAGTAAATGGATTTTAATGGACTATGGAGATATTGTTGTTCATATCTTTGAAGAAAATGAAAGAGGCGCTTATAACTTAGAAAAATTATGGGGCGATATGCCACGCATTGGTGTGGAGAAATACCTGTAATGAGTTATCAAAAATTTGCCTATTATTATGATAGCTTAATGGATGAAGATTTCTATTTTGGATATCTTCATTTTATTATGAACAACGCTGTTTTTGAGACTGTTTTGGAATTAGGCTGCGGAACCGGGATTATGGCAATCGAACTTTCTAAATTAAACAAAACCGTTTATGCGACAGATTTATCCAGGCAGATGCTGGAAGTCGCCAAAATGAATGCTGCTGAAGCAAATGTTGATTTAATGCTTGGAAAAATTGATATGTGTGATTTTATGATCAACGAACCGGTGGATTTGATCTTATGTATGTGTGATTCTTTAAATTACATACTCACTGCCAATAAAGTGTTAAAGGTGTTTAAGAATGTCTATAATGCTTTAAACACAGAGGGGACATTTATTTTCGATGTTCACAGTATGCATAAAATCAATGTGACATTTGAAGATTACACAGAAGAAGCAGAAGACGATGATTTTTATTTTAAATGGACGGTTCGTAAGATTGCCGAGGGGAAAATCCGTCATCATGTTCAAATCGTTGATCAGGAAAATCATGACCGTGTAGATGAACGCCATGAACAGCAAACCTATCCGGTTGAAGTCTACGTTGACCTTTTACAAAAGGCAGGATTTAAAACGATTCACTATTACAGTGATTTTAAAGAATATAACGAGCAGGATGACCGAGTTATCTTTGTCGTGAAAAAATAATGGAGGAAACGAAATGATTGGAATAATCGGAGCAATGAAAGAAGAAGTGCAAGCGATTTTAGATCTGATGGATGTGACAGAGACACAGGAAAAACTAAACTATCAATATCATATAGGAAAGATTGCCGGGAAAGAGTGTGTCGTTGTACAAGGCGGAATAGGAAAAGTGAATGCTGCCGTATCCGCGACATTGCTTTTTGAAAACTATCATCCTAAGCAATTGATCAATATCGGCAGTGCCGGCGGCTTATCTTTGGATCAAACAGTGGGAGATGTCGTGATTTCTTCAAGGGTAGGCTATCACGATGTAGATGTTACGGCGTTTAATTATGAATATGGACAGATGGCTGGCAGTCCGCGTTTTTTTGAGGCAGACCCCAAGTTAATTGAAATGACTAAGCAGATTCTTCATGAGAATCATATTGCTGCGCATACAGGATTAATCGTTTCAGGCGATATGTTTGTAGCTCAAAAGACACAGGTAGAAAATATAAAACAACATTTTCCCCAAGCACAATGCGCGGAAATGGAAGCAGCCGCTATAGCTCAGGTCTGTACGATTTATGATGTTCCGTTTATTATTACCCGATCATTAAGCGATATCTTTGGAAAAGGAAACAGTGGGATGCAATTCGATGAATATTTACAAATCGCAAGTGCAGCATCAGCTAAGATGTGTTACTCACTAGTGGAAAAATTATGAGAAATATAGAATTATTAGCACCTGCAGGGAGTTTAGAATCGCTAAAGGCAGCAGTAAACAGTGGTGCCAATGCCGTTTATTTAGGCGGAACAATGTTTAATGCACGTGCTTATGCAGCTAATTTTAGTGACGAAGAGCTACAGGAAGCTATTGAATATGCTCATTTACGCAATGTTAAGATTTATGTTACGGTCAATACATTGTTTTATGATGAAGAGTTTAAGGAGCTGATGGCATACATTGATCGTTTATATTTGATGAATGTGGATGCTTTGATCATTCAAGATCTTGGCTTGATGGCAGAAGTGAAAAAATTATATCCTGATTTTGAAATCCATGCCTCTACTCAGGCTAGTATTCATCAGCTGTCAGGCGTTGAAGCGATGGCAAAACAAGGTATAAAGCGTGTGGTGTTAGCTCGTGAAAATACGATTGAAGAAATTCGTGATATTGCTCAGCATACTCAAATTGACATCGAAGTATTTGTCCATGGGGCTTTATGTATGTGCTATTCCGGACAATGTCTGATGTCAAGCGTGATCGGTAAAAGAAGCGGCAACAGAGGAAAATGTGCACAGCCTTGCCGATTGCCTTACAAATTAAAATTAGAAGATAAATCTTTAGATTATGCTCCTCATTATTTGCTTTCAGCAAAGGATATTTGTGTTATAGAAAACATTGGGGATTATATTGAGGCAGGAGTTACCTCTTTTAAGATTGAAGGAAGAATGAAACGCCCTGAATACGTGGCGGCGGTTGTGAAAAGCTATCGCTACGCTATTGATCAGTGGTTAAAAACGCATTCTGTTGGCAATGTCGAAGAAGAGAAGGCGGAAATGTTTCAAATGTTCAACCGCGGTTTCTCGCTGGGGCATGCTTATCATGAAAATAACCTGATTACTGACATCTTTCCGGGCAATTTTGGTGTTGAAATCGGTGAAGTCACGCAGTATGACCGCAAAGAGCAGCTGGTATATATAAAATTGAATCAGCCGTTAGCCCAAGGGGATGGCATTCGCTTCGGATTTGAAGACAGCGGAAGAGTCGTTAATAAGATGTATTATCGTGACCGCCTAGTCAATCAGGGAAAGCCACAGGATGAAATCGCAATAGAGTTTAACATTAAAATAAAAGAAGGAACGAAAGTTTTTAAGACCTCTTCAGTACAATTAATTCAAAAACTGCAAAAAGAATACAGTGAGAAAAAGATTAAAAGTCCGATCACACTTCAATTATCAGGGAAAATAGGGGAACCGCTGACTTTGACACTGACCTCTAAGCAACATCAAGTAACAGTAAAATCCTCGGCAATCATTGAAAAAGCAATGAACAGCGCTTTATCTTTAGAAAGAATACAACAGCAGTTATCTAAATTAGGAAATACTGTTTATACAGCTGAAAAGGTTATTGTGATATTGCCGGAGGATGTTCAATTTGCAATCAAAGAACTAAACGAACTGCGCCGTAATGGTATTGAAGCCTTAGATAAAGCAAGATTAGTTCATCAGCGCCAGTCTAAAGCTTTTGAACCTAAGGAGACAGCAGCTGCTAAACGTTCAATCAAAGCAATTCATGTCCATGTTCAAACATTGGAGCAGTGCAATGCAGCGATTGATTCAGGAGCAAAAATGATCTATTATCCGTTTATTCCGTCATTAAAAGAAGCGTATACTTTATGTCAACAAGCAGACGCAACATTAATTCCATATGTATCAAGAATTATTGATGACGAACATTTAAAACAAATAAAAGAATCCGCTTTATATTCGCTGTTTAGTAAAATAATGGTCGGTGATATTGGTGCTTTGCATTACTTTTTAGACAAAGAGGTGATCTTAGACAGTAGTTTAAATATCACGAACAGCTATGCTTTGAATCATGACTTGATTAAAAACAAAGATGTTGTTTTATCGGTAGAAATGAGCGAAATGCAGATCAATCACCTTTGTGACTGTCAGCAAAAAATCGGATATGTAGCCTATGGGCGATTGGAAACCATGATCACTAAATATTGTCCGATTTCACAACAGCATTACGGTTGTCAAAAAAAGGGGTGTAATCGCTGCAAAATTGGTCAATACTATTTAATAGATAGGAAGAATGAACAGTTTCCTATTATAATGGATGAAGAATGCCGCATGCATCTATATAATGCAAAGATTCAATATGTGGATGAACTTTCTGAATTGCAGGCGGATTTCATCGTTTTAAAAATGACAATTGAAACACAAGCTGAAGTACAGCGTGTCATCGAGGATTATCAGCATATCATCGCAGATAAAAGTCAAAGCTACTGGCACGGAAATAAAGATTACACGTTAGGATATTTCAATAATAAAGAAGTCAAATAATGTTGAAAATTGCTAAATGAAATATGCTTTTCCTTAAAAGAAAAATAGGTATTTCCAATAAGTTGCAAATATCGTAAATATAACCCAGGAAAAAATATTTTATATTTTTAATATTTCTAAATTGAAATTGACGACGATTTATGATATTCTTAAAATCGAGGTGAGAATATGGCTATTGATATGGCATTAGCGAAAAGATTAAAAGTATATAGAAACTTTAAGCATTTAACTCAAAAAGAGGTTGCTTCTTATTTAAACGTTCCCCATTCAGCCATTTCAGATATTGAAAATGGCAAACGCGACGTCACTGTCGGGGAATTAAAGATTCTATCTAACCTTTATGGACGTAGTGTAGAAGAAATCATGAGCGGTAAAAAATATGATTATTACAATATCGCAAATATTGCGCGTCTGTTAACTGAACTGCCTGATGAAGATCTAAAAGAAGTAATGTTTATCATCGAATACAAGAGAAAAAGAAACGAAGAAAAAGCCGCTGAAGGCAATAATCCAGCTGAATAAACTGGATTATTTTTTATATACAATAAATTGCATTTTCACCTGAAAAGGGTTACAATGTTAACGTGTATTTTTATTATATTAGGAGGATAATATGGCAGTAATTAATGTTAAAAACGTCAGTAAAACCTATGGTTCTGGCGATATTAAGGTAGAAGCCCTAAAAAATTCTTCTTTTTCTATTGAGAGAGGAGAATTTGTTTGTATCATCGGAACCTCCGGTTCAGGTAAATCCACTTTGATGCATATGATGGCTGGGGTAGATACCGTTACTACCGGTGAAATTTTCATTAACGGTAAGGATGTAACAAAACTGGATCAGGAAGGCTTAGCGATCTTTAGAAGAAGAGAAGTAGGGATCATCTATCAGTTCTTCAACTTAGTTCCAGTGTTGACTGCAAGAGAAAATATCGAACTGCCGTTGATGCTGGATGAAAAAAAGGTTGACCGCCAATATTTCAATGAATTAGTGGAATTATTGGGAATTAAAGATCGATTGGATTTCTATCCAAGTAAAATGTCAGGTGGAGAACAGCAGCGTGTTGCGATTGCAAGAGCCTTGATTCATAAGCCGAGCATCATTTTAGCCGATGAACCCACTGGAAACTTAAATAGTAAGTTAGCAAAAGAAATTATGGAATTCTTAGTACTGGCTTCTAAAAAATATAACCAAACCATCGTCATGATTACACACGACTTGAATTTAGCCCGCTATGCAGATCGTGTTTTAGAGATTCAGGATGGACATATCATTAAGGACTTCCAAACCGAAGGGGAAGATAGTCCGATTGAAGAAACTTCAATTAAACGTTTAGATAAGGACGAAATTTTCAAACGTGCACAGGAAAAATTAGATAATATGGAGTTCTCAGTACATATCGATGAAGAATATGAAAAATGGGATATGAAAACCGGAAACTTCGTTATTGATTATAATGAAATGCTTCGTACACTTTTCTTTATTTATAATGAAGATTTAAAGACGACGGATGACAAAACAGATGAAAAAGTAGAAGATGTCATGAAAGTGTACTTTGATTTATTCTTAGAAGGAATGGATGTTTTTGCAAGAGCTAGATGTATTGAATTTAAAAACATGAAAAAGAATAAAGTTGTTAAATCCATTTCAACAAAAGAAGAGCTGCTTCAATTTGTCGATACCTTTGACAATGCGAGATGGATGACAACAAAACGCAAAAAAATGCTGATGAAAGCAATCGAAGAAAAGGAACCGACGTTCTATCATGAAGGTAAGTAAATATATTAATAAATTAGCTCTTATCAATATTGTAAAGAAAAAACAACGTACACTACTAAGCTTGATTGCGATCTCCTTAAGTGTTGCGATTATTTTTACTTCTTTAACCCTGTTTACAAATGTCTTTTCTTTAACTAAGATTCCCAACAAGGAAACGACAGGAGAATATCATTACATCCTTAATAGTAATGAAGGCGAACCGTTAACGCGTCATCAGACTACCTATGATTATGATTTGAATACATATTCAACGTATCAGGATCAATCATTAGCGCTTCATCAGTTAACCCCGCTTGAAGAAGAATCTCCTTTGCCGATCATCATTGAAACAGGTACCCTGCCAAATGCCAATGATGAAATCGTTGTTCCTAATCAGTTAGGATTAAAAGTAGGGGATACGCTCTCATTGGAGCTGATTGAATCAAATGCCGCTTCCAATGGTATATATCAAGTAGACAGCAGTGTATTCAATCAGACACCGAGCAAAACCGCTTCTTATAAAGTCGTTGGTGTCTATGAAGCGACTGAATTATTTGCTCAGCTGACAACCTCAGCCGCTCCGGTTTATGTGATGGATAATAATGATAGCACCAATCGCAATGTGATCATTCGTGATGATCAGGTACAGCGAGCTGACTCTTTAACGATGATCAGTGAGATTTTTCATACCGATACCCAAGAAATTCAGATGAATAATTCCGCAATTTCTTATGATACCGTAAAAAACTATTTAAAAGATACTACGACCCTGTTAGTCATGTTTGCAGCCATTGTTCTTATTGCTGTCATGATGTCAGTCATTTCTTTGAAAAATGTCTTTATTATTACTGATAAAGATCGTCGAAAAGAATTTGGTCTATTAAAATCTATTGGAGCAACTCCTAAAGATATCAATCATTTATTAAAGATTGAATTGTCGGCATTAGGGCTGCTTGGGGCCTTTTTAGGAATTGTGTTTGGTATTTTAGTTTCTTACTTTGTATTAAAGATGTTTATCAAACAATTAGCTTTACCATTTGCTTGGTCAATGATTATGAATCCATATACATTGATTTCATCATTCCTAATTGGATTTGGATTAATGCTGATTTTGGGACACCATTCTTACAGCCGTTACATTCATTCTAGTGCAATCGATGACTTAAAGGATGTAGCTTACAATTATGATCCGCCTCGTCAGCGTCAAAGCTATATGTCAAAGAGTTTTTCTTGGAAAATGTTCTTGATTTATAACGGGCGTTTAAAAAAGCAAACTCGAAATATTTTTCAGTCTTTTGCTTTGCTTATACTAACTACGGTTATTTTCTTTGCTGTGTTTCTAAGCAACTTCTCATATAAAAATGAAACCGCTTCTGTTAATTACGACTTTTCGATCGAGAACTCTATTCCCATGAATACAGCGACACCGATCAATCTTGGGATTTATGACGAATTATATCAGGCGATTGATGACCGTGAATTGATTCCGGAGTCAATGGATATTAAGCGTCAAGTTTTAGGACCTTACATTCAGTACCCGGTAGACGCGATCAATCAGGATAATTTTAAAACTTATAAAAGCAATGCACGTGTTAGTTATGTAGAAAATACAGATGAAAACGGTATTATGTACGGTCAGATTCAAACCGCTACCTTGCTTTTAGATCATCATCAGCTAGATAAATTGAAGCCTTATGTTGTTGCTGGATCATTAGATGATTTAGATAACGGCGGAATGGTCGTTGTATTAAGAAAGGGATCAAAAGTAGCAGAGGGCTTATTTGATCAGCTCAAAGTAGGGGATCGTTTATACATGACAGAGTCATTAGAAACACTCTACGAAAATGTTGCGGCTATTGCATTAGTTGATGAAGGCGCTGAGGGACTCTATTGTGATTATGATGAGTATCCGCGTATTGTTGCCATGTCCTCTAATTATGGTATCAAGTACCAACAATACTTCACTGTTAAAGAAGCGGCAAAGATTGTTTTAAGCAATAAGGCAACAGTGACAAAAGCAACGCTGGCAATCGATAAAGCCATTTCCAATTCCGGAGCTCAGGATACGTATACCTATGACAATGTCTTATTAAGAGCACAGGAAAACAAGGTAGTATCCTTTATGATTGAATCCTTGCTGTATCCGTTATTCTTCTTATTATTTGTCATTTCAGTTTTAAATATCAACAATGTCCTTGTGGGAAATGTGCATTTAAAACGCGGAGACATCAGTATTATGAAGTCCGTCGGAATGACTTCGTACCAGCTTTACAAACTCTTTGTTTTTGAGTATTTGGAAGGGTATATCAATGCTTCCGCTTTGGTTACAGCCATCTTTATTCCAATCTGTATACTGGAATCAAAACTGAAGCTGTCTGCCGCTTTCCAATTAGGACAAAACATCTTATTAACATTGATTGTATCGATTATGATTTTTGATATCCTGTTAGTAGCAGTTTTGGTGTTGATTTCACTAAACAATATTCGAAGAGTACAGGCAATTGAAAATATGAAAGACGTTGTATAATAAAAATCGCACCTCCTAGGAGGTGCTTTTAAAATGTTAAATCATGGCTGAAACCGAATTCCTTCAGCATTTCTTCCCCGTCTGACAGAACAATATCATCGACGATCTGATGGGTTTCGTGATGATAAAAGTGAACGGATACCTGAGCATGATCAATCAATACGATCGCATACGTGCCGTAGCCGTAGTGAGAGCGATTAAACATCACGCTGCCGGGATTGATAAAAGTAATGCCGTTAATCGTCTGTAAATGAGGAATATGAGTATGGCCATGCAAGACGAGAGAACAGTTCATTTGCTTTGCTTTGTGATACAATTTGTCATAACTTAAATAAACATCATAGAGATGCCCATGGGTAACGAATATTCGCTGATCTTCCACTTTAAAAAAACGATTTTGATCATAATGAGGATCATCATCATGATTGCCAATCACTGTGATATACCCGTTTAATAAAGGGTCATTATAGGGCAGAGACGAATCCCCGCAGTGAACAAAATAATCACAGTCACGATGATGCTCAGTGATTAAAGAAAACGTATCATTATCCATATGAGTATCACTTACCACTAATATTTTTTTCATTTTTCAAGTAATAAAAAACGGAGGAGAACCCCCCCGTCTTTTATTTTAATAGTTTATTATTTGTTATAGAAATTGTTGTAAGTATCCATAGCAAAGTCAAATACTTTTTTACCGTTCATAGTACCATAAGCTGTCATTTCGATAACATCTACTGGCCATTTACCATCAGCGATTTTTTGGATAGCTTTTAATTTGAAACGTACTTGAGGTCCTAATAAACATACATCAAATTTACCAACGTTTTTTTCAACGTCTGCTTCTGGTACTGCCCAGATTTCTGCTTCTACTCCTTCTTCTTTAGCTGCTGTTTGCATTTTAGTTACTAATAAACTAGTTGACATACCAGCTGCACATGCTAACATAATTCTTACCATTGTAAGTTCCTCCTATATAATTAATTTACATATATATTAAAGCACATTTTCACTCATTTGTCACGTCTTTTTGAAAGCGGTATATATAAATGTATGCAGAATATTTTTTTAAGCAAAGATCTTGACAAAAAGCAAATGGAAGGGTTTACATAAATTGTCACACATTGTATGATATAAGTAGAAAAAAGGAGGAGCTGGCAATGAAGACGATTATCATCGAATGTCCCGAAGCCCCTAATATGTTGATACATAATATGGAAGCAGCCGCCAGGGACGATAGCATTGAAATTACGATTCATCCTGTGTTAAAAGAAGACTTGAACACATGGAGTGATAAAGCCGATGTCATTCTCTTATCACCCCAAGAACGCTTTGAAAAACATCACATTCAAGAGACGATAAGACGATCAATTCCCATTCAAATGATTGATATGGTAGACTATGGCACCATGAACGGTCGAGCAGTCTTAGATAAAGTAAAAAAGATCTTGCGATTATAATAGCTAAAAACCGGTAAAAGTCTTCTTTTTACCGGTTTTTTTATAGAATCACAGGTAGTATTTTAAACCGTATTTTGTTATAATGCTAACAGATATAACAAGGAGGATGTATATGAACAAAGCAGTCATTACCGTAGTAGGAAAAGATCAAGTAGGAATTATCGCAAAAGTATGTACTTTTCTAGCGAAACATGAAATGAACATTTTAGATATCTCACAAACCATCGTACAGGATTATTTTAATATGATGATGATCGTCGATGCTTCAAAAGTTGAAGAAACTTTTGGGAATGTCGCTGATGAGCTGGATGCTTTAGGAAAAGAAATCGGAGTCAATATTAAATTACAACACGAAAACATCTTTAATAAGATGCATCGTATTTAACGGAGGTCTAGGATGATTAATACGTTTGAAGTAAATGAAACCAATAAAATGATCGAACAGGAAAACCTGGATGTAAGAACGATTACAATGGGAATCAGCTTGTTAGATTGTATGGATAGTGATATTGATAAGGTGTGTGAAAATATCTATCGTAAAATCACAACAAAGGCACAAAATTTAGTTTCTGTCGGAGAAGAAATCGAAAAGAAGTTTGGAGTACCGATCGTAAATAAGAGAATCTCTATAACACCGATCGGATTTGTTGGCAGCAGCAGTTGTCATACAACACAGGACTTTGTGAAAATTGCGAAAGCATTGGATAAAGCGGCAAAAGCTACACGTGTCAATTTTATCGGCGGATATACAGCTGTCGTATCAAAAGGGATGTCGCCGGCTGAAAAATTACTGATTGAATCGATTCCTGAAGCAATGGCAGTGACGGATTCCGTTTGCAGCTCAGTGGTGGTTGGATCTACCAAAACAGGACTGAACATGGATGCGATTAAATTATGCGGAAAGATTATTAAAGATACAGCAGAATTGACAAAAGAAAAGGATTCTTTGGGATGTGCAAAATTGGTTATTTTATGTAATGCTCCCGATGACAATCCGTTTATGGCAGGGGCTTTCCATGGGGTGACAGAAGCAGACTGCATCATCAATGTCGGGGTCAGCGGTCCTGGTGTTGTTAAAAAGGCAATCGAACAGGCACGTGGAAAAGATTTTGGTGAGTTATGTGAAACCATTAAGAAAACAGCATTCAAGATTACCCGTGTCGGACAGCTAGTGGCACAGGAAGCTTCTAAAAAATTAGATGTGTCCTTTGGCATTATCGACCTTTCTTTAGCGCCTACACCGGCTGTAGGAGACAGTATTGCTGAAATTTTAGAAGAAATGGGATTAGAATCAGTGGGTGCACCTGGAACAACCGCCGCATTAGCAATTTTAAATGATCAAGTTAAAAAAGGCGGAGTCATGGCATCTTCTTATGTTGGTGGATTAAGCGGTGCATTTATTCCGGTCAGCGAGGATCAAGCAATGATCGACGCGGCAAGAGCCGGAGCATTGACCCTTGAAAAACTAGAAGCAATGACATGTGTGTGTTCAGTCGGACTGGATATGATCGCAATTCCGGGCAAAACAACAGACAGCACCATTTCCGGAATTATTGCAGATGAAATGGCCATCGGGATGATCAACCAAAAAACAACAGCAGTAAGAATCATTCCTGTCATCGGAAAAGATGTTGGGGAAGAAGCGGTATTTGGCGGATTGTTAGGCTATGCGCCAATCATGAAGGTCAACGAATACGACTGTTCTAAATTTGTAAACCGTGGCGGCAGAGTACCGGCACCAATTCATAGCTTTAAGAATTAAGGTGAATGCAATGGATTTAAATCAACTTATTTTATATCGTCCGTTAAAAGTAGATTCCATCATTGAAGAACCGCTTTCTGTTTTTTTGGCTTGGCAAAAGGAGCCGGAGCAATATGAAATCGATCTTTTTCATCAATTGCTAAAGGTGAAAGAAACATATGCGATTGACGGGCAGCTGTTTCAAGTATATATCACACTGCTGTTAGCTTATCATGAAAACTCTTTTACGCTGGCATTAGAAAGAAAAGAAGAGATTGATCCTTCTTTAAAGGCCATTGTTTTATCTGATCTTGCTATTATTTATGATTTGTTTCATTATGACTTTTCTAGTTTGAATCCGCTGTATCAGCCGATGTTTAGAGACTATAAAATCAAAAAGCACATGATGGATCCGCAAGTGCATCGCTTATTGTCTGAGCTTTGCGATCATTTAGCCAATACATCCTCTATAGAAGCGTTTTATGACGTTTTAATGGAACACTATTCTACTTATGGAGTAGGCTTCTACGGCTTAAATAAGGCTTTTCGCTATGATCAGCATAAAATCATTCCAATTGCCCATGTAGAAAGCTATACTTTAAGGGATATTGTCGGCTATACCAGTCAAAAAGAAAAACTGGTTGCGAATACAAAAGCATTTTTACTTGGTGAAAAAGCAAACAATGTATTATTGTATGGAGATAGCGGGACGGGTAAATCAACCAGTATTAAAGCAATCTTAAATGACTTTTATCAGGATGGTTTGAGAATTGTGGAGGTTTATAAACATCAGTTTCAGTTTTTACCGGAAATTATTCATACTTTGCAAAATCGTCATTATAAATTTATTATTTATATGGATGACTTATCCTTTGAAGATTTCGAGACAGAATATAAATATTTAAAAAGTGTCATTGAAGGCGGCTTGGAAGAAAAACCAAATAATATCATTATTTATGCAACGAGCAATCGTCGTCATCTGATCAAGCAAAGCTGGTCTGAACGACAGAATGTAGATGAAGTCAATTTGAATGATGCGATGCAGGAAAAGCTTTCATTGGTCAATCGTTTTGGAATTACTATTTTATATTCTCATCCGGCTAAAGATGAATTTTTAAATATTGTTGATACATTGGCAAAAAAATATCACTTAGATATGGATCAGGAAGAACTGCATGCACAAGCTATGATCTGGGAAATTCGCAACGGTGTTTTTTCAGGTCGTACAGCAACCCAGTTTATTCAATATATGGTTAATAAAAAGGTATTAGAGACACTCTAGTGCCTTTTTTGTGCATTTTAATTTTAATAATCATTGAGTGTGGTATAATATTGTCGTAACAGGAGAAATTTATGAAGAAAATAGACTATAATGATATTGAAGAAATTCGGTCATACATCGAGCGGTATGGGTACAATGAATATAACTGCAACATCGTCACATTATTGATGTGGAAGGATGTTTATGAACTTTACTATGAAATTCATGAACATTTTTTTGTCGGTTATTGGCTATATCATGACCGAGTGAGATGGATGATGCCTTTATGTGATGAAGCTTATTTCAAAGAGGCAGTGGATTTTATGCTGGGGTATTCAAAGCAGCATGGAGTGGATTTTGTTGTGGAAGCGGCTGTGGAGCCATTTGTGGAATTGCTAAAGAGATATTATCCTAAAAACACTTTTATATGGCGTTTAGAAGAAAATGCCGGTGATTATGTTTATGATGTATCCATGCATGCCACTTTAAAAGGAAAGAAAATGCAGAAGCGACGCAATCATTATAATGCTTTTATGAAAGAATATGAGGGTCGTTTTGAGTTTCTTTCATATCAAAACACTATGAAAGAAGAGGTGCTCAGCTTTTTAAATCAATGGAAGGATAGTCATGATCGAAAAGACGATATTGAAGCAGAAATTAATGGGATTGAAGGACTATTAGCGCATTATGATGAGCTGAATCTGCTTGGCGGGTGTCTTTATATTGATGGTAAGCTCGAAGCATTCACACTGGCGTCAAAACTCTATGAAGATACTCTGCAGATTCATGTGGAAAAAGCAAACCGCAGCATTCGTGGTTTATATGTAGCTGTACTGAAGTATTTCTTAAATGAACATTTAGAATATCATTTTATTAACCGTGAAGACGATTTAGGACTTCCGGAATTAAGAAAGGCAAAGATGGATTTACATCCTCTATATCGTCTTGTTAAATATGCGATTGGTCTGAATCAGACGAAACTGATTCGTCCTGATAACCAGTATACATCGCAGATCAAACAATTGTGGTTGGATTCCTTTGCTGATGAGGATGAAAATTCGACAGAATTTTATTTCAATACCTTATATGATTCAAAAAATACATATGCAATAGAATGCTATGGTCAAATTTTAGCAGCAATGCAGATTAAACCAATGACTCTAAAAATAGGGGATAAGGAGATTCAAACACACTTTATAGTAGGTGTCTGTACGAAGCGAAACTTCAGAGGCAACGGATTTATGCGAACGATGATGGAAAAAGCTCTGGAGGATCATAAAGAGGATCGCTTGCTGATTCTGCAAGCATATAATTGGGATGTTTATCGTTCATTCGGCTTTAATGAAGCTTATTATCATAAGATAGCAAACATCAAAGAACCGTTTGCCAATGTGGATGAGTTTGTATACAATTTTAAAGAAGAGGTGAGGGCAGAAGCTTTATTAGAAGCATACCAACACTTTACCGTTCATTATAATGGCTATCGTATCCGTAATAAAGCTTACTATGAAAATTATTTTATACCTTATCATCAAAATGAGAACCATTATTTCCTAACGCTTTATCACAGTGAAAAGTGCATAGGATATTTAGTATATGAAAAATCTGATGATGTGATTTTAATTCATGAATCCATTATCGATGATCAGGAAGGATTAAAAGCTGCTCTTAATTATTTATTACATGAAACAAAACGAATAGAGATAAGAATGGCTGATAATATTGAATTGACTGATAATGAAAAGACTTTAGCGAATATGGCTATTCGTTATCAAGATAGCATGCTGCAGGCTGAAATAGAAAAATCTGAATCCACATTATTTATCAGTGAAACTCTTTAATAAGAAGCGAAAAGGCTATATAATAGTATTAGATTAACTCGCCTTTTCCTTTTTTAATAATATGTGGTACTTCCGATAATGCATATTATGTTAACCAAAATATATATATAATTTATCTTTTAAAAGCATAATGTATCACTCGTTTAAACAGCTAAAAAGCCTAAGGAAAATATTAATCCCTAGGCTTTTCTTATCTTATAGGTTCATTACTGCCATTATAACAGCAAACAAACAAAAGGCAATTCCAATTCCTTCTAAAAAACGATACATAGATATCTTGTATTTTTTATAGTTTTGATGCAGTGCCAATACTGCACTCCCATAAAGCAATAAACTTATTGCTGAAAAAGTGATAATCAGAACCGGCACTCCCCTGCAAGTATAACCGGAAGCCAATATAACAGATGCAAGCAAGTAAGTTAATAGAATGGTTTTTACTAATTTTTTAGGATCTGTAGACATTTTTTATTCTCCTTCATTAAAACTAATATCTATTATAAAGAGGTTTTCGTCTAGTTTCAAGCTGTGTTATAATGTTTAAAGGAGGAATGAATGATGATACAACATATTGTAATGTTTAAATTTAAAGAAGAAGCCAATGGGAAAAGTAAACAAGAAAACCTTTTAGAAGCAAAAGAAAGAATGATGAAGCTAAAAGATGACATTAAACAGGTTGTTTCATTAGATGTTTATTTTAATGATGAAGAAGCTGTAAAGGATAATTATGACTATATTCTGGTTTCTACTTTCGAAACGATGGAGGATTTAAATCAGTACCAGATTCACCCCAGTCATGTTGCCTTTGGGCAATATATAGCGCCATTGCGTGAATCACGTGTCTGCATTGACTATAAAATCGAAGATTAGAAAAAAAAGACTTTTACAAGTCTTTTTATAATACACTTAAAATAGATTTCCCAATCGGTGGCAACGGACAGTCGAAATTATCTGCAATAGTCGCCCCAACCGTGGCAAAGCTATCTAAATCTCCTAGATTCTGATTTCCTTTTAATTTCTTTGAATAAACAATTAACGGTACTTGTTCGCGTGTATGATCACTGCCTTTGAACGTAGGATCATTACCATGATCCGCTGTAATAATCAGCAGATCCTCTTCATTTAGCTGATACATGAGATCATTTAGCTGCTGATCAAAGCTCTCTAAGGCTTTCCCATAACCGATAGGATCACGGCGATGACCGTACAAAGAATCAAAATCAACTAAATTGATAAATGCCAAACCGGTAAAATCAGTTTGTGCGAGAGCTATTGTCTTATTCATACCATCTTCGTTGCTTTTTGTCGTAATCGCATTGGTAACACCTTGACCGCAGAAAATATCATTGATTTTTCCAACTGCGATAACGTCCAATCCATTATCTTTCAAATCGTTTAAAACTGTACGATCAAAAGGTTCTAAAGCCCAATCATGGCGATTGGAAGTTCGCTGGAACTCTCCTTTTTTCTCTCCGATAAATGGTCTTGCGATAACACGCCCAACTTTCCATTCATCTTTTAAAAGCAATTCACGAGCAATCTCACAGCAGCGATATAATTCATCTAGCCCAATGTATTTTTCATGGGCGGCAATTTGGAATACAGAATCCGCAGATGTATAGACAATCAACTCTTTATTTTTAATCTGCTGTTCACCAAATAAGTCAATGATTTCAGTTCCGCTGGCAGCAATATTGCCAATCGTTTTATAACCGGTTTTCTCTTCAAATTCTTTAATAAAAGCTTCAGGAAATCCTGTTTCTGTAAAGGTTTTAAATGGTTTCTCAACTTTTAATCCCATCAATTCATAATGGCCGGTCATCGTATCTTTGCCATTGCTTATCTCGTTTAATTTACCAACAGTCCCAAAATATCCGGGTAATTTATAAATCCCATTAAAATCGCCTAATTCACCCAGTCCTAATCCTTCAAGGTTAGGAACTTCAATCTGCGGATATTGATCACAAATGTGTTTTAATGTGTTTGTTCCCTGATCCCCATAAGATTCCGCATCTTTTGCGTCACCTATCCCCAGTGAATCCAATACAATTGTAAATACCCGTTTATACTTATACATTTTCCTTTTCCTCCTGTTGCTTACTGCGGGGATGAAATTTTTTATATTCATCGATCATTTTTTGATTTGTAACATGAGTATAGATGGTGGTGGTTGAAATATTGGAGTGCCCAAGCATTTCCTGAATTGAACGCAAATCCGCGCCATGATTTAACAGATGCGTCGCAAAACTGTGCCTTAGTGTATGAGGCGTAATGTTCTTTTTAATATTTGCCTGCCTTGCATTTTGCTTAATCATTTTCCAAAATGACTGACGTGAAAGCGGTTGTCCTTTGTAGTTTAGAAATAAATAGTTTGAATCATGGCCTTTCATTAATTGAGGACGATAATCCTGCATATATTCATTGAGTATCTCAATCATATAATCGGCAATCGGAACCATTCTCTCTTTTGATCCTTTTCCAAAACAACGAATAAGATTCATGGTTAAATGTAAATCGTTGATTGTTAAATTGACTAATTCACTGATTCTGAGTCCGGCGGCATACATCAATTCCAACATGCAAAAATCACGATAATACAACGCGTTTTCTCTCGCCTTAGCATAAGCGACATTCATCAGATCTTCCACTTCCTGTTCATTTAATACAACCGGAAGATCCTTATCTAACTTTGGAAATTTCACGCTGACCATCGGATCCATCTCCAAAATTCCTTCGCGCATGCAAAATTTAAAAAAATTATTCAGCGTTGAAGCATTATGCGAAATCGTTCTTTTTTTTAAAGCCTGCTCGTTTAAATAACTGAAATAATCCAATATATCGTTCTTGCTGATTTCCCTGATTTCCTTCTTTTTAATAAAATATTCCCTAAACTTTTTCAGTTCCGTCATATAAGAAGCAACACTTTGATTGGATAATCCCTTTTCAATTCGAATATACTGCTTATATTCACTGATTGCTTCATCAATGCTATACTTCATGTTATCACCATTTTAAATTATAGCATTGTTTAAATGTTCGACCAACTATTATGCTAATAATTTTTTACTTATTGTTATAGCTTCATCATATATGTTTTAAATATGATGCTGATAAAAAAGATAAAAACTGAAATAAAGCCATAGTTTAAATACTGATGCAGAATTTCAGAAGGGCGAATCGCTTCTTTAAAGACAAATGTGACAGCAAAAATATTGATGGCTATTTCGATACAGCCTACAAGTAAAATAGCCACACTCCCCCACTGCATCAAAAGAAAGACCAAATCTACAATGAAGCCAAAAACATGCTGAAACTGCGAACATAAACTATATAAATAGACACCGTTATGTAGGCCATACAAAAAGATAAATGCACCAAAAGTAATGACGCCTAAGACATGCAGAGAATTAAAGATGAGCAAAATATAAATGAAAAGGATTAGATACATATAATTTTTAATATTATCTAAAGTGATTAAATGGTTAATGTACGTGGTTTGAAAAAGGATCATTGGCTGATGTAAGAGTTTCATTGTCAGGCCAAGAAAAAAACCACCGCCAAATAAAATTATCATAAAAAGATAAATATATTGGTAATGGTTAAAATGCTTCGATATTGCTGTATTCATAGTATCACCTCAATTTATAGTATGAATACGCATGTTTTTTTATTCTTCATCGATATATTTTTTTTGATGATTTGTCTGATTCAACAGTTTTGAGGCTTTCGTCAGCTTAACTGTATTTGGCAGCTGCTGCTGAATCGAACGAATCACTTCATCGGTTTTGGAATCTTCAATCCTTTCTTCCTCGTAATTAAAAAGAGAAAGCTGCTTCGAATAATCTTTTCGAGCGATGACATTACTTAAACTGACTCCTGCTAAACGGATCGGCTGATCGTCGTAGTTAAGATCAAACAAAAGCAAAGCCGTTTCATAGATGATATCAAAATCATTGGTTGCGGTTTCCAGTCGATAGGTTCGATTGATACTGAGTTCACGTGTATATTTTAAAGTAATGGTCACATTATTGGAGATTAAATCACGTTTTTTTGCCCGCTGTGAAACCTGCATTGACAGTCGTTTCAAATGCTCTTTAATCACTTCCACATCATTGGTATCTTTTTCTAAAGTGGTAGAATTTCCAACGGACTGCAGCTGATTGTGAGCACTATTCAATTTAACGGCATCATTTCCGTTGGCACGGTTATAAAAAAGCAGTGTGTTCTTTCCTAAATACTGCTTGATGATATCATAGTTTTCTTTACGGGCAAAATCACCGATCGTAATAATCCCGTGTTCATTTAATTTTACAGCAGTCTTTTTACCAATTCCATGAATTGTCCCTACCGGCAGCGGCCATAGAAAAGACTGAATATTCGTTTTGGTCAGCACCGTAATGCCATTCGGCTTTTTTAAATCACTTCCCATTTTAGATAAAAAACGATTATGAGAAATACCGATCGAACAGCCAATATGTAATGTATCCATCACTTGTTTTTGAATCTGACTGGCTAACTCGATCGCATTTTCATATTCGTATACGATATCTGTTACATCTACATAGCATTCATCAATACTTGCTATTTCAAATTCTGATGTATAATGAGCAATAATTTTAAAGAACTGTTCCGATATTGATTTATAGTAATTCATATCAACTGGTAAGATCACAAGATGTTTGCAGAGCTTTTGTGCTTGAAATAAAGGCATTGCAGAATGAACTCCATATTTTCTTGCACTATAGGAAGCTGTCGTGATAACCCCACGGCGTGAATTTCCGGCAATCACGACAGGCTTATCGGCAAGTGAAGGATTTCTTGCAATTTCGCAACTCGCGTAGAATGAATTAAGATCAATATGGAAGATAATCGGCATTATTGAAAACGATTCATTCCTACTGCGGTTGTTTTAGTTTTATGCGCTAATCTTAATTTATCTGAGATCATTGCGATAAATTCTGAATTAGTTGGCTTAGATTTAGTTGCTGATACTGTATATCCGAAGATTTCATCAATCGCATCAGTATTCCCCCTATTCCATGCTACCTCGATTGCGTGGCGGATAGCTCTTTCTACTCTTGAAGAAGTAGTATTATACATTCTGGCAATATCAGGATATAAGACTTTTGTTACCTGTCCTAAAATATCTGGATTGTAATATGTTTCCATAATAGAAGAACGAAGATACATATAGCCTTTAATATGAGCTGGAATGCCTACTTCATGTAAGATTTCTGTGATTTCATTTTCCAGTTTTACTTTTTGATACTTTTCCAATTCGTCATTGCCTAGACGCGACAAGTCATCGTTTTGAAAATTTACGATTTCATTAATAGATTTAACAAAATAATTTAAATCCAATGGTTTTCTAAAACAATAATGGACGTTATATGCGTTCAGCATTTGTGACATCATGTCCGACATAAAATCTGATAAGCAGACAATTTTTATATTTGGATTATAATTCTTTGAAGTAAAATACTCTTTTAAGACGACAAGTCCGTCAATACCAGAAAGCATTAAATCGATGATTAATAAATCATAATGTTTTCTGTTTAACTTGTCCAAACATTCATTTCCATTAGCGGCTGTGTCGATCAAATTCAAAATCTTAGTTTCAGAAAATTTTGAAATGATTTGTTCGGTTAATGCAACGTTGTCTTGTGCAATGAGTGTTTTAATCGTATTCATTTTAGTTTCTCCTATTTAGAGTTCCTAAACTATCGGCAAGGTCTAGTATATATCCTTTTTCGAGTAAAATAAATATTTTCTTTGTAAAATTTTTAAAATATTTCAATAATCTTTAAAAATGTATTGCATACATGTATTATTTCGACAAATTCATCTTTGCTTTGTCACTTCTTGTTGGAATAACAAACAATAAAGGGCATTTTCTGCCCTTTATTATTGCTTCATCTGATCACTGACCTGAAGCATCCATTCGATGTAGACACCATATCCGACTTTTTGATCTTTCCCGTTTACATGAGATACTGCTCCGATAATCTTGCCGTTTTGTAAGATGGGAGAACCGCTCATTCCCTGAATAACACCATTTGTTTTTTCTAAGAATGCCGGATCTGTAACTTTAAAGCATATTCCTTTTTGTCCAGCTTCCGCCTGCGGCTTTAATTCAGTAATCTCAATTTCTACCTTCTGTACATTTTGACCGTCAATAACGGTTAATAAATAGGCAGTTCCAAGTGTTGTTTCACTGATTGACGCTGTTTCCATCGTCTCACCGTCCATCGTCCCATAATAATAGCCATAGACCCCTATTTCGTTATTGTAGACCACTTCTCCTAGAACCTTATCATCTTCCACCACAGCGATTTTTTCACCTGTTTTAGAAGTACTGTTTTTAACAACATCTTTTACATAAGATTCAAAGACGGTCCCTTTTGCAAACTGCAAATCAAAATCTTGATCACTTAAAGAATGCCCTAAAGATGCAAATGTGTGATTTTGAGGATCATAATAGGTCATTGTGCCGATTCCGATTGTCGAATCCTTCACATATAAGCCTGTCTTAAATGTCCCAGTCGCTTGGTCGTAGTTTACATTCAATGTTCTTTGTAGCGATTCATTGTTTCGAGTGATCGTGAGGACTGTTGATTTGTTGCTTTCGATAGCAGTTTGAATTTCATTGGCTAATAATGAAATATTTTCGACTTTATTCCCATTGATATGGGTAATCAAATCTCCGGGATGGATATCGTTATTCACCGGATTGACTGTCTGAGAATCAACTACATAATCATAGGTGCCTGTGACTAGAACACCGTCATATGCCAGCGCAATCCCAACAGAATCTCCACCACAGATGACTGTGGCAGCAAAAGCGGAAATGGTTGTCAAACAAAGCATAGAGAGTACAATTGCAAACTTTAACAACTTTTTAACCAAGCTCATCATCCTCTGTAGCAAAGCTACAATGTTATTATGGAATAAAAAAGCAGCTTCATGCTATAAAGCTGCAACTTGTGCCAAAAGCGTTTGTGCCTGTTTTAAGGCTTCTTTACTGATCCTATCTCCTGAAAGCATTTTAGCGATTTCTTCGATACGTTCTTCCGGATTTAATACCGATACTTTTGTTTTGGTATCTTTATTTTCAATATATTTAGAGACATAGAGATGGCAATCGGCAAAGCTTGCCACTTGCGGCAAATGTGTAATGCAAAGCACCTGCTTATTTTTAGCGATTCGCTTCATTTTTTGTCCGATCGCATAAGCGACTTTTCCGCTGACACCAGTATCCACTTCATCAAAAATGATTGTGGAAATAGAAGTCTGATCCAGTAAGATTGTTTTTAAAGCCAGCATAATACGTGATAATTCACCGCCGGAAGCAACCTCAGAAACGGGGTGCATCGGCTGTCCTAAATTCGTTGTGATCATAAATTCGATCTTATCATAACCGTTTTTTGATAATTCACTAACTTGTACCTGCACTTCAAAACGAGCATGCTCCATATACAGCAAATGTAATTCCTGCGTTATTTTTTTAGAGATGTCTCTTGCT
The DNA here is from genome assembly GCA_027676805.1 of Coprobacillaceae bacterium UN01-12pH3A. Taxonomy (GTDB): domain Bacteria; phylum Bacillota_I; class Bacilli_A; order Erysipelotrichales; family Coprobacillaceae; genus Beduini. Next base: position 32,909 of record JAQENU010000001.1, on the reverse strand, counting down.
GCTTTTTCTCTAATAGTGTGTAGTTTATCCGCAAGTTTTATACATTTTTCCTTTTGTTCTAAAATAAGTTTATCTAATTCTGATAAAACTTGTTCGCGATTATTTAAAAATAGCATTTTATCTTCTATCTCTCGCTTTTTTTCTAAGACCATCTCTACAGACGGACCATATTTTCTCTTTAAGCGCTGAATCGTAAATAACAGATCCTGAACTTCGTTAAAACGATATTCATCAAAATCCAACGCATAGTACATATCCATGATTTTTTCGGTAACATCTTCGCTTTTGTAATATAAATCATACAATTCGTTATACAGTGCTTCAAATCCTTCAAGATCAGCAACATCATCCAATGCCTTGATTCCCAAATAAAACTTGGATAAAGCACCTTCATCCTGCTGAATATATTGACGAAAAACATTAATGCTTTTTTGTACCTTTTCAAAGTTTTGCAGCTGCTGTTTTTCTTTTTCCAGTTCTTCTACCGATTCGTTTTCAAAATCAAATTGATTGATTTCATCCAGCTGACTTTGGTAAAAATCCATCTGCTCATAATTTTCTTCTTCATTTTCCAAGCTTTTCTTTTTAGATAAAGTATCACAATAAGCTTGAAAACTTTTTTTATATTGTTCTAAAAGGGGGACTAAACCATCACCGCAGTAATGATCTAAAATGTCAAGGTAATGTTTATTGTTCAATAACTCTGTATTATCAAACTGAGAATGAATATCAATCGCTAAAGGAACAATCTGTTTCAGCAACGAAGCCGGTACTGTACGATAATTAATCTTACAGATGCTTTTTCCATTGCTCAGTAATTCTTTTGATACGTATAAGTTATCATCTTCATTATCGATATTTGCTTCCTTCAGCACACTTAAAACGGCATCATTATCAGAGATGTCCAATATGGCTTCGATAAAAGCTTTATCTTCACCGTTTTTAATCAATGCTGTGTTAGCGCGATCACCCAACAATTGCCCGATTGCATCAATAATAATGGATTTACCTGCACCTGTTTCTCCCGTTAAAACCGTCATTCCATCATTAAATGTAATTCTGCTTTCAGCAATAATCGCAAAGTTTTTGATCAATAATTCCTGGATCATTTAAGTTCACCTACTTTCCAAAATAATCTGACGCTTGTGTCACCACTTCTTTAAAATCAAAATTTTCTGTTTGTTCTCCTTTTTCAAACAAGGCTAAAAATTCCACATTTCCCTGTCCGCCTGTGATTGGGGAATACGTAAGTCCCGTCATCCTGAAGCCTTCTTCATTTGCATAGCCCAAAACCTTTTCTAAGACATCAAGATGAACTGCCGGATCTTTGATAATTCCTTTTTTACCGACTTGTTCTTTGCCGGCCTCAAACTGCGGCTTAATCAAAGCAACAATTTGCCCGTCTTCTTTTATAATCTCAGACAGTTTTGGAAAGATATGCTTTAAAGAAATAAAGGAAACATCTATGGAACAAAAATCCGGTCGACCAAATTCAAAACGTTCCAGTTCCACATAACGAAAATTAGTCTGTTCCATCACAACTACACGCGGGTCGTTTCGTAATTGCCATACTAACTGATTTGTCCCAACATCTAACGCATAGACTAATTTAATGCCGTTTTGCAGTCCGCAATCGCTAAATCCTCCAGTTGAGGAACCGATATCCAGCATAATTTTATCTTTTAAATCCAGCTGATACACTTCAATTGCTTTTTCCAGCTTTAAACCGCCACGGGATACATATTTAAGCTTTTGTCCTTTGACATATAGATTAGATTCGATGTCTACTTTGGTTCCCGGTTTATCAATTCGATCATGATCGTCATAAACAATCCCAGCCATCACTGCACGTTTGGCTTTTTCACGCGAATCAAAGAACCCTTTTTCTACTAACAATACATCTATTCGTTCTTTTTTCATTATAATACCTTCTTTAAATGGATATCCAAGTTTTTCATATCCAGATTCTCTAATTCAAGCAATTGGTCAATCTTTCCTTGCGGCGTATAGTGATCATCAATCGCTAAATGCACTGTATCTATCGTTAAATGATGATCATTAAAATATTCATTAACATAAAGTCCTAATGAAGCATTCTTCATATCTGTTTCATAAATAATTAAATGTTCATACTTTTGAGCAATTTTATTCAGCATTGCTTCATCCATCGGTTTTAAGAAACGGGCATTAATCACATCTACATTATAATTATTCGCTTTAATATGCTGAATTACTCTTTGAACTTTATCATCATAGGTCAAAACTACAACTTTCGCATTATCTTGTGATAACGGTGTTGTCCATGTTCCGATTTCCATATAATGATTGACTAATACATCCTGATTTTTAGTCATTTGCTTTGATACACGGATAATGTACGGACGATCCGATAGATGGAAAGCGGTATTGATAAATTCTTTTGCTTCTTGCGCATTGCTTGGTGTAAAAATAACAAGATTAGGCACGGCCATTAAAAAACCAATGTCAAAAACACCATGATGGGTTTCACCGTCTTCTCCTACAAATCCGGCACGATCTACAGAGATCAACAAAGGCAGCTTCATTCTGGCTGCATCATGATTAATTTGATCATAAGCACGCTGCAGAAATGAAGAATAAACAGAGATAAATGGTTTTTTACCGGCTTTCGCAAGACCACAAGCGAAAGTGACGGCATGCTGTTCTGCAATTCCGACATCAAAGGTACGTTTTGGATAATCACGAAAGATCTTCTCCATCTTTGAGCCGGAAATCATAGCCGGAGTAATGGCGACTATTTCTTGATCAAAAGCCATTGCTTTATAGACTTGTTCGGATACAATTTCTGACCAGGTTACTTCATTTTCTTTTGCTTTTTTCAAACTTTCTCCAGTCGCAATATCAAAAGGACTAATGCCATGCCATTTTCCATCAACATCATTTTCGGCAAATGGATAACCTTTTCCTTTTTTAGTCAGCACATGGACAACGATGCTGCCGGAAGAATCCTTGGCTTTATTCAATGCACGAATCAAATCTTTAAAATCATGACCATCAATCGGTCCTAAATAGTCAACCCCAAATTCAGTAAAGATCGTATCATCAATCAAATTCTTTTTAATCGATTCTTTTACTGCGGAAGATACTTTATATAATGGCTTTCCTAAAGGAATGTGTGACAGCATTTCTTTATATTCCTGTTTAGCTTTATTATATGCCATTGAGGTACGTAATTCAGAAAGGAAGTTGTTAACTCCACCCACATTTTTTGAAATAGACATCTGATTGTCATTCAATATGATAATCACTTTAGAATGGGTAGAACCTAAATGATTCAACGCTTCTAAAGAGGCTCCGCCGACCATTGCAGCATCCCCGATAACAGGAATGATTTCATATTGTTCTTCATCTAAGTCGCGTGCCATCGCCATTCCTACCGCTGCTGATAAAGCGGTTGAAGAATGTCCGGCTTCCCAAGCGTCATATTCGCTTTCACAGCATTTTTGAAACCCGGATAAACCACCTAACTGTCTTAATGTATCAAAACGATTAGCTCTGCCCGTTAAAATTTTATGTGTATAGCTTTGATGTCCGACATCAAAGAAAATCTTATCCTTCGGGGCATCAAAAACATAATGTAAAGCGATCGTCAATTCAACGATTCCCAGATTACTTGAAAGATGTCCACCGGTTTTGGCGACACTGTTAATGATAAAGTGACGAATGTCACTGGCTAAGCTTTCTAGCTGATCAGTAGTTAAGTTCTTCAAGAAATGAGGATCTTTAATCTTTGAAATGTCCATTATTTCACCCTTTTCAAAATAGCCTGAACGACTTCAATCATGATGCCATGATTAATTTTTAATTTGTAAATACATTCCAATGCCTTTTTAAAATAGTTTTTCACTAATTCTTCCGATTCTTCCAAGCCCAGCAATGAAACATACGTTGATTTATTATTTTCGATGTCACTGCCTACTTTTTTACCGATGACCGCTTCATCACCGGTCACATCTAAAATATCGTCTTGAATCTGATACGCCAGTCCGATTGTCTCTCCTAATTCAAGAAAGACATCCATCTGTTGAGGAGCAGCGATTTTTGCAGCCATCAATAAAGGCGCTGTGATCAGCTTGCCTGTCTTATGGGTATGAATATTGATAAGTTCCTCCATTGTTGCCTGCTTATTTTCAAAACGGAGATCTTCTTGTTGTCCGTAGATCATCCCGTTTTGTCCGCTTGCCTCAGCTAAAATTTGAATGCAATGTATTTTTTTATCGTCTTCTATGTTAGCTTGGCTTAAAATGCTGAAAGCTTGCGTTAATAATGCATCGCCCGCCAAAATAGCCGTAGCTTCATCAAATTGCTTATGACAGGTTTTTCGACCGCGGCGCAGATCATCATCATCCATCGCCGGCAGATCATCATGAATCAACGAATAAGTATGTACCATTTCAACACTGCACGCAACATCTATATAAGCTGAATAATCAATGCCGTAAGCTTGCAGCACTTTTAAAAACAGAATAGGACGCAAACGTTTTCCCGGTGCTAATAAAGAATAATACATCGCTTCTTTAACCGGTCCATCTTTTAGAGAGTCTAAAGCATGAGCCAGATAGTCGTCAATTTGTTTTTTCATTTTATCCATTGGTCTATTCCTGACTCTCTTTACTGCCAATAATTTCTACGACTTGTTTTTCAAAATGTGTCAGTTTATCATTGCATAATTTAGAGAGATCCATTCCCTCTTGAAATAACTTAATTGACTCTTCTAAAGGTTCTTCATTCTTCTCTAATATTTTTACGATTTCGTCTAATCGTTTCATTGCTTCTTCTAATGTAATCTCTGCCATAATCTTACTCCTTTACAGTGGCTTTAATTGTGCCATCACTTAAACGTATGGCAATGTCATCATTCACTTTAACCTGCTGAACGCTGTCAATGACATGCCCATTCGTTTCAGCAATAGCATAACCTCTTTTTAAAATATTTAACGGACTTAATAGCTGTAATTGTTCTAAAAGCTGCCCAAAGTGCTGCTTTTTTGTATTCATTTTCTGCACTAAGGCATATTGCATCTGCTGAGTCTGCTGTTCAATGGTGTAATATTGCTTTTGAATAAACTGCTGTGTCATCGGCAGAATTTTTTGATCCTGCTGACTGAGCAGATAGCGATATTGCTTTAAGATTAATGTCATCTGCTGTTTTAAAAACATAGCGTGCATCGCTGCTTTTTCCTGCTGCTTAGCGATCATTCTTTGCGGTTCTTTTAAACATGGGTGCTGGCTGAGATGACTCAGCTTTGTTTTTGTATTTTCCAACTGGTGCATCATCAATGTTTGAAGGTAGTCCATTGTCGCATCGTTTTGCATAAGTAATTCATTTAAATCGGGAACCGCTGCCGCTGCCGCCGCTGTTGGTGTTGCTGCACGCAGATCCGCTACATAATCCACCAACGTCGTATCTACTTCATGTCCTACCCCACTGATAACCGGAGTTTGACACTTATAAACGGTTCGTACTAATTCTTCGTTATTAAAATTCCACAAATCTTCTAAAGAGCCTCCGCCACGCGCTAAAAGAAGGACATCCAATCCCATCGAATCTGCCTGCTTTAAACAATGAATGATGTTTAGATAGGCCGTTTCACCCTGAACTAATGTTGGAAACAGTTTGATTTTAACTAATGGGAAACGATTGTGCACTGTACGTAAGATATCTTCTAAAGCTGCACTTGGATAAGCGGTGATAATGCCGATTTCCTCTGGATACATGGGAATTGTTTTCTTGTGTGTATCATCAAACAATCCTTCATTATATAGTTTCTTTTTTAACTGCTCAAATTGAATATAAAGGTTTCCGATACCGTCCGGTTCCACATGATAAACATACAGCTGAAAATTCCCGGCTGCCACATATACAGAAATGCTGCCGACTATTAATACTTTCATTCCGTTTTCTAAACGAATCTTCAGTTTCTGAACATAACTTGAAAACATCACGGCATTTATTCTTGATTTTTCATCTTTTAAAGTGAAATAATAGTGCCCTGAACTATGTAATTTTAAGTTGGAAATTTCCCCTTGCAGAAATATTTTTTGCAGATGAACATCCTGATCTAATTTTGCTTTTAAATAATTATTTAAGGCACTGACTGTTAAATAACGCTGTTCCATTAAATCAGCGAGTGCAGTACACCATTAATATACTTATATGACTCTTCATCGCAATAAGTTTTAGCTATTAAAATAGCTTCATTAATGATGACTCCCTTAGCTAGATCAGAATCCAACATTTCAGACGTTGCAACCAATAAAATTGCCTGTTCCATCTTACTTAAACGTTCCCATGTCCATCCTTTTTTCAGGTGTTTTGAAATTTCATTGCGATACTGATCTAAATTTAATAAAGTTGTATCAATCAGTGTCTTACAAAAAGTGTAAGTGGCTTCATCTTCCATGATTGTTTTATTTTCTGATATATATGCTTCAATCTCTTCTAAACTATGATCTACCAGCAAATATTGATAGATTGCAATCATTGCTGTTTCTCTAGCGATTTGACGACGTGTTTTAGCCATTCCTAAAATCCTCCAATATGTATTTATACAATTTAATATAATATCATAATATAACAAAAAAAACCAGTTTTTAAACTGGTTAAAATTCAATCCCGATCACATTAACATTAATCGCTTTTGGTGAAACATTGCTCATATCAAAGATTGCCCGTGTTACCCGTTCCTGAATCTCCTTTGAAGCTTTACTCGCCAAAATTCCGTATGATATTTTAGTGTTGATCGTCATTGTTAAATCAGTGCCGTCAAGTTCACTTAAAATACCATTTTTCCCACTTACATGGACGCCTTCAATTTCATCAATTGATTTTTCTGCAATAAGGTTAAACACCGGTAAACCGATACAGATTTTACCTAATTTTTCGTTTGCTGGATTGCTATAATAAATACTTTGAGCCATATCGATCATTCTCCTTTACTACTTAACTCTATTGTATAAAAAACCAAGTTAAATTACAAGGAATCTAAGCAATAAATTTTACTTCTACTAAATAACTATTGTTTGTTGAAGCATAAATGGCATTGATAATTTTGGCAACTTCGCCTGCTTCACCGTTTTCTTTTTTTATCGTGACTTTGATGACCTTGTTGCTGATCTCAACAAATGCATCATTATATCCCATATCTTTTACTTGTTTAGAAAGTGTTTTCTCTAATTCTTTGTTTACATTGACCATATCAATATTTTCTAACGCTTCACTCACTTGGTCGATATTGCTATCTGTTGATGCGATAATAGCGTTATATCCCGCTACTTCAGAGTTATGACGTTCATCCAGGTCAGACTTCATTGAATCAAAATCCGCTTCTTTGTTTTCCTGCTCTTGTTCCTGTTCTACCGGCTCACTGACAGGTAATGTGTTTTCAATTGGCGGAAGCAAGATATAATACACAGATAACATCAAGATAAGACTGAATAGGGATAAAAAAGTTAACGCTTGCTTGTTCATAATATTCTCCTTTCTATGTATGACAATACAATATATGTAGAAAGTTTGAGAATATGAAAAAAGAACTTCAAAAATGAAGTTCTTATGCTCTACCTTGGTATTTTCCGTCTACTGTACTTACAATAACCATTTCACCTTCACTGATAAATAAAGGAACTTTAATTTGGAAACCAGTTTCAATTGTAGCGTTTTTAGTCGCCCCAGTAGCCGTATCGCCTTTGACAGCAGGTTCAGTTTCTGTGATTTGGAAAGGAACATTGATTGGTAATGATAATCCCAATACTTCTCCTTCGAAGCTTGTCACTTCGACTTCATCACTTGGTTTTAGAAAATTAATTTCCCATTCTAAATTAGCAGCAGGAATTTCTATTTGTTCATAAGTTGCATTATCCATGAATACTAATTCAGATCCTGTATCATATAAGTATTGCATTTTATTTTTATCAATATGCGCTTTCGCAACTTTTTCATTACCACCAAAAGTTGTTTCAGTGGTAGAACCCGTACGCATATTTTTCATTTTTACTCTAACGTTTGCAGCAGAACGAGCTGTTTTATTATGGCTTGCTTCAAGTACAACAAATAAATTTCCTTCATATTGGAAAGTCATACCTGGTCTTAAATCACCGACATTAATCATTTATACTCTCTCCTTTACTAAATAATTTAAGGTTTCCCTCAACATTGATTGATTATATCAAATTTTTTTGATTTAGTGAAGATAATATGATAAAAGAATATAAAAAATTTGTTAAAAGAAAGGTAAATGCCGAAAAAGGATCTAAAATAAAGAAACCACTTAGCCACTGCACAAATAAGATCAGAATAGCCATGAGTATACTTAATAAATAGCGATTGTAATTCAGTGTCTTTAAAAGCAGTGTAAAAAGATAACTGAGGATCAGTCCAATAATGATAAAAATAAGGAACTGCATCCAATGCATTTCATATGCAAACTGAATTGGTAAAAAGAAATAATCGATAGCAAAAAACAGCAGCCAAATCAGATAACTGTAGATTGAAAGATAAAATAGATACATCATATCACCCAATGTTATTATGACCAAATTTCTTGGTTTAAAGCATTAAATTATTTTTGTATCGTAAAAAGATAATGCAGTTGCTCACCATTATAGTATTGTGCCATAAATTCCTTTTCTTTATGCATTCCGATAGCTTTGGCAACGTTCATTGATGAAATATTATCGGCTTTTATAATGGAATGGACTTTCGCTACATTCAGCTGATCAAACGCATAACGTTTGCATCCTTCTGCCGCCTCTTTGGCATAACCATGATGCATAAACCTCTTTTTAAGCAGATAACCGATTTCCAGCACTTCTTCCTTCATACATTTTTGAATGGTTAGTCCGGCTTGCCCGATCATTTCGTCCGTTTCTTTTAAAAGGATTGCCCATAATCCAAAACCGTCTTTATGATAACGAGCGAGCTGACGATCCAGCCAAATCTGAACATCTGCGTCACTAAACTCATGTTCATAAGCATACATCACGCTTGGATCTTGAAGCATTTCAGACAGATCCTTTTTATCTTCAAATGTCATTTCTCTTAAATACAAACGTTCGGTTTCTAAAATCATTGTTTCCCCCCCATTCTTATCTTCCAATTATAGCAGATTTTCACCGCTCTTTATTCTGTTTTTTTAATTACGGGGTGTATTCACTACTAATCATACGTTGATTTTCTAAATCATATTCCAGTCTCCATCCGTAGCACGCATCAAAACAGATACGGCTGTTTAAAACCGAACGGTTTTCTGCAGCGGAAATTTCATAAGTAATTTTTACGTTTGAGTGATCGATCGTGTGACTTTCATTTGTGTGAAGATGTGCCATGAAATACGAATATAGAATAAACTCAGCTGCTTTTTGTTTTTCAAGCAGCAAACTCTGCTGAAGAATTTTAAGGTTTTGTTGATAATAGTGTGCAAAAGAAAAAGTGATACTGGTTAAAACCAGCAGCAGAAATAAAACGTTCTTTAATACAAAGCCGTTTTTATTCGCTATCATGATAGACCCCTATGATTCTTCGATCTGCTTTTTCTCCTTGACAGACAGTAAGAAAAATATAGTCCCCGATTTCAAAAAAGAGGCGATCAACATCATATAAGTAGATTTCATAACCATCTTTTTTTACTAAACGGTTTCGATCGAGCAAAAGTGTGAACCATTGCTCATCCTTATAATATCGAAGCTGCTCATGATCGGTTGAAACCTCCTTTGCCAGCATCAATTCGCTTTGCAGCTGCTTAAACATGATTTCTTTATCTGTCATCGGCTTTTCGAAGGGCTTCATTTGACGCAGCAAGGACATTCCTGTAAAACAGAGAGTTAGGACGATGCTGGCAGTCATCAATGAAAACAAGGTCTCAATTAAGGTAAAACCTGAGTGATTGCCCATTCCACATCATCCACCGGTAAAAAAAGCTGTTCCAGTCCATTTTCTATGATTTCTATTTTTTCTTGATAACTGCCTGTTGATTTACTCATTCCTTTTTTTATTGAGACAACGCCTTGGATTAAGCCCACTGCCACTAAGGAAAAAAGCGAAAAAGCAAATAATGTTTCAATCATCGTAAATCCCCTATTCAAAATAAAACCGTCCACTGCCTAACTGAAAGACACATTTATGTCCATCTAAAACGATTGTTGCCGCATGATTAATATGACCAAATTCATTAAAAGTAACGCCTGTTGCTTCTAACTCCATCCGATTTTTAGATACCATTGCCTGCAATTGAGTCTGATAGATCATCTGACGCCATTTTTCCTGTGGTTCAATAAAGTTTCCTGAGTAATGCATATTGGGCAGAGCAAGGAATATCAGCATCATAATAATGCTTAAACTAAATAAAGATTCGATCATTGTGAACCCAGATTCAGCTGGCATATGCTTGTCCGTCACTTAAATAAATTCCCTTTCCATTTGGGCAGGTACGCTGGTTTTCATTTAAATAAGTCCCGCTTCCATCAATTAATGCATCGATTGATCCAGGAAATTCACCAGTATTCAGTTCATAAAGCAAAGCCTGAGAATTGACCACTTCTAAAAGTGCATCGCAGCCTTTATCTTTTACTACCTTGTTTTTACTGGTTACATTAGGAATAACAACCAATAAAACAATCATCATGACAGCGATCACAAACAAAGATTCAATTAGTGTAAAGCCTTTTTTCATTTTTATTCCCCCTTATATTTTGTCTAGCATATTCATCATGGGTAAGATCATTCCACTATAGATCCCTACAATATAAATCCCGATAAATCCATATAAAATCGGCAGTATCGATTGGATAACTTTGCGCACGGTTGTTTTTACCAATAGAATGCTAGTTTCATAATACTGCTCAAATAGCGAAAATGGGGATGGACGAGATAAGGACAGCTTAAAGACCAGCTTGAAATAGGGATCAAAATATGAAAAGGAATCTGCAATTTCCATCAGCTCTGTTCCGGTTTTTACTTTTTCAATGAACTCAAATGCCATCATCTGTAGATGCGGATCCTTTATTCTTTGAGAAATCATATCGAGAATTGTATGCAAGTCGTATCCAAGATATAAAAATTCTTTATAATAGAGACAAAATTTAATAGAAAAGTATTTTTTTAATACCCTGCCAAATGGCCAATAATGAAACCATTTTTCCAATTCTTTAAAATTCCCGCCGTTTAGCTTTTTGATAAACCATACAATAATACCGCCTGTCACAATGAAAATAAAGCATAAAAGAAAAGGAAAAGCAAAAAGCAGCTGCATTAGCCCTTGCTGAATAGGACTAAAATGAATATCAAACGAAGAAAAGAACTGCTTGAACTGTGGCTGCAGATAAAAGACTGCGATAAATGAAAAGCTGATAACTCCGCCTAATAAACAGGTCGGATAAATAAATGCTTTAATGATTTCTTGTTTTAATGCATCTTTCTGCCGGCATAAATCAATCGCTTTTATAAGTGCCTGATCTAAGGTATCACGATACAAATAAAAGGTGAAAAACTCTATAAAAAGAGGATCATTGTACAAAAGATGAGATTTTTCTTCAATCGCTTTTCCTTGTTTTAATTCATCAAGCAGCTTTAAAAGCGAAAGCTCTTTAAATAGCTGATAGCACATCAGCAGCGCTTCATGCAGGGGATATTGCTGCTTAATAAACTGAGACAATGTTTCAATCATCAAATAACGCTGATTTAAATTCACTGTTTTCATAATCCTCAATCCTTGTCTCTCCTAACTCAATCGATTCTTTAATATGGGCAATAAAATCTTTGTATGCGATCTCTTGTTTTGATAAAACCTGCTGAATAGCAAAAGCATCAATCCATTCATAGATAGAAAACGCCGCTTGTCGGGAATAGATAAGCCGCTGAGACATAACATATTGTAAAGTATCCCTTAAATCCAAATCACTTACTCCTAAGTTCTTCAGACGATGGATCGCCCCCAAACAGTTCTTTGAATGCAGTGTGGATAACACTAAACAGCCTGTCAAGGCACAGCGAATCGCCAAAGCCGCCGATGATTCATCTCGAATTTCACCAATCATGACAACATCCGGATCATGACGTAAAATCTGTTTAAGAGAATTTTCAAAATTAATACCTGCATTTAAATTCATTTGTATTTGCACAAAAGTTGGTTCTAAAATTTCAATGGGATCTTCCATTGTAATAATATGTACCCTTCCTTTTTCAAAAATACGATGCAGCAAAGCGTGCAGTGTCGTTGATTTTCCTTCTCCGGTAGGACCACATACAATAACCAAGCCGCTTTTTAATGTAGTGATGTGTTCTAAGGTGCGCAGTGCCTTCGAATGCAAAGACAACTCTTTTATGTCCAATAATCGTCCATGATGCAATATACGAATGACAATGTTCTCACTGTACATAGTAGGAATGCTGCTGACTCGAAATGAATAGTTTTTTTGATTCAAATAATATTCAAACTGTCCTGTGTGTGGGATTAAGAGATAATTTAAATCAATATTTCCTAAAAATTTTATGTAATTCATTAAATTTCTCCCAATGGGCTCCTCATATTCCTGAAAAGGACATAATTTCCCTTGCTGTCTAAACTGAACAATCGTTTTGTTTTGCATTTTATTTAGATGAATATCCGTCACATTCTTCTTTAATGCTGACAGCAATATCTTTTCTAACAGTTCTTCCATTTTCCTCCTCCCTCATACTTTACTATTCCAAGGTTTCAGGTATTTTCCTCACTTTATATTTTGTATGGTACCTTAACAAAAGGATTGAATAATCACATACGGACTGCTATACTAAAAATGAAATATGTAAGGGAGGGGTTATTGTGAGAACAATGACAAATTATATCCGCCCCTATCTTTTAAGGATGGGATACGGGTTTGTCATCAAATTTTTTGGAACCATCATGGATTTGCTTTTGCCATGGATCTTGGCTTATGTGATCGATGATGTCATTCCGTTAAAAAATATACAAATGATCTTTGTTTGGGGAGCAATTATGATCGTTTGTTCTATCTTGGCTTTATGGGCAAATATATATGCCAACCGCAAAGCATCCGGAGTAGCACGTGATTTTACCCGTAATGTTCGCCATGACTTATATGTAAAAGTAACAGATCTTTCCAGCAAACAGCTGGATGATTTAACCATTCCGTCACTTGTGTCCCGTTTAACAACCGACACCTACAACATGCATCAAATGGTCGGAATGATTCAACGTTTAGGCGTTCGTGCTCCTATTTTAATCTTGGGCGGTGTGGTTATCACCATGACACTAGAACCCGTTTTGTGCATGATCCTTGTGGCGACACTTCCATTTATTGGCTTGACTGTCTACTTCGTATCAAGAAAAGGAATTCCTATGTTTTCATCTTTACAACGCTATATCGATCAATTAGTTAAAGTTGTTCGTGAGAATGTCACCGGTATTCGCGTTATTAAGGCATTATCTAAAATTGACTATGAAAAGAAACGCTTTGAAAAAACAAATCAAACCGTAGTGGATCAGGAAACAAAGGCGAATTATACGATGGCTCTAATCAATCCCATCATGAATATTCTTTTAAATGTAGGATTAGTCTTTATTATTATCGTCGGTGCTCAAAGAGTCAATGCGGGTATTAGTGAACCGGGCAAAATTGTAGCGTTTCTTAGTTATTTCACAATTATTTTGACCGCAATGATGAATGTTACCCGTTTGTTTATCATTTATTCTAAAGCAAGTGCTTCCGCAGACCGTATCGAGGAAGTTTTATTAAAGACAAAGGATCTTCAAATAAAAGATTTGCCTGTACAAAACAGCGATTATTTTATCGAGTTCAATCATGTTGATTTTTCTTTCAATCAAAAAGAACTGGTGTTAAAAGATATTGATTTTCATTTAAAGAAAAATCAAAGTTTAGGAATTATCGGCGCAACCGGTGCCGGAAAGTCAACCCTCATACAATTATTAATGCGTTTTTATGATGTTAACTCAGGCAGTATTTTAATTAACGGAAAAAATATTCAGTCTATTGATGAAAAAACATTGAGAGAAATGTTTGGTGTTACTTTTCAAAATGATACCATATTCAGTGACAGTGTTTCTGAAAACATTCGTTTTGGACGCACTCTGAATAATGACTTAATCCACTTAGCTGCTGAGAATGGAATGGCTTCTGAATTTATTGAAAACTTAAACGAGAAGTATGATACTCATCTTGAAGCAAAAGGGGCAAATCTAAGTGGCGGGCAGAAACAAAGAATATTGATTAGCCGTGCCTTAGCCGGACATCCGGAAATTTTAATCTTAGATGATGCCTCCAGCGCCCTTGATTATAAAACTGATGCTTTGCTTCGTCAGGCGATTGTGAAAAATTATCCTGAAACCACCCTGATCATGATTGCTCAGCGAGTAAGTTCGATCATGCAGCTGGATCATATCCTCGTTCTTGAAGAAGGAAAGATTCTCGCACAGGGAAATCATGCATACTTAATGCAGCATTGTGCTATCTATCGTGAGTTAGCCGTTTCACAGATGGGAGGTCAGATTTATGAAGTTTAACGCTCCTAAATCCGCTAATCAAAAGGCATTGCAAAAACCTAAAAACACAAAATATGTATTAAAGAGACTCAGTCAATATCTGCTTCATTTTAAATGGATGATCCTGCTCGCTATTATTTTAGCCATTATCAGCAATGTACTGGCTTTATTAGGTCCCATGCTGTCGGGAAAAGCGGTCGATGCCATTGAATTTGGTAAAGGGATGGTGGACTTTCAAACGGTATTCTATTACTGTTTTATCATGGTGGTCTTCTATGTCCTTTCCTCAATTTTTTCTTATATATTATCTATTTTAATGGTTAAAATATCTCAAAAAGTCGTCTATCAGATGCGTAGAGATGTATTCAATCAGTTGATGAAATTACCAATCGGTTATTTTGATACGCATGCTACAGGAGATATTATTTCTAAAATATCCTATGACATTGATACTATCAATACTTCATTATCCAATGACTTAATTCAAATTGTTGCCAGTTTAATCACTGTCATCGGATCATTGGGCATGATGATTGCGATCTCCCCTACTTTACTTTTAGTATTCTGTGTGACTGTACCGCTTTCAATCGTGCTTACTAAATATATGACAAGCAAAACCAGACCTATGTTTTCTAAGCGTTCTATGGCATTAGGTGAATTAAATGGTTTTGTTGAAGAAATGGTTTCCGGACAAAAAACGATTACTGCATATCATCAGGAGAATAATATGATCCAGCGCTTTGATGAACAAAATGAAAACGCTGTAACAGCATATTACCGTGCAGAATATTACGGCAGCATGGTAGGTCCAACTGTTAACTTTGTCAATAATCTTTCTTTATCCTTAATTAGTGTGTTTGGTGCTATCTTATTTTTAATGCAGCATTTGTCTTTAGGAGACATCACATCCTTTGTCTTATATTCCAGAAAATTCTCCGGTCCCATTAATGAAGCAGCTAACATCGTAGCTGAACTGCAGTCTGCTTTAGCAGCAGGTGAACGTGTGTTCAAGCTTATTGATGAAAATCCGGAGTTAGAAGACTGCAAGGATGCTGTTGTACTGGAAAATGTTCAAGGGGCTGTTGCCTTTCATCAAGTTGATTTTGGCTATACAAAGGATCGTCCTATCCTAAAGAAAGTCAGTTTTGAAGCGAAACCGGGACAAACAATCGCAATCGTCGGACCAACCGGTGCCGGGAAAACGACAATCATCAATTTACTGATGCGTTTCTATGATCCGTTAAGCGGTGAAATTTTAATTGACGGACAAAATATCCAGTATCTAACCCGAGAGAGTCTGCGCAAAAACTTTTCCATGGTGCTGCAGGATACATGGTTATTTGAAGGCAGTATTTTCGAAAATATTGCTTATGGAAAAGATAATGCTACTTTAGAGGAAGTCATGAATGTTGCTAAAGCCGCACATATTCATACATTTATTACCCAATTACCTAATGGATATGATACAATCTTATCAAACGACGGTGTCAATATATCAAAAGGTCAAAAGCAGCTGCTGACCATCGCGCGTGCTATGCTTTTGGACAGTAAAATTTTAATTTTAGATGAAGCAACATCCAATGTTGATACACGAACGGAACGTCAAATTCAAGCTGCCATGCTGTCTTTGATGGAAGGGAAAACAAGCTTTGTCATTGCTCATCGTTTATCGACAATTCAAAATGCTGATTTAATCCTGGTTGTCCAAGATGGCAACATTATCGAACAAGGAACTCATGATGAATTAATAGCATTAAATCAATTCTATGCCTCATTGTATCAGGCTCAATATTCATAGGAGGAGCATATGACAGTCAATATAAACGCAATTAAACAGATCCAATCACAGCTTAACCAACAGACATTGGTAGCTGCCACAAAATATGCAGATATTTCAGATTTGCGTGAATTATATGCAGCAAAAGTCCATTGCTTTGGTGAAAATAAGGTGCAGGATTTTTTAAGCAAACAGGAGGCTTTGCAAGATTTACCGATTCACTGGCATTTTATCGGTACTTTACAGCCAAATAAAGTAAAATACATTATCGATAAAGTGGAACTGATTCATTCAGTAGATACCCTTCGTTTATTAGACGAAATAAATAAACAGGCGGGTAAATTTAATAAAACAATGGATGTTCTTTTGCAGGTCAATATTTCTCATGAGGAAACAAAACATGGCTTTCACTCACA
Organism: Coprobacillaceae bacterium UN01-12pH3A; assembly: GCA_027676805.1. Taxonomy (GTDB): domain Bacteria; phylum Bacillota_I; class Bacilli_A; order Erysipelotrichales; family Coprobacillaceae; genus Beduini. The sequence continues at coordinate 16,179 of JAQENU010000001.1, read as the reverse complement.
AGAGATTGAAGATGTTGTTTCTTATATTAAAAATAATCTCCCCCATGTTCATCCGATCGGTCTTATGACGATGGCACCTCATACAGCTCCCGAAGCGACACGTCCTGTCTTTCGTTCGTTAAAAGAACTTCAAATATTAATACAAAAAAGCCATCCGGAGATCGTCGAATTATCGATGGGGATGTCTAATGACTATCAAATTGCTTTGGAAGAAGGCAGCACAATCGTTCGTATCGGCAGTCTTCTCTTCAAATAAAAACGACTTGGTTTAATAGCCAAGCCGCTTTTTTCGGATAAATAAAGGGTCAAACATTTGCTGGAATGTGCATATGACGTTTGATTCTATTTTGAAGCTCCGGATACTCTTCTTTATAGTAATGTCTTGTGATTTTAGCTATCTGAACCGTTTTTCCATTTTTCAAATGCAGTAAGATTGCTTTCCCCGCACTGCTGAAAAACAGATCGCCGACCACTTCTTCACATGAATCAATATCTTCATAAGGAATTACTTTTTTACGCAAGTCCCCAACAACTAAATAATGGTCTGTTAAACGTACATTCATTAATTGATATGTACTTTTCTTTAGTTCTTCTTGTAGATTAGGATATAATCGTTGAACACGACGTTCATTAACAATACAGAGTACCACTGTCACCACAATACCAATAAACAAAATCCATTGCCAACAGCCCGCTAGATAATTTACCATAACGACCCCTCCTATTTTTTAAAGACCTTTATTTATCTTTCTATAATCATTATAGCACAAAATAAAAATATTTTAAATAATATTAATAATAGTATTGCGATAATTTAAAATAAGATGATAGTATAATGAATAAGCCTTGAAGCGGAGGAAAAACAAATGAAAGAAAAAATATATATGTGCGAATCTGTTTTGATTAATAGTAAAAATAAGAAGCAACATGTAGGGTTAGGTCTTTTTACCCATCATAAAGAAAACTATTTGCCTAGTTATTATACTGACTTTTAAAAGGATTGCATTTATCTTCGCCCCAACCCTAAACTCAATCAAACATCACATTTTATGAATCTTAACTATCAAGATTTAAACAAAATAGAGTTTTCATTGTGCAGCTGCTTAAAGAGTGCAAGTCCCCTGCCCCTTCCTAACTTCTATTATTTAGTTGACCTAATCCTTTATATAAATACATTAGAAATTCATATTGAGATACATGCTGATGCTTTCATCCTCGAATTATGGGAATATTTAAAAAATAAACCTGTAAGAATAGCAGATCCTTTCAAACTGATGTCACTGACGAACAATCCTAACAAGTTTAATACTGCGTTCATCGATTTTTGCAATCAACATTTTGATGATCTGGCAGCCTTATATCACCTGGATCATCCGCGAAAAAGGAATAGTTATTAAAACAGATCAGTTATAACAAAATAAAAGCAGATCACCATTAAAGATATTCTTATCTTTTTAAGTGTACCTGCTTTTATAATTTTACAGCAATAATCTTTATTCTTTTACTTCTTTAAATTTAAACTTAACTCTTGGTTGAACAAACTGCATCATGCACATTTCATATTCCGGAATATGTCCCACAATATTCTTTCTTTCATCGGCCGGCATGTCTTGCAGAATAATATGCAGTTCACCTTTATAATGACCGTAAAGATCATTTAAAATAACGACATCTCCACGTTTCAAATCGGTTGTGTTATGATGAGGCTTAATCGATTCATCTTTGTAAACAACACGCGGCATTGTTGAACGTGCCATGTATTCTGACATATCTCCTCTAACATTATTAGGGTAATCAAAAATAATTGTTTTTTCAGTATCACATAATCCTTCGTTTAAAACAATACCTAAAGTCAATTTCTTTTGATCAATTTCACTTAATGATTTTAATTCTTCTTCCGTTGCATAAGCATTGGCAATAATTACATCGTCAATGTATCCTGTAGCAAATAAATGTCTTGCCTGCGCATCGATCGGTAAATCACGATGTGCTTCTAATGTACATAATCCTTCATAAACATCCCAAGGTCCGTATGTGTTTTCGGCTTGGCTAGAAACGAAAGCTGCCACTTTAATTCCGTATTTTTTCATTTTCATACTTGATTCTCTTAAACGTGCTTCTCCCACTCCCGTATATCTTTGCGGATAGAAATTATGACAAGAGATCAATTTAGAAACATCTGGCAGATTCGCCATGATTTGATCGATGTAGTAAGTTGTATCTCCGGCATTCAGCTCGATTTTCAGCCCTTCCGGATTATACGTCATACGTGCTTCTACAGCTCCGTTGAAGCCTTCGTCTAAACGGAAGCCGGCAGCTCCGATTTCTTTAAAGAAAGATAAATCATCATAAGTAATGTCTAACTTATTAAATACGCTAGGCGCAACATCGACGATGACCTCCATTCCCAAATCGTTTGCACATCCAATCAATTCTTTAAACTCGTTTTTCACTTCTTCTTTTGGCTTATCTACAGACAGCAGGCAAGTAAACACACGTTTAAATCCGTATTTTGCCGCTAGTTCTAAATACGCCTTATCCTTTTCCAAAGTCGAATGTTCAGGATAAATTGAAATTCCTAATAGTCCCATAATATATATACCTCCGCTCTCATTATAGCATTATTTTACGCATAAAAAACAGGAAATTTCATAAAAATAATTATAGGAGGTCGTTATGGTAAAATTTGCTATTTATACATTTCTTGGTTTCTGGATGGAATCCATCTATGTATCCATTTATAAAAAAGAAATCTACTTTTCCGGTTTGCTGAAAGGCCCGTTTATTCCTCTTTATGGTTTTGGTGCGATCATCATCTTAGGAATTGCTCCTTTTGCTCATAATAATTTTGATTTATTTTTTTATTCCATGATTGCTTGTACATTCATTGAATATTTAACACATTTCTTTTTACAATATGATGCTCAAATCCAAATCTGGGATTATACTGTTTTTAAGCAGCGTTTTTCAAGTCGCATCTGTATGTTCTATTCTTTAATCTGGGGTATTTTAGGGATATTATTAGTCAATATTATCGATCCGTTTATTACCCAGTGTTTAAGCATCTTTCATCCTACCTTATTAAATGTTGCAGCTTTTGTCTATGTCATGTATGTTTTATATCAGTTCTACAATCATCATTTTCAACATTAAAAAGGGCAAAACGCCCTTTTTAAAATTCTCGATTCATATAATACTGTAAATGTCCTTTAATCCAAACAAACGCTTGTTCTTCTTTGTATTTGGTCCTCACGACACGAGAAGCACTGAAATATTTTTCCATAAAGGCATGAGGTGCTTTCTTCACTGTTTTCACATGTGTTTCCACACAGTTCTTAATCAGCTGATTCGCATATGCCAGTCCTTCGTGTTTGAGTCCGTCATATTCAGCAAGCACGATCACTGCCGGCGGCAGCTGCTGCAATTGTTCATCACTTGCCTTAATTGGAGAAATGAACGGAGATGATGGGTCTTGATCCCCGGCATACCTTTCCTTAAACATTTCCATAAACTTAGGTCCGATTGATCCGGATAACTGTTCTTTTTCATAAGAATCACTTACTAAATCCAAATAAGGATAATCCATAACTTGCAGACATACCTTAAACGCTTGGGTTTCATTGGCTTTCATACATACTGTCGTGGCCAAATTGGCTCCGGCACTATGACCTAATGTTATCATTTTATCCGGATTGATCTGATATTCATCGGCATGCTGGTAAAAGTGAAGCATCGTTTCATAAACTTCATTTAGCTGAGTTGGATAAGGGGCTTTTGTGGTCAATGTATACTCAATAGAAGCAACATTGACATCTAATTCATTGCGCAGACGATGACACATGATGGCATCACTGGTGGCACTGCCAAACATGAAGCCCCCGCCATGCATTTCAAAGATTATCGGGCGATTTGCACTTTTCGCTTTGTAATATAAGACATCAACGTAATGTTGATCTACAGGTATACTCAGTTTTTGATAATACATACATTCCTCCTATAATTTCTTTAATAGCGCTTTTAAAACTTCAAACATTTTTTCAAATGACGCTATATTCATTTTTTCGTCAGGAGTATGCGCTCCTTCACAGTGCGGTCCCATCGTCACGATATCAAGCTCTGGAATCAATCCTTTTAATATACCTGTTTCCAGACCGCCATGGCTGGCTAACGTTACCATTTCCGCATTTAATTCTTCTTTGACAACTCCCTTGAAGATCGTACGCATTTCAGATTTTTCTTCATAATTCCATCCCGGATAGTCTGCCATGTTTTCTACTTGTGCGCCTAATAAAGCCGATAACACCTCAATTTCATGAGAGAGCTCTTCTTTAGCACTCTTTATCGGACTGCGAATCGAAAAATAACATTTCAAAGCCTCTTCTTCAATAGCTAAAACACCTAGATTCAAAGAAACCGTTGTTAATCCTTCGATAACCATGCTTTTTGCTTTGAATCCGTTAGGAAGCAAATACACTAAAGCTATCGCTTCTTTTGAACTTTTCTCATCAAAGCAATACTCTACTGTTTGGGAAAGCTGTTTTAAAGTAAAATGAAATTCGGGATCACTGAATTCCAGTTCCGTTTTAATTTGTTTTTCGATTTCTTTGAAAACTTTATCCATCATCTTAATTGATGTATCACAAGTAAATGTCACTACACATTCACGAGGAATTGCATTCTCTTTCAATCCGCCTGCTACATCAACTAAGCCAATAGGAAACTGTTCATTTAGATTTTGCAGCATTCTGAACGCTAATTTATTTGCATTTCCACGTTCTTTATTAATATTCCCACCTGAATGACCGCCTAAAAGTCCACCTACTGCTAATTCAAATGTATTAAAGGTATTAGCAACTTTATTTAATGGTTTGGTGACAATCGTACGGCGTCCGCCTGATGAAGATACACAAGTGACGACTTCCCCGCCGGTATCCATTCCAATCATACGTTTAACCGGCAAATCCTCTGCTTTTAAATGACTCGCGCCAAACAGTCCCACTTCTTCTTGAACCGTAAACACACACACTAAAGGCGGATGCACGATTGTTTGACTTTCTAATACTGCCAGCATATAGCTGACTGCATAGCCATCATCAGCACCTAAAGTTGTTCCCTTCGCTTTCAGCCAGCCATCTTCTACATAGAGCTGTAAAGGATCGTGATCAAAATCATGCTCACAATCGTTGTTTTTCTCACAGACCATATCGATATGCCCCTGCAGCATCACTGCCGGATGATCTTCATAGCCTTGTGTTCCTGACTTATACATGATGACATTCCCCATATCATCCTGCTTATATTCAAGCTGATGTTTTAAAGCAAACTGAACTAAATAATCACTTAACTGCTGTTCATGATAAGAACCATGAGGAATTCGGCTGATTTCCTCAAAATATTTTAAAATAGGTTGATTATGATCTAACACATTCATCTTATGACCTCCCTTGTCTGATGACATTATAGCATAACTTTTTATAAATTTTATGATTTTACATAAAAGAAAAACAGTCCTGAGACTGTTTAACGATCTAACTCTTCAAAGGGAATACTCATTAATAAAGGATAAGCCTGTTCTTCATCTTTAACACGAATACTTAGCTCTCTTTCTCCGCTGTCTTTTTCTTTAAAAGTAATGGTATATTCATAATAACCCGCTTCACGATCTCTGAACGAGCGAATAATTTCTCCGAAATGAATGAGATTCTGTTTATAGTAAACCGATTTTTGGTTAAAATAGATCCCTCCGATTGTATAATCCAAAATCACATAATAAAGTGCAACAGGCAATACAACCGCTGCCGCATTAAATGTATAGATGTTCAAAGCTATAATGCAGTAAAGGCGATAAGCCACATACACCACATTGGCGGTAACAATGGCAATATACAGTATTTTTTTAGTGTTAGAAAAAGAGTAATAACGTTTCCACTTTGGCATTTTCTTTTTGATACGATTCATCTTAAAAGTTTTCCAACCCAGATCAAAGATCATCGCAGCATATAAAAATAAGTCAATTACATCATAAAGCGTCAATTAAATCACCTGCTCAATCAATATTGGTCTTTCTGTTTTTTTAGAAGAGATCACATAACTCTTTATTACCATATCCTCTAATTCTAAAATGTCTTTATGATTTGAATACATATAAAGCAATGGTTCACCAAGTTCTACAGCATCACCTGTTTTTTTATTCAACACTAACCCCACTCCATGGTCTATCGTATCTGCTTTTGTTTTTCGTCCGCCGCCAAGCATCATACAGACTTCTCCTAAAATAAGAGAATCCATTTCTTGAATATACCCACTTTTAGGACTAGCCACAGCAATCTTATAGGGTGCCAGCGGAAATTTTTGCGGATTGTCAATATAGCTTGTATCCCCATGCTGATAAGCGACCATTTCCTTTAATTTTTTTAGTGCCTCTTTGTTTTTGATTTGTTCCTGTAATTTTTCTTTTGCTTCTTCAATCGTTGCAGCAATCCTTGCCTGAACAAGCATATGACTTCCGGCGTTCAAGCATAGTTCCAGCAAATCCTGAGGTCCCTGACCATTTAAGCATTGGATTGCTTCCATCACTTCTAAACTGTTTCCAATGGTCTTTCCTAAAGGCTCATTCATATTAGAAATCATAGCTTTCGTATTTTTATGAAAGGATTCCCCGATCTTAATCATGCAGCGTGCTAATTTTTCTGCATCCCTGACATTTTTCATGAACGCCCCTTTGCCGTATTTGACATCTAATAAGATCGTATCAGCCCCGCTGGCTAGTTTTTTAGACATGATCGAAGAAGCGATCAACCCGATTGATTCAACCGTTCCTGTCACATCACGCAGGGCATACATCTTTTTATCAGCGACCACTAAATCCTGATTTTGACCAACGATAGCCAGACCGATTTCTTCTACCTGCCGATGAAAATCTTCAATGCTGACTTCTATTGTAAATCCCGGGATAGATTCTAATTTGTCAAGCGTTCCGCCCGTATGCCCTAACCCACGTCCGGACATTTTAGCGACTTTGGCATTGCAGCTTGCCACTAGCGGTCCTAAAACAAGAGAGGTTTTATCACCTACTCCGCCGGTAGAGTGCTTATCCACCTTGATTCCGCTGATGTTGCTTAAATCAATGATTTCCCCGCTATGAATCATAGCCTCAGTAAGATAATACAATTCTTCCTCATCTAAACCTTGAAAGCATACCGCCATTAAAAAGGCACTCATTTGATAATCAGGAATAGATTCATCACAATAGCCTTTTATGATAAAATCGATTTCCGCTTTGGTTAGCTTTTCACCTAATCTTTTTTTATTGATTAAATCGACCATTCGCATCTTCGATTTCCCCTTTCTTTATTATTCAAAGCATTCACCTACTACAAAAGGATGATGTCCGTTCATTAAATCTTTAACCGGCATTCTTCTTTTTCCTTCTAATTGTATTTCCGTCAGAAGATAAACACCGTCTTCTACCTTAACTCCAATAGCATCCTTAAACAATTTAACGATTGTTCCATTTTTCTCGTGTCCATGATGCTTCATTGCATTTTCACAAACATGCGTTTTCCCAGCCCAAAGCTTCACTGTTTTTCCTTGATACGTCGTGTATGCTCCCGGCCATGGATTTAATCCTCGAATCTTACAGTCCACTAAAAAAGCTGTAGTCCTAAAATCAACATGCTCCTGTTCGTGTTTAATGATTGGTGCATATGTGACTTGTGATTCATCCTGTTGAATATGAGGATTCGTACCTTCCAAAATCGAAGGCAGTACTTCCAGCAGCAAGTCAGCTCCAACATGACTTAAACGATCATATAAACTGCCAACCGTATCTTCCGTATAGATCGGTTCTTCTTTGGAAGCGATCATATCTCCGGCATCCATCTTTTTTACCATATACATAATCGTTACACCGGTATGATCATTCCCATCAATAATTGCCTGATGAACCGGAGCGCCTCCACGATATTTTGGAAGCAGTGACGCATGTACATTGACACAGCCTAATCTTGGCGCATCTAAAACTGCCTGCGGAATAAGCTGTCCATAAGCTGCCGTTATAATCAAATCTGTTTTTGCATCGATAATCAGCTGATAATCCTCTTTAATGCGATTAGGCTGAAAAACAGGAATGCCATGTGCTAATGCCACTTCTTTGACTTCAGGCATTTTGACTTCTTTTTTTCTTCCTACTTTTCTATCGGGCTGTGTAACAACAAGCACTATATTATACTTCTTTTCAATTAATTTTTCTAAAACCGCCTGTGAAAAGGTAGCGGTTCCCATAAAGATAATTCGACTATTTTCCATTTTAACACCTCATTAAAATTATACCATAATTTTATTATGTACTCTATCTATTTGATTATCGGATAAATAAAAAGCATCCCAAGATGCTTAAAACTGATAGTGATAAACACAGACCGGTTTGGTACTTTCTTCATCAATCATAAAATGAAGAGTAAAGCCGCACTTTTCCATCACTTTGCATGAACCGATATTTTCTTTACATACATAGGAAACAATTTCCTTTACCGGAAGTGTTTTTGCTGTTTCGATCAGCATTTTCAACGCTTCACTGCTATAGCCGCCGTTCCAGTATTTTTCATAGCTCATGACAGATAAGGTATAGCTTCCCTTTTGTGCATCAATAAGAGCTAAACTGATATAGCCAATAAAGGCCTCCTCTTCTTTATGAATGATGGCATATGCATAATTTTCATCATTTAAATACATATCTAACAGTTTTTTTGTTTCATCAATAGATTTATGTTTGCCATGACGCATATATTTCGCTATATTCTCATTATGATACAAAGCACAAAGATGATCTAAGTCACCAGCAGTTAATTTTCTTAAATAAATTCTTTCTTCCATATTACTTCTCCTTGGTAAATCCATATTCATTATAATAAACATTATTGAGGTGATTCTCGATTGCCTGCTTTCGATCATCAATAAAATTTTCCGGCAGCGCATCGATCGCAAACCATTTTATTTCGGAACATTTTTCCGGTTCGTTGACACAAGGAATCCCCAAATATTTTTCGGCATAGAAATAGAAGTTAAAATATCCTGATTCATCACGCTCTAATTTTTTATGAACGATCGAACTAAACTGCAATGCTTCTTCTGTAATATCGATGCCTAATTCTTCTTTAGCTTCTCGAATCATCGCCATTTTTGCAGATTCATTTTTTTCAATATGTCCGCTGGCAGCAAAATCATAGTACCCGTCCATATATCCGGTATTTTGTCTTTTCTGTAATAGTATTTCTAATTTTCCGTGATTATACCTGCCTAGAATCAGCATGCTTGCTGAAGGGGTTTTAAATCTTTCCATTCTCTCACCACCTAAGTCTTTATTATACAACACATTTTGCTATTCGCGAATACTTTTTTGATTAACCAAATAGATCTTTTGCTTTTGGAGAATAAGCGTTTCTTCTATGGAAGCGATGATCGCAAAACCGCTTGTCAACAGCATTACCACCTCTATTGCAGAACTCCCTGACAGATAGATTGGCACAAAGAAAGCCAACAAACAGCCAGTGATTTTATTTAAATACGTATGCAAAATATTCCATTGATGAAATTTAAGATACGTATAAATCAAATTGAATAAACGAACAACAAGACAAAAGGAAATCATGATGCTGATATAAAAAGGAAACGTGATCTTCCATTGAAATACAACAAGATAGGTGCTTGCGGTTAAAAAAATAAGATCCCCTAAACTGTCTAATCGTGCCCCTAATATGGTCGCACAGCTTAATCTGCGAGCTAAATAACCATCCAGCAGATCGCTCAAAACACATATGCCATAAACACTCAAAAAGAGGAGGTGCTGATCATACAGTCCTAACAACAGAAGGCTTAACCCAATACGGCTAAGTGATATTAGATTAGGCAGCTGACCTGTCATTTTCGTTGTTTAAACAGTAATGAAGAGCTTCATCAATATCCATATAATGGGTATCCTGTTCATGACGTGCCTTTATTTCAACTTGATGCTCGGCAATCCCTTTTCCTACGGTAATTCTTAATGGAATACCCAGTAAATCGGCATCATTAAACTTAACCCCGGCACGTTCATTACGGTCATCCAACAGAACCTCTATATGTGCTTTTTTCAGCTGAGTATAAAGATCCTCTGCAGCTTTTATTTGCTGCTCATCTTTCATGTTCATGATTAGAATCGTCACTTGGTAAGGGGCTACGCTTTTAGGCCAAATAATCCCTTTATCATCATGATGCTGTTCAATAATGGAAGCAAGCATTCGGCTGACTCCAATACCATAGCAGCCCATGACAAATGGCTGGGATTTCCCGTTTTCATCTAAAAACTGAGCATTCATAGCTTCTGAATATTTGGTTCCCAATTTAAAAATATGTCCAACTTCCGTTCCTCTTGAAATTTCTAACGGAGCTTGGCAATGCGGGCAATGATCGTTTGCCTGAACTAAACGGAAGTCCCCGACCGCTCCTTCAAAATCACGAGGATAGTTGACATTTTGATAGTGGCAGTCGTTCTTATTGGCTCCTGTGATCATATTAGCAAGCCCCGCCACTTCCTCATCAACCAATAAATGATCGACTTCAAGTCCGATTGGTCCGGCGAATCCTATTTTAGCGTGTGTGCATGTCTGTACTGTCATTTCATCAGCTAAAATAATTTCTTCTGTTAGATTCAAATAATTCTTTACTTTAACGTCATTAACTTCTCTATCTCCTCTAACCATGACAGCGATGGTTTGCTGATCCGCTGTATAAATTAATGTTTTAACCGTCTTTTTGAAATCAACATCAAAAAAAGCGGCTACTTCTTCAATCGTATGCACATCAGGTGTTGATACCTCTGCTAGCTCTAACAGTTCCGTCTTTGCTTCTGTTTCCGGATATGAGGCTGCTTTTTCGATATTAGCGGTATAATGGCAATTAGGACAATGTACGATATCATCTTCTCCTACCACAGAAGGTACCATGAATTCCATTGAATTGCTTCCCCCGATACTGCCTGAATCGGCTTCTACACCGATAGCTTTAAGACCACAACGTTCAAAGATCCGCTGATATGTCTCTTTCATAACATGAAAAGAATGGTCCAACCCTGCCTGATCCTTATCAAAACTGTAAGCATCCTTCATTAAAAACTCTCGTGAGCGCATCATGCCATAACGTGGTCTGATTTCATCGCGATATTTCGTTTGAATCTGATATAGATTAATAGGCAGCTGCTTATACGATTTAATTTCTTGTCTGGCAATAGCAGTAAATACTTCTTCATGTGTGGGTCCTAAACAAAATTCATGATCATTTCTATCTTTTAAACGCATCAATTCCGGACCATAAGCATGATAACGTCCGGATTCTTCCCAAAGCTCACTGGGAATCAAAGCAGAAGCCAAAATTTCCTGAGCCCCGGCATCATTCATTTCGCTGCGAATGATCTGTTCGATCTGACGCAGAGCTTTTAAGCCTAACGGCAAATAATTATAAACTCCTGACGCCATCTTTCTGATCAGTCCGGCTTTCAGCATCAAACGATGACTTTCGATTTCAACATCACCGCTTACTTCTCTAAGTGTCGGCATTAACATTTTAGACATTTTCATTTTTATTTCCTCCATTCAAATAAAAAAATTCGCCCCACATAGGGCGAATAATCGCGGTACCACCTAATTTTATCACTTCATTGATAACGGAGTTTCCTCCGGCCGAAGCAACTCAAAAGCAGGTTCAAAACAATTATTAGCTTTCAGCCATGGCTAATTCTCTGATGGTTTGTTTCTACTATTCTTTCTCATTGTTTTTAATCATTTTATAGAACTTCTTCCTTTTTGTCAACTCTTATAAAATAGCGACACCAAAATTCTGTACTTCATAGATTGCACTGAAAGTCGCAATATCGACTGTTTCATTTTTCCTAGTTACCGGATCATTATAGTAAATGACCCCTAAATCTTCATCTACTCCGGTCAGACATACGGTATGCGTGTTTCTAAAGCCGCTTCCCCAATCAAACTGCTGCCACTCAATCGGTTTGAAATAGGCAGTTGCCCATATAACAACCGGATTCCCCGCTAACAGCTGATTAATCACGCCCTCTGTACCTGTACCGCTGATATCCAAGGCTTTACCGTACTGATTTGCCCAAGGTGTAAAAGCACTCGGAAAAATAGCCGGTAAAATATCGTAGCGATGCTGATCAAAAACGGTACCTACAAACCCATGATGAGGATTATTATCAGGAGACTGTGGTGTAGTCGAAATAAAAGATACACAATCCAAATCTGAGACATACCCCTTATAACGCAGGGCCATATATAATGATACTGATTCGCAGCCTACCGGAGCACCTAAAGCAAACTGATTATAATAAGGAACATCCATTAAAATTGAACGCTTCTTATCTGTCACATGAGTCACATAATGCTGTGACCCATCTTCATTGCTGATGATTTCAGAGCTTGCTTCCTGATTCTCATTAACTAAGATACATGTCACCGGAACTTCCAAGACGGTTTCATTTTGTGCGGCATCTTTGCTTATTACTTTAAGCATATAAGCTCCTTCAGTCTGATAATCGATCTGACTCTCATCAAAAGTAATAGGCTCCAATTCATTTAGATCCTGTGTATTAAAATAAAGACTGTAATCCAGCGGTGTGCCTAGTGGAATTTCAATACTGCTTAATCCACTTAGCTGCGGTGCGGTGGTATCTTTGATTTCCACAGTAAAATGCACAGCTTCTTTTAAATATGTAATCGTTCCTTCGTAGCTTCCTGTCATGACATAGGTTTTATCCCCTTTGGTAACCGAGCGGTCTTTTGGAATCGATAACGTCAAAGCAGCCTCATTAATTTGTTTTTCATCCAGTTTTTCTACATCTAAATAGGCATCTAACTCTTTAGGAATCGGCTCCCCTAATTCATAGATAAATAAATCCTGCTTCAAGACAAGCTTGGCCTTCTTCTCACACCCAAACAGTAAAGCACTGCAGATGATCAGTGCCAAGATCCCATATTTTTTCATACTTCATTCCCCTTTGCTTTTACCATCATATCATAAACAATAAAAAAATCAGAGACATTTTTATATCTCTGAAAGAATCTATTTCACAATCCGTTTGATCATCTCATAGCAGCTATAGCCGATAAAGATGCTCAGCGGCACCATGATGCAGGCTTTTAATATACGAATCAGCAAAGAAGCGATCCACGGAATACCGTACATGGTTTGCAGCCAAAACGGAGTTAACAGAAAATTTATAAAAACTTCTAAAACAACTACGATGACCATCCAGTTCAATAAATCTGCCTGCGACGTGGCATCGAGTTTTTTTCGAAGATATTGACATATTAGTATCATCAGAAGACTGACGCCTACACAAAGAAGCACAGTTCCGATTTTAATCGATGATGTAATCACGATGATTTCTTTTGAGACCGTTATGCTGCTGAGCGTACACACATAAACAGACGCTCCGATTGATAAAACCAACATTCCTGCATAAAGTCCATAGATAATCTGTTTTTCACTAAAATGGCGCTGATGCTTCATCCAAATTGCCGGGATCAATGGTCTTAGCACAGAATTCAATGTAAAGCCTAAAAACGGGAAACCGTTTGGGGCAATAACCAGACCAATCACATCCACAGCCAGTCCAATTAAAAAAGCATAGCCGGGACCCAAAAGCATTCCGCCAATAACTAGAGGCAAGGTTTCAAAGCCAATTTGCAGACTGGGAAACCCAAACAATGGAATCATCAGTGAAAAACGCTTCAGTACAACAGCCAATACAACAAAGATTGCTGCTAAGCTGATTTTTTTAGTATCCGCCTTAAACGGATCTGTTTTAAAAACTAAAAATCCAATCACGAGTAAAATAATAAACACTATAATTTGTACAAACATACATTTTTTGCTACTTTGAAAAAATGTGTCGCTTCCTGCTTCAACGTGTTGCTACTCCACAGGCGTTAATTCCGATATTTGCATACCGTACATTCTTTTCAATCTAGGTTCTTATGAACCAGTAGACTCCCCTTTCTCTAATAAATATTTTCTTACGCGAGTAATGAAATATAAAGATCCGGTAATGAGTAAAGTTCCTTGATGTTTTAAGCCTTCATCAACAGCATGCTGCCAGTCTTCATCAATCAAAACAGGAAAATCCTCTGCCAGCTTCTTAGCTGTCTGACTGCGATAGAATTCAAATTCAGTGACCACAATATCATTCGTCAAGGTGAAAAGAAGCTCCATCATTTCATGAGTGGATTTATCTTTTAAAGCTGTAAAAATGACTTTAATGTCTTTAAAATGCTTAGCAGAGTCAATGAATGCCTCAATGCCATCATTATTATGTGCGCCATCAATAATCACCAATGGTTTTTCACGCATCACTTCAAAGCGCCCTTTCCAAGATGCTTTTTTCATTCCCCTGATCATCACTTCATCACTGATTCTTATCCCTTTTTGTGCCCTTAAATAAAACAGCACCTCTAAGGCTAATGCCGCATTTTTGGCCTGATATGCAGCCAGAGTGCTTAACTGTATTGAAAGGTGAGCAAACTCAAACGAAACAAAGGGATCCTGCTTCATTGCTTTTATCGGTCTTACCTGAATCAGCTGAGAATGATTTTTCTGACAGACAGCTTCAAAAACATGTAAACATTCTTCTTTTTGCTCGCCCGTTATATAATCAATTCCTGGTTTCACAATCCCCGCTTTGGTGCGGGCAATCTGTTCATAGGTATTCCCTAAAAAGGCAATATGATCCAAGCCGATATTCGTATTGACGGCAACGAGCGGTGTCACGATATTCGTGGCATCCAGTTCTCCCCCTAATCCTACTTCAAAAATCGCATAATCAATATGATTTTCGATAAAATAAGAAATCGCAATAAACACTTCTATTTCAAATTTAGAGATTTCTGCCTTCATCCAGTCATCCATATAGCGATTCGCTAAAGTGACCATGAAGCGATCCTCAATAAATCGATCATTGATACGAATCTGATCCTGTGGCTTCTCTAAAAAAGGAGATGTAAAAGTTCCTACTGTATAGCCTTGTTCTTGAAGGACACTGCGGATATAGTTAGTGGTGCTTCCTTTTCCATTTGTTCCGCCAATATGAATGCAAGGAATCTTTAATTGCGGATTTCCCATCTTTTCCATGTAATGCTTAAAGTTATCCAATGCATATACTCGATCCTTTTGACTATCAATGAACTCATATACTTCTTCTACAGTGTTAAACATGCCTATTCCTCCCTACCGATCATCATATAACCTATATATTAGCGCAATTAAAGGAGTTAGTAAAGAAATCAAAAAGTTTTTTGTAAATCATTGACATTTCGCCTGCTCAACATTATATTATACACATAGACATATATAAATACAGTGAAGAGAAAGAGTAAATATTTCTTTTAGGCATAGAGACTTCTTGGCTGGTGAAAAAGAAGGCAAAAGAACTATTGAATACATCTTGGAGTAGAACGCTGAAACAAGTAGGCGCAGCCGGGTACACCCGTTATCGTGTTAGAGTATGTACTAAATTTTTAGCGTACTTGATGAGATAAATATCGTGAGGTATTTATAAACAAAGGTGGTAACACGAAGCATAGCTCTCGTCCTTTTATAGGATGAGAGTTTTTTATATATGTGAAAATGAAAGGAGAAAACATTATGATTATCGTATTAAAACCAAAAACAAAGCAAGAGGATATTGAAAGAATTCAAAACTTAGTCCGCTCTAAAGGATTAGATCCTTATTTATCACAAGGAGTAGAAACAACGATTATCGGTTTAGTCGGTGATACAACTCAGATTGATCCTAGAAGCTTAGAAGTCGATGAAGCCGTTGAAAGGGTGATGAAAGTCTCTGAACCGTATAAGAAAGCAAACCGTGCTTTCCACCCTGATGACTCTATCATTGATGTGTCAGGCGTTAAAGTGGGTGGAGATCATTTAGCGGTCATTGCCGGTCCTTGTTCCATCGAATCAGAAGAACAAGTCATCGAGATTGCTAGAGCAGCAAAGGCAGCCGGTGCCAATATGCTTCGCGGCGGAGCCTTCAAGCCTCGTACCAGTCCCTATGCGTTCCAAGGAATGGGATCAAGCGGATTAGATATTCTATATAAAGCCGGAAAAGAAGTTGGAATGCCGATCGTTTCC